>CAYWFG010000008.1:0-73448 GCA_964458185.1 uncultured Zetaproteobacteria bacterium
CGTTTTGGTACGTATGATTATGACACATCGGTTGCAGGCAAAGCCAATCAAACAACCTTGGCTTTAACCTCTGTGTTGGGTGATGGCTTGGGCGCATTGTTTGAATACCGTACGCTACACAACACCATGGCTGCTGCTATTGATGGTGCACCTGCCAACACAACGTTAAAAGCCTACGCTTTTGAGATGACCTACGCTTTTTAATACCACAAGGCAGTGCGTTTGCACTGCCTTTTAATTTTTATCAGGAGTTGTTATGAAAAAAATTACTGCCGTCATCAAACCTTTCAAATTGGATGACGTAAAAGATGCCTTGGCAGACCTTGGTATTACGGGACTAACGATCAGTGAAGTCCGTGGCTACGGTCGCCAAAAAGGGCATACTGAACTGTACCGTGGTGCAGAATACAGTGTGGACTTTGTGCCTAAGACAGAGATTTCTACCGTTGTTTCAGCCGACCAAGTGGATGCCGTCGTGGATGCGATTGTTAGTTCTGCGCGTAGCGGTAAAGTGGGTGATGGTAAAATATTTATCACTGATGTTGGTCGTGTTATTCGCATTCGCACAGGCGAAGAAGACGAAGAAGCGTTAAACTAGGGGACTATCATGGAAGCATTATCATCAGATATTTTACAAACGAAGTATGCCCTCGATACCTTTTACTTTCTTATTATGGGTGCATTTGTGATGTGGATGGCAGCAGGCTTTGCCATGCTAGAAAGTGGCATGGTTCGCTCTAAAAACACGGCTGAAATCCTCACTAAAAACATCGTGCTTTATGCCATTGCTTGCGTCATGTACATGCTTGTGGGTTATAACATCATGTATGGTGAGCATATTTCATCGTTGATCCCTGGGATCAGCTTTGGCTTAGGCATGGATAATGAAACAGCAGCAGTCATCGCAGGTGGCGATGGTGCGCCGTATTACTCCAAGCTGGCAGACTTTTTCTTTCAGGTGGTGTTTGTTGCCACTGCCATGTCGATTGTTTCAGGCGCAGTGGCAGAACGGATGAAATTATGGTCATTCTTTGCCTTTGCCATTGTATTAACAGGTTTTATTTACCCTGTACAAGGCATGTGGAAATGGGGCGATGGTTTTCTTAATCAAGCAGGTTTCCTTGATTTTGCTGGTTCTGGTGTGGTACACATGACGGGTGCTGCTGCCGCTTTGGCAGCGGTGTTATTACTCGGTGCGCGTAAAGGAAAATATGGCAAAAATGGCGAAGTGAATGCCATCCCTGGTTGTAATATGCCGATGGCAACCTTGGGTACTTTTATTTTATGGATGGGTTGGTTTGGTTTTAATGGCGGCTCCGAGTTAAAAGTCTCTGATGTTGCAGAGGCGAATTCTGTTGCTATGGTTTTTGTCAATACCAATATGGCTGCGGCAGGTGGTGCGATTGCAGCACTCATTGCAGCCCGTTTGTGGTTCGGTAAAGCAGATCTTACTATGGCATTAAATGGTGCGTTGGCAGGGCTGGTATCGATTACCGCAGAGCCGCTCACCCCTTCCCCCGAGCTTGCGACATTGATTGGTGCTATTGGTGGTGTCATCGTTGTTGCCTCTATTGTCACGCTGGATCGAACCTTTAAACTGGATGATCCTGTGGGTGCGATCTCTGTGCATGGCGTGTGTGGTGTTTGGGGCTTATTAGCAGTATGCTTAAGCAACCCCGAAGCACATTTAAGCATGCAGTTAATGGGCATTGGTGTGATCTTTGCTTGGGTCTTTGGCACCAGCTTGGCTGTATGGTTTGCCATCAAGATGATCTTTGGTATTCGCGTTAGCGAAGAAGAAGAATACGAAGGTCTGGATGTCAATGAATGTGGGCTAGAAGCATACCCTGAGTTTACTAACACCAAGTAAACCATAACCGTTTCAGCGCAGATACTCCCACCCAATAAGTATAGGCACTGAAAAAACCAAGGGAGGTTGTTATGACCTCCCTTTTTTTATTTAATTGCTACGTAACATCAACACCTTTGCCAATTTTTGGTCTCAAATTAAGAGAAAAAGTGAATGGTTGCAATAGATTTATTTTGCTACGCAGTTATACTAAAACCAGCCTCTCGTTCCCACGCAGGAGCATGGGAACGAGGTTCTAATTATCAATATGCTTTAAAAAGGTCAAATGCGTAACATCAGCTCCTCAGTCTGCGAAACCAAGATTGCTGTCTATATTGATGGCAATCAGGGAAGAAAGGTTCGCGTAGATAGTTGGACTACGGTAAACATTGTTCGACGGTAAATATTTCAATAAAGCCAAACAATAGGACAGAAGCCTGACCACATTCCATTCGGGCGAGAAGGACGGCGGTTAAATCCTTTCTCTCCTTGACGCTGATGCAATAAAAGAGGACGCTTCTCACCGTGAATTGTTCTAAGGGGGGGGAGTATGCGTAACATTCGACAGTCATTGATGCAATTGTTGCATGAGGCAGCCAAACACTATCAAGTGGGTGAAATGCCAAAACGTTTGCAGGCGGCTGTTTTGCACGATGCTATGATGTTGCTTCCTCTGCCTGAATGTGCTGGATCAGATGAACGGGTTGCTTTGCATGTACGCAGCTTGAGTTCAGGCTCATTGCATCGGCATATCTTAACCATTCGATGCCCTGATCAAGCCTTTTATCTGGATGCTGTTAAAAGCTATTTGGCGCGTCACGGTATTGAACCCATCAACCATCAAACTGTTGTTGCGGCCATTCACTGTGATGCAAAACGACAATGCCAAGTGCAGCTCGGTAAACCTGAAGCATCTTCGGATGAAAACTTTATGTTTATTGCCATTCACTTATCAGCAGCTTTGGTTGAAAATATTGATGCCATCAAGCAAAATGTGCATACCATTTTGCAGGCTGTTGCTTTGTCTGTGGTGGACTTCCCCCGTATGCGCAAAAAATTACAGCATATTGGTCAAATATTGACGCAACAAAACCCTATTGAAGGCGCGTTATTAAATTGGATGAATGATGATCATTATATCATTTATGGTATACAATTATCATCTTGGCGAAAAGGGTTAATGCGCCGTTATCCTGTTTTAGACCGAATTATCCCGAACTTACGTAAAGAACTAGCGATTGCCGACCATGCATCATCGGTAGGTTTACAATGGTTATCGTTACCCAGTATGCTCAATCACCTTTATAGCCCTTCGCGCATGGAGGTAGTGCGTATTTCTTGGCATGAGCATGATGTGTTGCAGCAAGCCATCTTGATTGGTCATTTTGCACGCAGCGGTCGATACAGCAATGCGAGTCAGATTCCGCGATTAGAGCAAACATGGCGCACCTTATGCCAATCTAGCATGTTAAAATACTCCAGCTTTTACCGTCGAGAAATTCGTTCGTTGTTTGATCGAATGCCAAAACCTGTATTGCTGGGGGTAGCAGGGCAAGACTGGCTTAAACCATTGAAGGAAATTACTGATTTAAGCAGCCCAACGCAAATGACTATTGCTCGTTTAACGCCTGAATATGGTGCTAGCGAGTTTCTCATGATGGCAATGATGACTGACCGATTTGGCCCTAATATTTTATTGAACCTTCGTGAAACTTTGCAGCATGAAGGGTTGCTTTACCACGACCATATCAGTATCACTATGGGTTCAAAAAAAGTAATTATTGCTGCTGTTAGTGCGAAAACAACATGGCCAAGCATGTCCTTATTGCATGCTCGCTTGCAAAATTGCGTGGTGTTTTGGAAAGACTTAGCAAAACGAAGTATTTTATCACAACCAGATAAGATAGATGTGCCCAAGGCATTGCATGCATTAGAACTTTTACCACGCTTGTATCAAGAACTTTATCCCCCCGAACAATTTGTGCGTGATCTTCAGGCGATTGATCGTATTGCCCATCAGCAACGGCGTTCTGTGCGTGTTGCTTTGGAAAAAGAGTTTATTACGGTTCATATTTATAGCCATAGCAATATACCCTTGGGTATTTTGATTGAGCGGATTCAAGCATTTGGTTTGCTTGCTGTGCAAGAGTCACTGGTTACTTTCACGCATAGTAATCAGCCGATTGACCTTATCAGCTTGCGTTGTACACCGCCATCTAAACTTCGTGTTGAGGCGAAAGAGCGTTTATCGTTTGCCCTTGAATCCGTACTCAATGAAGAAGCAGATCACGATGCGCTTAATGCACTATTAATCTCAGCAGGTTTATCTATTTATGATGTGGCAGTATTAATTACATTAAGAAATCATTTGATTCAACTGCTTCCCGATGCAGCACTTAGCCCGTTATCGAGTATGATGAATCAATACCCTGCGGTTTCGTCACGTTTGTACCGTATGTTTGAATCACTGCACCGCCCTGCCATGCCACAAGCATCCAGCCCGCAAAGTTGTTTGAATTTTAAAAAATCAATGCGTGATGTCAGTAGTTTAACCCATGACCGTTGGTTTCGTGCTTTAGAAAGCATGGTTTTATCCAGCCTGAGAAGCAATGCTTATCAGCGTGAACTTGCAGAGCCATTGGCGATTAAATTAGATCCTGCTGCCTTAGATTTTATCCCACAGCCTAAACCCTACCGTGAAATTTTTGTTCACGGCATTCACGTTGAGGGTGTTCATCTGCGCGCAGGCAGTGTAGCTCGTGGCGGCATCCGTTACTCTGATCGCCCTAATGATTTTCGCACGGAAGTGCTAGAGTTAATGGCAACACAAACGGTGAAAAATGGGCAAATTCTGCCTACGGGAGCCAAGGGTGGTTTTGTTATTCGTGGTGAGTCTATTGATGCAGCTTTTGTGGTGCAACAATACCGCCTTTTTATTCGGGCATTGTTAACATTAACCGATAATCTTGTTGCAGGTGAAGTTGTTCATCCAGCAGGCATGCGCATTGCCACAATGGATCAATCAGACCCTTATCTGGTGGTTGCCGCCGATAAAGGCACTGCGCGTTTTTCTGATGATGCCAATGATTTAGCTGCTCAATGCCAATACTGGTTGGATGATGCTTTTGCCAGTGGCGGTCGTTATGGTTATGATCATAAAGTGTTTGGTATTACTGCGCGTGGTGCATGGGAGTGCGCCAAACAACATTTTCATACCTTAGGGCGGAATGCAGCGATTGACCCGATCAGCGTGGTTGGCATTGGCGATATGGCAGGGGATGTTTTTGGTAATGGCATGCTATTAAACCCTAATATTCGTTTGATTGCTGCATTTAACCATCGGCATATTTTTTTAGATCCCACCCCTGATACATCACAAGCTTTTACCGAACGGCAACGTTTATTTCAAGCAGTACAAGGCTGGGATAGCTACCAATCGGACTGTATCAGTAATGGTGGTGGTGTTTTTGATCGATACAGCAAAAAGATTATCCTGTCTGTCGAGATTTGTGCCGTTTTGGGCATTGATGTTGCTGAGATATCTGGTGAAGCTTTGATTCGAGCGATTCTTAAATCCCCTGTTGATTTGTTGTACAATGGTGGCATCGGCACTTACGTGAAAGGCAACCAAGAAACGCATGCCGATGTTCGCGACCCTGCGAATAATAGTGTTCGCGTTAATGGCAGTGAATTGCGCTGCAGTGTGGTCTGCGAAGGCGGCAACCTTGGTTTTACCCAGCATGCACGCATTGAATACGCACAACATGGTGGTTTGATTTATACCGATGCGATTGATAACGCTGCTGGTGTCAATATGTCAGATCACGAAGTGAATTTAAAAATTCTTTTTTCAGCGACTGATGCAAGAGATATTGGTGTTGACCGACGCAATCAGATCCTTGCCAGCGTCGCAGATATCATCACAGAACAATGCTTAGAAGATAACCGAGAGCAAGCAAACGCTATCATGTTGGCACTTGTTAGTGCCAAACATCATTTGCCGCGTTTTATTCGTTTGCGCGAACAATTGGTCAATGATGGTCGCCTTGATTTACGCATTGATGCTGCTATGCATGATGATGCAACATTGTTACTAACACCGCAATTGGCTGTCTTGCTAGGGCATGAGAAAAATCGTATTCATGATGCCTTAAATGCCGATTCTTATGCAGAATGGAGCTTGTTTAGCCGTGGTTTATTGCTGCATTATTTCCCCACTACGATTCGACGGCGTTTTCAAGACCAGATTATGGCGCATCCACTGCGCATCAGTTTGGCCGATACGTGCGTTAGTAATCATGTATTAAACAACTATGGTCTAACCTGTGTGCATTATGTGCAATCATTGGTTGATACATCAGCAGCTTATGTTTGCGAAGCCTTAATGATTGGTGAACAATTACTTGGTATGCAGTCTATACAGGATGCAATTCATAAAAGTGATGTGGATGCACAGATGCTCAATAGTATTCAGCATCATATTCAAGAATATCATTTGCAATTTGCCGAAGAGTTGTTGCGTCTGTGCGATGTTCGCACGCTGGATGCAGCATGGCTGAAGCGGCAACAACGCAGTCTTCGACAGTTTAAGAAAACAGAACAAGTCATGGGTGTTGGAAGCAATGAAAACAACTATTTCTTACGCCTGTTACGCCAAGCCTCTAGTGGAGGGCTGGCACAAAAAACGGCAACAGACTTAGCTACGTTACCTGAATTGGCTCAAATCCCCCCTGCATTGTACCTTAGTCGTGAACATCATCGACCATTAAAACATTGTTTGTATGCCATGCAGGCAGTACTTCATTTGCTCCCATTCTCTGCTATAGAATCACCCATGCGTGCCTCTAACTGGGGCGAAGGAGAGGTGCATTTATTGCGTTGTGAGTGGTTTCATCGTTTGACCCTATTAAAGGCAAAGGCTGGCGCAGAATTACTGATGCAAAAACAAGGGGATTATGTGCAAATAGGCAAAGAACGATGGGAGAAACATCGCCATTGGGCAAGCCTGCAAACTTTTGCTTATCAATCAACAGAACGAAATAACAACCCAGCAGAAAAAGAAAAAGACCGTACGCATTTGATGCTGATGATGGCACGATTGGAATCAGTGGTCGAAGAGTCGAAAACGACCCATTCAGGTTAAAATCATCTTTTGTTTTCACCATGCGGCGAACTTTAATGCTGTGAGGTAAACACATGAATAAAAAAAGAATGATGGCATTCGTATCTTCGCTGAGTCTCTTAAGTGTATCGTTATTACCCGTTAATCATGCTGAGGCTCGCACACCAACGTTACAAGAAGCCTACCCTATAACGTTGTTGCTTGCCGATAAAAAACATGAGTTAACCTACCCTTCTATTGCTGGCAATCGGTTAGTTTTTACTGCGCGTCATCATGATGCTGGCGATGTGTTTCGCGTGATTGAGTCAACGATTGATCAGCCAAGCATCAAAGGAAAAAGCGTACCAACAGCATTGACTAAAGAGTCTATTCGTTTTGGTGTCGCCACTGATGCAGGTGTTGGTTATGTTAGCAATCGCATGGGACCTGTTTCTGCTTGGTTATGGCTAAACTCAGGTGATATGCATACCTCAATAAGCAATTACCTGACTTACCGTGGCGGCTTGATTCCCAATCATTTGAATGCCTCCCCTGATGCACGTTTTTGGTGTTTTGATGCCAGCATGCAAAAAATCCGTCACAACGAGATGTTGCAAGAGTTTTCCAAAACATTGCATTTTGAATTGCGTGGTCAAATGTGGCGTGTTTATGATTCAAACTTTTACCGTCGTAAAGATGCCTACCGCGACAATAAAACAGGAACCAAAAATCGTTTCGAGCATCCCTTTTTGTTTATCTTTGATCGCCAAAGTGCAACGCTATCCATGATCCCTAATGCTTTTAATGGAACTATCTCTGCTGATGGTCAGCGTATTGTGTTTGTCCGTGAAATTGATGGTAATTATGATTTATGGATGCAAAACATGGATGGTACGGAGCTTACCCGTTTAACCGATACCCCAAATGGCGAATATGAACCTGCATTCAGCCCTGATGGTAGCAAACTGGCGTTTGTCTCCAACCGTGACGCAGATGGCAGTGTACGCCATACATCGTTGTATGTGATGGAATTATCCAGTGGCAAAAGTATCCGAATTACATTCTCGTCTCGTGCCAGTGATGGTGGTCCTGCATGGGCAGATGAACATCATCTAATTTTTCATTCTAATCGAAGTGAAAAAGAAGGAAAAACAGTCAACGATTGGCGTTTGTGGACAGTTGCATTTTAAGTATAATGCGTTATTATGCGCCGCGTTTTTCAGCGGCGTGTTCCAGTTGGAATATATAGCCTCTTTTTACTTTTTGACTCGCATGTGGGGATCCAATGGCTTTGAACAAAGAGCAGTTGAATGATTTTGAAATACTGCTAAAAAAGTGGCGGGATGAACTTCAAGAAACGCACACCCGAAGCATACAAAATATGCAAGAAGACCCTAGCGTATACCCTGATCCCAACGATCAAGCCAGTATTGAAACCGAACGTGATTTTGATATTCGCATCAAAGACCGTGAGCGTCAGTTGATTCGTAAAATTGATCAAGCGATGGGACGAGTACGTGAAGGTGAATATGGTATATGCGATAGCTGCGGTGCAGACATTGCTTACAAACGTTTGTTGGCACGCCCTGTCACCACGCTATGTATCGAATGCAAAACGGAACAAGAGCAGGGTGAACGCACCCACACCTAGAAATGAGTGGTCAATGACTGACCACCCATTCATCGGCACGCTTATGGCTTAAAAATTCAATGTTCGACATGCTTAAGCCATAAGCGCCCGCCAAACCAAAAACAGCAATATCACCAATATCAGCATGCTCAATATACACATTATTGGCTAATTTATCTGCGCCTGTGCAGAGCGGACCACCAAAATAAACCGACTCTTGATGAATACTTAGCTGTGCATCAAACAATTTTTTCACGCCCCGTCGAATAATCGTCATTGGGTGATTAATCCCCAGTGCCGCAGGACGACGAAAATGATTGATGCCACCTGCGCAAATCACCTGCTTTTTGCCACGACTTTCTTTAATATCAATGATTTCTGTGCAAAAGAATCCTGATTCTGCGGTTAAATAACGCCCCAGTTCAAGCACAAAGTGACGACCTTCAAAACCATGGGAGACGATCAATGCTTGCAGGCCTTTTGCCCACAATGCGGGGTCAAGATCTTGCCCTCGCTCTAAATAATCAACGCCAAAACCACCACCAAAATCAATAATATCACAACAAATATCAGGGTATGATGATTCGATTTCTTGCGTTAGAGAAAAAACCAAGGCGCAGTTTTTTAATAAATCATCCACATTGAGTACACCTGAAGCAGCATAGACATGCAAACCACGAAAATTTAGATGAGTAAGCCCTAGCAACAATGGCAATACCGTATGCAATTGTTCTTCATCAACACCAAACTTCCGTGAGCCACCAGAGAAGGTAGTTTGTGCCTCGTGAATATCAAAATTAGCATTGATCCGTAACAATACATCTTGCTGTATGCCTGCGCTAGCAGCAATCGTTTCTAGTCGGTATGCTTCAGTTAATGATTCAATATGAATTGTTTTAATCTGATTTTCCACACACCAATGAAGTTCTTCGACTGTTTTTCCTGGTCCTGTATAAATCAAGGCATTGGGCAAAAAACCTGCAGCAACGGCACGTTTTGCCTCACCCAAACTTGCAATTTCAATCCCTGCCACACCTGCAGCACGCGCCGTTGCTAAAAAATCAGGGTGTGGATTCGCTTTCATGGCATAAAAAACATCAACCCCTGCGGGCATGATGCTACGCAGGCTAGTAATTTTTTGATGCATAGGGGAAAGATCATACATATAACCATTCAGGGTCTGATTATCAATTTGTTTTTGCTGGCAAATCGCATGTTCAATATGAGGTAATAGATTCATGACTTATAATCAATTATTTGCAGGAATCAGTGCGGCTGATGCAATAATGCCGACAATGGCACAAATAAATCATCCGCTTCATGAATATGCGCCTTCAAAAAAGCCAAGGTGTTTTTATGCGGATGAAAAATAACAATACAGCCCCCTTTTTTGGCAGCGCGTTTCATGATTTTTTTCCACATACGGTTTAATGCTTGAGGAGACGCATCATTATCCAAGAAAAAACGACGGCTTGCCCACGGAACGCCTGCTTTAGCGGCTTGCACACGGGCAACAGAGTTTGCTGTGGTTAATGAGTCAAGAAAAAACAAACCGTGTTCACGATTGATTTTCATCAACCAGCGCATGGCATCAGCTTGCTCGGTGAGCATCGAACCCATGTGATTGCTGATGCCTGTTACATGCGGAATACGTTGCAATGTTTTGTTGATCATGGCTTTCATTTGCGCTTCGTTCATTTCTGATGTCAGCCCTGTTTTGGTCATCATGGCATCGGCAATATCAGGGTCTTTGGGTTCCATCGGCATGTGCAGCATCACAGTATGCCCTGCATTGTAGACTTTGTTGGCGGCTGCCACGGCATCAGGGGCATCAGGTAAGATGGAAAATGTTAGTGGAATACCATAGCCCAGCATGGTATCCACGGCTTTTGTACCATAACCCACATCGTCCATGATCAAGGCTAAACCATGATCTGCATGGTTGATGGTTGATGACTGTACAGGTGTTTGCGTTTGTTCTTCAGCACTGATTTTTACATCATCACTACCCATTGCTGTTGATTGACCACTCATTGCAGACACTTCGGTCGCTGCTTCTGTGCTGCTTGCTGCAGCATTGTTAGCAGGGGCAGTATAAGAATCAATCGCCGCTTGTTTTTGCGGTGTTGCTGCTTCTGTTGCTGGCGGTGATTTTTTTACCGCTTGGGTGGTTACCTCACGTAAATACTGTACCTTTTCAGGCATCAAATAAATCACCAAAACAATACCTAGTACAACGGCAATGCCCAATGATACCCATATAAGAATGGAGCCACGCTGCCCAATCATGGTCTTTTGTTGTTTCATGATTACCCCTCCTCTTTGGCTGCTTTACGCCCACTCAATACATGCATCGCTTTAAGCACATCCAAGGCACGTTGTAATTGTGTGTCTTTGGGAAGTCTTTTTTGCAATAACTCGGTAAACTTATTGACTTTGTCCGATGGGTGCGATTTAGCCTTGCTGTGTTTTTCGGGCAACTTGCCATTACCATTTTCTAAATGACCTTTGAGGTCACGCTCAGAGATATTGAATGAGGGTTGTTTTTCTTTGTCTTTAAGGGTAACACGTTGTTGTTCTACGGTAACATCAGGCTCAATCCCCGTTGCCTGAATAGAGCGACCACTGGGCGTATAATACAATGATGTGGTCAATTTGATTGCCGTACCATCTGGCAAGGGAATAATTCGTTGCACAGAACCTTTACCAAAGCTTTTAACACCCATAATCAATGCCCGTTGATTGTCTTGCAATGCGCCTGCTACAATTTCAGATGCTGATGCAGAGCCTTGATTGATCAACACAATCAATGGCTTGCCATGCAAAACATCACCTTTTTCTGCACTGAACGACATATTGCGACCGACCCGTGATTTGGTGCTGACAATACCACCATCATCCAAGAAAAGATCACTCACTTCAACGGCTTGATCCAATAAACCACCGGGATTATTACGCAGATCAAAAACAACGCCTTCGAGTGGGCCACCATTTTCTTTTTCTAATTCAGCGATTTTTTTCTTTAACTCTTCCCCTGCGCGTTGGCGAAATTGGGTAAGGCGGAGCCATCCATAATCAGGTGCTAATAGTCCACCTTTTACTGATTGCACTTTGATAATGGCACGAATCAAAGGAATAATTAAGGGTTTGTTCGCTCCTTCACGAAAAACCGTCAAGGTGATACTCGTGCCTGGTATACCCCGCATCGTTTTTACCGCTTCTTGCAAAGAAATATCTTTTGCCAAAATGTCATCAATTTTAACGATTAAATCACCCGCCTTGACACCTGCTCGCCATGCTGGCGTATCTTCGATAGGGGAAATAATGCGAATACCGCCTTCAGCGGCAGATATTTCAATACCCAAACCACCAAACTTGCCGTCTGTTTCTACTTGCATTTCTTTGAACATCGCCTTATTCATATAAGTCGAATGAGGGTCAAGGCTGGATAACATCCCTGTTAGTGCGCCATCAATGAGTTTTTCATCGGTAGACTCTTTAACATAAGCACGTTTAACGGCATCAAGAACCTGCGCAAATTTATCCAGCTGCTCAAAGTCAGTTGCGGCAGTTGCTTGCTTGTAGCCAACCGATGGATTCCAAGCAATGGTCGCAGCAATTACCACCAATAAACTGGAAAGCAATAATGTCCAACGTGTTTTATTTAAGCGCATGGGCTTACTCCTAATCGTCACTTTTTAAACTTTTAACCACGACACCATCGTTCGGGGTTGGTTACTTTTCCGTGGTCACGTATTTCAAAATACAGGCGAACCCGTTCAATCCACCCTGTAGAGCCAGCATCAGTGATGACATCGCCAGCATGAACGCGATTACCAATTTTTTTATACAAGGCATCATTATGGGCATAAATACTCATCACACCATCGCTGTGCTCTACAATCATCATCAAACCAAAACCACCAAACCAATCAGCATAACGCACAACACCATTGGCAATAGCCCTTACTTTTCGACCATTGCGGCTGCTTGATGCTGGTGCAATCAATACCCCTTTAAGTTTCGGACGATTTTGATCCAAACGCGCACCATAATGTGCTACTATTTTTCCTCGCAAAGGCCAAGGCACACGACCTCGATGCTTGCGAATATGCCCCTTGATGGTGTATGCCGTTGGGGTAACGGTTTTTCCACCTTGCTTCGATTTACGCTGAGCTGCACGCTTGCGAGCCAAAGCTTGTTTGGCAATACGGTCTAATAAATGCCTCAAACCTCGTTGTTGTAATGCCAGTGTTGCATCCCGCGATTTTTTAAGACGCACATCATGACGCACTTTACCTGCCAATGCGCGTTTGGCACGTAACTTTTGTTTAGCTGCGGCTTCAACAACACTTTTTTCTTTACGCAGTTCGACCAGCAGCAGTTGTTCATCTTTTAAGGCGGCTTCAGAGATTAATAATGTTTTGATGGATTGTTGTAATGTCATCCGATCACGCGCTTGTCGCTCTAGCACTGCCGTCAACATATATTGGCGGTGGGGTATTTCAGTAACAGGAATCCCTGCTAAAACATCAAGCCAGCTAGGCTCTCGACCTGCTTGCCGCCACGCTGTTGCAGCCTCTTCCTGCATATTAGACTTAATGTGTGCAATGTTTGATTTTAAATCACCAATCTTCTTTCGCAAGGCTTTGATATTACGATTAACAGTGCGCTGTTTATCAAGCACCACCGTTAATTCACGTTTTGCCTTCACCCACGAACGATCCAATGCACGCAAAGCCTTGTTCAATGAACCGAGTTTATTTTCTAGCACCCGCCGTGTTTGAGCCAGTTCTTGGCGTTCTTTGTTCAGTTGCTGCAATTCGTGGTTGACATCACGGCTGGCAGCATGACTGATGGTTGGTGGCATTATTAAGCAGACTAAAAACAAATAAAAGAGTATATTTTTATACTTTACTGTTAAACAATACTGGTGTATGATAAATAAGTATATACTCATTCTGTCTTAGCTTTATTGGTTAGATAGGTTTTATTGCACTCTAATACAAAAAAATCAAACAAATCTACTTCTCTAGGTCTCTGTTTGTATTGCAATAAATAATCAGCATTAAATAATTGTTGCTTAACCTGTTCAGCAATTTCCTCTACCATTGGTACAACAATAGCATTGCCCATTCTGTTGTATAACTTTGCTGAAGCTCCAACTTTTTTAAAGTTATCAGGAAAGCCCATTAAACGATAACATTCTTTAATTGTTAGTTTTCGAACTTTTCCTTTGTGAAATATAAAATACCTTCCTGTTGGTTCTTGAGAGGATAATGTTGGATGTGTACCTTCAGATGAATATATTCGGTTGGGTTGCTTATGCACTCTTGATAAGTGTTCTGTATTTTCTCTTACACCACTTTTCCTTATGTTTTTATTTCTATAGCCTACAAAAAATAGACCTGATGATTGTTTTTTTGGATGCTTAATTAAAGTATAATCAGATGGATCAAGGTATTCAAAATTTTCATTTTCAGCTTCAAGAATATCTTTTAAAAAAGTCTCTTTTTTATTTTTCATGCAATGAAAATTAAATTCAACATTATTTAATGATGCAACAATAATAGTACGCTCTCTATTTTGTGCCACGCCAAAGTCTTTAGCGTTTAAAAGCTTCCAACTGGTGGTATAGCCAAGATGTTGTAATGTTAATAATACAGTTTTTAACGTGTTTCCTTTATCATGATTTTTAAAATTCTTAACATTCTCTAGCACCACAACTGTAGGTTTATGATGCTGAATTATTCTTGCAATGTCAAAAAATAATGTTCCTCTTGTATCGTTAAAACCTTTTTTGTCACCCGCTATACTAAAGGGTTGGCATGGAAAACCAGCAAGTAAAATATCAAAGTGTGGAATTGTATGAATATCTATTGTAGTAATATCACCAAAAGGTCTTTCATGAAAATTTTCAAAGTACATTTCTTGTGCATGCTTATCTATTTCTGAACTAAAAACACACTCAAAACCTTCCTTTTCAAAACCTAATCGAAAACCACCAATGCCAGAAAATAAATCAATAAATTTATAATTCATTTTGTAACATCAAAATAAGGTCATTCCATTTACCCTTATGGATTAATTTTAACTCGGAATCTTTTTCTATGTATTCATTGTATAAAGATAAAAATACATTCAAATCTGATATAAGCCGAAAATAATAGTTTAATGTTGGAATAACACCATTAATGACAATTTGACAACCATGCTTTTTTTTAGTCTCATTTATTATATTATTAATCGCTATAACTTCATCTTGAGCAATAGGATAGCAAGAAAAAATATAATATCTTTTAGGGTTGTGTTTTATGACTTTTTCTTGGGCGATCCTTAGCATATTAGCATCAATTTTTTTATTCAGTTTTATTTCAACAACTTCAAATAATATATTTTGTTTGAAAATTTCAATATCACCTGCTGTGTTGGATGTCTGGTCAGATGCTGTATGACTTCCAAGTTTTTTTAATACGCAACCCTCATAACGATTTACTTCTTTTAAAATGATTGAATAAACCACATGAAAGGCAATAACAGGAAGCTTTGATCCACCAAATGTTTTGTAATCAAAAGAAAAATGTGTATTTAGTGCTTTGATTAATAGTGATATTGTAAGCTTTTCAGGATTATTTAGTGGCGTTATATTTACAATATTATTTTTTTGAACGATCATAACCTTTTTAAAGAGTTCAATAAGGATATGTCTAGGATTCAATAAATTTCTTTCCATTGCATCAATCAATAATAAAAAAGATTGTTTAACTTCTTTGTTATTAATTTTACCATCATAATCTAATGTATAAGGATAGGGTTGCTCCAGAGATCGAGTTAACCAACCACTTTCAGCCATCGAAGGGAGTTTCAATGCTTTTAATGTTGGTGTTATATATAGGGTATCAATTGTTCGCCCTGAAAACCCATTTTTTAATTGTGTTTGATGATATCTAATATCTTGTTCAGGATGAATTGATTTATAAATACACAATGTTATAAATACAGTGTAAACACCTTTTTGATTGTAACACTTTTCGGATAAACAATGAATACTTTTCAAAGCAGTCTCAGGTATCTTTTTGGCGTAAGATACACCTGATACTGCTTCTTCATATATTGATAGTAAAAGTTCTTTATAACTCATTATTAAATAATCTTTTTTGTACTATATTCTAATTTACACACGATGATAAGGATGCCCCTGTACAATACTCCAAGCGCGGTATAACTGCTCAACAACCAACAGCCGTGCAAATTGATGGGGTAAGGTTAAGGGGGATAACGACCAACATTGCCCTGCTTGTTGCCGTACAGCATCGTTCACGCCATCAGCACCGCCGATGACAAAATCCAGCGTTGCCCCTGCACTCATGCGTTCTAATGTTGTTGCCCATTGAACACTACTGCGGCTTTTTCCTTGTTCATCAAACAATACAAAGCCTTTTTTTGCTTGATGTAAAATATGCTTTTCTTCTTGCTGTTTGCGCTGTGTCGCTTGTTTGCCTCGCCCTTCGCTCAACTCAGTAATCTGCAATTGGCAGCCGCCAGCAAAACGCTTGCGAAAGCGTTGTTCGTATACTGCTAAATCAGCTTGCATTTTGCCAACAACAATCAAGCGAAGATTCATTATTCGTTATCGTCTTCTGGTCTTGCCCATAAGCGTTCGAGTTGAAAGTTTTCGCGTGTTTCAGGCAAAAACAAATGAACCACGACATCACCTAAATCAATCAATAGCCATTCCATGCCATCGCGCCCTTCAATTTTAGCAGGCAAGCCTACGGCATGTGCCGCTTGTGCTACGTTTTGTGCCATGGCATCCAGTTGGCGACCCGTGCGGCCTGTGGCAATGATAAAACGATCTGCAAAGTCACAGCGACCCTGCACATTAATGTGCATAATATTCATGCCTTTTTTGTCTTCCAAGGCAGTTAATACATCATCGCTTAAGCGTTCCACTGTAATATCGTTCATTGATTCCTCTGTGTTTGTTGTTAAATATTCTTGATATACCATTGTTTTACCAATGAACCATGTGCTTGTTGTTGTATCGACAAAGGCACGCGCCCTTGACGTAATTCTTCACGAATACCTGTCGCCGATATATCGGGCAATACATCGGGCAAGAAAACAACGTGACCTGCACCATGATCGCAGTTCTTTTCTTGCCAATCCGTTAAAGCAAGGGGCTTCCACCCCTTGGTCTGGGAGGGGGGGACACCTGCCCGTAAAAAAACGGCGATGTTACATAAATTGCAATGAATGGGGTAGCCCATCCATTGCGTAATGCCTTGCCAAGCATCCATACCCATTAAAAAAACTGGAATGACCGAAGGGTATGTTTGTTGGATTAGCGCCAAGGTATCACAACTAGGAACAGGTTTATCAGCTGTTACTTCCCAGTCCAACACCTGAACTTTTGCTATGCCATGAAACATTGTCTTGACCAACTCCAATCGTTGCGCTGCCGTCACACTGGGGGTAAGCGTACGGTGAACAGGCATCCCTACAGGGATCACCCATAATTCATCCAGCAATAAACGCTCAATCGCTGTTTTTGCCAACGCCCAATGCCCATGGTGGGGTGGGTCAAAACTACCACCAAAAACACCAATACGAGCAGCCACCTTAACCTTGGCTTTGATTCAACAAGATTTTAGCATCACGAATAATAAAAACATCAAAGTTTTTTTCTGCCACGCCTTGTGCATTGAAATAGACTTTTCCGCTTTCAGCCGGAAAGCCAGCACCATCATGCAATGCCTGAATAGCACGCGCCCCTTGCAGTCCAAGGCGGCTACCCAACAACAACAAGATATGCGCGGTATCATAGCCCAAGGCAAACAATGCACTGGGGCGACCCTGCCCCCATGTTTCGCGGTAATGAGTGACAAGACGACTGGCATCGCTTGGCACAACAGGTTGGCAAAATTGGGATGCTGTTAAATAACGGCCGCTATCATCAAGTAAATGCTTATCCATCCAGCGATTGCTCCCCAGCATGGGGATTTTGCGCAAATCAACATACGCCAATTGCCCTGCAAGTTTAGCTACCATTGCCCCTGGCATCGCCAGATACAAGGCATCGACTCCTGGAGGAATACGAATGTCTAAGCGGCGCAGCGGAGTGAATATACGCAAGCCAATGTCAAGATCACGCAGTACCACTTCATCATCGGTAACGGCACGGAAGCTGCGCAGTCGATTGATATAATTAACGTTGTTATTATCTAAAGTAAGCGTGGCAGCTATTTCACCCCCTGCTTGGGTGAAGGCTTGGGCAAATGTGCGGGCCTCATCCTGCTCGGATGCATTTTTTCCTGTGATAATAGCAATGCGTGTCATTTTTGAACGGATGGCTTCTCGCGCCATAAAGCTGGCTTGAATGCCTCGCGCTATACTATGAATAAACAAGGCAGGGTGAGCAGCGGCAAATTCACTGTGTTTGCTTAAGCTGATGACGGGGATGTTATCACGGAGATGGGGGATAATGGCTTGAACATTATCGCGTAATAACGGGCCAATAACCCAGTTTACGCCTCCTGCAACCAATTTTTCATAACCTTGCGCTGCAATAGCAGGAGAATCAGCCGCATCAATCACTGTTAACTGAACCATGTGCCCCCAATCGGGGCTACTCACAGCCAAGCGAATACCGTTCAATAAGGTTCGTCCATACGCTGCATAACGCCCGTGTAAGGGGAGAATAACACCAATATGGATGGGTTTCATGCCACGCTGCGCCCAATTGTAGCGAGGCCATGCCGATTGCAATGCAGAGGATGCATCAATAATCGGCGGACGCACAATAGGCGTTGTTGATTTTTCTTCGGTTGAAGGTGTTGATGTGCCAGATTTAACGGTGTTTAGCGCATGGTGAGTACCTAAAACAACCGTTGTTTGACAAGCAGATAACACAAACAATCCAACAACCGCCAACACAAAAGTCCTTAATTGAAGTAAGGGGAAAGATGTTGAAGTGGATGCGTGAATGTTGATAAAATGATTCATGGTATCAACCTTGTTGCAGACGGGGTGGGCATAGCATAGCATTGTCTCATGGAAACGCAGACTAAAGCGAAAAAACCAACTGGCCAACTTTTCGTGGTCGCCACCCCGATTGGCAACCTAGAAGACATGACTTTTCGCGCTATAAAAACATTACAAAACGTGACAAAAATCGCCGCTGAAGACACACGAACCAGCGGTGTATTATTGCGTCATTTTGATATTAAAACCCCGATGATGGCTTGCCACGAACATAACGAAACCGCAGTTAGCGCAAGTATTCTTCAGCTATTGGGTGATGGTCACGACGTTGCCCTCATCTGTGATGCAGGCACGCCATTGATCAACGACCCTGGTTTTCGTTTGGTGCAACATATCAGCAGGGCTGGTGGTCGTATTGTGCCATTGCCGGGTGCATGCAGTCCGATGGTTGCCTTGTCGGCGGCGGGGCTTGCCTCCGATCGTTTTAGCTACCTTGGTTTTTTTCCACGCAGTGGTCGCACCAAAGCTGAAGCCTTAAACTTTGTTGAACAACAACGGCACACCTTGATTTTTCTTGAGTCGCCAAAACGTATCATAAAGACCTTGAAAGCATTGCAACCATTGTGTGTTGACCGAGAGTTATGCGTTGCCCGTGAATTAACCAAATTGTACGAAGAATTCATACGCGGTTCGTGTGAAACCTTGCTGGCACATTTTGAGGCACAAGCACCGCGTGGTGAAATAGTATTGCTCATTGGCGCATGCAACGCCGCTGCGATTATTGATGATGATATGATTTTTGATCTGGCGCATTCGCCTGCAATCACCAATCTTGCCCCCTCTGCCAAAGCGCGTACCATAGCCAAGACTTTGGCTATCCCCCGCACCCGTGTCTATGATCTCTTGATGGCAGCAGGGGAAGACGCAAAAGATGTCAACCCATAAAGGGCAACGTGGCGAACAACAAGCCTGTGATTATCTTGTGCGCCAAAGTTATAATATTCTCGCACGCAATGTGCGCATTGGCCCTGGTGAACTTGATATTGTCGCCTTGCATCGGCAAGTATTGGCATTTATTGAAGTCAAATCGCATCAACAACGCACAGCAAGCATTCAAGCCGTACACCAAGACAAACAACGCCGCATGATTCGTGCGGCTTCAGGCTGGCTGGCACAGCATCGGCATTATGCTGATTGCATCTGCCGTTTTGATGTAATCATTGTGACCCCAGCAAAGACTTGGCAAATACTGCCCTGCATCGAACACATGACCGATGCTTTTCGGGCGCGTTAAAAAATTAAAATAATAGAGGAGGTCTGTATGCCAGACACAAAAATTAATAAGGTTGTACTTGCCTATTCGGGTGGTTTAGATACATCCATTATCTTACGCTGGATTCAAAATACCTATGATTGTGAGGTGGTGACTTTTACCGCTGATATTGGGCAAGGTGAAGAGGTTGAAGAGGCGCGCAGCAAAGCAAAAGCTTGCCAAGCATCAGCGATTTACATTGAAGATCTTACTGAAACATTTGTCGCTGATTATGTATACCCGATTTTCCGTGCCAACGCAATTTATGAAGGCGAATACTTGCTAGGAACATCCGTTGCACGCCCTTTGATTGCCAAGCGCATGGTAGAAATTGCTGCCATCGAAAACGCCGATGCTGTCTCTCATGGGGCAACAGGAAAAGGTAACGATCAAGTGCGTTTTGAATTGGGTTTTTATGCATTGAAACCTGATGTTAAAGTCATTTCACCATGGCGTGAATGGGATTTGGTTTCGCGTGAAGATATGCTGCGCTTTGCTGAAGACCATGGTATTCCCGTTGAACGCAAACGTGCAGGCAGTAAGTCACCTTATTCGATGGATGCCAACTTATTGCATATTTCGTATGAAGGCTATGACCTTGAAGATCCTTGGTGTGAGCCTTCTGAATCCATGTGGCGTTGGAGTGTTGCCCCAGAGGAAGCCCCCGATACTGCTGAATACATTGAGATTACCTACAAACAAGGGGATATTATTGCCATCAATGGCGTTACCATGTCGCCTGCGACGGTGCTTGCCACATTAAACCGCATCGGTGGTGCGCATGGTATTGGACGCATTGATATTGTAGAAAACCGTTTCGTCGGCATGAAATCCCGTGGCTGCTATGAAACCCCCGGTGGCACGATCATGCTTAAGGCCCACCGCGCCATTGAGTCTATCACGCTGGATCGTGAAGCAGCCCATTTAAAAGATGAATTAATGCCACGTTATGCAAAACTGGTTTACAATGGTTTTTGGTTTGCCCCTGAGCGTATCATGTTGCAACAAATGATTGATGTCTCACAAACATGCGTCAATGGCGATGTTCGTTTAAAATTATTCAAAGGGTGCATCTCTGTTGTTGGTCGTCGTTCCGATGATTCATTGTTTGATGAACGCTTATGCACCTTTGAAGATGACCAAGGAGCATACGATCAAAAAGATGCAGCAGGGTTTATCAAGCTTAATGCCCTTCGCCTGCGCATGGAGGCGTTGGCTGGGCGACGGTATTGATTTTAGCGGATGTTACGCAGTAATAACGGGTTTCAGCGTAACATCCGCTACAAACTAATCAAAGAAATCACTGGCATTCCCGTAAACGAGGCGGTTTTTTCTTACTTGGCTCTGCCTCGCCTTGTAGTAGTTTTTTCAGCTTCCCGTGTAAGATGGGAAGCCGTCAAAGCGTACATGACCTAAAGGTTTGGTTTCTTGCACAAAAATAGATGCAGAACAGATTAAAATTATGTAGCGGAAATGCCCATGCTATTTAAAAAAAACAGTTGATTAATATATGAGGAAATCATATTATGGCCTTCAATAGTTGCTATTACATGGTATATAAAAACGACCTTGTTGATGCAATTATTTGAGTATTCAATTACACTTACTTTAGTCACGGGAGCATGAAAAAAGAATTAATATATTAATTAACATTGATTCTTTTTTTATTAAGAGTTAAAGAATGATGGTTGAATAGTAGAGAAATATAAATACGGAGAATAGATATGGCAGATGCAAATACAGTTGTAGCAAATTTAATAAAATTGGATGGTGCAATTGCAGCAATAATTGTTGATTCTGATTCTGGCATGGTTTTAGCGTCAGAATCTAATAACTTTGATACTGAAATTGCAGCGGCTGGAAACACTCGTGTGGTTCAAGCAAAGCGAAACACAATGAAAATGCTGGAGTTGAATGATCATATTGATGATATATTAATTACGCTTGATTCACAGTATCATTTGATTCGCCCTCTGGTTAACAATGATGCTATTTTTGGCTATTTGGTGGTATTAAAATCAGGTATCAACTTGGCGATGGCACGCTCTCTTTTAAAAAAAGAAATGGCAACCCTTAGCATTTAAGCTTGCATTTTATAGATCTATTAAGGAGCGTTACCTAACGCTCCTTTTTTTAAAAAAGATAATTGTTGAGCCTGTGTAAGTATTTAAACACATAACTCAACACCTTCGCTAATTTTTAGTCTAAAATTAAGACAAAAAGTCAATAATTGCACTTATGATACGAATTCAGGATTTTTAATATACAGTGCATATAAGAAATGAAGCGGTTGCTCGCTTGCTTTATAGAAAAACACCTGAAAATTGGCGAAGGTATTGATAACTGGTGGCAGTTTCTTACGCTTACAGAGAAGAGAAACTACCGAAACAAGCGCATTAACAAACCCACCACACGGCGCATGCGCTCTGAAAATATTCGCGCTGTATAAAAACTGCCTGCAATGCGCTTGTTGACCTCACTCAATGTTGGGTAAGGTGCAATTGCTGCTGCCATCGCACTAATTTTTAATTGCTCATTGATCGCCAACACCCATGGTTGAATCAATTCCCCTGCATGCAAGCTGGCAATCGTTGCCCCTAAAATACGACCGTTCGGACGGACGATAACCTTAACCAAGCCTTCGGTTCTGCGCTCTGCCTGCGCCCGATCATTATCAGCAAACGACCAATGCAACACACGATGCTTGATGCCTTGTTTTTGCGCATCGGATGCTGCAAGACCAACATGCGCCAATTCTGGGTCGGTATACGTCACCCAAGGAACCGCTTGGTAACGCACCTTCACTGGCCATTTAAACAATATATTGCGCAGCACAATCCCTGCTTGATACGCTGCCATGTGGGTGAACTGGTAAGGTCCCACAACATCACCCATGGCAAAAACACGAGGGTTGCTGGTGCGCAACGACGCATTCACCGTGATACCACGGTCAGTATAATCAACCCCTGCTTGTGCTAACGCTAAACCATGAACATTGGCGCGCCGCCCTGTGGCAATCAACACATGCGAGCCAGTCGTGCATTGGGTAATTCCATCCATCTCACAAAACACTTGAATATCGCCTGAAGGCAAGGCTTCAAAACGAATGTTGCGCCCCCCTTCATAAAATTGTATGCCCTCTTCTTGCAAGCGTTGAATCACCACAGCCGCAGCATCAGGATCACCTTTAACCAATAACCGAACTACTTCCATCACCGTAACATCAGCCCCTAAGCGGCGAGAGGCTTGTGCCAATTCCATGCCAATAGGACCACCACCAACCACAATTAAATGAGAAATAGATTTTTTTTGATTAAAAATATTTTCATTGGTGAAAAAAGGAATCGTTTCCAAGCCTTTAATCGGGGGAATAAAAGGAGAAGAGCCTGTCGCTACAACAATATATTTAGCGTGAACCGTCACCTCACCCGCTTGAATGCATTGCTTGCCAACAAAGCTGGCTGCCGCCTGAATCACGCGCACACCCAACGCTTCAAAACGTGCCACCGAATCATTCGGTGCAATGGCAGCAATCACCGATTGTACATGATCATGCACTGCCGCATAATCAACAGTGATGGAATCTACACGAACACCAAAGGCTGGTGCATCTCGAATATGTGCCGTTTTTTCAGCGGCTGCGAGCAAAGCCTTGGAAGGAACACAGCCTGTATTGAGGCAATCGCCCCCCATCGCGCCTTTTTCAATCAGCACTACACTAGCACCCATTTGCACAGCACCTGCAGCTAGGGTTAACCCACTAGAACCTGCTCCAATAATACAAACATCAACATGAATTACTTCCCCCATACTAACATCCCCTTTTCGACAGTTATATTAACAAGAGTCGTGCCTTTTGGCAAAGCATTACAATGAATAATTGATGATTAGAGCCTTGTTTCCAATATCAATATGCTTTAAAAAGGTCAAGTGCGTAAGATCAGTTAATCACCGAATCGGGCATGGCGGACAACAACAATCAAACGCTTCTTTAGTGCGTATACGGTACAATGTATCGACAGGGAAAACAGCCACCAAACCATCGCCTGATTGCCCCGTGTAAGCCGTCTCCATAATACATTGGGCAATGCTATCGGTTTCAGATGCATCGCAAAAAATTTCAATTTGCGCATGGTTGCACATCATGTCTTCTCGATAATAATCGTGGTATTCACCATAACCACGCACCTGTGTGACACTGATGCCAGAGACATTGATGTCACGCAATGCCGCTTCAACTTTTTTTAACACCAAACTGCTGATCACAGCGGTAATACGTTTATAATTCACATGGTCATTCATGATTAAAACTCCCTCTTTCATCAAATGTGCAAGCCATGAGTCACCATAGCTTGCACAAATTCACCCTTTATTTATTATCAGGGTATTTCACACCGATAAAATGTTTGCCACCATCTTCGGTTTTAAACAACACCATGATCTTGTGTTGCCCTGGGTGGTCAAGCTCATAGCCTGCCATATACCAATCGCCCATTTTCATCATCATCTTGGATTCTGATTTGTCGTTGGGGTGGGTAACTTTAGAGTTCACCGCTTGTAAGCCAACAACAGCACCATCTTTTTCAACTTTAACCATCAAGTGGAACGAACCACCGTGTGCCATACCTTCAGGGGCTTTCATGACATGAAAGCTTACTGTGTAACCATCGACATCAGCCTTTTCCAGATACGTCCCTTTTTTCATGCCACCATCATGGCTCATCTCGCCCTTCATGTGACCGTCATGCATGTTGCATGGGTTGTGGGCATGCCCTTCGCCATGGGCATGATCGCCTGTTGCCCACGCGCTTGGCATGGCAAGGCTGGCGGCAAACAATGCCGCTGCTGTTAATAACATCCGTGTTTTTTTCATGTAAACTCCTTAGTGTTCATGTTTTAAAATATAAGGCTTTGAATCCTGATGGGTTTCAGGATCGCCTGTGTGTTCCCAGCCTTTACTGTCGTGAAGGCCAGTGCAACCCATTAACAACGCCGAGAGAAAAACTACCAATATAATCGTTTTATCCATTTCTCACTCCTTGTTTTATGCTCTTATTTCACCGCACCAAACGGCAAAACCCGTGCGAAAGGTCGATGCCCAGCGCGCATGTGCATCAATGCCATAAACACATGCCCAATCACATACAGCCATAATAATTTAGATAACAATGAATGGCTGCTAAGCAATAGCTCCATGCCTTGTGAGATATGCTCATGGCTATGCCCACTTGGTTCACTGGTGAACCAAATAATGGTTCCTGTAATCGCCATACCTGCCATCACCAATAACCCCAGCATTTCAATAATCATGGATAAGGCATTATTGGGTTGAATAAATACAGACTTGCCGAGCAATGCAGCAGGCAGCTTGCCAAGCACTACTTTTGCATCGTGCCAATGTTGTAGCGACAAAAGCACTGCCATTTGTCGTTTGTTTTGCTCACCACGCATAACAATTGCCCACAGCACATTCGCCAATACAATGACCGCAACAATTAAGCCATCCAGTTGATGCAAACTCATCAAAAGATTGCCAAAGGGTGTGCCATGATCGTCAGGGTGTGACATCAATAAACTGCTTGATAGTTGAAACAGCACGCCAACAATCAAGCCTGCATGCAGCCAACGGGTGGTGACATGATAACCTTGCATAGTCATCAATAGTGCGCGAAGACTTCTGTTTTTCCGCTGCCGTTAAACGACAATACATCATAGCCTTCGGTGGGTAAGCCTTCTTTTTGCATGCCTGGTGATTTCATCGGCATGCCAGGGGCAGTAAGCCCCACAATATCAGGACGTTCTTTTAATAAACGTGCCACGTCTTTGGCTGGGACATGACCTTCTATAATATAACCGCCAATCAATGCCGTATGGCATGATTCCAATGATTTAGGTACGCCGTATTGTTTTTTGATGGCATTCATATTGTCACGTTTGTGTTCGGTGACGGTAAAGCCTGCTTGACGCATATGGCTTGCCCAATCACCGCAACAGCCACAGGTCGGGGATTTGTACATATCAATGGTTTGACCATTTGATTGTGCCACCGTTGTTGTTTTTTCTTCGGCTATTGCGGTATTCACCGCATAGGCTGTAAATAACATTGCCATCATAGCAAATAAGCCAGTTTTTTGATAAAGTTTCATGGTGTTCCTTTTGGTTTTTATCTGTGCTTTTGCTCCCACACAAGCGCATGGAAGCAAAAGTAAGGGATTCAATGGTCGTTAGCGAATAATATCAAATGAGCGGTCATGTGCATTTTTACCTGTATGCTTCATCGTTGTGCCATCAGCATTATCGTGTGTATTGGCACAAGCACCCAAACTGAGGGTAAACATCAGCATCATCGCCATCATTATATATTTTTTCATACGTCACTCTCCTTTACCATCGATTTTTCTTGCCATTGCAGCAATAAACCATACACAGCAGGCAATACCACAAGGCAAAGAATGGTAGTTGTTACCATACCACCAATCATGGGCGCTGCAATGCGTTGCATCACACTGGAACCTGTGCCATCGCCCCACATAATCGGTAACAAACCTGCAATCACTGCCGTGGCAGTCATGGCAATGGGGCGCACCCGTTGCGCTGTGCCTTGGAGAACAGCGGCATACATTTCTTTTGGCTCTAATGGGCGTTGCAATACTTTACGCTTTTCATCCACGGTTTGTGCAATGAACGTTAATACCAACACGCCAATTTCTGCGGCGACACCTGCCAGCGCGATAAAACCTACACCGACGGCAACACTTAAATTATAATCCAGCAGATAAATCAACCAAATACCGCCGACCATGGCAAACGGCACAGAAACCATCACCACCAAGGGTTCGGTTAAGCGTTGAAAGTTAAAGTACAATAGCAAGAAAATAAGCAACAACACCAATGGTGCAACAATTTGCATCCTTGCCTTGGCACGCTGCATGTATTCGTATTGCCCTGACCATATCACATTATAACCTGCTGGAATTTTCACTTTTTCGGCTACAATTTGTTGTGCCTTAGTCACATAACCGCCAATATCGGAAGTTTTGATGTCCACATAAATCCATGTATCCAGCAACGAATCTTCACTTTTAATCACGGGTGGGCCACGGGTTAATGATAAATCTGCAACCAATGACAGAGGAATTTGCTCACCGTGGGGCGTGGGAATCAATACCCGTTTGAGTGCCTCAGGTGAATCACGCACTTCACGCGCATAACGCAGGTTCACAGGGTAGCGTTCCAACCCTTCCACGGTTTTGGTGATGTTCATGCCACCAATGGCTGATTGAATGACATCTTGCACGTCACCCACGGTTAAACCATAGCGCGAAGCTTCTTTGCGGTTGATTTTAATATCGTAATAATACCCACCCACCGCACGATCCCCCATCGCAGTTTGGGTTTCAGGTAGCATTTTTAACACGCCTTCAATCTCTTTGCCCAGACGTTGCAACTCTTCAAGGTTATCACCCACGATCTTGATGCCTACAGGGGTTTTGATGCCTGTAGAAAGCATGTCGATCCGTGTTTTTATCGGGTATGTCCACGCATTGGCAATACCGGGGAAGTTGATGGCTTGATCCATTTCCTTCATCAATTCCTTGCTGGTTTTTTCAGGATTTGGCCATGCTTCATGCGGTTTTAGATGAATGGTGGTTTCCATCATCGATAACGATGCAGGGTCAGTCGCGGACTCTGCTCGCCCTACTTTACCAAATACCGTTTCCACTTCAGGAAACCGTTTGAGTATTTGATCGGTACGCTGCAAAATCTCTTTTGCCTTGGTAATAGAAATACCAGGGAATGCCGTCGGCATATACAAAATATCGCCTTCATCCAGTGGCGGCATGAACTCGCTGCCCAGCTTGCTTAACGGGTACGCACCACTGACCAGCAGCACCACGGCAATCATCATGGTCATCCATTTAAAACGCATCGCCACCGTTAAAATGGGGGTGTGCAACCATTGCAAAAAACGATTGATCGGGTTTTTATGCTCAGGCATGATTTTTCCGCGAATAAAATAGCCCATCAACAAAGGAACCAAGGTAATCGCCAAAATCGCCGCTGCTGCCATCGAATAGGTTGCGGTAAACGCCAATGGTTTAAACAAACGCCCTTCTTGTGCTTCCAGCGCAAAAATCGCCAAATAAGACACCGTGATAATCAACAAAGAGAAAAACAACGCAGGGGCAACTTCTTTGGAGGCCGTGCCAATCGCTGCCCAATGTTCTTTGTTGTTGAGTGCACCGCCTTTTTGTTGCGTTCGCTGCTCCAGATGCTTGTGGGCATTTTCGATTAACACAATCGCGCCATCAACCATTGCCCCGAGCGTAATTGCGATACCACCCAACGACATAATGTTCGCGGCAAGCCCTTGGGTTTGCATCAAAATAAAGGCAATCAACACCCCCAAAGGCAAGGTGATAATCGCCACCAAGGCAGAGCGGGCATGCATGAGAAACAACAAGCAAACCAGCCCAATAACAATAAATTCTTCAATCAGTTTTTCTTTTAAATTGTCCACAGCGCGTTCAATTAAGCCGCTGCGGTCATAAACAGGAATAATCTCTACGCCTTCGGGAAGCCCTTTGCGTAATTCATCGAGTTTTTCTTTCACCGCATTGATGGTGGCTAAAGCATTTTCACCAAAGCGCATAATCACCACGCCGCCAGCGACTTCACCTTCGCCATTTAGCTCAACCAATCCACGGCGTAATTCAGGGCCTAAATGCACATGGGCTATATCACGAATACGAATCGGCGTACCCGTAGTGTTTGAACCAACAGGAATATCATTGATGTCTTCAATGCTTTGTATATAGCCTAATCCACGCACCATGTATTCGGTTTCAGACATTTCGAGTAAGCGTCCACCAACATCGTTGTTGGAGCGTTTGATCGCATATTTGACGGCAGATAATGGAATATTGTATGCCAGCAAAGCATCAGGATCGACTTCCACTTGGTACTGTTTAACAAAACCACCAATGGAGGCGACTTCAGATACGCCATTAACGGTTTGCAAGCGGTAGCGTAGATACCAGTCTTGAATGGAGCGCAGTTGGGATAAATCATGTTTGCCTGTTTTATCAATCAAAGCATATTCATAGACCCAACCGACACCCGTGGCATCAGGGCCTAATGTAGGGGTTACGCCTTCGGGTAAAAACTTGGAAGCATAATTAAGGAATTCTAACACACGGCTACGCGCCCAATACATATCGGTGCCATCTTCAAAAATGATGTAAACGAACGAAAAGCCAAAAAATGAATAACCACGCACTGTTTTTGTTTTGGGTACGGCAAGCATGGCAGTGGTTAAAGGGTAGGTGACTTGGTCTTCGATCACTTGTGGGGCTTGACCGGGGAATTCAGTGAAAACGATAACTTGGACATCCGATAAATCAGGGATGGCATCTAGGGGAATGGTTTTGACTGCCCATAAACCACCTAGGAATAATAGCATGGTTGCCATTAATACTAAAAATGGTTTTTTTAATGAGATGTCTACGATATTTTGGATCATTGTTTTGCTCCTTTTCGGCTATGCGGGCAGGCACATAGGCCTGCCCCTACGGGGTTATTTGTGGGCTGCGCGTTCTTTTGCCTGTAATACCATGCCATAAATGACGGGTAGGACTAGCAGGCTTAACAATGTTGCCGTGACCATGCCACCAATCATCGGCGCTGCGATGCGTTGCATGACATCGGAGCCTGTGCCTCCGCCCCACATGATCGGCAGTAAACCTGCAATGACGGCGGTGGCTGTCATGGCAATAGGGCGTACTCGTTGGGTTGTACCACTGGCTACGGCTTCGATGATGTCTTGGGATGATAATGCACCGCGTGTTTCGGCACGGCGTTTGGCGACCGATTGATCGATAAAGGTCATCACCAACACGCCGATTTCTGCCGATACCCCTGCTAGCGCAATAAAACCAACAGCGACTGCAACACTCATATTATAACCCAAATACCAAACCAGCCAAAAGCCACCAATCAAGGCAAAGGGAATAGAGAGCATGACCACCACAGGTGAGGTGAAATTTCTAAAGTTAAAATACAGCAACAAAAAGATCGTCAACAGAGTAATCGGAATCACCACGCGAAGCCGTTCTGCGGCACGTTCCATGTATTCAAACTGACCAGACCACACCAGCGAGTAACCCGCAGGAATTTTCACTGTTTCTGCCACCTTCTTTTTAGCTTCAGCGACATAACCACCAATATCGGAGGTTTTAATATCGACATAAATCCATGCGTTCGGCGTGGCATTTTCTGTTTTAACCGATGGGGGGCCACGGCGAAGCTTTAACGTTGTCACCAAAGATAAAGGGATTTGTGTGCCTGTCGGCGTAGGGATCAACACCCGTTTAAGTGATTCCATATTATCGCGCAATTCACGCGGATAACGAATATTAATCGGGTAACGCTCTAAGCCTTCCACCGTTTCACTCACATTCATGCCACCAATGGCAGATTGAATCACATCTTGCACATCTCCCACCGTTAAACCATAACGAGCAGCTTCTTCACGGTTGATGTCAAAATCAAGGTAATACCCCCCTGCGGCACGGTCAGCAAAGGCAGACAATGTATCGGGAAGTTGTTTAATAGCGCGTTCAATTTCGCCAGCAACATCTTCTAATACCTGCAAGTCAGGCCCTGATAGTTTAATGCCAATCGGGGTTTTAATCCCCGTAGAGAGCATATCAATCCGTGTTTTAATTGGGTATGTCCACGCATTGGCTAGCCCTGGGAATTTGATCGCAGCATCCATTTCTGCCATCAATTCTTTGGTTGTTTTGCTAGGATCTGGCCATTCCGATTTGGGTTTTAAACGAATGGTAGTTTCTAGCATCGAGAGTGGTGCAGGGTCAGTGGCTGTTTCTGCACGCCCTACCTTACCAAAGGTATGATGCACTTCAGGGAAGGTTGCCAGAATTTTATCCGTTTGCTGCAATAACTGCTTTGCCTTGGTAATAGAAATACCAGGGTAAGTCGTTGGCATATAGAGTATATCACCTTCATCCAAGGGCGGCATGAACTCTGAGCCTGTATTCATCAACGGGTAGGCTGTTGCACCCAGCAAGATAAGGGCAAAACTTAGCGTGATAAAACGCCAACGCAGCGCAAAACCAAGCAATGGCGCATGCACCGACTTTAAACCTTTATTGAGCCAATTATGCTCTTCACTGGGGATTTTTCCGCGAATCATCAGTCCCATCAGCACAGGAACCAAGGTAACGGCAAGCAATGCTGCCGCAGCCATCGCATAGGTTTTGGTGAACGCCAGCGGTGCAAACAATCGCCCTTCTTGCGCTTGCAAAGTAAACACAGGCAAAAATGATACCGTAATAATCAGCAGCGAGAAAAATAGCGCAGGACCGACCTCTTTGGAGGCAGCAGTAATCGCCTGCCATCGTGCCGTGGTATTGTTGCTTTGTTCAGGGGTAAGATTTTCTAGGTGCTTATGGGCATTTTCGATCATCACAATTGCCCCATCAATCATCGCACCAATGGCAATGGCAATACCGCCAAGACTCATAATATTGGCAGATAAGCCCTGCCATTGCATAATCATAAAAGCGATCAAAATTCCAATTGGCAAACTGATAATTGCCACCAAGGCACTGCGCGCATGCATTAAAAAGATCAAGCAGATGATTGCCACTACAATCGACTCTTCAATCAATTTACCCTTGAGATTTTCCACGGCACGTTCAATCAAATCACCACGGTCATACACGGGTATAATTTCTACACCTTCGGGCAAGCCTTCTTTTAGATCATCCAGTTTTTCGCGTACACGTTCAATGGTGGCTAAGGCGTTTTCACCATAACGCATAATAATAATGCCACCGACCACTTCGCCTTCACCATTTAGCTCAACCAGTCCGCGCCGCAATTCTGGCCCAATATGAATATTCGCCAGTTGTTTAAGAAAAATTGGCGTACCATTATCATCCACACCAACAGGAATGACCTCTAAATCATGCAAGCTTTTGATATACCCCAACCCACGCACCATGTATTCGGTTTCGCTCATTTCCACCAAACGCCCACCAACATCATTATTCGAGCGTTGAATGGCATGTTTAATTTTTGCAAGTGGAATATTGTAGGCAAGCATGGCATCAGGGTTTAACTCAATTTGGTATTGTTTAACATAGCCACCAATCGAAGCCACTTCAGATACGCCTTGCACGGTTTGCAAAGGGTAACGTAAATACCAGTCTTGAATCGAACGGAGTTGCGATAAGTCGTGTTTTCCTGTTTTATCTACCAAGGCGTATTCGTAAATCCAGCCAACACCTGTGGCATCAGGGCCTAACTTTGGCGAGACACTGGCTGGCAAACGGTCTGCTGCATAATTCAAGTATTCCAGCACCCGCGTCCGCGCCCAATACATATCGGTGCCATCTTTGAAAATAACATAGACCATCGAAAAACCAAAAAACGAATAGCCCCGTACCACCTTGGTATTCGGCACAGAAAGCATCGCCGTGGTCAACGGGTAGGTTACTTGATCTTCGACAACTTGCGGTGCTTGCCCTTCAAACTGGGTAAATACAATCACCTGCACATCAGAAAGATCAGGGATGGCATCCAGTGGCGTGGCTTTCATCGCCTGAAACCCTGCAAACGAAATCAACAATGCAGCAATCAATACCAAAAATCGGTTCCGAATGGATACATCAATAAGCGAACGAATCATCTAAATTCCTTTAATAAAAACAATCAACTAGGGGCAGGCCTATCTGCCTGCCCGAATAATAAAAAATGACCAACAACAATTATTTAGGCATTTCCATATCGCCCATATTCATGTCATCCATCTTGTCCATATCCATATCGCCCATATCCATACCTTTAGGTGCTACAACCTTAGGTTCTTGTTTCTTCATCATTTTGGCAGTGGCTTCTTTAAGTTTTGACTCAGAGTCAATCAAGAATTGGCTAGAGGTCACGACAATCTCACCCTCTTTCAAACCATTAACAATTTGCACCATGCCATCAGCTTCCACGCCCAAAATAACCTTGCGTGGATCAAACTTACCTGCACCACGCTGCACAAATACTTGCTCTTGTTCACCCGTGCGCACAATCGCTTCTGATGGAATAACAATGGCATCAACCTGCTTACCCGCTCTCACATTCACATTGGCAAACATTTCAGGCTTTAGCACCAAATCACTGTTATCAAATTCCAAACGAATTTTAACGGTGCGGGTTTTTGCTTCTAAGTAGGGGTAAATGTAACTTACTTTACCGATAAAAGTTCTCCCCGGTACGCCAGCGATTTTCATTTCAGCATCATCGCCTTCACGCACCCAAGGTAGATCATCTTCGTACAGATCTACAATCACCCAAATATGGGTAAGATCAGCAATCATGTACAATTCAGTGGAAGGTGTGATCCGTTCCCCTTCACGTACGCCAATGTTCATGATTGTGCCATTAAAAGGTGAGTGGATATGCAGTGCTTTAATGACTTTGCGTGTGCGTTTTAATTTTCTAATTTGATGTTTGGGTACATCCAATAAATCAAGTCGTGAATACGCCGATTTCAATAAATTTTTAGCTCCTTCACGCACATCAGGGAAAGGACTGTTCTTTAAAATATCAACGTTGTTTAATGCCAAAATATATTCTTCTTGTGTAGCGACCAACTGCGGCGAATAAATCGCCATCAACATCGTATCTTTAGCAACGGTGTCACCCGTCTTGTTGATAAATAATTTTTCTACCCAGCCATCATACTTAGGGTGCAAACGTGCTACACGCTCTTCATCAAAAGTGACGCGCCCAATGGTGCGAATATCACGCGATAGTGTGATGCGTTTTGCCGTAGTGGTACGAACACCGATATTTTGTGCCAGCGTACCATCAATTTTTACCGTGCCAGCCAACGATTTTTCATCACCACCACCATCGGCATACACGGGAATATAATCCATGCCCATTTCATCTTGCGCAGGAACAGGTGAAGTAATATTGGGATTCATCGGGTTGCGGTAAAACAATACTTTTTTTTCTTTGGGGGAATTCTCTTCGGCATAGACAGGCACATAATCCATGCCCATAGAATCTTTGGCGGGTACTTTGGATGTAGCCGTAGGATCCATGGCATTACGGTAAAAAAGAATTTTTCGTTCGTTACTAGCCGCTGGGGTTGAAGGGGATTGATTGGCGTAATACTGATTGCCAAAGTAGCCAGCCCCTGCACCGATAAGCAAGGTGACGATGGCAGTGCCGATAATGGATTTGTTCATGGTTGATCCTTAATGGTTTGAATGGGTGTGCCTACGGCAGCTTCAAGGCGTGCCAAGGCTTGATTGGCTGTGCTGATCGCTTTCCAATACTGGGTTTCGTAGTTGTAACTGGTGATTTGACTGCGCACAAGGTTGAGGAAATCCACCTTGTTCACTTGGTAGCCTGCCAACATCGAAGCAACCGTTTGTGTGGCTTGGGGGATAATCCCCGTTTTAAACAACAGTGCTTGACGAGTCGCTGTTTGATAATCACTGACCGATTGGCTGATGTCTGTTTCCATGGTTAAGCGGCGATCTTCTAGTGCAAAAGTCGCTCGTGCGGTGTCTGCCTCGCGTTGTGCTAATGCGCGGTCTTGTTTGGTATCGGTGAAAATAGGTAAATTCATGCTGAACATAATGCCCGTTAAATCGCTGCGACCTGCCCGCATACCATAATTTCCGCCAAGGGAAAAATCAGGGTAATAATCTTTTTTTGCTAATTCAACACGCGCTTTTGCTGCATCAATATGCTTGCGCTGCGCATCAAGCCATGGACGCGAAGCCAATGCGGTAGTGCGTAACAGTGATTCATCAGGAAGTGTATTTAATTGTTCAGAAATAGTTGCAGGCAAGGTGATTTGCGCATCTGCGCGGCGTTGCATCAAGGTGTTGAGTGCCGCCTGTTGATCGCGGCGAGTTCCTTTAAGAGAAATCTCACTATCTAACAACTTAGATAATTCAAGTTGTGCCAACAATACATCCGATTGTAAGCCTTGCCCTGTTTTGTATTTGCTGTCTGCAATACGAACAAATTGACGCAATAAACTTTGATTGCGTTGAACGATACGCAATGCTTGATCGACATAAACCAAGTTCCACCAATACATGTGGATATTCCGCTGCAACACCAAGCGAATTTCAGCGACATCCAACAATGCCGCCTGTGCTACAAAATCAGCACTTTTAGCGCGCAACGCCAACTTACCAGGGTACGGTAAGGCTTGAGTCAAACCTACTTGAGTCTGGGTCATTGCTTCACGGCTTAAAGAAGGATTATTCAATGGAACATTCAGTATATTAAAATTAAACCGTGGATCGGGCAAGGTGGATACTTGCGCGGGGACTTCTGCCAATGCTTTGGCGCGTTCGCTTAAGCCTGTTAAAGCTGGATGCGTGGCAATGCTTTGCACGGCATCTTTTAATGTTAATGCTTTCGATGCATCTGCACTGTGTGCCGTCACCGTCACACCCCAAGCAAGCAACATACTCGCCAGCACTGCCCGCATGGGGGTCAGTGTATAAAGATAAGGCATCATACCCTCCTATTGATAGAGGAATGAATAGTAAAAAGAAAATATGCCTAGAAAGTGTTCACAAGAACAAAAGACACAACGCTATTTTATAATTCATTCCAGAAAACAACACAACCTTACGTTATGGAATCATAAGAACGATAAATTTAAATAAGTATGCGTTGGGTGGTGGTAAAAAGAAGAGAACTGCTACGCGGCGGCCCTGTAGGGGTGCGCGATATAAGCATGGAAAGCGTGAATACATGATAGTCTTCACGATCAAGCACAGAAAACATGCTAATATGATCCAGAGACAATAAAGCAAACACAGCAGAAGAAGCCTGCGTTGGTTCTTCACAATGGAAACAAGCGTGTGCCTGTGGTTGCTGTTGATGCAGGCCTATATCGGCATTGCAATGTTTTTCTACTTCGGTCAACAGCATGATAGAACCATCATCTGATGGCGTTGCAGGCATATCCGCAGCCATCAAACAAGCAGAAGATAGCAATAACTGTGCTGTAAAAAGCAAAGCCACGCCAGCCATAAGCCGCTGAAAACCACGATGGTCTGCAAAGTAAGAAAACATGGCGGCAATACTAGGCATAGTGGGAAGCAAATGTCAAATAACATCAACAGGCTCTAGCCTAGCAGCACGCAGCGCAGGAACCACCGCCGCCAACAGCGTAGCGATAAAAACCAAGCCTACAGTATGCAATAAATGATCAGTGTTGATTTCTGTGTAAATCATTGTATCGACATAAAAACGTTGAATGGTGTCCATCTGCCCAGACAAATCAATACCGACATGATGAAACCAACGCACGCAGCTTAGCCCCAGTAATGTTCCGAGTGCCACCCCCGTGACACCAAGAATGATGGACTCAACCATGACCATGCCTGCCAAGGTATAACGAGGGCAACCCAATGCCAACATGACACCAAACTCATGCACCCGCTCTAGCATACTCATCAACACAGTGTTCATCACCCCTGCAGCAACAATCAATAATACGACACCAAGAAATATATAATAAAAGACATTCTCTAACTCAACCCACTGTTGCATCATGGGGTACATATCGTACCAACGCATCACTTCGTATTGCTGTGGATTTAATGTGCCATGCAATTGTTGATAGACACCCTCAAGTTGATCGGCAGGTAACTGCAATAGAATACGCGAAATACGTTGACCCATCCCCAACCATTGTTGCATAAAAGCTAAGGGGACAATCGCTAATCCACGGTCAATGCCCATTTCACCACTGGAGATGATCCCCACCAAGGTGAACTTTTCGGCGGCTAAAGAACCAAAGCGATCTTCCGATAACAGTACCAGATCATCGCCGACTGTTATGCCAAGATTACGTGCTGTTGCCGCCCCCACCACACATGCTGTGGTATCATTGTCGTTTAAAAAACGCCCACGGTCCACCTTTTGCGCCAAGGTTAAAAGCGTGAGGGAAGGCTCTACCCCCAACAACATCAAGCCTTCAGAAACATCTTCCCCCGCAGCCAATGCAAAGCCCTGTAATTGACGCGCATAATCATTAACCCCTGCTTGCTTAATCGCAGCATCAACGGTTGTAGCCTGCTGAATATAACGCGATAAACGCGGTGCGCGGAAATAGCCCTGTTGATGAATTTGTATGCTACCAACAATAGCGCGTTGCATATTGCGGGTCATATTGTTGTGCAGCCCATCGTTAAACCCCCACAAAAATAACAAAGAGGCAAGACCAATGGTAATCGCAGCCATGGTGATGACACTGCGGCGAGGGTTGCGAAAAATATTACGAAAAGCCATGGCAAACATCATCACGAAATCCTTATTTTACTTGCTATTATTTGGCAGGCTTTTAGGTTTCGCTCGCCTTTTGTCAGAAAGGTATTGACCTTATCATAGGTTAACGGGGCGTAGCGCAGCCTGGTAGCGCACCAGACTGGGGGTCTGGTGGTCGGAGGTTCAAATCCTCTCGTCCCGACCATACTTTTTTTATCAGCGTATCATGGCGTATAAAAAATGGAATACCAACACTTGCGCACTTTTATCCACTTATTTTTTCTTTTAGTCTTTGACTGCCGCTTATCCTCCTACTCGGTTAGTCAGGGCTTGCACTCAAATTTTCTCCTATGAGCCAACTTCATGGTTTTCATCGTGCGCGCCAACGAATGGTGACTGAACAATTATCTAAACGTGGCATCAAAGATAAACGGGTGCTGCAAGCGATGTGCGATATTCCTCGTCATCAATTTGTGAGTCCTGCCATGGCAGCCCATGCCTACCAAGACTCTGCCTTACCCATTGGTGAAGGACAAACGATATCACAACCTTATATGGTTGCACGAATGTGTGAGCTATTGAACCTGCGAGGCAATGAACGTGTCTTGGAGATTGGTACAGGCTGTGGTTATCACACCGCTATTTTGGCTCAATTGTGCTACCGTGTGTACAGCATCGAACGCATTCAATCATTGCATACGCAAGCAAAAGCAAATTTGCGTGCTATCGGTCAACACAATGTGTTACTTAAATGCGCTGATGGTTTACAGGGCTGGAACGGCTTTGCTCCTTTTGATGCAATTGTTGTTACTGCTGGCGGTGCATTATCTCAAACATGGCTCAAACAATTACAATCAGGCGGTGTATTACTGATGCCTGAAGGTGATCAAGGGGAGCACCGCCTAATGCATCATCGTATAGAAAAGGGTGTAGTTCGCAGATCTCAACATGATCTGTGTTCTTTTGTGCCATTGCGCCAAGGGGTGCAATAGTCATGGCACAAGATTCATGGTTACGGCGCGTCTACCACTGGACGTTGGCTTGGGCGGATCATCCACAAGCGCGTTGGGCATTGTTTTTTATTGCCTTGATTGAAGCCAGCGTGTTTCCTATTCCACCTGATGTCTTATTATTGGCATTGGCTTTAGGTCGCCCTGATTTATCGCTTCGCTTTGCAGCCGTGGCAACGGCTGGCTCAACCATCGGTGCGGCAGTAGGCTATGGTATTGGCATGCTGCTCTTGGTTAGCGTTGGCATTCCTGTATTAACATTTTTTGGCGCAATGCCACAATTTGAGCATGTGCAAACCCTGTTTCAAGATTATGGCGTGGTGTTGGTGTTGATTGCAGGTTTTTCCCCCATACCGTTCAAAGTCATTACCATTGCCGCTGGGGCCTTTGGGCTTTCTTTTTGGCTGTTTATTATAGCTGCATTATGTTCACGTGGCGCACGGTTTTACCTAGAAGGAATTGTAATGCGCTGGGGTGGCAAACGTTTGCGCGGTTGGGTAGAGAGGTATTTTGAATGGATAACTGCATCGGTGGTAATACTGATCGTGGCTGGCTTTGCGATGTTATGGTTCATTCGTTAAGCATGATTGCCATGCTTGCTCTGGTATGGCTGTTACCTGTCATTGCGCACGCGGCTGACGCAGGGCCAGTTGTGTATTCACCGCATGTTTACCGTGATACACCTGCCACCAATTACCAATACAGAGAACCCAACAATAACAAAGCCCAATCCGCAGTGCGGCATTATTACCGTGTGCAAGCAGGCGATACTGTTGGTCGGATTGCTAGGCGTTTAAAGATAAAGAAATCACTGTTGATACAGCGTAATGGTCTACGTCCACCTTATAGGATACGTGCTGGACAACGCCTTTGTATTAACGCGACATGTGCCAAACAGTCGATAGTTAGTAAAGGGCAATACTATAAAGTGCGTAAAGGCGATACCATCGAAGGCATTGCTGCACGTCTTCGATTAAAGCCTTTGCTGTTGATTGAACGCAATCATTTGCATTACCCTTATACTTTAAAAATAGGGCAACGATTATGCATCAATGCCAAACAGTCATGCACACAAGTAAAAAAATATCATCATAAAGATTATTATTATGTTCGCAAAGGCGATACGGTCGAACGCATTGCACGTAAATTACATCTCAAACAAGCATGGATAATCAAGCGTAACACGTTAAAGCCGCCCTATGTACTAAAACGTGGGCAACGCCTTTGCGTAAGCAAAACACACCATTGCAACCACCCAAAAACACCACCAAAATCTGTTTATCAATACCATGTAAGAGCAGGTGATACCTTGGGGCGTATTGCCATTAAACATGGTGTTTCACTTAAAAAACTAGCGCAGTGGAACGGCTTATCTTCACCCTATACTATTTTTGTTGGGCAAGAACTTTCGCTGCATAAAAATAGCAAAAAAAAGAATCATCAAGCAAAAAGTTTACCACCAGGTACGGTTTCTTTACCCAATACCGAATACACAGTCCGACGGTATGAAACCTTGGATTATTTATCCAATCGTTTTTCTATCGCTCAAAAACAAATTATTGCATTAAATCACCTCAAGAAACCCTACACATTAAAACAAGGGCAGGTGTTATGTTTAAATAATCCAGCGCCTTGCAGAAGTACCGTACACATTGTTGCCCCCAAAGAAACACTGGCACTTATTGCCCAGCGTTATAAGCTTAGTATTGATAGTTTGCGACAATTAAATCTGTTAAAGCCACCGTATGAGGTATTTCCTAGTCAACGTATTTGCTTGCTAAAGCCGTACCCGTGTATTGGCGCGCATCGCGTCAATAAACTGGATAAAAATTGGATGCCTCGGCTCGAATGGCCGTTAAGCAATGATCACCGTATTGTCACGCCTTTTGGGCGACATGGTGGACGCATGCATGATGGCATTGATATTCAAGCAATCAAAGGAACGCCTGTCTATGCTGCTGCTGATGGTCGAGTGATTTTTGCAGGGGCAAAGCTTGGTAAGCCGAACCCCAAGAAAAAGAAAGCTTTAAAGTCTGCTTATGGAAAAATGGTGGTTATTGAGCACCCCAATCATATTTTTACTATTTATGCCCACAACAGCACCATTTATGCAAGGCATAACAGGCAAGTAAAACAAGGTGATATCATTGCCCTTTCAGGCGATACAGGACGAGTGGATATGCCCCAATTACATTTTGAACTACGCAAAGGGAAAAAAGCGATCAACCCCTTAGAATATTTACCCCAACGAGCCGTGATTATTGATTATGAAAAATAAAAACCAACACCCCACCCTAGCAGCATGCATTCGAGATATTCCCGACTTCCCTAAAAAAGGAATCATCTTTAAAGACATCACGCCATTACTTGCCAATGCAACGGCATTTCATGATTCCATCGTTGCTTTGGCAACCAACTTACCCAAAGAAACAGATTTTATCGTTGGCATGGAATCCCGTGGTTTTTTGTTTGGCGCAGCACTTGCCATGCATACAGGACTGGGGTTTATCCCCATACGAAAACCTGGGAAATTACCCCATGATGTACATAGCATTGAATATGAATTGGAATATGGTGTTGATCAATTAGAAGTGCATCAAGATGCCTTGGCAGATCATCACAATGTTGTCATCGTTGATGATTTGTTGGCAACAGGCGGTACGGCAGCAGCCACATTGGCGCTCATTAGAAAACTGGGTGCTAACCCCATTGCCGCACTATTTGTGATTGAATTAGATTTTTTACAAGGGCGAGAACGGTTGGTGGATGTGCCAGTTTATAGCCTGTTACATTATTGATTGATATTTTGCTAACACACCACTTACTTTTCGCTAACACTCTTACCGCGTCGATCTTCTGATTTGCTTTTTTTGCATTCATCAGGGCGTAATTGGGTTGCCATTTTATCTAACACACCATTGATAAAGCCTCTGGCTGTTTCGCCTGAATAATCACGCGCCAATTCCAATGCCTCATTGATAATTACCCGATAAGGAATCTCTAAACGGTGTTGCAACTCCCACAATGCCATGCGAAGGATATTTAGCTCCAACATAGCAATGCTGCGTAAACTTCGTTTAATCAAAGGCTCAAGCGTCGCATCCAATACTGCACGCTCTTGCGTGATAAATGCAATGGCTTCACGCAGATAAGTTTCGTCTTGCTGCTTGCGTTCCATTTGGTTGAGTCGATCATTGATATGCACGGGCAAATCAGCCATGTCAAAAGCACCGCTTTGCCATGCATAAAGCACCTCAAGTATTGACTCTCGTGCCTGATGACGGTTCACACCAGTATGTTTTTTATGTTTGCCCATCAGTTAAATCCTTCAATGCTGAAGCAACCACAATCGCTGTTAACGCTGCTTCTTCGCCTTTGTGACCATGAACGCCACCAATACGTTCTTGCGCTTGTGCCAATGTGTCTACGGTCAAGACACCATTTCCCACACCAACATCACCACGCTGCGCCACTATACCGATGGCATCCATTGCACCTTGGCATACATAGTCAAAATGCGCTGTATCACCACGAATCACACAACCTAAACAAACAATGGCATCAAATCTCCCGCTTTTTGCCATTGCCATGGCAATAGTACCGATTTCAAAAGCACCGGGGACATAAACAACTGTCAGGCTTTCATTATTACAGCCATGCTCGCGCAAGGCTGTTTGCGCACCAAGCAATAAAGCATCAGTAACGACAGCGTTAAAACGACTCACCACAATGCCTACATGCATGCCTTTAGCATTGACTGTACCACTTAAGTGAGGTGCATCAAGACTCATTGACTGTATCCTTCATGGTTAACATGTGACCCATTTTATTTTTTTTTGTTTGTAAATATTCAATATTATCGGCATGGGCTATGGTTTGCAATTGCACGCGCTCAACCACTTCTAAGCCATAACCATCAAGCGCAACAATCTTTTTAGGGTTATTGGTCAGCAAGCGTAATTGACGTACACCAATATCACGCAAAATTTGTGCGCCTATGCCATAATCTCTCAAATCAGCTTTAAAGCCTAGTTTATGATTAGCTTCTACCGTATCATGACCTTCATCTTGCAACTGATAAGCACGCAGCTTATTGAGTAAACCAATGCCGCGTCCTTCTTGCCGAAGGTACAAAACAACGCCCTCCCCTACTGCTGCAATCTGCCGCATGGCAGCATGCAATTGTGAGCCACAATCACAACGGCGAGAAGTGAAAACATCGCCCGTTAAACACTCTGAATGAACACGCACCAAACAAGGCGCATCTTCTTTTGGCTCACCCATGATCAACGCTACATGTTCAGCTTGGTCAATCATATTGCTATAACCTATCATGGTAAATTCGCCAAATTCTGTTGGTAATCGTACCGACACTTCATTTTTTACCAAAGAATCATACTGCAAACGATGGCGAATAATATCAGCGATAGAGCCTACTTTTAGGTTATGTTTGCGCGCAAATCTTTTCAACTCTGGCATACGTGCCATGGTACCATCATCATTCATAATTTCACAAATCACACCACTGGGATGTAATTTTGCCATGCGGGCTAAATCCACACTTGCCTCGGTATGACCCGCACGAACCAACAAGCCGCCAGCCTGACTGATCAAAGGAAAAACATGCCCTGGCGTATGAATATCATCTGCTTTTACCGATGGATGAATGGCTGTGCGAATCGTATGCGCCCGATCATAGGCAGAAATCCCCGTCGTCACGCCTTCAGCCGCTTCTATAGACACCGTGAAATTGGTTTTAAATTTGGCATTGGTGTTGGCAACCATGAGACCCAGATTCATACGGTCGGCCTGCTCTTTTTCCATGGCAAGGCAAATTAAACCACGACCATGGGTAGCCATGAAGTTGATGGCTTCAGGTGTTACCCATTCAGCCGCCATCACCAAATCACCTTCATTTTCTCGTTCTTCATCATCTGCCAAAATAATCATTCGACCACAACGAAGTTCTTCTAATAACTCTTCACAAGATGCTAAACCCATGTTTTATGCTCCGATATTGCCATGATAATATATTTCAATGTTCATACCATGCTCCTGCATATTGCCAACAGACAATCATAAGTCAATCATGTTAGGCTACGCTGATATTAGAGGGTGGTACTGCATTCTTTAGGAGATAAATTCAACATGCATGAGATGTCACTTTGCGAGTCAATCATCAATACAGTCACCGAGCAAGCATCCCTTCATGCTTATGAACAAGTGCTATCTATTCATTTAGAGGTTGGTTCACTTTCTTGTATTGAAACTAAAGCGATGTATTTTTCTTTTACGGCTGTCGCAAGCGGCACGATTGCTGATGGTGCGGTGCTTTGCATCCACCCTGTAAGTGCGATAGCTTGGTGCGAATCATGCGTTATGGAAGTCGCCATCACTCAACGTTACGATGCTTGCCCCCAATGTGGCTTTTACCCGCTGGATATTCAACAAGGCGATACCATGCGAATCAAAGACATAGAGGTCATATAATGATTACAGACTCTTTATAGACAAGTCCCCTTGATCACTCAAAGGGACTTATGCCGATCAAGCTATTTAGCAACGGCGGGTTCTTTTGCTTTGAGAACTGGCTTGGTTGCTGTGGAGAGTACGCCAAAAAGATCTTGAATGTTGATTAACTTTTTTTCACCAACGCCTTTCACTGCCAATAATGCATCCATTCTTTTGATTTGACCATTTTTCTCACGAAAGCTAACAATAGCTGCTGCCGTTTTTTCACCAATGCCTTTGACCTCGGTGAGCTGTGTTGCAGTTGCCGTATTAATATCTTTAATATCAGCTGCTTGCAGCATGCCTGTATATGATAACAATAGCATGGACAATATGATAAACAAACCTTGTTTTATCGGTGATTTTATTTGCATGAACTATCTCCTTGTAGGTAATAACAACACAAACCAAATGTTCAAACACCAATGGCTTGCTTGATGGAAACCATAAGTTGATAAAAGACTATTAGCAAGTATCGGCAATGTTCTCTCTAAAGCAAACAAAAAATGCCGCGCAAAAGCGCAGCATTTTTTATACAAAAGAAGTTAAAAACTATTCAACAAGTTCCGCTTCTACGGCTTGCTCAACATAATCAACCAAGGCAATAACAGCCATTGGTGCTGCATCACCCACACGAAACCCTGTTTTGGTCATGCGTGTGTAACCACCTGTACGCTCAGTAAAAAGCGGGGCAACATCATGAAATAAAAAGTCAACCACTTTACGATGGCGCAATTTAGACAATGCCTGCCGTCTGGCATGCAAATCACCACGTTTTGCCAACGTCACCATTTTTTCCACATAAGGGCGAACCGCACGTGCTTTGGCTTCTGTGGTTTTGATACTGCCATGCATGATCACTTCACCAGCGAGATTAGACAACAATGCACGACGGTGACCTGATGGTCTACCAAGCGCACCACGGTGTTTACGATGTCTCATGATATCTTCCTTTTTTCAACAGACCTGCATCCAATACAGGCATCATTTTTATTCAGTTTCAACAACAGTAGATTCTGGGTCAGGCTTCCAGTCACCCAGATCCATACCCAAGCTCAAGCCCAATGTTTCCAATACGATCATAATTTCATTCAATGATTTACGCCCAAAGTTAGGGGTACGAAGCATTTCTTGCTCACTGCGCTGAACCAAATCACCTACACGAAATACATCGTCACTCTTCAAACAATTCATTGAGCGAACAGAAAGATCTAAATGATCAATCGGCTGACTTAAAATATCTTCAATGCGTTCTTCAATGACATCTTCAACTTCTTCTGCAACAATACAATCAAAGTCAGAGAAAACATCCAATTGCTCTTGAATAATTTTAGCTGCTTCACTTACCGCTGATTCAGGAGAAATACCACCATTAGTTTCAACTTCCAAAATCAACTTATCATAATTTGTTTTTTGACTGATCCTTGCATTATCCACACGAGTAGAAACACGGCGAACAGGAGAAAAAGAAGCATCTAACAATAAAAAACCTAAAGGTCGATCGTCATCACTGCGTTCATTGGCAGGGTCATAACCACGACCATTTTCAATAATCGCTTCAAACTTAAATACAGCATCTTGGTTCAGATGCGCAAGAACCAATTCAGGGTTCAATACACGAACACCAGCAGGGCATTGAATATCACCAGCAGTCACAACTGCAGGGCCTTCAATATCCACCACTATATTTGCGATTCCTTCGGTGTTTTCAATCAGAACATCCAGTTCTTTAAGCGTTAACATCATATCCATGACATCTTCACGAACGCCCTTGATGGTATCAAATTCATGCTGTACACCATCAAATTTCACAGAAGTGACCGCAGCCCCAACCATAGATGACAACAACATACGACGAAGCGCATTGCCCAACGATGTACCATACCCACGTTCAAGTGGCTCAAATGTAATTTTTGAAAAACGACCTGGAATAATCTCTTCTATATCAATAGAACGAGGCTTGATTAAGTCCATTCAATGCACTCCAAAAAACTTTGTGAAAGCGTAAACCTTCAATCATTATCTTCAATAGAATGATCAAACATTTACTTAACCGAGTAAAAAAGAAGAAGTCACCCAAAGGTGACTGCTTATTTATTTTGAATACAACTCAACAACAAGCTGCTCACGAATTGATGGATCCAATTGCTCTCGCACTGGCATCTCACGAAAAACACCTTTTAATGTTTGCAAGTCCATATCCAACCATTCAGAAAGACCACGCTGTCCTGCGGCTTCAGCCGAAGCTTTTACCCGCAAATGCTCTTTCGCTTTGCTGATAACTTCAATCTCATCACCCACTGCTACACGGTAAGAAGGGATGTTAGCAACACGCCCATTCACAGTGATATGCTTGTGACGAACGATTTGACGTGCTTCAGTGCGCGATGTTGCAAGACCCATGCGATAAACGACATTATCTAAACGTGACTCTAGCAATTGCAGCAGGTTTAAACCCGTAATACCGCTCAAGCGATCTGCATCTTTAAAGTAACGCAAAAATTGCTTTTCTTGCAGACCATAGATCCGTTTTACTTTCTGCTTTTCACGCAACTGTAAACCGTAATCGGAAACTTTTGAACGACGACCTTGACCATGCATACCTGGTGCAAAGGGTCTACGTTCAATAGGACACTTGTTAGAATAACATTTGCTACCCTTCAAGTATAAACGATCACCTTCGCGGCGACATAAACGACATTTAGCCTCTAAATAACGTGCCATAAACCAACGACTCCTAAACTCGACGCCGTTTTGGAGGACGGCAACCATTATGTGGGATTGGGGTTACATCACGAATGGCGGTTACATTCAATCCAACAGCCGCAATCGCTCTCAATGCAGATTCACGACCAGAACCTGGGCCACGAAGCAGCACAGACACATTTTTTACGCCATGATCAATAGCCTTTTGGGAAGCTTCTTCTGCCGCAACCTGCGCTGCAAAAGGGGTGCTTTTACGCGACCCACGAAAGTTGGTGCCACTCGTTGCCCAACAAATCGCATTGCCCGACTCATCGGTGAATGTAATAATTGTATTATTAAACGAAGCACGGATATGCGCAACAGCGTTGGCAATATTTTTCCGTACTTTTTTCTTACCTGTTCTAGGTGCAGCCATAATTTTCTCTCAGACCTGCTTATTTCTTTTTGCCAGCAACAGTACGACGCGGCCCTTTTCTGGTACGGGCATTAGTCTTACTGCGCTGTCCACGAACTGGTAAACCACGGCGATGACGCAAGCCACGGTAGCAACCAAGATCAGTCAAACGCTTAATATTCAGCGTTACTTCACGGCGCAAATCACCTTCAACCGTAAATGCTTCTACAGCACCACGAATACTGGTAACTTCAGCCTCACTAAGATCTTTTACTCGAGCACTGGGATCAATCCCAGCCTCCTGAAGAATTTTAGTGGAACTGGACGAACCAATGCCATAAATATAAGTAAGAGCTACTACTACGCGCTTTTGCGTAGGAATATTTACTCCAGAAATACGAGCCAAACCATGCCTCCTGTTACAGTGCCGCAGCCATCATCAGCCTTGACGCTGCTTGTGACGTGGGTTTTCGCAGATAACGCGTACAACACCTTTACGGCGAATGACACGACATTTACTGCATATTTTTTTTACTGATGCCTGAACTTTCATTATCAACCTCTAAGAAAGACCCTAATCAATAAAGATTATTTAGCGCGGTAGCTAATGCGTCCGCGACTTAGATCATACGGAGAAATTTCCACCGTTACTTTATCACCAGGTAAGATACGAATATAATACTTGCGCATTTTACCTGAAATAGTACATAACAACTCATGGTCATTTTCCAATTTTACTTTGAACATCGCATTGGGAAGTTTTTCTACAACTTCACCAGCCATCTCAATAATATCTTCTTTCGCCATATCACCTACCCTTAGTTATTATTTGCCAAGAGCTTGCACAAGCCGCGAGTAAATATCATCAAGATTACCTTCAGCATCTACGCTACGAAAAAGATCAGAGTTCGCATAATAATCAAGCAATGGTGCTGTTTGAGTACCATATACTTTTAAACGCGATCCAATCACTTCTTCACGATCATCATCACGCTGATAAAGCGAACTTCCACAACGATCACAGCACCCTTCTTTTTCGGGCGGCGAATAATGCCGATGAAATCCAAAACCGCAAGCAGAACATATTAATCGACCCGATAAACGATTGATCAAAACTGTTTCTTCTGCTTCCATAAAAACAACACGATCAATCACAATACCATGCTCAGCAAGCATTTTAGACAAAGCCTCTGCCTGCGCTACATTGCGCGGGAAACCGTCTAAAACAAAGCCTTTTACCGCATCATTAGCAGAAATACGTGACTCAATCATACCAATAACAACGGCATCAGGAACCAACTCGCCAGCATCCATAAATGCTTTAGCTTTCAGCCCCAGTTCACTACTAGATTTCACCTCAGAGCGCAATAAGTCACCCATCGCAATGACCAATAAACCATACGCTTCAGATAAACGTATACCTTGCGTTCCTTTACCAACCCCTGGAGGACCAAATAAAATCACATTCATGGTTAACGACTCTTAAGCCGAGCTTTCTTCATCAAACCTTCATACTGATGGCTCATCAAATGCGCCTGAATTTGTGACATGGTATCCATCGTTACCACGACCACAATCAACAGGCTTGTACCACCAAAGTAAAAGGGAACCGATAATTTGCTGATCAAAATTTCTGGCAGCAGGCACACTAACGATACATAAAGCGCACCAACCACAGTAATCCTAGTCAACACATCATCAATATACTTGGCTGTTTTTTGCCCTGGTTTAATACCAGGAATAAAACCACCATTCTTCTTCAAGTTATCGGCTGTTTCCTTCGGATTGAAAACAATGGCAGTATAGAAGAAGCAAAAGAAGACAATAAGCCCAACAAACAAACTCAAGTACAACCATTGCCCAGGAGCCATCAGTGCTGCCACATCAGCAAGCCACTCCATCCCTTCTACTTCTTTGGTAAATTGCGCAAAAGTTGCTGGCAATAATATTAAGCTAGAAGCAAAAATAGGCGGAATAACACCTGCAGTATTAACTTTTAAAGGCAAGAATGAACTTTGCCCACCATATTGACGATTACCCACCTGCCGCTTGGCATACTGCACGGTAATTCGTCGCTGCGCTCGTTCAAACCAAACAACCACAGCAGTAACAGCAACCGCCATCAAGAACAAAGCAAGCACCAAAAACGGTGAGTATTCACCCGTACTGGCTAATTCTAGCGTACCAAAAATAGCAGACGGCAAACCCGCGACAATACCTGCAAAAATAATCAGTGAAATACCATTACCAATACCACGCTCGGTAATCTGCTCGCCCAACCACATCAGAAATACTGTACCACTGACCAAGGTCACAACGGTAATAAAACGAAACATTAAACCAGGATCAACAACCACCGATTGACCATTAACCTGAAAAGTTTCTAATCCATAAGACATGCCAATACCCTGAAAAATTGCCAAGCCAACCGTACCGTAACGGGTATATTGGGTGATTTTACGTCGACCTGCCTCACCTTCTTTCTTGAGTTGTTCAAGTTTTGGCGATACCACAGTCATTAACTGAATAATAATAGCAGCAGAGATATAGGGCATGATACCAAGGGCAAAGATCGTCAGGCGAGACAATGCTCCACCTGAAAACATATCAAACATGCCGAGCAGGCTGCCTTTGGCTTCACTAAAAAATTGTGCCAAGACATGCGCATCAATACCTGGAACTGGAATATGCGCACCCAAGCGGTAGACAATAAGCATGCCTAACACAAACAGAATGCGTGCTTTCAGCTCAGGAATCTTGCCAATATTGCCAAGACCACCCACGGCTGATACTTGATTCATGCTTATTCCGCTCCAGCCAAACGAATAGAACCACCTGCAGCCTCAACCTTCGCCGCAGCAGCCTTAGAAACAGCGGTAACACAAATTTCTAATTTAACAGCAAGCTCACCTGTTGCCAACAGCTTCACAGGCAAAGCAGCATTGCCAATCAGTCCAGTCTTCAATAACATATCAGCATCAACCACGCTATCAGCGTCAAAGCTAGCCAACTGTTTAACATTTACTAACTGAAAAACGGCCTTGTTTCTTGAGGTGAAACCACGCTTAGGAAGACGACGAATCAAAGGCATTTGACCACCTTCAAAACCGCGCATTACTTTACCGCCAGTACGAGACTTTTGCCCTTTGTGACCGCGCCCGCCTGTTTTTCCTTGACCACTGGCGACACCACAGCCAAGACGTTGACGTTCACGACGTGATCCAGCGGTTGCCTGAATTGAATTCAACTTCATTTTTATTCCCTTCCAAGTATTGTATGGGATGTCATCAACCATACAAATGTTATAATGCATACTGAAACGGCAATAAAATGCCGCGATCAATCAGCCGACAATTTGAACCAAATGAGGGATTGTATTCACCATGCCACGAATAGATGGTGTATCTTCCAGCTCAACTTCTTGATGCATACGACGCATACCCAGCCCACGCAAGCAAGCCTTTTGTTTTTTATTGTACCCGATTCCGCTCTTTATTTGGCGAACCCGAATGGTTTTTTTTTCGCTCATGAAATTCCCCAGCGTTTAAAAACTTATGAGGGCAAATGCCCTCATAAGTCAATTATGATTTAGCCCGACGCGCAGCAACTTGGTCAGGACTTTCTAATGTCTTTAAGCCATCAAAGGTAGCACGAACCACATTAATTTCGTTGCGAGAGCCGTGCATCTTCGTTAATACATCACGAATGCCTACGGCATCCAATACTGCACGAACTGCCGACCCTGCAATCACACCTGTACCTTCACTGGCAGGTTTTAACAATACCCGTGATGCATCTTGACGACCCGTAACAGGAAAATAAATAGTACCACCTTTGCGTGGCACAAAAATCAACGATTTACGCGCAATTTCTGTGGCTTTACGAATGGCTTCAGGGACTTCTTTAGCTTTGGCATGACCAAAACCTACATGACCATTACCATCGCCAACAACCATAAGAGCGGAAAAGCCCATGCGACGACCACCCGCAACAGTTTTGGCAACACGGTTGATGCCAATCAATTTTTCAGTCAGATCTAATTCATCTGCGTTGATCATTGTCTATAGCTCCTAAAACTTCAAGCCAGCAGAACGTGCGCCTTCGGCAAAGGCCTTGACACGTCCGTGGTAACGAAAAGAACCACGGTCAAATGCAACCTGCTCCACACCAGCGGCTTGTGCACGCTCTGCGAGCAGTTTGCCGACAGCTTCAGCAGCAGCACAGTTAGAGCCACTGGTAATATCACCATCGAGACTCGAAGCTGCAGCAAGTGTCTCACCCTTGGCATCATCAATAATTTGCCCATAAATATGGCGTGCAGAGCGAAATACGCTCAAACGCAACATACCTGAGGCCTTAACCCGTGAACGCACACGACGCGCACGACGAATTCCTGCATTGTTTTCATAACGCTTAGCAGACATGTTATCCCCTTACGCCCTTTTGCCTTCTTTCATCACAACACGCTCATCCATATAACGTACCCCTTTACCTTTGTATGGCTCTGGAGGACGGAAGGCGCGCACTTCAGCAGCGACTTGACCTACTTTTTGTTTGTCATAGCCAGAAATGGTTATCTTTGTTTGCTCAACATTTGCATCAACACCTTCGGGTAATACATACTCAATAGGGTGCGAAAAACCAAGCGCAAGAACCAGTTTTCGTCCTTGTAATTGCGCACGATAACCAACGCCACGCAATTCTAAAACTTTACTAAACCCTTGACTCACGCCAATCATATTGTTGGCAATCAATGAACGTACAAGACCAAATAAAGCATTGTTTTTCTTCGTTTTCACATCAGTGCAAGAAACGCGCAACACTGCGCCTTCTTGATCAACAGAAATGGTAGGAAACAAGGGTGACACCATGCTTCCCTTAGAACCCTTTACTGTTACTTGATCTGCTTCAATGTTGACTGACACACCAGCAGGAATATCAATAGGTTGTTTACCAATACGTGACATACGCTACCTCAAAAGACCGTACAAAGGACTTCGCCGCCAATATTGGCCTGACGTGCCTTTTTATCTGTCATCATGCCTTTGGATGTACTCACAACGGCAATACCATAACCATTTTTTACACGCGGAAGGGTTGTTGCATTACAATAAACCCGACGACCAGGTTTCGATACGCGAGTAATCTCACGAATAACCCCGCGACCTTCATCATCAAACTTAAGAATCAAGCGAATGTATCGGCGACCTTTATAGTTATAAGGCTTTGCACCAACCACATACCCTTCTTCTTTTAGAATGGTTGCAATGGCAATCAAGGTGCGACTTGCACCCATTTCAATTTTTTCAATACCTGCTTGCTGTGCGTTACGAATACGTGTCAGCAAATCGGCAATTGGATCTGTCATCATATCACTATCTCCTTATTGCCCATCACCAACTTGATTTAACCATGCCCGGAATCTCACCTGCAAGCGCATGCTTACGCAGGCAAATTCTGCACATACCCAACTTACGGTACACAGAATGAGGACGACCACACAATTGGCAGCGCGTATAACGACGCACTTTAAACTTTGGTGTACGCGCAGCTTTCGCAATCAACGCTTTCGTAGCCATACTAAGCTCCTAAGAACGGAACGGCATATTGAAGCATTTCAACAGCGCGCGTCCTTCGTCATTGGTGTTGGCAGACGTACAAATGGTAATATCCATACCACGAACTTTATCCACCTTGTCATATTCAATTTCAGGGAAAATAATTTGTTCTTTTAAACCCAGCGTATAGTTTCCACGTCCGTCAAAAGACTTCGGCGAGACACCACGAAAATCACGAATGCGAGGCAGGGCAACATTAACCAAGCGGTCAAAGAACTCCCACATTTTTTCCCCACGCAATGTCACCCGACAACCGACCGACATACCTTCGCGCAACTTAAAGTTAGCAATCGACTTCTTTGACTTGGTAACAATGGGTTTTTGCCCAGTTATTGCTGCCATATCAGCCGTTGCACCATCAAGAAGCTTGGCGTTTGCCGAGGCCTCACCCACACCCATATTCACTACAATTTTAGTAATTTGAGGAACTTGCATGGGGTTTTTATAACCAAATGCTTTGGTGAGTTCAGGTGCTACACGCGACTTGTAATCATCCTTTAAACGAGCCATCTTGTATAACCCCTACCGATCCTGAACTTCGCCACATTTGCGGCAACGACGTACTTTACGTCCGTCTTCTAACATCTTCACGCCCAATCGAACGCCTGATTGGCAATTCGGGCAAAAGTATTGCACATTAGACAATGCAATAGGGGCTTCTTTTTCTAAGATTCCACCATTACTGTTCGCTGATTGGCGGGTATGGCGTTTCACCATATTCACTTTAGAAATCAATACACGACCAGATGTTGGCAGTATTTTGATTACTTTTCCTCGCAATCCACGATCTCGTCCAGCAATCACCGTCACCTCATCGTCACGGCGAATGCGAGTTTTCACTTCGGCAACCATTTCCATACTCCTTCGCTTACAATACTTCAGGGGCAAGAGAAATAATTCTCATGTATCCCTTGTTACGAAGTTCTCTTGTTACTGGACCAAAAATACGTGTGCCAATGGGTTCGCCCTGCTTACTTAGCAGCACCGCTGCATTTTCATCAAAGCGAATGGAGCTGCCATCAGGACGACGAAATTCTTTGGCTGTACGAACGACAACAGCACGTTGAACTTCACCTTTCTTTACCTTGCCATTGGGGGCAGCTTCTTTTACTGCCACCACAATCACATCACCCACACTGGCATAACGACGTTTTGAACCGCCAAGCACTTTAATACAAGCAACTTTTCTTGCGCCAGAATTATCTGCAACTTGCAATACTGTTTCAGTTTGAATCATAAATCACCGCCTCACAGTTGGTCAGCGCGGGTAATGATATCAATCATTGCCCACCGTTTGCGACGTGAAATAGGCGTGGATTCAATAATGCGTACGGTATCACCGATATTGCAATCATTGCTTTCATCATGTGCCATATATTTTTTATGCGAGCGAACGGTTTTGCGGTAACGCGGGTGCAAAAAAGTACGCTCAACACGCACAACGATTGTTTTATCGCCTTTATTGCTAACAACCACGCCTTCCAGCTTACGTTTATTACTCTTAACTTCAGACATGCTCTACCTCTAACTACGGCGTTCAGACATGATCGTCTGAATACGGGCAATATCACGCTTCACTTGACCAATGCGTGCGGTGTTTGTGATCTGAACCGTTGCTTTTTGAAAGCGAAGTTTTAAATGCTCTGCTGCCAATTCTTCAAGCTGTTCTTGCAGTTCAGCTTCTTTTTTATTCCGCAAATCAGATGCTTTCATCGCCCAACTCCGCGCATAACAATTTTAGTGCGAATAGGTAATTTCGCAGCAGCACGCTCTAATGCGCCCCGCGCCAAATCTTCATCAACACCGTCCATCTCATACAAAATGCGTCCAGCTTTTACTGCTGCCACCCAGAATTCTGGTGAGCCTTTACCGCTGCCCATTCGGACTTCAGCAGGTTTTTTGGACACAGGAAGATCAGGAAACATACGAATCCAGATACGTCCTTGACGTTTAATGTGACGGGTCATGGCAACACGGGCAGCTTCAATTTGACGCGCCGTAATGCGACCAGGTTCCATGGCTTTTAGCCCAATTTCACCAAAATTAAGCGACGCGCCACGTGGTGATTTACCACGGATACGTTGCAATTCTTTATGGTGTTTGCGCCAGCGAATTTTCTTTGGTTGTAACATAACTACTCGGCCTTCCGTCAGCTATTTCTTATTTTGGGCATCATCACCCAGCTTTTCGCCGTTGAATACCCATACTTTAACACCAACAATACCGTAGGTCGTCTTGGCTTCTGAAAAACCATAACCAATATCCGCCCGCAATGTATGCAGCGGAACACGTCCCTCACGGTACCATTCCATGCGTGCAATATCTGCACCGCCCAATCGACCCGAGCAATTAATACGCACACCCTTAGCACCCATGCGCATAGCACCTTGAACCGCACGTTTCATCGCGCGACGGTAAGAGATACGACGCTCAAGCTGCATGGCAATATTTTCTGCCACCAGTTGTGCTTCTGCTTCAGGACGACGCACTTCAACAATGTAAATTTGAACATCGCGTGCTGTGCGACGGATCAATTCACGGCGAAGTGCCTCAATTTCAGAACCTTTTTTACCAATCACTACGCCAGGTCTTGCCGTATGAACACTGATTTTAATTTTATCAGTCGGACGCTCAATCACAATACGCGATACATGCGCGTGTTTCAAGCGAGCTTTCACATAGGTGCGAAGTTCAATATCTTGGCGCAATTGCGCGCCAAAATTCTTTTCAGCATACCAGACTGATTCCCAGCCGCGACTGATTCCAACCCTGAAACCAAGTGGGTGTACTTTCTGCCCCATCAACGAACTCCCTTAACTAACTTGACGAACAGCAATCAATACATGACTGCGGCGGTGAAAACGTTTGCGCATTCTGCCCATACCTTTAGGGCGGAAACGCTTTAAGGTCTGGCCTTCATCAACAGTAGCCGTTGATACAATCAAATGATCTACATCAAGATCATTGTTTTGCTCAGCATTGGCAATCGCTGACTTCAGAACTTTTTCAACAATTCTAGCCGCTTTCTTTGGCGATAATTCTAACACCGCCAAAGCACGGCTAACTGGCAACCCACGAACAGCGTCTGCAATCAGGCGCACTTTCTGAGCACTCATCTGTGCGTCTCTATGCAGAGCGCGTACTTCTTCGCTCATTTCATGCTACCTCTTCTTTCTCGCTTTTTTATCAGCACCGTGACCATAATAGGTTCGCGTTGGTGAAAATTCGCCAAGCTTATGACCGACCATATTTTCTGTAACAAATACAGGAATAAATTTATTGCCGTTATGCACAGCAAAATTCAAACCTACAAACTCAGGCGTAATGGTAGAACGACGTGACCATGTTTTAAGTACTGTCTTTTTACCTTCAGCCACATAACGAGACACCTTTTTTTGCAAAGATGGCTCAATATAAGCGCCTTTTTTAAGCGAACGTGCCATGATCTATCCTCACTTCTGGTTCCTACGGCGAACAATGTCACGACTGGAAGCCTTATTCTTCTTGCGTGTTTTATGACCCTTCGTTGGCACACCCCAAGGTGTCACTGGGTGACGACCACCTGAAGTACGCCCTTCACCACCACCATGCGGATGGTCAACAGGGTTCATTGCCACACCACGAACGTGGGGGCGCACACCCTGCCAGCGTGAACGGCCAGCTTTACCTACCTTAGCATTCGAATGGTCAGCGTTTCCAACAACACCGATCGAAGCCATGCAGCGAATATCAACACGTCTAAATTCACCAGATGGAAGTTTAAGAATGGCTTTACCGCCTTCTTTACCCATCAATTGAATGCCAGCACCTGCGCTACGAGCCATTTGCCCGCCTTTACCCGGTTTCATTTCAATATTGTGCAGCATAGTACCCACACGAATATTGCTGATCGGCAGCGCATTGCCAGGCTTGATCTCTGCATCTCCCCCTGCCATCACTGCATCACCAGCACGCAGACCTTGCGGGGCAAGAATATAACGCTTATCGCCATTACTGAAAATAACAAGGGCAATATGCGAAGTACGATTAGGATCATACTCAAGGCGCGACACTATACCTTCAATTCCGTGATTGTCACGTTTAAAATCAACATCACGCAATAAACGCTTGTGTCCACCACCAATATGACGTGCTGTCATGCGACCGTTATTGTTACGACCACCTGTTTTGGTGGCACCGCGTGTTAACGACTTTAATGGACCACCCTTGTGCAACTCTGGTGTTACTGCCGCAACACGACCGCGAGAACCATTAGTATTGGGCTTTAATGCTTTCAATGCCATGATTTATGCCTCTTCTTCTGGATCAATAGATTGACCTTCAACAAGACGAACAACCGCTTTGCGGTAACCAGGGCGTTTACCCACATGCGCACCACGTCGACGTTCTTTACCTGGAATGGTAATCACCTGAATCTTTTCTACTTGAACTTCAAAAATAGTTTGCACAGCTTGTTTCACATCAGCCTTAGTGGCACGATTAGAAATTTTAAACACATATTGATTATTTTCTGCTTTCGCACCATAGCTTTTTTCTGTAATTACAGGAGAAAGCAGGGTATTCATGTCTTTGTAGTTTGCACTCATGACAGATTCCCCTCAATTTTTTCCAGTGCAGATTCAGTCAATACAACACGATCAAACTTCATCAAGTCATGCAGGTTTACCTGACCATCAAGCACCACTTTAACACCCACCAAATTGCGCGAAGACAATTCGATTTCACGGGTAAGTTCGCTTACAACATACAATGCCGAAGGCGTTGCCAAGGCTGTGGTCACTTCAACAAACGACTTAGTTTTAACAATCGGTAAATCTAACGTGTTTAGCACCGTGATACGTTCATTGCGAAGCGCATCAGACAACACCATACGCACAGCCAAACGACGTTCTTTACGATTCACACGACTGGCAAAAGATGATTCCCCTTTAGGGCCATGTGCTACGCCACCATGCCGCCATTGTGCAGAACGGGTAGAACCTTGCCGCGCACGACCTGTTCCTTTTTGTTTCCATGGTTTTCTACCACCACCTGAAACATCACCGCGTGTTTTACTCTTCGCTGTGCCTGCACGTTGTGCCAAGGCAAGTGATGCATAAACACGATGGACATAACCTGTATCCAAATCAATATCAAACACGGCTGCATTTAATGCACGGCTGCCAACCACTTCATTTTTTTGGTTGACGATATTAATGTCTGCCATATTACGCTCCCTTCACAGCAGGGCGAATTTCAATCAGGCCTTGCTTCGCACCAGGTACTGCGCCGCGCACTAAAATGCGATTCTGCTCAGCATCAACACGAACAACCTCAAGATTTTGCACCGTAGCCCGCACAGCACCATGATGACCCGGCATTTTCTTACCTGGGAATACACGACCTGGCCATTGGCATTGACCTGTTGAACCCATTTGACGATGCGTTTTTTCTGCACCATGGGTTGCACGACCACCAGCAAAACCATAGCGTTTCATCACACCAGTAAAACCACGACCTTTCGATGTGCCAGAGACATCAACTTTTTGCCCAGCTTCAAACATGGTCGCATCTAACACTTGACCCAATGTAAACTCAGCATTCGCAGCGATGCGAAATTCTTTCATCGCACCCATTTCTTCTTGCCCTTGCTTGGCATAATGACCTTGCACGGCACGGCTAGAGCCTTTGCGTGCATCACCATAACCAACTTGAACGGCATCATAACCATCACGGTCAGCAGTTCTTCGTGCAATCACTTTGCACGTTTCAATTTTTAATACAGTGACAGGAACTGCAGAACCATCTTCTGCAAAAACTTGCGTCATTCCCGCCTTACGGGCGATCAAACCACACATGATGTTCTCCTGCTACAGCTTGATTTCGACATCGACACCTGATGGAAGATTTAACTTCATCAGGGCATCCACCGTTTGAGGGGTAGGACGGTCAATATCAAGCAAGCGTTTATGGGTACGAATCTCGAATTGTTCACGAGAATCTTTGTATTTATGCGGTGAACGAATCACGCAAAATTTACGAATGCGGGTGGGGATGGGAATAGGCCCACGAACCACTGCGCCCGTACGTTTAGCCGTCGCGACAATATCTTCAGCACTCTTATCAAGAATGCGATGATCAAATGCCTTCAGGCGAATTCGGATACTTTGAGTTGCCATATGAAATCGGCTCCTTTATTCGCTAATCTCAGTTACAACGCCAGCGCCCACTGTGCGGCCGCCTTCACGAATCGCAAAACGCAATTCTTTATCCATCGCAATCGGTGTAATCAAGGTGACATCCATTGATACATTATCACCAGGCATTACCATTTCTGTACCTTCAGGTAAGGTAACAGAACCTGTTACATCGGTGGTACGGAAATAAAACTGTGGGCGATAACCATTAAAGAATGGGGTATGACGACCGCCTTCTTCTTTGGTCAAGATATACGCTTCAGCTTTAAATTTGGTGTGCGGGTTGATTGAACCCGGTTTTGCCAATACTTGACCGCGCTCAACATCTTCACGTTTCGTGCCGCGCAATAATGCACCGATATTGTCGCCTGCTTCACCACGATCTAGCAGCTTGCGGAACATTTCCACGCCTGTACAAATCGTTTTAGTGGTATCACGGATGCCAACAATTTCAATTTCTTCGCCGACAGTCACAACGCCTTGCTCAACACGCCCTGTTACCACAGTGCCACGACCAGAGATAGAAAACACGTCTTCAATTGGCATCAAAAACGGACGATCAATCGGACGATCTGGCGTGGGGATAAAGCTATCCACCGCTTCCATCAATTTGTGAATAGCAGGCGCACCAATATCAGAAGTATCACCCTCTAACGCTTTAAGTGCAGAACCGATAATTACAGGGGTATCGTCACCAGGGAAATCGTAAGAATCAAGTAGCTCACGGACTTCCATTTCTACCAATTCCAGCAATTCATCATCATCCACCATGTCTGCTTTGTTCAAGAAGACAACCAAATGAGGAACGTTTACCTGACGCGCTAACAATACATGTTCACGGGTTTGTGGCATGGGACCATCAGCTGCCGAAACAACCAAGATACCGCCGTCCATCTGCGCTGCACCCGTAATCATATTTTTTACATAATCAGCATGCCCTGGGCAATCTACATGGGCATAATGACGGGCTTTTGTTTCGTATTCAACGTGGGCTGTCGCAATGGTAATACCGCGTTCACGCTCTTCAGGTGCGCCATCAATATCGCCATAATCTTTAAATTCTGCCAACCCTTCTGCTGCCAACACCTTAGTGATAGCAGCCGTTAATGTTGTTTTACCGTGATCAACGTGACCAATAGTGCCAATGTTGACGTGCGGCTTGGTACGCTCAAATTTTTCTTTTGACATGAATAAACTCCTAACCCTTCACACTGGCAACAATTTCTTGTGCAATGCTTGCAGGTACTTCTTCGTAATGATCAAACTGCATGGAATAGGTCGCACGACCTTGAGAGATAGAACGCAAATGGGTGGCATAACCAAACATTTCTGACAATGGCACTTCAGCATCAATAACCTTGGCATTACCACGGTCGTTCATACCCATGATTTTGCCACGACGACGATTCAGATCGCCGACCACATCACCCATATAATCTTCTGGGGTAACCACTTCCACTTTCATGGTTGGCTCTAACAATACAGGCTTACATTGTTGGCAACCACTGCGGAAGCCCATTGAACCTGCAATTTTAAACGCCATTTCTGAGGAATCGACATCATGGTAAGAGCCATCAACCAAGGTGACACGAACGTCTACCATCGGGAAGCCTGCCATCACGCCATTATTCATCGCTTCTTCAGCACCCTTGCCAACAGCGCCAATGTATTCACGCGGCACAGAACCACCGACAATTTTGTCGATAAACTCAAAACCACCGCCCGCTTCCATCGGTTCGATTTCTAACCAGACATGACCATATTGACCACGACCGCCTGACTGACGAACAAACTTGCCTTCAGCACGGATAGAACGACGAATCGTTTCACGGTAAGCCACTTGAGGTTTGCCGATATTAGCATTAACACCAAACTCACGCTGCATGCGGTCAACAATAATTTCTAAATGCAACTCACCCATGCCTGAAATAATGGTTTGACCCGTTTCTTCATCGGTATGAACGCGAAAAGAAGGATCTTCTGCAGCCAAACGACCCAAGGCAATACTCATCTTTTCTTGGTCTGCCTTGGTTTTTGGCTCAATAGCAACAGAAATAACAGGTTCTGGAAACTCCATCCGCTCCAGCACAATAGGATGATCGCCATCACACAAAGTATCGCCTGTCGTCGTCTGCTTCAGACCCACAGCGGCAGCAATATCACCTGCGCGAACTTCTTTAATTTCTTTGCGATCATTGGCATGCATTTGAAGAATACGACCAATGCGTTCCTTGCGACCTTTGACGGAGTTAATCACATAAGAACCCGCTTCCAGTACGCCCGAATAAACGCGGAAATAGGTTAATGTACCCACATAAGGATCGGTCATCACTTTAAATGCCAAGGCGGAAAAAGGCTCATCATCAGCACTACGACGCTCTGCTGCATCATCAGAATCAGGCAAAAGACCTTTAATAGCAGGAACATCAACAGGGGCTGGTAGGTAATCAACAACAGCATCCAATAAGGTTTGAACACCCTTGTTTTTAAAGGCTGTACCACAAAAAACAGGAATCAGGTCAATATCCAATACCGCTTTGCGAATACATGTTTTAAGCTTATCTTCAGGCACATCGTTGCCATCTAAATAAGATTCCATCAATGCTTCATCATACATCAATACAGCATCAAGCAAGCCTTCACGACGGTCTGCCGCTTCTTCTTGCAGATCAGCGGGAATATCTTCAATGGTATAATCAGCACCCATGGCTTCATCGTTCCACACAACAGCCTTCATGCGAACCAAATCAACCACGCCCTTGAATTCATCCTCCGCACCGATGGGCATATTTAAAGCCACAGCATTGTGACCCAAACGCTCTTTCACTTCTTCAACCACACGGTAAAAATCAGCACCGATACGATCCATCTTGTTGACAAAAGCGATACGGGGAACACTGTAGCGATCTGCTTGCCGCCATACTGTTTCAGATTGTGGCTCAACGCCGCCAACCGCACAAAAAACGCCAACCGCACCATCAAGGACGCGCAATGAGCGCTCTACTTCAATGGTAAAATCAACGTGACCGGGGGTGTCAATAATGTTAATAAGGTGATCGTTCCACGTACAAGTGGTTGCCGCAGAGGTGATGGTAATGCCACGCTCTTGCTCTTGCTCCATCCAATCCATGGTGGCAGCACCGTCGTGGACTTCGCCGATTTTATGGGAAACACCAGTGTAGAAAAGGATGCGTTCCGTTGTTGTTGTCTTACCAGCATCAATATGAGCCATAATGCCAATGTTGCGGACACGTTCAAGTGGTGTACTTCTAGCCACAGTTAGATTCTCCTCTTCCAAACCAGTTGTAATAGAACAAAGCCCACAAAGCGTGGGCTAGATAATGATGGGTCAGTACTTACATGAAACAAGCCCCGACAAAAAACGGAATAAACCGCTATGAAACAGTTACCAGCGAAAGTGCGAAAACGCCTTGTTGGCTTCTGCCATACGGTGGGTATCGTCACGCTTGCGGAATGCACCGCCGCGCTCATTAATAGCATCCACCAATTCGTTACCCAAACGCTCTGCCATCGTATGCTCAGAACGGGCGCGAGAATAACTCACCAACCAACGAATCGCGAGCGACATTTGACGACGATCAGATACTTCAATCGGAACTTGGTAAGTAGCACCGCCAACACGGCGAGATTTTACTTCAACCAAGGGGCGAATCGCTTCTAATGCACGGTGAATCACTTCTAAAGCGGGTTCACCTGACTTTTTGGCAGCGATATCCATGGCATCATAGACAATCGCTTCGGCAATGGATTTTTTACCACCACGCATCACGCGGTTAATCACAGTAGATACTTTATTGTCGCCATATTTCGCGTCTGGGACAACGGGACGACGGGGGGCAGGACCTTTACGAGGCATAACCTAAACTCCTATTATTTGGGACGCTTGGCGCCGTATTTGGAACGTGCTTGTCTACGACCATCAACACCTGTGGTATCTAGTACACCACGCAAGATATGGTAACGAACACCCGGTAAATCTTTTACACGACCGCCACGAATCAAGACCACGGAATGCTCTTGCAACTTATGACCTTCGCCAGGAATATACGCCGTCACTTCATGACCATTCGTCAAACGCACACGGGCGACCTTACGCAAAGCAGAGTTCGGCTTTTTCGGTGTTGTGGTGTACACGCGGGTACAAACACCACGTCGTTGCGGGCAAGCCTGCAACGCGGGAACTTTGTTGATTTTGCGTTTGTCTTTTCGTGGTTTGCGAATCAACTGATTAATTGTTGGCATGTGACCTTGTCTCCAGTTTTTCACCCATTTCTAGCAGCCACGCCCTAGCGACCACCTTTTAAAGGGCGGCGAAATTTAGCGGGCAAAGATACAACTGTCAACCCAGCAATTAAAAAAAGATGCTTACATTCGACACATCGACAAAAAAACAGCAAGCTACGCCATGAATTCTTGCCTGCTTGTAACTAGAACAACACAACAAGCAAAGCAATTCCTCATCCTTGACATATTATGTCAAGGCGTTAAAGTTCCGTCCACAAAAGAAGGAGAGTACACATGGTTGATCTAAAAACATTGGCTAGTCAACTGACAGAGCGCGGCAGCGATGCCTCCGATGATTTTTCTTTTACAGTTAGCCCGATCCCTGGCGATGTAGAAGTATTACAAATCATTATTGAAGATCGGGAAGAATTACCGATTTTTGTTTCAGTATCTAACGAGCAAGTTTTATGCATTGCTTATTTATTCAAAGAGAACGAAGTGAAAGAAGGCATGTTGAACGACATGAACCATGCCATGCTTGCTGCTAACATATCAATCCCATTGTCTGCATTTGCTAAAATTGATTCGCAATATGTGATTTATGGTGCGTTATCAGTACATTCACAACTGAATGATATTGTCCATGAGCTTGATGTATTGGCATCTAATACCATGGAAGCCATCGAAGCCATGGATGCTTACCTTACCTAAACAGGTATCTAATTAATTAACACAAGGAATTCCCTCTATGTCTATTTTAAATAAAATTTTTACGGCTATTCGCGGTGGTGCGCGTGAAATGGGCGAAGCGATTGTTGACAAAAACAGCATTCGTATTTTTGAGCAAGAAATCAGCGATGCCGAAGACAAACTGCAAGATGCCAAACGCAATCTAACCGAAGTCATGGCAAAAGAAATGCAGGCAAGCCGCAAGGTAACATCATTAACCGCTGATGTGCAAAAGCACGAAAACTTTGCCGCTCAAGCCTTAGAAAAAGATGACGAAGAACTGGCTTTAGAAATCGCGCAAAAGATTGTTGAGATTCAATCTGAATTGGAAGATCAGAAAAAAGCCCAAGGAAGCTTCGCCTCCCATGTTTCTCGCCTTAAAGGCATGATCAAACAAACAGGCAAGACACTGGTGGAAATGAAACGTCAATTGGTGATGGTAAAAACCACCGATAGCGTACAAAAAGCTACCACTGCCATCAACAATAACTATGCATCAGGGTCATCAAAACTACTCACTGCAAAAGAATCATTGGATCGCATCAAGCAACGGCAACAAGATTTAGATGACCGTCTTGCTGCAGGTGAACAACTTAAAGGCGATCTAGAAGGCAACGATTTAGAAGCCAAGATGAAAGCCGCTGGCATTATGGGAGGCGGCAACAACGACGCAAAAGATATTCTAGCTAAATTAAAAGCCAAGAAAAGTAGCTGATTGATGGCTGGTTTTTTTGAACGCTTGTTTGGTGGCAACGAACCCGTACGTTCACGCAGGTTTGATCACCCGCGTGACTTGCGTGCGGGCGATATTATCAAAATGAATTTTCTCAAGCAGTCTGAACTTAGCGGTAAAACTTTTGAGGTTTCACAAATCAACACCTACATTTATGGTAATCTTTGTTACCCTGAATTGGTGTTGAAAGACCGTGAAGGGCACATTGTTTTTTTGATGGTTGAAGAAGAAGACGGGGAGGAATATCTGGCTTTTAGCAAAAAAGTTGCCAAAGCCGATATTCGCACCCTCCTTAGTCAAGCGCAGTTAGATAGCATCTTAGCACAAGGTGCTGGCACAAAAATCACACTGGAACAAACCCTTGCAGGTTTTGATGGCTGGTTGGCTAAGAAATACACAGAAACAGATGACCATGTGAAAGGGATGTTTATTAAAGGTGATGCACGCTATCTGTCGAATGAAGAAATGAAGCGAACTGAAGGATTTTCATCGCACACACTGGTTGATAAAAGTGACAAGTACGCGCTGGAAATTGAAGTCTATGAGACAGGTGAACTTGAATTAAGCGTTACCGTCTACCACGATATTGATGAAATTGATGAAATGTGGCCGGGTCAAGCAGACACATGATTCGCAACCCCAAATGGGATCAAGAGCAAAAAATAGCAAAGGCCACGCAAGTGGCTTTTGAGCTGGAACAAAAGGTCGCGCAACACATTCAGCGATTGGCGATTGAAGAAGGCTTAACACCTTCCAGTCAGATTAGAAAAATGATTGGCTTGCCTTATTCTCCGCCGAAGCGCCCGCGCTTGACTGTTTCTTTATCACCCAATGATTATCAATTACTCGGAAATAACTATCAGTTACTGCCATCCGATGCACTGGCGATTAGGCGGAAAATCATGCAGGACTTAATTGCATCGCTGGACGAATAAACACAGTTTCTTTGACAGCCCCCTTCAATTCATTACCCTGCGCCTCGCCTATGGATGTAGGCATGAATCAATCTCGCTTCAAATGTGCCAAAGTTTGAGGCGTACCTTCGCTGGTTAACCACCAGCTTATACTAAAAGGACACCAAGAGGGCACCGTGTATTACGAAACAACCTTTATTGTCAACCCTGATGTATCTCAAGACAATACCCAAAACATTACCAATCAACTTGTTGAACGTGTAGAAAAAGCTGGTGGACGTGTGATCAAACGCGAATACTGGGGCGCACGCATGATGGCTTATAGCATTAACAAACGTAAACGTGGGCATTATATGTTCCTCGTCACCGATGGTGATGGCGATGCTATTAAAGCATTAGAAGATGCTATTCGTTTGGATGAACGCATCGTCCGATTTTTGAGCGTTCGCTCTGAGTCATTCAGCGATAAGCCTTCACCTTTGGCTCGCCGCAGTAAACCTGCTGCAACGCCTGATGCTGATGGCGATGCTGAAACAGCAACCAAAGAAAGCGATGCTACAAAAGAAGCAACCTCGCCAACCGAAGAAACAACAGCAAGCCCTGCTACAGAAGCCACTACGCCCACTGACGCTGCGCCAGCCACTGAAGAAAAAACAACAGAAACCCCAGAGGCAACTGCCTAAGTTTTCTGATGATTCAACTTCAGGGTGTACTGCAAGATATTAAACAACGCTGGACACCCGATGGTAGTTTAGCCGTGATTGCATCATTGATGATTCCCCGCCCTTTATTGGGGCCTACCCGCGCTAAATGTGTAAGCGAACAACCTATTCCGTTGCGTGCCGATGGCAAAGCAGCAGAATTTTTGACGACGCAAGCAGGTAAGCATATCCAAGTATCTGGCGTACTGCGCAGGCGTTATTATTCGCGTGACGGCGAAGAACGCTGGGGGCAAGTGGAATTATGGGTGTCAGCGTCACAAGAAACAAATGCTGCATCGCAGCAAGATATTGATTTTATAGGAGTATCGCATGAGCGATAATGCAACCGAAGTAAAAAAGGTTGAGACCCCTGCGGCAAAGCCAACAGAGCCAGCCAAGCAAGGTGCAAGCACACAAAACACATCCAGTGAGCGTCGCCCACCGCAACGCCGCCAAGGTGGTCGTAAATTTCAGCGTCGTCGCAAATTCTGCAAGTTTTGTGCGGATAAAACCATGACCATTGACTACAAAGACCCAGAGCAATTGTCTCAATTTATCACCGAGCGTTACAAACTATTGCCATCCCGCGTAACAGGAACGTGTTCTAAACACCAACGTCGCTTAACCACTGCCGTGAAACGCGCCCGTGTGTTGGCATTGTTGGCATTTACGCCATTACATCACGATTGATTGTAGCCACATCGTAGCTTAAAAAGCCCACCAAGATGAATACAATAAATCCAACCATGCCTACAGTTGTACGTTTTGCGCTAACCAAACCTGTGCCTTGTGCCTTGTTATTGGTGCTTATGTTTTCAATGCAATTATGGCTACCGCAATGGTTTTCATCCATCCCTGCCTTGGCATTGATGGTTGCTTTTATCTGTATGGGATTAAACTTTTTTGCCCCTGCATTGATGGCAATGGTAACCTTAGGTGGCGGCCTAAGGTTTGCGATGCAGGCAGGAACACTGGCCTATCTGATGGTCTTTTTCATTCCTAATATTGGTCTAACTGTATCCATCATGTTTGGTGTATTGTATATATTAGTCCCTGCTCTTGCAGCACGCGGACTAACAACTCCGCTAGGTATTACCCGCGCATCTGATACCATGATTATCGGTGCTGTACTTGCTGCGGTCGTTGGTTTGTTGGTGATTGTACAAACACAAAATATGTTGGCTCACGAGTGGGTAAATCAACTGATTGAACCATTGTTTGATGCCATGCGCAGTAAACCCAACGGTATGTCCGAACAAGAAGTAGTGGGCATTCAATCACTGTTGGGGTGGACTCTCCCTGGTATATTGATTTTTTCGCTGTGGTTGATGTGGGGAGTGAATACCGTTGTCGCACGGCGTGTTGCTATCCACTACGGTTTTTATGATGGTGATCCACGCCCTGTACTCCAGCTTCAACCGAGCGTGTGGTGTGGCTGGTTGCTGCTTGCTGCATTGGTTCTTGCTAACCTTGGCAGTGGTGATATGCAATATATCGGGGTGACTGTCGTCCTATTGCTGGCAGGCGTTATGGCACAAAATGGCATTAGCATTACTCACCTATGGCTTCGCACACGCGGTCTCACCCCTGTCATTGTGTTGATGTATGGGTTATTGATGTTTATGAGTATGATCATCTTCCCCTTCATCGTGTTAGGTCTCATTGATCTTTGGTCAAACTACCGCAATAAGTTTGATCATTCTAATGATTTAAAATAAATTTATAATGGAGCATAAGCCATGCAATTAATTCTTTTAGAACGGGTTGAAGGCTTGGGTAATGTTGGCACTGAAGTCAATGTTAAACCAGGTTTCGCCCGCAATTTCTTGCTTCCACAAGAAAAAGCGATCCTTGCCAACGACGGTAATCGCAAAGTGTTTGAGCGTCGCCGTTCAGTACTCGAAGCCAAACATCACACTTCCTTAGAAAAAGCCCAAGCGCAAGCCCTTGCGATGGCAGATGTCGAACTGAAGACCGTTCGTGCAACCTCTGACGGCACGAATTTGTATGGTTCTGTGAGTGAGCATGATTTGGTTGCCTTGTTAGCAGAACAAGGGCAAGAAGTATTGCGCCGCAATATTATTTTAGCAGCGCACCCGAAAGAAGTTGGCGAACACAGCTTTCAAGTACGTTTGCACCCTGATATTGTCGCTGATATGCGCATTACGGTTGAAGCTGAAAACATGTAAGTGAAAAACTGGGATGAACCCATCTCTTTTTTAACTTATATCAAAATAAATAAGGTCACTTTTGCTCCGCAGAAGTGGCCTTATTTATTGCTAAGGAGATAGGCAAAAAACATGAGCTTGCGAGAACATACCCCACCCCACTCCTTTGATGCTGAATGCGCCGTTATTGGTGGTGTCATGCTCGATGCCGAAGCATTTGAGCGTTTGGAAGGCAATCTACTTTCTGATCATTTTTATATTGAAGCCAATCGCATTATTTTTTCTGCCATTGAACGCTTGCATGCCAAAAGCCAACCTTTTGATGGTTTAACGGTTAAAGATCACCTGTTAAATCGTGATGAATTGGATGCCTGTGGTGGTGAAGCCTATTTGGGGCGTTTAATTGATACCACCCCTGTGTCTGCCAATGTTCGCCATTATGCCAATATCGTCCGCGAGCGAGCAATCCTGCGCCAATTACTTGGCGTGTGTTCTCATGTTTCTCAAGAAGTCTACGAAGAAAAAGACCGTGATGTTAGCGAACATCTGGATCAAGCTGAAATGCGGGTGTTGGCAGTTGCCGAAAACTTTTCACGCTCGCGCCCCACTTTTAGCAAACTCGGCAGCCTCATGGCAGATGCCTACAACGAGTTACAATCCCGTTATGCCGATCAACGCAGCATTACAGGTGTGGCAACGGGCTATACTGATTTAGATGAAATGACCGCAGGCATGCAACGTGGTGATTTAATTATCGTGGCTGGTCGCCCTAGCATGGGAAAGACGGCTTTTTCTATGAATGTCGCCCAAAATGCAGCCATTCGCGCCGATGAACCCCATGTAGTTGCTATTTTTTCGCTGGAAATGTCATCACAACAAATTGCCATGCGCATGCTGGCATCAGAAGCCCGTGTTGATATGAAAAACCTACGAACAGGTAATTTTTCGGTTGAAGATTGGCGGAAGTTGGCATCAGCCAGTGGTGCATTGGCAGAAGCTGAAATTTTTATTGATGATACAGCGGCGATTTCTGTGGTAGAAATTCGGTCTAAGTGCCGTCGTCTTAAACGTGAATGTAAACGCTTAGACTTGGTGCTGATTGACTATTTACAACTGATGAGTGGTTCATCCAATAGTGAACGACGCGACCAAGAAATAAGCGAAATGACCCGCTCGCTAAAAGGCTTAGCAAAAGAATTGGATGTCCCTGTGATTGTATTATCGCAGCTCAACCGTTCCTTAGAGTCTCGCGCCGATAAACGCCCGATGATGTCTGACTTGCGAGAATCAGGTGCGATTGAGCAAGATGCCGACATTATTATGTTTATTTACCGTGATGAGGTCTACAACAAAAAGCCAGAAAACGAAGGCTTGGCAGAAATCATCATCGCCAAACAACGGAATGGCCCCACGGGTAACATCAACCTCACCTTTTTGCGCCAATATACCCGCTTTGAGAATTTTGCGCGCAGCGAAGGGTTTTAGGCTTACTTTTCCAAATTGACAGCATAGCTATGCTTTATTACAGTCAACCTATGCAATACGAATGGGATGAAAAAAAACGTCAACGAAACATTGCTGAAAAAGGCATTGATTTTTCTATGGCTACTGCTTTTGAATGGAGCAAAGCGACGCATGAACCCGATGAAAGGAAAGAATACAATGAGCTTCGCATTCTTTCCTTTGCTCCTATTCATAATCGTATCCATGCCCTTTGTTGGACACAACGCGGTAAAAACGTGCGTATTATAAGTTTAAGAAAAGCCAACAGAAGAGAGGTAATGAAATATGAACAAACAACATAAGTACATCATACCCACAGATAAAGAAGAGGCGAGCATCAATGCAATCATTGCCGCAGACCCTGATGATTTTGAATCTGACTTTACTAACGCTTTCCGCTCTACTGCCACTACACCACAAGGCATTGTTGATGATGTCATGACGCAATACCATGATCGACAAAAAGAAAACAGTACACAAACCACCACCATCAGCCTGCCTAAAAATGTCATTGATTTTTTCAAGGCTGATGGCAAAGATTGGAAAAGAGCACTATCGCATGCGCTTGAGGAATATGTGAAAGAACATAAGGTGGGATGAAGCTTTAGAGGTTTTGCGTAACACGGTCAATTTCATCAATACGCACAGGGGCGGGTGGATGTGAATCATGCCATGCCGAGTACCATGCATCAGGCGTTAAAGTTGCCGCATTATCGCGGTATAATTTGGTTAAGGCTTGAATCAAGGCTTTGCCACTGCTATGCGTGCAGGCATACGCATCGGCTTGAAATTCATGTTTGCGTGAGATACGGTTCATGATGGGAGAAAACCAACTAGAAAAAACAGGCATAGCTAACATGAACAACAACAAAGCCGTGTGATTCGATGGCGCATCAATACCCAAACCACTGTAAAACCATGATTGTTGCATCAACCAACCCAATAAAGCAAAACCCAATAATGAAAAAAACATCATGCTAACCATGCGTTTTTTAACGTGACCATGATGAAAATGCCCTAACTCATGCGCCAGCACCGCTTCTGCTTCATCAATGGTGAGGCTTTTTAACAATGTATCAAAAAAGACAATACGCTTGGTCTTACCCATCCCTGTAAAATAAGCATTGCCATGCGCCGAACGGCGTGAACCATCCATGACAAACAATCCACCACAAGAAAAACCACAACGCTGCAATAAGGCTTCGATGCGCGTGCGTGCCTCACCCTCTTCTAACGGTTCAAAACGATTAAACAACGGCGCGATCCACGTAGGAAATGCCCACATCATTAACAAAGAAAACCCTGCCCACACGAACCATGCATACAGCCACCAAAGCGTTCCTGATTCTTGCATCAACCACAGTATCAACGCTATCAAGGGTGCGCCAATAAGCATCAGCAACAACAATTGTTTCACATGGTCAACCACATACAATCGCCATGTTGATTGATTAAAGCCAAAGCGTGTTTCGACACCAAAGGTTGCCCACGCATCAAGCGGAAGTTCCAACACACTAGAAATCACAAAAAAAGTTAACATCACAGCAACGCCAGTCAGCCACGGCGACCACCCTAGGCTCGCCATGCTATGATCCAAACTATTTAAGCCGCCACCTACCGTCCAAAACAATAACAGAAACACTGTCAATGCCTGCCCCCAAACGCCTTGCTGCTGCTTGGCAAGGGTGTAGTCGGCAGCTTTTTGGTGATCTGCTAAATCAACCACGCTAGCAAAAAGCGCAGGGACAACGGCGCGGTTTTTTAATACGCTGATGCGCTGCCTAAAACCCAAGTAACCTTCCATCGCTGTCGCCAGTGCCAACGCACTGATAAAAATAATCGTCCACAATTCCATTGTTGTTACCTTTCTTTTTAGTTACATCCCAGTTTATAGAGCAGATGACCTTTTTTTTATGCTATCAATGCTTCCGCATCAATCAACCGCCGCATGCAACTATTGAAAACGCCAAAATTTACAGGCTTGGACAATAAATCACTGTTCACCAAAGGGGCATTACCGTCCAACACATGATCCCTGTCGTACCCTGTTAAAAAAATCACAGGAACATGCGCGTTGATCGCTCTGATTTTTGTCGCCAATGCCATGCCGCCCAAATGTGGCATCACCACGTCCAACACCACCAAATGAATCGTATCATGGTGTTTTTTAAAGATAGTCAAAGCCTCCAAACCATCGCAGGCAGTTAGCACGGTATAGTGCATGGAGGCTAAAACTTTTGCTACGGTGTCACGCACCATGGGTTCATCATCTGCGATAAGAATCAACTTATCGTTTTGTGGAACATGGTTTTTTTCTTCTTGTGGTAGTGACTCAACCGTTTTTTCTTGGGCTATTAACGGGAAATAGAGGTGAAAAGTTGCGCCCTTAGCTTTGGTGCTTTCAAGCTCGACAAAACCGCCATGGGTTTTGATTGCACCAAACACCATGGATAAACCTAGCCCTGTTCCTTTCCCCTGTTCTTTGGTGGTGAAAAAAGGCTCAAACACATGTTCTCTATGGTTCTTTGGCAATACCACAGCCATTATCGCTTACGGTTAAGTGTGCATAAGGGATTGCATTGAAGTATATGTGGTGTTTTAAAAACGCAGTGCTTGGCGTAAATGCCTCTAAAACCAACGAAATACATGGTGCATCGCTATGATCTACAGCATCACACGCATTGTTAATAAGGTTCATCATCACTTGGTGTAACAAAGTGCGATCCCCTTTGATCTCTAACATCTCCGTACATATCTCTTGTTTTACCGTAATGTTTGCAGGAATAGATCCATGAAGAAGCCGCATCGCTTCTTTAATAAACGAAGTAAACTGCAAGGGCTGCATCAACACTCGATCTTTTCGAGCAAAAGTAAGCAACTGCTTTATCATCTCAGCAGCACGAAAAGCAATGATTTCAATATTGTTGAGCATCGTTAACATGCTGGGATGGTATTGACTTTCTTGTTTGGCTAAAAAATATTGCCTATGATCCCTGCCAGCATATTGTTAAAATCGTGTGCTACACCACCAACCAATGTGCCAATGGCTTCCATTTTTTGCGATTGATGAAATTGTTTTTCGGCTTCCCGTGTAAGACGGGACAATATGCAACTAAAAAAGCAAAGTTAATCTATAATTTTTGTTACAATATGGTGGATAGGCAGTGATTTTTTAACATGCTGTAACCCCTTGATTTTATTTCTGTTCCCTCTTAAAAGGGAAGCCTTTTTCACTTTTAATTAGTTAGCGGCATGGATTTCCCCTTGTTCAAGCTGTCATTAATAGGGCTAGTTTTTTAGAATAATGGGGGTAGCTGGAATAATCACCCCTAAAAACACCCCCCGAAAGTCTGCGCTTTCATGCGCTTAGGCTGGACGGGATGAGACAGGAAGGCAAAAAAATCCCGCAGGCATAAGGCTTGCGGGATTCCATGGGACGGGATAAAACCCTTATATGGTGGGCGGGGAGGGAATCGAACCCCCGACACGAGGATTTTCAGTCCTCTGCTCTACCGACTGAGCTACCCGCCCTTCTTTTGGGAGCGCGATTTCTAACCATTTAAAAGTAAAATGCAAGTTTTATTTTTAAATGGTAAAGTATAGATGGTACCGGAGGCCGGAGTCGAACCGGCACGACCGTGAGGTCACTGGATTTTGAATCCAGCGTGTCTACCAATTTCACCACTCCGGCTAAGAAAAAAGGCATGGGTAGAACGAAAAGTGCGAGGTGCAACCTATGTTTTTTTTCACTCTTGGCAAGAGCTTTATTTGGCTTCCCGTGTAAGACGGGACAAAACAAATGACTAACTGCTCGCAATTGTGTATCATCTCGTAAT
>CAYWFG010000009.1:0-73275 GCA_964458185.1 uncultured Zetaproteobacteria bacterium
CCCGAAGTCAGCCGAATAAATTGACCTGCGGGTGTTTTTCGCATCGCTTTTTTTCCTGCAAGTTTCTCAACACTTGCCAACGATACACCATTGCGCTGTGCGATGGTGTGGTAATGCGCTTTCCGTTTATTGTTAATATCGACAACCAAAGCACGTACAGCCGCAGGGGAAGAGGCAACCACCAAACCCAAATAGCCATTGGGCTGTTCGCCAATCAGACCTGCTTGTTTTGCCGTTGTAATACTTGCGCCTGATGCGACTTGAGAAGCCATCAACATAGCACAAAAAACCATCATTATTTTGAATGTTTGATGCAACATCGAATGCCCCCTAAAACAAACCGCTATCATCAGATAAGACATTATCCAAATCTTTTTCCACTCTTACACGAATTTCATGCTCTATTTTTACATTCATATTGATGGTGATCGGTTTATCGGGGGGCATCACCTTGATGGTTGGTGAACACCCCACGATGGCTAACCATGTTAAACACAGCAAGATGATTCGACGGTAATAAAACGACATGATTGTTCCCTTAAGCCGAAGCTGTTACATGATTGGTGTAACTTCAGGCTCTTTCTTTTGGCTTTGGCATGGATTCTTTTTAACGGTGCAAGGATTGTTGGCTGCTGCATTCATTTGACATGGATTAACCATTGTATCATTCATGGATGCACTCGCATCAGCAAAAGATGCATGCTCTAAATACAATTCAACACGGCGGTTTTGCGCACGATTTTCATTCGATGTATTGGCAACAACAGGTTGTGTGTCCGCACGACCTTCGACATGCATCATGGCACCATCAAGTTTCCCTGCCCAAATGAGGTAACGGGCAACAGCGGCAGCACGATCAGCCGACAATTCCCAGTTATCCAAAAACTCGGCACGTTGAAATTTACTGATCGGCAAATCATCAGTATGCCCAACAATACGAATATGCACAGGCGAACCTGCATTTTGTACCGCCTTGGCAAAATCATTCAGCAAATGGCGACCTGCACGGGTAATATGAACGCTTCGTTTGTTGAACACCAATTTATCTTGTAAGGTTAGTTTTACGGTATGTTCGGACAGTTGTTTGATCTCTACGGCTTGCGCATCAATTTGTTTTTTCATGCTGTCTTTTAATTCAGTTACGGTGGTTTTTAATGCTTTCACATCTTTACCCAGCGACGAAACCTTGGTAACAACACGTTTATCCGCTCTTTTTAATGATGCTTGCTGCTTTTCTATTGTTGCTGCTTTTTTGCGTAATTCTGTATCACTTTTTTCCAGCTTTTGATCGGTCTTGTTTAAATTATATACCGTTTGTGGGATTTTCATCACACTTTCATGTTCTTTCTCAGAGATGAAATGACACCCCGACAATAAGCTTATAATAAAAATACTGGCAAATATTTTTTTCATGCGATAAAAACCCCTTCACTGATGATAAACCTCGGTAACATAATCAATAAAATATCTTTAATCAACTTATTTTTCTATCGAACCCTCACTTTCTCATAATCCGTATACACATGCGTCGCTGGTTCATACATCGCTTCTAGCTTAGCAGGTGCGGCGGTGAACGTGCCATTGTGAACGGCGCGAACGGTATAATAATAATGCATCGCTTTTGTTGGTTCGGTGCGCGGTAGATCGCCAAATATATTGATGTGATCGTCACGTGGGTCAACATAATCCGCTTTAAAACGGGTTTTTTCATCCACCCATGCAATACTGCCATCACGGCCAAGGTTGAGGTTTTCAATTTCAAAAGCAGCGGGGAGGCGGTCGGATAACGCCATGTTATGGAGGGTGCGACCGCTGTGGTTTTGCATCGAAAGTTTAACCACCAGCAATTGCCCCAGTTGCAGATTCATCGGGTCTACAGGCTCCCCCGTCATGGTGAAGTATTGACGCTTCATGATAATTTTTTTATTGCCATCACTAGCGAGAACCAAACTTTTTTGATACCCTGTTACCGTCGCAGATAGATAAGGTGCTTGTTTGCCTTGATACTGCACGCGCATGGGGTGCTTGCTTGATAATGCTGCCCCTGAAAACGACCATGTTTTTAGCGATGCTTGCGAAGCATGGGGCGATATAGCTTCACCATTGAGCGTAAGTGCGATGTTGTTGGTATTAGCACCTTGGTACAAGGTGGCTATTTTACCCAGACCACTGATTCCCCATGCAACTTCTTGGGTGTTTAAATAATCAGCCGTTGCTAATGTTTTGGCAACATGCGCAATGAGGGGGCGTAATTCCTCTGCCTTTGGCCAAATATCGGCAGCCAAACTTAAACGCAAGGCATCAGAACGAAACGATGACCAGTAAGCACTGTCGGACTCACTACTCCCCGCTTCTACGATGCTAAACAAATGGTATTTTTTTACCAAACGCTCTGCCAAAGCCTGTTCGCCTGCCATCGTTGCTGCCATCATCAGCATAAAGTAATCTTCGGTTGCATGGTTGCTGGCAACGATGTTTTGCTTAACTAATGCTTGAAGGCGTGCTTTTTGGTGCCGTCCTGCCAGTGCCAATACATACACCATATACACTTTGGCATGGTAATGCTTTGGTGGTTTTTTTTCCCAGCGGCTAGGCTGTTGCGCTAGCCGTTGTTGGATAAAGTCCAAGGCATCATTGAGTGCTGCTTCAGGCACATCATAGCCTTTGTTTTTGGCTGCAATCAAGGCATGGGTGGCATAGGCTGTTCCCCACAGCACGGCTTTGTCTTGCCCCGGCCAATAAGAAAAACCACCTGACACAGTTTGCATGCTAAGGATTCGATTGATGCCACGGTATACCATGTCCGACACGTTGGTATCTTGCAATCCATCAGGGTCTAAGCTTGCCAATAATGCATCGACATACAGTAAGGGCATGGTCGATGATGTCGTTTGTTCGATGCAACCATAGGGGTAATGCAACACATAGCGCAATTGTTTTAATGCGGTGGTGTAAGGAATGGTGCTGGCAGAGATTTGCGCCTTAAGCCCTGCACTGCGCATACCTTGCGGCAACATATCTGCCAAAACAAAGGAACGGTCGGTGGGTAATGTGACGTTGATCGTCTGCATTGGCGTGAGCGGCAGCACAGGCAGCGTCATATGGTCATGACTGTTTAATGCTCCCGCTTTCAACGCAAATGAAAAGTCCACCGTGCCAGCAAAAGCCGTTACCGTAGCAGGAAAATGCACCGTGGTAGATGCCATGCTTTGAACGGTTACTGTTTTGCTGTTGTTTTTCAGTGATACCCCTTCACTGGCTGTCACCTTGGCGGTAATGGTTTGGGGTGCATCTGTGGTATTAACAATAAATAATGGCACATCAAATTGATCGCCCCATTGCAAGAATCGCGGCAGTGTGGGCTGTAATACCAAGGGGTCGCGCACGGTAACAAACTGTTCACTGTGTCCGACTCTACCCTCTTGCGCAGCGACCACCATCACCCGTAATTTTCCCTGAAAGGGGGGAACAGGTAGATGAACCGTGGCTTTACCTGTGTGATCGGAATGAACAATCCCTGACCAATAAGAAACCAGTCGCACAGGGATCACGCGATCCCCCTGTTGCAAACCAGCTTCGCCACCACCTGTGCGGGCGTGTTTCTTTTTGAGTGTTCGGGGGAACGTCCAGCCGACAGTTTCAAAGGTTGAAACACCCAAGCGACGCGGTTCAAAGAAGTAATCAATGGGTTTGGGTGAGGCAAAGCGCGTTAATTGCAAAATGCCTTCATCAACCACGGCAACAGTAAATGCAGTTTTTTTATTGTTGTTTGCTTGTAGCTCCACCTTTAAATCTTGATTCGGCTGCATGATTTTTGGTACTGTCGTGGTGACATCAATCAAATAATCTTGCGGAATAATGGTAAGCGAGGCATTGCCCCATGCCCGCGCAGGCACATACATTGCCCCTTCACGGGGGTCTTTGATAATCAATAACGAGGCATACACGTTCGGCAGCACATCAGGCACTTTAATGCTCACATGGTTGATGCCTTTGCTAACGCTGATCCAGCGATGTTGCAACAGGGTATCGGCTTCCAGTGCAAATAATGCCGTGCCTGTAAAGGGGGATTCAAAGCTAAATTCTACCGTATCACCGACCTTGGCTTCACCCACCGAAGGCATCAAGCGCACGGCATCAGGGGCGCGTGGCTTACCGCCCTCATTGTTGGGGCTGCGCCAGTACCACGGATAACCCACCGTAAAGGGCAAATCAGCCACTTGATGATCGCTCAATAGGGTTGCCCGTACAATATAACGTCCCCAATCACTGCCTGTTGATAAACGTGCGGTAAAACGTCCATTTTTAATACTGGTTTGTGCCGTTGTTGCCGTTGGCATCAAGACTTCTTCTGAATGCCATTCGGAATACCCCTTGTCAGGGTTCCATACATACACCCAGTTGCTGTAAATTTTCAGCAGCGTAAGCTTGACCTTGCCACGGTCATGGGTGATTTTTCCTGTTGGGGTAAAAATACGCCCTTCCACATGAATCGCACCACCACTATTGTCGAGCTTGCGCAAACCAAGCAGTGTTTTATGGGGCGAGAGCAACAACGACTGACTGCGATGAGTGACGCGCCCGCTGCCTGATTCGTTGACATCCACCAACGCCGTTAATTGCATCACGGTAGGGAACCTTGAATGCACGGCATCTAACGTCACATCCAGCATGACATTGCCTTGCGCATCAAGTACCCCAGCACTGGCTGGCAACACGGTGGGGGGTTGGGGGTTGATGCGGTATTCACCCGTAGAAAAATCTTGATGATCAGGAATGGTGTACCATGCAGGCTGCAACGAAAAACGTGCTTGATACTCACCGTTGGCAACGGGAGGGCCAAACAAATACTTTGCATCAATATGAAATGTTGCGGTCTCATTTTCAACCACCACGGGTTTATCGGCGTTGACAGTTAAAGCAATACGCTCTGGCGCAAATTCTTCGACAAAAAAACCAAAGCTTGCCAATTGTTTTTTGCCGCTGCTCAATACTGCTTGGTATTTTCCTGTCGCTGCGTAATCATCCAAACGAAGATCCATGGTGGTCATACCAACATCAGAGCTATGAACGGTCACTTCGCGCAATACTTTTTGACGGGGAGAGAGGATTTTCCATTGCAGCGGGATATTTTTTGCCGCAACACGCGCACCGCTCCATACAATAGCAGCCAGATTGACCATTTCACTGGGGCGGTAAACCCCCCGCGAGCTGTACACATAGGCTTCCATTGCTGTCTGTTGCCCATCGTAGTTGCGCATATAATCTTGTTGATCGCCATTGCTCAGTCGCACGTCAGAAAAACGCAAATAAGAAAGATCATCATCGGTAGACATGATCAAAGCGTAAGGTTGTTTCTTTTGCCGCATCACCCCTTGTAAGCGGCAAGCACCTTTGGCATCGGTGGTGCAGGCGGCAATTTCAAAGTTATTAAAACTCATCACCTGCACGCGAACGCCTGCTTTTAGCGTAAAATCTTTGGCAGAGCGCGTCCATACGTATAAATCTTTGCCATCTTGCTTAGCTACAGCCGCAAGATCAGTAACCACGACCAACGATGAATCTTGATGCTCCATCGTTTCTTTTTTACCCCGTTTGCCGATGCGAAGCAAAGAAACTTCATACACCCCTTTACCTGTTGTCCGCAGTGCCGATAAATCAACACTGGCGCGTAATTTTTTATCTGCTTTCATCACCAGACGCATATTTTTTTCGGTTATAAATTCAGAAACTTCTTCGCTAACGCCGTTCCAACTGTTTTGCCCCATCCAAAAAACAAGGTTTTGTGGCGGCACACGGGTAAAAATAATGCGTACCCGATCCATATTGCGGTATTCAAAGGGAAGTTCTGCGCCATTTAATCGCGGCAAATAACGTGCTTTGCTTAAAAAGTGGGCGTTAGGCTTAAATGCTGGTGTGGTGAAAGTGCCATGAAACATCTTTTGTAGCGACGCGCTGTTGGTATCACCATTACCATCATGCAGCCCTTCGGCAATATCAATGGTATAATGTGTTTTGGGTTTGAATGCACCCACCAGTCGAAAAGACATATTACCAGCAATGATTTCAAATTTTACCGAGGGTGATGCACGAATCAGGGCATTGGCACTGTCCGTATTAATACGGCTTTGACTACGGGTGTTATAATTTACGCCTTTCCCGTGGATGCGGTAATCCACATTGATGGTGAAAAAGTCACTGCCCTCTTGTGCAGAGATTTGACCGATAGTCATGGTTCGTGGCACAGATGGTTTGGCATACAATGGGGTATGGTAACAACATGACCATATAATCAATAAAGCAAAGAGCTTTGCTATGGTTGGAATCTCACGCATTATCAACGCCCCTATATAAGATATTACCTTCCGCTATTGTAACTTATGCAGTTCCCATCATACAATCAAGATTATCACCGTCAAACAGCATCCTTAGAAACGTGTGTGAAATATTTAGGCAACTTAAACTTGACCCTTGAGTATACTTCATGGTTTAGTATTCGCCCATGAAAATTGGTGAGCTGGCAAAACATACACAAGTAACGGTCGATACCATTCGTTATTATGAACAACGACAACTGATGCCCCTACCGCAGCGCACATCGTCGCAGTACCGAAGCTATACCAAGCATGATGTCAAACGGTTGTTGTTTATCATTCATGCCAAAGAACTTGGCTTTACACTTAAAGAGATCAAAACCTTGTTGTCGCTGCGTACTGGTGAAATACAATGCACACAAGTCCGTGCTATTGCAAAAAATAAAGCGGCTGAAATAGCCTCTAAAATCAAACACCTTCACCGCATGGAACAAGTATTGTTGCAACTTGCCAACGAATGTGCCGAACAAGATGAAGATGAATGTCCAATATTACAAGCTTTGGAAGGCAAAATATGAATGATCGTAAACAGTATAAAACCTCATTATTTGGCGCAGTACTTGCGGGTGGGCTTGCCTCGGCATGCTGCTTGGGACCCTTTTTACTGATGGCTTTAGGTGTAGGTTCGGCTTCTTTTTTTACGGTCTTAACACCATACCGACCTCTATTTGCTACCATAACGATTGCTTTGATTGCATGGTCAGTTTGGCAACATCGACAACGCAAGAAAGCCTGTCTTACAGGTGATTGTGCAGCCAAAAATTCTGCTTGGTTATGGATCTTTGGTTCGCTTGCCTTGTTACTTTTAATATCCCCAACATTATTGTCTTATCTTATTCCGACTGCATAAAGGAGTCTTTTCATGCAAGAAATAACCCATCAAAACGAAATCAATCAGCCCAACCCGTGGTTAAGTATATTGCTTGCCACCATTAGTGGAACAGTGGCACTTGCTGCGCTTGTATGGTTAGTGATGAACTGCCCATCATGCCATTCATGAACACATCAACCCTATTAAAAACAGGCATCATCGGCACGATTGTGGCTGCCTTGTGTTGCTTTACCCCTGTGTTGATGATCTTATTTGGCGTGCTTGGTTTGTCGGCATGGGTGGGCTATTTGGATGTTGTCTTGTTACCCGCTTTGGCAATATTTGTGCTTATCACGGTTTATGCCTTGGTAACACAAACGAAAGAGAACAAAGCATGAGCGGATGTTGCAGTCACTCAAAAAAAGAGCAACACCCATGCCCTTCATGCAAGCAATCATCTCTATCCGTTGGCAAAAAAACGGTATTGCATCAGCTACAACGCCCCTATTTGCAAGCAACATTAACGGATGATTTTTATCATTGTACCAATAAGGATTGTTCATTGTGTTATTTTTCGGCATCGCTGATAGTTACGGATGCTGACTTACGGCAACAGCCATCAGATTCAACGGCAATGCTTTGTTATTGTTTTGATGTCTCACACGATGCATACCGTGATGCGTTGCGTTCAGGCGAAGGGGCAGCAATTAAACATTTTGTTGTCGAACAAACCAAAAATCACTTATGCGCTTGTGATGTGCAAAATCCATCGGGGCGTTGTTGTTTGGCAGCGTTTAAGTGCATGGAGGTCGATCATGATCACTGAATCAACCATTACTTGCCCTTTTTGTGGGCATCAGCAACAAGATACCATGCCAACAGATGCTTGCTGGTGGTTTTATGTATGCCCATCATGCCATAAAAAACTCACCCCCAATACGGGAGACTGCTGTGTTTTTTGCTCTTTTGGTAATGTTCCTTGCCCCCCGATGCAACAAAAAAAGTAAGTTGTATGATATTTTTCTTGCTGCTATTTGGACTTTTCCTTGTTGCTTGTGCTAACACAGCCAGTGCAGGGCCTATTGGCTTTAACAGTGCTTTGCCGCTATCTGAAGGGGTGGGCATCGTGCGTAGCCAGCTTATGCTGGTGCGCAAAACAGGTGATCCAACCAGCATGAGCAGAACGGCAACAGCAACGATCATACCACTGGTGTTGGCTTATGGTGTAAGCCCTAAATTAGCCGTCTTTGGCGTATTGCCCTACGTTAAAAAACGCTTGGTAATGAATGTTAGCACGGCTCGCATCAACCGCCAAGCCACAGGCATGGGGGATGCCAAGTTTTTTGCACGTTACACCCTCTACCAATCAGATCATTGGGGCGACACCTTGCGTATTGCACCTTTTATCGGATTAAAAGTGCCAACAGGGCAATACCAACAATCCGATGCCTTTGGGCTGATTGCTAGACCCTTGCAAGTTGGTTCTGGTTCATGGGATCCTTTTGCGGGAATTACCATAACCCGACAAACATTGGCATGGGAGTTTGATAGTGCAATAAGTTACCGCTACAACAGGCAAGCATCAGGGTTTAGCTTTGGTGATGAGGCAAGACTGGATGCTTCTTTGCAATACCGCATCATGCCTCGCAGCTTGGCAAACGCTGGTGTCCCTGCTTTTGTTTATGGGGTACTAGAATCAGGAATCCTATGGAACGGAAAAAATAATACCGCTGGGGCAAACGATCATAACAGTGGTGGTATAACATGGAGGATTGCCCCTGGAGTGCAATACGTCAGCCGTCGTTTTGTGCTAGAAACACTGCTTCAAATCCCCACCGTACAACGACTCAACGGCACGGCCCTCAGCACAGACTGGCTTTGGACAGCTGGCGTTCGATGGAATTTTTAAGGAGCGTATATGTTGATATTTAAATACTTACTGGTTGTTTTACTTCTGGTGATGCCAGCAACAACCGTGTTGGCTGGTGATCATCCCCCATTGCCAACTGCTGCTATTCAGGTCGATGGTTTATCTTGCCCTCTTTGTGTTTATGGGCTGGAGAAAAACTTAAAACAACTCAAAGGCGTTAAAACAGTTGATACCAACCTAAAAACAGGCAAAGCCATCGTTACATTCACAGGAGATATAGTCGTAGATGATCCAACTTTGCGGCAGGCTGTAAAAAAAGCGGGGTTTACAGCGGGTGATATTACTCGCCCGTGATCATTAGGGGGATGCCCTACAGTTGATGATCGAAGCGTCGAAAGACGAGAACTAATTTTATTTATCGACGATTTCATCAATTCGATTAGCATACGCCCTATTGTATCACTGCTGGAGGAAACATTCATGCCATTACCTAGCCTCACTATTCGCCCGCGCCGTTTGCGGCGTAGCCCTGCTATTCGTCGAATGGTGCAAGAAAATGCTTTATCGGTGAATGATTTGATTTACCCCTTGTTTGTTGATGAAGGCATTGATGAGGCGATTCCTGTTAAAAGCATGCCCGGTGTGTTTCGGATTCCCTTGGCGGATGTTGCCAAGTATGTACAGATGGTTGCCGAAGCGGGTATTTCAGCCGTTATTTTCTTTGGCATTCCCACCCATAAAGACAGTATCGGGAGTGAAGCATGGAACGATAAAGGCATCGTGCAACAAGCCATTCGTGCTGCTAAATCTGCCGTGCCTGAGATGTGTGTCATTGCTGATTCTTGTTTTTGTGAATATACCGATCATGGTCATTGTGGGGTGCTTGATGGCGAGCATGTTCACAACGACCAAACGCTCCATAATCTAAAAAAAGAAGTCATATCGTATGCCCGTGCTGGGGTAGATATTATTGCCCCTTCAGGCATGATGGATGGCATGATTGCAACCATCCGAAGCGCATTGGATGGCGATGGTTTTAGCGAAGTCGCCATCATGTCTTATGCTGTTAAATATGCGTCAGGGTATTTTGGCCCCTTTCGTGATGCTGCTGATTCTACGCCGACGTTTGGTGATCGGGCAAGTTATCAAATGGCAACAGGGAACCGTGCAGAGGCAATTCGAGAAGCCCTGCTGGATGTTGAGGAAGGAGCAGACTTTTTAATGATCAAACCAGCCTTAGCTTACATGGATATTATTCGTGATATTCGAGAAGCATCGTTACTGCCACTTGCTGTGTACAATGTTTCGGGTGAATATGCGATGGTTAAAGCTGCCGCTGCCAATGGCTGGATTGATGAACAACGTGTCGTTATGGAAACATTGCTCGGCTTTAAACGCGCAGGTGCTAATTTAATTATCACCTACCATGCATTGGATGCTGCTCGTTGGTTAAAAAACTTATAATGCCATGGAAAAAGAAAAGAAAACAACAACGAATGTGGATGATACTGCAAAAGAATCTGAACAAGAAGATGCTAGCCATGCTGTAATACCGAAGGTTAAAACTGCTGGCAAACGCATTCAATGGCTGACCCTATTAACGATTATCGTGGTTAGCATTGGCGGTAGTGCGTGGTTATTGTGGTTGCAACCTTTATTAGAAGAGCCTCCACAAGCTGCACTTACGCAACCATTGGCTTCAAAGACCAAGCCTGCGGTACAGACAGCATTAATCGCCATGCATGATGATGCTCCCTTGCCAAACATACAACAAAGCAATATCAGCATTGAAACACCCCCGCCAAAAGAAGAACTCGTTGTTCAAAAAAACAAAGTAATTATAGCTGATAATAATGCTACAGTATTAACTGACAGTCCTGAACCAATAATGGCTAAAGCTGCCAAAGAAGATGTTACAGTAACCTACAAGGTCAAGCTTGCTAAAGCCCCTCCAGTCATCATTAATCATGACAGTACAGAAAAATTGCATCAAGAACTAACACAACTGCATGCCGATATTACAACGCTACGCACAGCAATTACGGCACTGCATCAACAACAAACCGTGCAACAACGGAAACAATTAAGCAACGATCTTAACCAATTATTATCATCCTATCTTACCTTCTCGCAGCAAGTGATGCTATGGCGAAATATCGGCAATCAATCGCAATTATCTACGGTACAACAACAGCAAGCACTTGCCATGATGACATTAGCCCAACAAAATACAGTCATTGCGAGCCAATGGCAAAACAAGCTACAAAAGATGTTGGCTGCCCTGCATACCACAACACCGATCAACATTATTCCCCATGATTATTGGTGGCAAAAATGGATTCGTGAGCATGTGTCTCTGCATCGCCAAACAAGCGACAACAATCAACAAAACGAACGTATCACCCATGCCGCTAAGAGTATCATCACACGTTTATCACAAGCACAATGGCCAGATGCTGCCTCATGGCAGAATCTCCGCCAATACATAACAAACCAGCAGATGGCATCATCGCTAGCCCATGATATGGCTATTGTTGAAAAAAACACAACGACCATGCACCAGCTTGCCAAGCAATGGAGAAACCAATCATGATGACACGATTGAAAAGAACAATCATGTTTATCAGCACGTTGTTGTTGGTGGTTGCCATGGTGTTGCTGCCTGATGTCGCGGCACAATTATTGCGCATTGAGGCATTGGGTTGGCAGCTTGATATTAAACAGGGCTTTTTTGTTTTACTGCTGCTAACACTTTTATGGCTGATTTATTTCCTTCATGTATTGTTTCAAAGCATCCTTGCAGGATCAGGAAGGCTTCGCGGAGGACTGCGCTCTGGCAAGCTGGGGCGGCAAGAACGACAATTGCGCGATGGAATCATCAAATGGGTGGATGCCCAAGGGGACTTGGGAAAAAATGCAATTAAAAAGTCGGGGGCGACTGTACCTGATTGGTTAATAGATGCCTTTTTACGTGCCAACGAACCAATAAACACCCTGCCACTGCCTCAACATGATCCACAACATGCATTATCAAACGCTATTATTGCTCGCATTGCAACAAACGACTGCCACCGCGAAGCTATTGATACTGAAGTGCAAAAGTTGCATCTGGAGGCATGGTTGCAAAGCAGCCCCGACTCTATATTGGCAATGTTTCGCTTGGCAAAACTGATGGTGCAAAACAACGATTGGCAACAAGCGCAACCCCTGCTTGAAAAGCTAGAAAAAAAGAGCATTGTAGTTGATGAAGTACTAGCCAATAGCGGAGAGTCTGGTGATCTGCACACCTTGCTAGCCTCGGTGTGGCTAGCTATTGCCAAAGAGGATGCAAGCCAACGAAAAGCATTGTTGCGTAAGGTTCGACGCTTGGTTCCTGCTGATGGTGCAAGTATGTTGCATGCTGGGCAATTAATGCAGGCGCAAGAGGGTAGCAAAGCGGTAAAAAAACTATGGCTTGATTTTTTACAGCAACACGATGATGAAGCCATTGCTGATGCATGTTTCCCATTACTTTCGGATGAACCGCTAGCGCGCTTTCGTGAAATAGAACATATTCGCAGCACGCCATCATTTCAATGGTTAAAAGCGCGACTGGCACATGCCTGTCAACTCAATGGATTGGCAGAAGAGTTGTTGGATCGCGTTATACTTGAATATCCACGCACAACCTTTTTAAAAACCCGTGCGGCATGGCAATATGAAAAGCAGCAATGGGATGCCGCTTATGCGACCTTGCAACGTGCTTTGGATGCTAAGTCAAATTGAAAGAAGCAACACCCATCAACAGTCCACAAGCATCATTGCCGCATCAAGTGGTTGTTATTGAAGATGACCCTCATACCTGTGCTTATCTTGCCGAAGCCATTGATGCCATGCCTGAGTTGCACATTATTGGAACCGCAAAAAACTGTGCTGATGGCTCAATTTTATTGCGCAAAGAACCTGATATTGCACTGATTGATTTAGGGCTTCCTGATGGTAGTGGCTTGGACATTATCCGTGCAGGGGTTAATCAAAAATTAAAAACGCAATTTGTGGTAATTACCGTTTTTGGTGATGAAGGTCATGTGATTCCTGCTTTAGAAGCAGGGGCATCTGGTTATTTACTGAAAGACTCAGCAATGCCTGATATTGCAGCACTTATTTCTCAAGTATTAAATGGCGGTGCGCCGATATCACCCATTATTGCCCGCAAGTTACTGTTGCGATTTCGTATAAAAAACGATACCGAACCAAGCATACAATTAACCAAGCGTGAATTTGAAATTCTTAACCTAATGGCAAAAGGCTACAATCCTCAAGAGACAGCAGGTTACTTGCATATCTCATACCACACGGTGGTCAGCCATGTTCGCCATATTTATAGAAAATTAGAAGTATCGTCTCGTGCTGAAGCGGTATTTGAAGCCACGCGCATGGGTTTAATTAACCTTTGAATTAATACAACTGCGTCTTAATAGTGCGGTGGTGGTGATTCTTCTGCATGATGACGAATCGCAGGGGCTTGGGCATCCGCGAGTAATAAGCGAAGGCGTGTTAATTCTTCTGCTTGTTGATCTAATTGTTGCTGATGGGCAATGATGACCTCATTGAGTTGGCTGATTAGATGATCTTGGTAGCTGAACTTGGTTTCTAGTTCATCAAGGCGTTGATTGGTGTTACTCATGGTTGAAATAATCTTGAAGCTGGGTATGCATGCTGCGTAAAGCACGCCCACGATGAGAAACCGATGCTTTTTCAGCGGCACTGGCAGCAGCAAAACTTTTATTCAGATCAGCACTGAAAAATAAGGGGTCATAACCAAAACCTTGGTGGCCATCGAATGCGTCAAGAATGCATCCGTCACTGCGTCCTTCGGCGTGTATCGGCTGATTATCACTGGGTATCACCAAACAAAGATGACACATAAAGTAAGCAGTGCGATCACGTTGATTTGCCATCAATTTAAGCAGATGGCGATTGTTTGCAGCATCATCACAAGCTTCACCTGCAAAACGTGCAGAGTAAATACCTGGTGCGCCATTCAGTGCATTGACGCATAAGCCTGAATCATCCGCCAATGTCGCGCAGTTATTGGCTTTGGCAAAGGCTGCGGCTTTTTTGTACGCATTGGTAGCAAAGGTGTTGCCATCTTCAATCACATCAACGTGAACAGTCTCTGATACTGGCACAATATTTAGTTTAGACTTAGTAAAAATAGTAGCGATTTCTTGCCGCTTTTTAGCATTGTTGGTGGCAATAACGAGCTGCATTAGCCGACTGCCACGCCATGTTCTATGGCGGTATTTTGCAATGCAACCAAGCGTTGAATACCTTGGTCTGCCAATACTTTAAGGGCCATGAAATCATCCCAAGCTACGGGTTTATCTTCTGCGGTTGCTTGCACTTCAATCACGCCGCCATCGCCCGTCATGACAAAATTAGCATCCATGCCAGCCTTGGAGTCTTCAGAATACTGCAAATCAAGTAAGGTGTGACCTGCGACAACACCGCAGCTAATCGCCGCTATTTGACCATGCATAGGGTCAGATTCAATCATGTTTTCTGCCAGCATGCGGTTGATGGCTAAACGTAAGGCGATCCAGCTTGCAGTGATGGCTGCGGTTCGTGTGCCGCCATCGGCTTGCAATACATCGCAATCGACGGTGATGGTGTGCTTCCCTAGTTGATCAAGGTGAACAACAGCGCGTAAGGAGCGACCAATGAGGCGTTGAATTTCAATGGTACGCCCTGTTTGCTTGCCACGGCTGGCTTCACGTCCACCACGGGTATGGGTAGCGCGGGGTAACATGCCGTATTCTGCGGTAATCCACCCTTGCTGGGTATTGCGCAAAAAAGGCGGTTGTTTTTCTTCGACACTTGCCATGCACAAAACTTGGGTGTGACCAAAGCTTATTTGCACCGATCCTTCTGCATAGCGGTTTACGCCTGTTTCAATACGAACAGGGCGAAGTTCATTGGTTTTACGGTCATTTCTCATGGATTAAACTCTCTAAAAAATAAATATTAAGACTGAAGGATAGCAATGATTTGATCCAAACCACCCGTATCAATGGCATAATTGGCAGCGGCTTTTACCGCTGGCTTAGCATGAAAAGCAACGCCAAGTGCTGCCGCATTCAGCATGGGCAAATCGTTTGCGCCATCGCCAACAGCGACGGTTTGCTGCATGGGGATGCGATAAGCCAATGCCTGCGCAAGTAAACATTGGCGTTTACAGTCGGCATCAACAATGTTACCGATGATTCGACCTGTTAGTTTCCCTTGAATAACTTCCAGTTGATTCGCCTGTGTGAAATCTAGCCCCAACCGTGCTTTTAAACGCGCTGTAAAAAAATCAAAGCCGCCTGAAACTAAGCCCACCTTCCAGCCAGCTTGATGCAATGCATTGATCAGTGTTTCAGCACCATCTGTTAATGCAATACGGTGTTGGTATACATCATCCAACACCGATTCATTCAGCCCTGCGAGTAATTGAACGCGCTGGGTTAATGAGGTAGAAAAATCTAATTCGCCACGCATGGCTGATTCTGTGATGCAACTTATTTCTGTTTTAATTCCCATAAAATCAGCGATCTCATCAATACATTCGCATTGAATTAGCGTGGAATCCATATCCATAAAAAGAAGCCCTGGCTCGGCAAGGGTGGGAAATGATGGCATGGTTTATAGCCCCTTCAGGTAAGCAATAACATCGGCGCGATCGACTGCTGCAATCGGTGGCGTATGCATTTTTGTGTTGGGTTTAATGGCGCGAGGGTTAGTGATCCATGCATCCAATTCTTTTTCTCCCCAGCGGGAAAAAGGTACGCCTGTGATGGTCGGCTTTCGTCCAAAAACACCTTGCAGGCTAGGGCCAATCAAGGGTGTTTTTCTGTTAAGGTGATGGCAGGTAGCACACCGCGCTTTGGCGACCAATGCACCGCGCACCGCATCATTGGCCCATGTTGATGAAGGTATAAAACAAGCCAACGATAAACATGCCATCAAGCAGTAAAATGCCTTGTTCATGGTTGTGCCGCTGGCGTTAAGTTAAATACCAGTTCACCTTCTTCGTCGCCTCGTTTTAGGCGTACAAAAAGTTGATCGTGTGCAGGATCTTTGATGGGAACAGAGCGACGAAATACACCCAATGCACCATCAGGAATAGCTTGCCGCCAGCCACTGTGATTAGAATGGACGTGAATCAGTAAATCATTGATAAAGCCTCGTTGCTGACGATTGGCAATAATTAAAAATTCATTGTTGCCTGTTCGTGGAATGACAGGACGTGATTCGACCCGAATAGTGAGGTCTTGCCATGTTTGTGGTGGTGGTGACCATGCCGATTCATCGACACAGGAGGCAAGGACACCACAACATAGTAATAATAAAAGATAAGGCATTAAGATCGCTCCGCAGCATGGTGCTGTAAATAGGTTAAAATTTCTGTTTGTTGCCGAGGTGGAATAGGTGGTAGTCCGCGCCCTGCACGATGCTGCATCATACGCTCCATCACCACTGACCACTCTTGAGCCTTATGCTTTGAGGGTAAAGGTGGTACATGGCAATAAGAGCATTGATGGGAAAAATAAGCAAAAGCAGCCGTATCCATGGCTGGGTATTGGTGTTGAGTATGGGGTTTATTATCGCAGCTTGCTAAGAGCAATGAAGCAAAGAACCATACCTGAACATGCCATCGTAACACAATCATGATGGCTTATTTAGGGAAGCCTGCTTCATCCAATTCGTCTTCTTCTTTATCGGGATCGCTGTCTAGTTTTCCTGCGGATTCAGAACCATACAGGTTAACCATATACGAGATAAAGACCGCGCCAACACCAAAGTAAACCAGCGCGGCAACATGCCCCCACGTGAACCACGGTCGTGGCGCATCGGGTCTGTCGCCCCAAAACGGCATGGTCAATCCAAACGCCATTAACAACACCATAAACACAACCGCAATAAACCATTTAGGCATATGGTTTTGTGATTTAGGGATGTTTTCAACCAGTTCCCAGTCTTCCATCCCCCGTTTGTTTAAACGGTCTTCGTCGGATTCATAACCAAAGTGATCATCAGGAATCTCCCCCCATTCTTTTTTTACGGGGGATAATGATTTATCTTTTTTTTGTTTCTTGTTCATAATTTAGCTACCTTACCATCACTATAATGTTGTACCAAAAAGCGTTTTGTCCAGCCATCTGTTGCATACACGGTAACAAAAAAACGATGAACACCACGTGGCAACGATGTTGTGATCTGCAAGTCTATATCTTTTCTCCCTACGGTTTCAAATGCAAGGGATGATCTCGCTAGTATGTATTGATCAGATGTAAGCCCTTGAACACTGATATTAAAGGTTTCGGGATGGTAGCGTTTGTGTGCAATGTTGATGCGGTAATCATTGATTTGCGCGCCTTGCATGGCTTCGCTTCGGTAAACGGTGAAGTTATGAGGTTGATAATTTACTAGACCCGTGATCAAAAGCCCTGCGCCCAGAATGGTTCCTACAATCGCTATGCGCGCACGGTAAAAAATAGACGATAAGACGGCATCTTGCTGTTGACGCGCTGCTACGCCAATGGCAAAGCGTAACAAGCCACCTGTTGTTAATTTTTTACTTTTATCATGCAGTCGGTCACAGGCAACAATGCATTCACCACAATTAATGCAACTATCAAACACTTCTGTTTTTCGGGGGTCAATATCAAGAAAGCAGGCATCAACACAATAATTACAATGACTGCAATCGGCAGACCGTGTTGTATCGTAGACGACTTTTAAAGTATCTCTTGTTTTAAAAGAATGCTGCCAAACGCGGTAAATGCACATGTATTTGCACATTAAATGGCGAATCACAGCAATGTCTAAAAAAATAATCACCGCACAGATAAAATAAATCCAGTGCAACGATGATGCTAACCGCGCATCATCTTGAAAGGTGATGAACGACCAAATAGCAGCAGGCGGGTAAAAATAAAGCAAGGGAATAAAAGCATACAGCAAAGATGCGATAGCAATAGCAATAAACAGTAAACTAATATTCAGCCAACCACCACGCTGTGCGGCAATGGTAAGTTCTTTGCCATTAAAGCTGGTACTGCTTGCCTTGCGCCCCAGCAACAGACCTGTGATATAATTTGCCCATTCAGACACGGTGTTTTGAGGACACATCCAACCACAAAAAACAGATCCCACGATGGAATAAAAAATCACCAATAGGCTGGCAGCAAACAACCAAAAACCCATCACAATAAAAATATCAGAAAACCAGATTTGATAATCCAGCATGACAAACGCACCCATCGCAGGATCAATACGAAAAAGACCAGTAAGTGGGATTAATACCAATAATAATAACACCATGTATTGGCTGGCACGACGTAAAGGGTGAAGCTTTTGTGAATGCTTGCTTGGTTCTTCACGAATGGGAATCAGTTCAATTTTCTGCGACATTATCGGTATGATAGCCAGCTTATTGATTGATGTAAATCGGATTGATTAAGACCAATACTTGCAACCCCTTCCCCAGTGGGATAGAAATGAGCCATGAACGGTATTTATCTTTTCCCTGTTGCTGGGCTGATTAGTTTGTTTGGTGGTGCCTTGGTTTGGCGACGCGCCCAAGGCAAACCTTCGCTATCGCCCAATGATGAATCATTATTGTTTGGTTTGCTGATTGTATCTATCTTTTTAGTATCGTCTGGCGTGATCGTGTTAGAACCTGTCACCATGCGGATGATTCATTTTACGCTTCCTGCATCGGCGGCGGTGGCAACGCTGCTCGTTCAGTGCATGTATTTAATTGGTCTTTTTCGCTTTGGTATTCAAGGTTTGGGTTTGTTTTTATTGCCTGTAACAGCGATTCCATTGTTGATTATTCCGTGGTTGTCAGACAGCCCGATGGATGGTGCAATTCATACCACATCATTGTTAGAAACAGGGCATTTAGTGATTTCAATGATTGCTTATGCCGTGCTTACGATGGCAGCTTTTTATGCGTGGATGCATTTGTTGTTGGATCATGCCTTGCGCCATAAGCGTTTATCGCCGACATTTAATTTTTTGCCATCACTGTTGGATTTGGAAGGGTTAATGATTGCGGTGTTGCGTTGGTCAGCTATTTTGATGGCATGCAGCATTATGTCTGGGCTGAGTTGGCAGTGGGTCGAGTTTTCACACTTTGCTTTGTTTAACCATAAAGTGATTCTTGCCTTGCTATCGTTTTTTACCATTGTATTGCTGTTGATGAAGCACCAACGTGCAGGCTGGACAGGAAGCTTTGCCAGTAAAATGGTACTGTCAGCTTACGGGCTTTTATTGATGGCTTATTTTGGTGTCAAAATGATTCATGCTTGGTTTTAGTGATTGATAGATTTTTCATTATCGGCAGCATTATTACTGTTGTTTATTATCTTATCGGCTATTTTTTCTGGTACTGAAACGGCTTTAACCCATAGCAGAAGAGCGCGCTTGCACGTCTTGAAACAAGATGGTGATCAAGGTGCAAAAGCAGCGATCAAGCTATTATCAAACCCTGATCGCATGTTGGCGGCTATTTTACTGGGTAATAATTTTGTTAATTTTGCGGCATCAAGCTTAACGGCAGTGGTGATGGTGCAAGCCTTTGGTGAGGCGGGAATTATTTATGCCACCATCGTGATGACCATGGTGATTGTGATGTTTTCAGAGCTTCTCCCCAAAACGATTGCAGTGGTGCATGCTGAGGCGATAGCTTGTTTTATTGCGCCGTGGTTGCAGCGTTTTACGTGGTTGTTTCATCCTTTTATTGTGCTGATGCAAATCAGTGTGCGTGTGGTTCGACGTTTGATACGGATCAGCGATGATCATAAAGCAGGACTGAATCGGCAAGAATTGACGGCATTGATTCACATGAGTGCGAGCAGTGGTTACCTTGATGTTCCGCATCAACGCATGCTGACTGGGAATTTAAAGTTGGCACAAATCCCCGTGAAAGCGTTGATGACCCCACGCAATAGTATGTGCATGCTCAATGCGGCCCAATCGCTGCAAGCATGCCGTGATGCGGTGTTGTCGAACCCTTATTCCCGTTACCCCGTTTATGCTGATCGAAAAGATAATATCTGCGGCGTGATTCATTTGCGGCATGTATTTGGCGTGCCAACAACACAAAAAAATAAAGAAGCAACCTTAGCAGATTTAACAACCACATTGCTTCCGCCCTATTATATTCCCAATAATCAAAATGCCTTGGCACAATTGTGTGACTTTCAAACCAGAAAAGAACACATGGCAATTGTGGTCGATGAATATGGTGATATTGAAGGTTTAATTACCTTAGAGGATATTTTAGAAAGCATCGTGGGTGAAATTCAAGATGAATCAGATGCCACCCCCAATGAAGATATTCAAGCGGATGACAATCATTGGCGTGTTGCCGCCACAACATCCATTCATGATATTAACCGTATGCTCTCTACTGCCTTGCCCGAAAACCGTGCCACCACTATTGGTGGGCTGATTGTATCGACGCTAGGCAAGCAACCCGACGGTGATTTAAGCATGCGCTTTCCTGATGTGTTAATTGAATTAAAATGGAGTAAAGAACACAATATTCATGCTATCACCGTAAAAAAGGTGCAAGAATCAGACCACAACTCAGAAGGTGATTGATAACCATCCCCACGTAGTTGGCCAATCTTATATCTGGCTTCCCTTTTAAGACGGGAGAACCTGCAACTAAAAAAGAAAACCTAATCCATAGTTTTGTTGTAATATGGTGGATTAGCAATGATTTTCTAATATGCTGTACCCCCTTGATTTTATTGCTGTCGCGTCTTAAAAGGGAAGCTCACTTTTGCAAATAACTCATGGTGAGAAGCACCCGTTGTTATTTGTATCAATGTCAAGTGGAGAAAGGATTTAACCGTCGTCCTTCTCGCCCTAACCACAAAAACCACCCTTGCTCTACCAGCCTAGGCATGGTGTCGTGCGTTGCGCGGTGAAATAACCAAAGCCCGACCATCAAAAATACGGCTTGCCCCAGCCACATCAACCACCACGCGGCATCACCGTGGGTGACTTGTTGATGCAAGGCTAATTGCACATTGTAGAGCAAGACCATCAAGGCAATGCCTAAAATATACGCGCTGGATTTGGACGTTCGTTTGGCGGTGTGAGATAATGGCAAGCAAAATAAAAACAAGACCAATAAGGTGGTCGGCATCAGTAAACGGCGATGCCATTCGGCAACAATATCGGGGCGGGGATTGCCTTGTTGTATCGCTGCCCATAATTCTGTGCCTTGCATTTCAAACGAACGCGCTTGCCATGTTGGTACTTTAAGCAAGCCCAATGCACCAAGATCCATGCCGATTTGATAGCGGTCAAAGGCAATCGAGCGCAGCTTGCCAGCATCGCCTTCTAATCGAACACCATCAAACAAGGTGAAGCGTAATACATCGCCAATACGTTCTAATGTTGCTGATTTTGCCATGTAAACGACAGAAACCGATGAACGACGGTCTTCTAGCATGAAGCCTTTGAATGTTCCGTCGGTATCTTGCCCTTGCACATACACCGTAAAATTTTCTAATTCTTGATTAAAACGAAGTGGCTCAAAACCCGGTGCAGGCTTCATTTTTTGAATCGCCATCAATAGACCTTGAAATAACTTTTGCCCTTGGGGCATCCATTGCATGGCAGTAACTTCTAGCAACATTGCCAGCACCACAGCCACCAACAACAAGGAACGAAACAATCGCAAGAATGATATGCCAGCAGCACGAAAAGCATCCATCTCGCTATTTTCATACAAGCGCAATACCACATGCTGCATGGCAAAGAAAAATGCCATTGGCACAGTGATCAACAAAAAATAAGGCAGAATAGCTAACAGCATCGAGAGCATCAGCCCCCATTCAATGCCTTTATCGGCAAACAGGGCGAGTAATTTAAGTACCCGCCCCAACAACAACATGCCCACAACCACGGCTAATGCGCCGATAAATGGCGTAAACCATAATCGTAAGATATAACGGTCTAACACCATTGGGGTTTACTCTTGCAACAATACCTTTAATCGCGCATTCACGACAGCAGGGTTCGCTTGACCACGGGTGGCTTTCATCACTTGCCCCACAAAAAAGCCAAACAGTTTATCACGTCCACCACGGTATTGTTCTACCTGTTTAGTGTTTTCAGCCATAATGCCTTCAATCAAGGTATCAATCGCTCCCGTATCAGAGACTTGCTTTAACCCTTTTGCTTCGATGATGGCATCAGCCGATTGCCCTGATGCCATCATGGCATCTAAAACATCTTTAGCGATTTTACCTGAAATCGTGCCATCGTCGATACGATCTAACAATACAGCCAATGTTTTTGCAGCAATGGGCGAGGTGGCAATGCTATGCCCTTGTTCATTTAAACGCCCCAATAACTCATTAGCCATCCAGTTGGCACAGCGTTTAGGGTCTTTGGGGTGGGCTGCCACCAATTGTTCATACCACATCGCAAGGTCACGGGTTTGCGTTAATACATCAGCATCGTAGGGCGACAAACCATATTCAGCTTCAAAACGTTGGCGTAGTTGCGTCGGCAGTTCAGGCATGCCAGCACGAATGGCGGCAACTTCTTGGGCTGTCACACGCAATGGCGGCAGATCAGGTTCAGGAAAATAACGGTAATCATGCGCTTCTTCTTTGCTGCGCATGGAACGACTTTCACCTTTAACCGAATCATACAGCCGTGTTTCTTGCACTACTTTGCCACCATCTTCGATCAGTTCAATTTGACGCATTACTTCATAATCAATCGCTTGTTTAATAAAACGAAATGAGTTTAAGTTTTTTAATTCGGCACGAGTACCCAAGGGCGCACCATATTGTCTCACCGAGACATTGGCATCACAACGGAATTGCCCTTTTTCCATATCGCCGCCTGATACATTCAAAAAGCGAATTAGTTGGTGTAATTGCTTTAAATAAGCAATGGCTTCATCAGCACTGCGCATATCAGGCTCAGAGACCACTTCCATCAAGGGTACGCCCGAACGGTTTAAATCAATATGCGAAACAGCATCAAGCCCTTCGTGCATAGATTTCCCTGCATCTTCTTCCATGTGAATACGGGTAACACCAATGCGTTTTTCACCATCTTTGGTCGGAATATCAAGGTAGCCACCATCAACCAATGGCACGGCAAATTGGCTGATTTGATAGCCTTTGGGTAAATCAGGGTAAAAGTAATTTTTACGATCAAAACGTGATTCTAAATTAATGGTACCATTGATAGCCAAGCCTGTAAGAATCGTTTTATCCACTGCGACATGATTGAGTACGGGTAATTGCCCCGGCATACCTAGGCATACAGGGCAGGTTTGCGTATTGGGCTCTGCACCAAATTCGGTAGAACAGCCACAAAATGCCTTGGTTTTGCTATTGACTTGCACATGGACTTCAAGTCCAATGACGACTTCCCAACTCATGTTGCATCTCCTGTGAATGGTGCGGGGTGTTGTGTGTGCCACGCGGTCGCTGCTTCATAGGCTGCTGCGGTGGATAAGATGCGGTTTTCTTGCCATGCAGGTGCAATCCATTGCAGACCTACGGGTAAATCATCTGCCATGCCGCAGGGTTGCGATAAGGCAGGTAATCCCGCCAAATTCACTGCAATGGTGAATACATCGGATAAATACATGGTCAATGGGTCATCGGTTTTTTCGCCGATGCGAAAGGCAGGAATAGGGCTGGTGGGCGTAGCAATCACATCCACTTGTTCAAAAGCTTGCGAAAAGTCCCTGCGGATCAAGGTTCTCACCTGTTGGGCCTTTAAATAATAAGCATCGTAATAACCTGAAGAAAGGGCAAATGCCCCTGTCAAAATACGTCGCTTGACTTCTTCACCAAAACCTTCATCGCGGCTACGGGTATACATATCAACCAAGTCTTCAGGGTTATCGCAACGGTGACCAAATCGTACCGCATCGTAACGCGATAAGTTTGCTGATGCTTCAGACGGCGCAATCACATAATACGCAGCAACGGCATACTTGGTATGCGGTAATGATATATCAATGATTTCTGCACCCAAGTCACGGCATGTTGTTAAGGCTGCTTCCACAGACTGGCGTACCTCATCATGCATGCCATCAATAAAATATTCATGGGGACGACCAATTTTTACCCCAGTCATATCACGCGATTCACAGGCTTGCAGCCAATCAACGCTAGGCGCATCAGCAACGGAGGTCGCATCGGCAGGGTCGTGACCACTGATGGCTTCAGTAATCATGGCAGCATCGCGTACCGTTCGGGTCATGGGACCTGCTTGATCCAGCGATGAAGCAAAGGCAATAATACCACGACGTGATACACGACCATAAGTAGGCTTTAAGCCTGTAATACCACACACTGCCGCAGGTTGACGAATGGAGCCGCCTGTATCTGTGCCAATGGCAGCAGGGGTTAATGCCGCAGCTACTGCTGCCGCTGAACCACCCGATGAACCACCGGGGATGGTTGCTGTATTCCAAGGGTTGCGGCATGTACCAAACGCTGATGTTTCTGTTGATGACCCCATGGCGAATTCATCCATGTTGGTCTTGCCGACCAATACCGCACCAGCTTCTTTTAAGCGCGTAATGACATGGGCATCATACGGCGCATGGTAGTCTTTAAGAATGTTAGAGCAGCATTGGGTTGGCCCATCGCTGGTGCAAAAAATATCTTTTACAGCAATAGGCAAGCCTTCTAGCGAACGCGCACCATGCGCTGCACGGTAGGCATCCGATGCTTCAGCTTGCGCCAGCACATGGGTCGCATCGCAGTCAACAAAAGCATTTAATGTTGGATTGTAAGTTTGAATACGATCTAAGTATTGTTGCGCAAGTGCAACGGCTGTTATTTCGCCAGCGGTAAGACGCTGTTGTAAACGGGTTAATGAACTAAAAGCCATGGGTTCCTCTATTCAATTACTTTTGGTACGACATAAAGCCCTGATTCAATTAAGGGCGAGGGGGCTTGCAATGCATCACGTTGATTGGTGTTGGTCACAATATCAGCACGCAGGGGCATGGCTGTATCGTGAGGGTGAGCCGTTGCTGCCACGCCATCGGTATTTACTTCAGCCAACTGCTCAATATACGCCACAATACTGCTTAACTGTGGTCCTAAATTATCAGCCTCTTGGTCGGTTAATCGTATCCGAGCCAACATGGCAACTTTTTTTACATCAATATCCATAGATTGCCTCTTTTCCACCTGTTCTTTTTAATTGCCTATACAGATTGTATCAACCAACTGTTTTACCGTAGGCACAAAGCCATTGGCATACAAAGGGTCGGTTGCAAAACGGTATGCGGCATGACCTGCAAACATCAAGTTATTGTCTGGCGCACCGTCATGGGCAATATCTTGTAATGTTTTTTGAATACAAAAACTGCGTGGATCTGCTTTTCGCCCTGTGGTTCCTTGATCATTTGCTGCCCAATTAGAAAATTTACATTGTGATAAACAACCCATACAATCCAATTGATCTTGGCGAATTTCTTGCGCTTTCGCTTCATTAACAAAAACAAAGGTGCTATCAGGTGTAGGCAAAGCCTTGATAAAACCATCGTTGATCCATGCTTCAGCGCGTTTGGCATCTGGGCGGGTAACAAAAACCATTTTGTTGCGCACACCAAAGGTGAATGGTTCAGTATGATCGCCAGCAGGGTGGTCAACAAAAGCGATTTCACGGTCTGACCTAGCGTACAATTCGTGTAGAAAAGAAGTATACACCGCAGAAGAATAAAAACCTGTTGGCGAGAAGCGATTTAATTGAATATCCCCCTCTTTTAATTGCAGTAAACGGGCTTTCCACGCATCCGAGATAGGGCTTTCTTGGGTAATCAATGGTCGTGTTCCCAGTTGAAAAACAATCGGACCAATTTCTGGATTATCCATCCAGTCAGTCCATTCACGCAAACACCACACACCACCCGCCATCACAATCGGAGTTTGTTGCAAACCAAATTCATTCATGGTTTTGCGCAATAAGGCAACACGTTGATAGGGCAATTCTGGTTTTTTTGGATCTTCTGAGTTAGACAAACCATTATGACCACCAGCAAGCCAAGGGTCTTCATAGACCACACCGCCCAACCATTCGGGAGCTTTGCGGTACGAACGCAACCACAAAGCACGAAAAGCACGCGCTGACGAAATAATAGGGTAATAATACACGCCATGCTTGGCAGCCAAAGGCGCTAGCCGAAAAGGCATGCCCGCGCCACAAGTCACACCATCAATAATACCAGATGCTTGCGCTAATACGCCGTTGAGAACACGTTCTGCACCGCCCATTTCCCATAATACATTCATGTGTAAACGACCGTTGCCTGAAGCAACCTCATGGGCAACACGCGCCTGACGAACACCACCAGCAATCGCTTGCGCAACAAGTTCTTCAAACCGTGTTTTTCGGCTTTTACCATGGTAAACGGTACGAATAATATTGCCAGATTTATCAAGTTGATCGGCATTCACCGCAGAAAAAGTACCAATACCACCTGCCGCTGCCCAAGCACCCGAGCTTTCACCCGTTGAAATGGCAACACCTTTGCCGCCCTCAATAAGCGGTAATACTTCTTTCCCTGACAGCATCATTGGAGAAATATGAAATGACATGAACGTCCCTTAAAACCAGTTTACATTGCAATATGGGGTATAATTTTCAACAAAACATCGACCACGCAACCAGCCCAAGCTAACGCGCCTAGGCTTTTTGACTAGCTGATTTTTTACAATCGTATAAAAAAATCAATGCATTCCTGGTATTTTCATACCCGCAGCCATTTGAGCCATCATTCGTTGACCTTTTTTGCCTTTGACTTTTTTCATCATTTTTTGCATTTGTTGAAACTGTTTCAACATGCGGTTTAACTCCATCACGCTCGTTCCTGAGCCTACAGCCACACGTTTTTTTCGGCTGGCATTAAGCAAGCGTGGGAACTGGCGTTCTTTCGGTGTCATGGAATACACCATCGCTTGCATCCGTTTGAAAACGGACTCATCAATTTGTGAGACAGTATCAGAAGGAAGTTTGATACCAGGAATCATCTTCATCATGCTGGACATGCCGCCCATTTTTTTCATTTGCCCCAGTTGATCGGAGAAATCCATCAAGTCAAATGTGCCTTTATTGACCTTTCGTGCCAATCTGGCGGCTTGGTCTTGATCAACATTGGCTTGGATTTTTTCAACCAAACCCACCACATCGCCCTGACCGAGAATACGCCCTGCCATGCGCTCAGGGTCAAATACTTCAAACGCATCAACTTTTTCACCCGTACCCACAAAACGAACAGGCACTTGCGTACTAAAAGCGACCGATAAGGCAGCACCACCCCGCACATCGGCATCGGTTTTACTAAGGATACAACCTGAAAGTGAGACCGTGGCATGAAAGTCTTCTGCGATTTTTAGCGCGGTTTGCCCTGTCATGGCATCAAGTACCAGCAAGCGTTCAGCCGCTTGAATACCTGTAGCAATTTCTTTAATTTCTGCCATCAAGCTATCATCAACCACTTGACGACCTGCGGTATCTAGAATCAACACATGATGACCGCCAAGCCGCGCTTGCTGCAAGGCAGATTGTGCCATGTTTAATGCTGAGCCTGCTTCATCTTCTGTTGAAATATAAGGAACATTAACCTGCGAAGCCAGCACCCGTAATTGCTCACGGGCAGCAGGGCGAGTAGCATCCACACTGGTAAGTGCAACTTTTTTACCTTGCTTAGTAAGCATCCGTGCCAGCTTGCCTGCGGTGGTTGTTTTACCCGCACCTTGCAAACCGCACAATAAAATAACCGAAGGGATAGCAGTAAGATTGAGCGAAAGCTGTTTGCCGCCTAACACTTCACTCAAAACATCGTGAAGAATTTTAATGATCACTTGCCCTGGCTGTAAGCTTTTGGCAACTTCTTCACCCAAGGCTTGCTCGCGTACTTGCCCCATGAGGTGACGCACAACGGGTAAGGCAACATCAGCCTCTAACAATACCAAACGCATTTCACGCAAGGTAGCATCAAGGTCAGCTTCGGTGATACGGACTGTTTTTCGTAACTTGGCGGTAATATCGCCCAACTTTTGGCTTAAACGATCAAACATAATGCCTCTCTTTACGATTATTCATTAAAAACAAAAAAGGCCTCCTGATGGAGACCTTGCATTTGGCTGGGGGACAAGGATTCGAACCTTGGTTGGCGGAGTCAGAGTCCACAGTCCTGCCGCTAGACGATCCCCCATGAATTCAAGAGGCGAACTGTAACCATGCAACGTCATGTTTTCAACTGCAAAAAAAAGCACCCTGCGCATAACGCAACGTGCTTTTTCATCGTTAAAAGATATTTAACGTCTTATTTAAAGTCAGCTTCTGTTAAGTTGGTTAAATTAGCCAACGCATCACGGTATTGATTACGAAGTGCTTTAGGATGTGCAATCAGACCAATATCAGTGCATTCGCCTTCTTCGCCAACCATTTTTTCAGATAAGAACAAGCCTGCATAGCCTTTCATACCGGGTACTTTATCCAAATGTGCTTTTTTCAAGTAAAAGTACAATGAACGAGAGTAAGGGTAGCTGCCACTTTGAACGGCTTCAGGGCTAGGTGCAACACCTGCAATTTTTACGGCTGCAATTTTATCGCCATTTTCTTCTAGGTAGCTGTAGCCAAAAACACCAATGGCAGACGTATCTTTACTAAGTTTTTGCACGATCAAGTTGTCATTTTCGCCAGAGGGAACATACACACCGTCTTGACGGATTTTGTGGTATTTTTTATACGCCTTGTTTGCTTTTTTATCAGCATGGTACAATTTAGTATACACTTCCATGTGCTTGGTTAAATGCTTCATGCCTAAGTCTTCAAAGGCATCACGGGTTCCTGATGACGTAGGCGGGCCATAAAAAGTGATTTTACGGTGCGGCAATGCACTGTTGATTTCATTCCAGAAGTGGTAAGGGTTAGCAATCAATGCTGTGCCAGCTTTATTCGGAACTTCAGCAGCTACGGCAAGCAATACATCTTTGCGGCTTAGATCCAATGGTGCAGTCTTTTTGCTTTGAGCCAAGGCTAAACCATCAAGACCGATTTTGAACTCAACAATATCAGTCACGCCATTATTCTGACATTTTTTAAACTCTTTAATTTTCATGCGGCGAGATGCATTGGTGAAGTCTGGTGTTTCCAGTCCTGCACCTGCGCAAAACAATTTCATGCCGCCGCCAGAACCTGTGGATTCGATCACGGGGGTTTTAAAATTGCCTTCTTGACCAAATGCCTCAGCGACATAGCTAGAAAAAGGGTATACTGTAGATGAGCCTACAATGTTGATTTGTTCGCGAGCTTCCGCCGCACTGACACCCAATGTGCCAATGACCGCTGCAGCCATCACGATTGATGAATACTTACGCACCTTAATTCACTCCTAGTTGGGAAATAATGATGCGAACGTTAAGCCTTGTTTGTGTCAGATAGATGACAGGATTAACTTGTATTTTAAATATCCAATCATAAGCTGTGGGCATGCGATCTTCATTGTATATTAATCATCCGATGCGTTTATTACTACTCATTGTAGTAATTATTTTCACCACTGAATTGTCATTGATGGCTGTATTGGAACGATGGAACATCCAAGCGTGGTACAGTGGCTTGATGGATGCTGCTATCCTTGCTTTGGTGTTAACACCTGCGCTGTACCTTCTTGTTATCCGTCCCATCATGCGACAAAAAGAACATATCGAATCGGATACAGCAAGCTTTCGTACTATCGCGGAGCATATTCCTGATGGCTTGATCAGTATTGATGAAAAAGGGATTATTCAGCAAGCTAATCCTGCATTATTAAACATTTTTGGTTACGAGTTAGATGACTTATTAGATACTAATATCTCACGACTCATGCCTTCTCCTTATGCTGAAGAACACGATGGTTACCTTCAACACTTTTTGAAGACGGGCGAACGCCATGTTATTGGTTATTTGCGTGAAGTGGAAGGTCGTTGTAAAAATGGTGATATTATTGACATCGAACTGCAAGTCTCCAATTTATCGGTGGGCTCGCATTATTTATTTATTGGTTTGGTCAGAGACATCAGCCAACGCAAAAAGTTAGATGAAGAACGCCAAGTGATGCGTGAACGTGCGGAGCATGCCCAACGATTAGAGTCGCTGGGGGTGTTAGCAGGTGGTGTAGCCCACGATTTTAATAATATTTTAAGCAGCATCATGGGCAATGCCTCGGTGGCACAAATGCAATTACAAGGTAACAGACCCTTGTGTGAGATGATGCATAATATTGAAACATCTTCTGTTCGTGCTGCCGAGCTATGCAAACAAATGCTCGCCTATGCTGGCAAAGGTCGTTTTGTGATGCAACAATGCGATCTATCAAAAACAGTGCGTGACGTGCATACATTGATTGAGTCTTCTACCCCCAAACATATCACCCTTGAATGTGATTTGGCATCTAACCTGCCAAAACTCGAAGCCGATGAAAGTCAATTACAACAAGTGATTATGAATCTGTACATGAATGCCCGAGAGGCATTAGAAAATAACACCACCCATGCGATGATTCGCATTACCACGGGTTGCATAATACTAAGCAACAACGCATTGGCACACTGTGTTGGCATAAATCAAGGGGAGAATCACCCCAAACAAGGTGAATATATTTTCATTGCCATAGAAGATAATGGTGATGGTATTGACCCAGCAATCCTCCATAAAGTGTTTGACCCTTTTTTTACCACTCATTTTGCAGGTCGAGGGCTTGGTCTTAGTGCCAGCTTAGGCATTGTGCGTAGCCAAGGCGGTGTGATGCAATGCGAAAATAAGATAGGAGAAGGCGTAACCATGCGTGCTTTTTTTCCTGCTGCGCAAACCCCAGCACACGATTTAAACCATCTGGGTTATATTTTAGTCGCTGACAATGACCCATCTAGCATTCATTTCATTGTAACCATTTTAGAAAATCTTGGTCTAAAAACCATTACCGCGACCAATGGCACAGATGCACTTCATGTATTTCATGAACATGAACAAGACGTTGGTCTTGTGGTATTAAAAATGCGCTTGTTAAAATTAAATGGTGTGGACTGCTTGCGAGCCATGCGTCAACAAAAACCAGCGATACAAGCCATTTTAATGTCCAGTTATGATGAAGCGCAGGGCAATAGCCAACTAGCCCACAGTGAAGATGCTTACTTTCTACTAAAACCCATTAACCAAGAAAAACTGAGTAATATGTTGCACACTGTTTTACTTGATCGGATGATTGAACCATGAATCGTTACTTTCGCACCCTAATCATGCTGCTTATGGTGGTTGCTGGCTTAATGCCATTGCATGCCGCGCCTGCATTTCAACCGCAACAAGCGGTGATCGTTGCTGCAGAAGCAGATGCTGCCAATGCAGGAAAAACCGTGTTACAGCAAGGCGGCAATGCTTTTGATGCGGCGGCAGCAGTCGCGCTTGCGCTGGGCGTAGTTGAACCTGGTTCTTCAGGGATTGGTGGTGGTGGCTTTTTCTTGCTCTACCTTGCCAAAGAAAAGCGCATCATCATGATTGATGCACGCGAGACATCGCCAAAACTCGCAGCTTACGGCGAGGTTTATGACCATTACTCCAGCATGGATGGCCCCCAATCAGCGGGGGTACCGGGGTTGCTGGCGGGAGTTGACCATCTTGTGCAACATTATGGTGTATTATCTCGACAAATCATCAGCGCGCCTGCCATCACCTTGGCAAAGACAGGTTTTGTCGCCAAAAAACGGCTGCAACGCATGCTACAATGGCGAAGCAAGGTATTAAACACTCACGCGAAAAAAATATTTTTACCCCACAACGGTATCATTGTTCAAGCTGCGTTAGGCAAGACGTTGACACGTTATGCAACCTTGGGGGTTGATGATTTTTACCGTGGGGAAACCGCAAAACATTTGGTCGCAGATATGCAGCGTGATGGCGGTCTGATTCGCGCTGATGATCTTGCCGCGTACCGTGCTATTGAACGGCAACCGATAATGATCAACTGGCAGGGCTACCGTATTGCATCGGTCAATCTACCATCTTCAGGCGGTATCGTTCTGGCTGAGATTTTAGGTATCTTGCAACAAGATGATATGGCGAAGTTGCCAGCACTGGCACAAAAAACATTGCTGATCGAAGCCATGCGCCGCGCTTACAAAGATCGCAATGCCTATTTAGGTGATCGGGATTTTGTTACGATTCCCAATCTATTAGAGAAAAAACGCCTGCAAGGCTTACGCCAAAGCATCAATATGAATCAAGCAACGCCAAGCAACAGCTTAGGCAATCAACAAGAACCTGCGGGCGCAGGGCGTGACACCACCCATTTCTCTATTATTGACCAAGATGGCAATATGGTGGTTGCCACATTATCGATCAATTACCCATTTGGTTCAGGCTATCTGTCGCCCACAACAGGGGTTCTGTTGAATGATGAAATGGATGATTTTGCTACGCACCCCAACAAACCCAATGCCTATGGTTTGGTGCAAGGCAAAGCCAATGCCGTTGCCGCAGGGAAACGCATGTTATCGTCGATGACACCGACGATTATTTTTGGTAAAGATCGCACTTTTTTGGTGGGTACACCGGGTGGCTCACGGATTATTAGCATGGTATTGTTGGCATCCATGAGTTTTATGACCAAACAAGGCAACCACAACGATTGGGTGCAATCACCACGCTACCATCATCAATTTTTACCTGATATGATTCAATATGAACAAGGCGCATTTTCAGCAAAAGAAAAAAAGACATTAACGGCACAAGGGTACAGCTTTAAAAAAGTACGTGATTATGGCAATATGCAAGCCATCGTTTGTAGCCATGCAACAGGTGTTTGTGATGGCATCAGCGATCATCGTGGTGATGGTGTTGTGCTTCGTGTTCATCGCGATCATGATGGCAAATGAGACAGGTGAAATAATGGATGCCAATACTTCCTTTACAATCGACACGTCATTTCTTGAGCGATGCATTCAGACATTGGATAAAGCCTTTCATTTATTGCAAAAAGTCGATACAGAAAGTCTTGAATATGATTTATACCGCTCTGCTACGATTAAAGAGTTTGAAATTATACTGGAGCAATCAGGTGGTTTATTAAGAAAACGGCTAAAACCTTTTTTTCATTCCTCAAAAGCCGTCGCTAGGCTAAATTTCAAGGATGTTTTCAGACACGCGGGGCATCATGACTTATTGCCTGTTGAGGAAGTGGAACGGTGGATGATTTACCGTGATAATCGCAATGTCACAGCGCATGATTATGGTTTGGGTTTGGCTGAAGAGACATTGCCTTTGATGCCCCAGTTTATTGTCGATGCACAATCTTTGGTGCAAGCCATCAACAAACAATAATATGATCATCAGAGAAAAAGATAAACAACAATTATTAACCATTGCTGCCCGCACCCTGCATACACCCCTTGAAATCTGGGCGTATGGTAGTCGTGTGAATGGTGATGCACATGATACCAGCGATCTTGATTTGGTGGTGCGTACTCAAAATTCAAGTCGATTAAACGCTAGCGAGTTTTATGCCTTTAAAGAAGCGTTAACAGAATCAACTATTCCTATTTTGATACAAGTTTTTGATTGGGCTAGCATTCCTGAATCTTTTCAACAAAATATATCGAAGCAGTATGAGATTTTATGGCGAAAGGAAGAGGAAAACAATTGATTGACAACAACAGGAGATATGAATGAATAAAGTAATGATGATTATGGTTATGTTTGGTGTTGGCATGTTATTTGCCAGTGCTGATACAGCTGAGGCCAAACGGTTTGGTGGTGGTTCTAGCTTTGGCAAACAACGCAGTGCACCGAGCAAACAACCTGCCATGAATCAACGCACTAGCCCTGCATCCCAAGGTACAGCCCAGCGTGGTTCTGCACGTTCTGGCATGATGGGAATGTTAGGTGGATTGGCGTTGGGTGGTTTGTTGGGAGCTATGTTTTTTGGCGGTGGCTTTGAAGGCATTAACTTTTTTGATATAGCTATCATTGCGCTGATTGGTTTTGCTGCATTTGTGTTTATGCGCAAACGTGCAGCGGCAGCAAATTCGCAACAAGATTATGCGTATGCAGGTGGTGCGGGTACACAGCCCATGCCTGATCATGCACCCAGCGATCACCCACCATCACATGCTCATGATTTTTCTCAGGCGACAGCACGTCCCGATATTGATGAAGCGCATTTCTTACCCGCAGCAAAAAGCATTTTTATGCGCATGCAACAAGCATGGGATGAACAAAACAGCACAGACATTGAACAATTCTGCACCCCAGACGTTGCTAAAAAAGTGATTGCAGACATGCAGGCTGATGGTCATCGCCATGAAACAGAAGTAGGTATGCTCGATGCCGTCTTGATGGATGCTTGGTTAGAGTCAGATCAAGATTGGGCATCCGTTCATTTTACTGCCATGATGAAAGAAACAACAGTGCAAGAAGATGGTCAATCAAGCACTGAATCTTCATCAACTGTCAATGAAATATGGACATTTTCTCATGATCCTTCAGGTGACGATCCAACATGGTATTTGGCAGGTATTGCCCAGCAATAATTTAACCATTCATCCATCCTTGCAGCAAACCTAAGTATTCATGAAGAGCAAAACGGCTATCAGCCAAAACCCCTGCTGAAGGAAAAAAGCTCAATAATTGATACGCGGTTTGCTGCGTTAGGTATTTCGTGGGCGCGGCAATCACCGTTAAGCCTTGTGCTTCAAAATACATCCGTGAACGTGGCATGTGGATGGCATTGGTGACCAATATAATATGTTTTACCTGTGCCTTTTTTAATAATGCCGCAATCATTTGGGCATTGCCTGCCGTGTTTTTAGAACGCCCTTCTGTGCGAATATGTGCCGCAGCAACACCAAATTGAAGCAACCAGCGTTGCAACACCATCGCTTCTTCTTCCAGCGAAGGATCAAGCGGCTTGCCGCCACTGGCATACACCAACAAGCCTGTTTCTTTGGCAATTTTAGCCGCATAAAGCGTGCGCATCATGGCATCAGGAGAAGGCAGGCTTTGACGGTTATATTCAGGCGCGTGTTCATACAAACCGCCCCCTAACAATACAATTACGGTTGGCTTAGCAGGTAGGTTGGCTAACGATAATACAGGTGAGGCATATTCCAACGGAGCAGTCAGTGCATCACGCACGGGGGCGGTTGATAAGGCATACAGCAGCACAACACTGGTAATAACCAGCGCACGTCCCCACCATTTACGGTAAAATACCAGCCCAACGCTAGCCAACACCACAATACCACCGGGTGGCAGCATCAACATGGCAATGGCTTTTAAAGCAAGCAGCATTACACGCAGATCACTGTGATTGAAGGATGATTCAGCGCATGGGCTTTATGAAAGCCTTGCACCAACAAAACAGTTTCACCCTCGACAGCCAAAGAAAACTGTTTCGTTAATGTTGCTGCCAAGGAACAAGGATCGGTCATTTGCTCGGCATCAACCAACACGGGAATCACCCCCCATAGCAAATTTAACCGCCGACAAATCGTAGCTGATGTTGAAATAGCCAATATGGGTGCTTCAGGTCTGGCAGCAGCCATCGCTTTAGCAGTTACGCCCGTAGGCGAAAACACCACAATAGCACGCACCATTAAATCGCATGATAACCCTGCCATAGCACGGGCGACAGCATCGCCAAAACTAAGTGGCGGCACTGTTTTTTTGTGCATAGATAAACCACTAAAAGCAGATTGTTGCCACAAACAACTTTCGGCATAGCGCACAATACGATCCATGGTCGTTGCTGCTTCAATAGGAAATTGCCCTGCTGCTGTTTCAGCGGACAGCATCACCGCATCAGTACCATCGGTCACTGAATGAAATACGTCAGTGACTTCAGCACGGGTGGCACGGGCATGCTCAATCATGGATTCTAGCATTTGGGTAGCAACGATCACTGGCTTATCCATGCTTCTTGCCGTATCAATCAACATTTGTTGGGCAAGAGGCACTTGTTCGGCAGGAATTTCAACCCCTAAATCTCCCCGTGCAACCATAATTCCATCTGCCACACGGACAATATCACTGGCGTTTTCTACTGCTTCAGGGCGTTCAATTTTGGCAATAATACCTACATTTCGCGCACCAAGGTGGTGACGCAGTTCAAGCACATCGTCTGCCGTGCGAACAAATGATAACGCAAGAAAATCGACACCCAATGCCGTTGCAAAATCGGCATCCAATAAATCTTTTGCTGTTAAGGCTGGGGCTGATACCGTTGAATCGGGCAAGTTAATGCCTTTATGATTGGTGAGTACACCGCCTGCTTCAACGCGGCATAACACATCTTGCCTGTTGCATTCAAGCACCCGAAGTTGCATCACACCATCAGCGAGCAAAATTCGTTGCCCCACCGATACATCTTGATGCAAAGCGGGGTATTGCGATGCAATCAAGCCTGCTCGCCCCTCTACCTTGCGCGTGGTAACGGTGACAGTTTTCCCTTTAGTGAGGGTGATGCCACCATCTTGAAACATACCACAACGGATTTTAGGGCCACATAAATCAGCCAAAATCGTAGTGTGGCACTGCTTGCACACTGCCTCATCACGAATCATTTGATAATAAAGGCGGTGCGTTGCATGGTCACCATGCGACATATTTAGACGAAAGACATTCACCCCAACATGCAACAACAATTGAATGGCCGCGATGCTATCAATAGCAGGCCCCATAGTGACGATGATTTTGGTTCTGCGTTTTTTTAGCAAGGCAGGGTTTGAATAGACATCAGTCATGGTTTCACCTTCAAAAATCATCCAATATATTAAGGCGAAATCATTGATTCAATCTCTGCCAGCCAAGGCATATATTCAATCAACCATGCCGATAAGGTCGCAAAGCTACCCAAAAATATCAGCACACCGACAATAATCAATAGCACACCAGAGATCCGTTCAACCCAATGCAAATGGGCTTTAAAACGGTTAGACCATTGCAAAAATTCATTCGTCGCCAAGGCTGCCAACAAAAAGGGAATCGCCAAACCAGCAGAATAAGCAAGCAAGAGAAAAATACCTTGGCTAACATTCTGTTGCGCACCTGCCATGGTTAAAATAGCACCCAAAATCGGGCCTACACAGGGCGTCCAACCAAAAGCAAATGCCGAGCCGAGCATCAATGCACCCACCCCCGTTTTGGCATTGATTTTACCCGTATCTACATGGGCATCCATCATTAAAAAAGGAATACGAATAAATCCTGTGTAATGAATACCAAAAATCACAATAATAATACCAGCGACTTTGCCAAGCACTGCCATATTACTAAGCATCCATTGCCCTAACCACGTTGCTGATGCACCGAGTAAAACAAACACTAAGCTGAAACCAAGAATAAACCACAGTGATTGAATCACCGCTGTGCGGCGTACATCATCGTGCTTTCCTGCTTGTTTTAAGCTATCGACAGAAACGCCACTGATATACGAAAGGTACGCAGGAACCAATGGCAATACACAGGGCGATAAAAACGACAATAATCCAGCGAGAAACGCGCCAAATAAACTAACTTCATGAATCATAATAGGTGTTTAATATCCTTTTGTTGGCTCAGTCGTGTACGGCTAAGAATACTTGCATTTTATTGCGAGTTGCCTTATTACGACTTATCCATCGCAGTAAAATGCAAAGCATCATCAACCACAGAGATATGCAAGGTCTGCCCCATCAACAACTCCGATGCAATAAGCATACGGACAACAGGGGTTTCCACCATTTTCTGAATCACACGTTTGAGTGGACGCGCACCATAAACGGAATCATAGCCCTTGTCAGCTAATCATGCATGCGCGTTTGCATCGACCGTTACATCAATATGCTGCTCGGCTAAGCGAGCCATGAAACTTTGCATAAACAACATCACCACTTGCACAGTATTTGCATGGCTTAAAGGGGTGAACAATACGGTATCATCAACACGGTTAAGAAACTCTGGGCGAAAGTGTTGCTGCAACAAACCCATCACTTGTGCCTCTGCTGCTGCATCAGGGATTTTTTTGCCTCATCAAGCAACAACACACAGTAAGGTTTGCGTCGCACGGCTTCGGTTAATTATTCGCTTTTTTAAAACCAACATAACTCGGAGGTGCGCCCAGCAAGCGCAAAACCGTGTGTTTTTCCATGTACTCGCTCCTATCAATGCGCACTATATTTTGCTAACCCTCTTGAATATTACAAGAGCCAAACTTTTTTTAAAATCACCTCATTTATTTACTATTGCACAGTACATCTTAGATTGCGCTAATGCAAACATCATGGGCTTGTACCATCTTATTAATATTTTTATTGTACAGCTCTCTGGCACAAGCGCGTGTTGATTTGCTTGCTGATGAAGTGGTGCGCGATAGCTACGGCGAAATCACCGCTGATGGTCATATTGACGCAACTCGTGATGATGAACGATTGCATGCTGATCACCTACGTTATCACCCCTTAAAAAAAGAAATTTACGCCCACGGTCATGTTAAACTTACCTCTCCTACTGCAACCATTCAAGCCAAATCTGCCCGTTTGCATACTATCAATAAGTCAGGCACGCTTACTGAAGCCATCGTAACACTGCCTGATGGGCAACACATTCAAGCCAAACGTCTACAGCGCGTCGATGAAATGCATTTTAGCGGTGAAGATGTAACTTTTACAGAATGCTCGATTGAAAGCCCTGCATGGTTATTGCGTGCCAGCCGCATTGACGTTGACCAAGAGTCTGGTGAAATGTCTATTGAACATGCACGTTTTGAAATCGCGGGGATTCCTGTTTTTTATAGCCCTTATTGGCAATACCCACTGCGTCGAAGGTCAGGCTTATTGATGCCGATGATCAGCACCAGTCAGCAACGAGGCACAGAGTTTTCGATGCCTTATTATATTGCCCCCGCAGAAAACTGGGATGCAACCTTCACCCCCCGCTGGATGACAGCCCGTGGTTTAATGAACGAACTAGAAGTCCGCCATGTATCAACGTTAGGCTATGAACAATGGCAAGCTGCGTTGCTACAAGATAAAGTAACCGCAACAAGACGTTACCAAATCAAAGGTCGCATGATGGAGCACCTTCCTTTTGGCTTTACCCTGCAAGCAGACATTAATCAAACCAGTGACAATCAGTATTTATCGGATTTTTCTGCTGATGGCAGCATGGTGAGTGCGCGTTTTATTCAAAGCAAGGCAAGTGTAGGCTGGCAAGGATCGTTAGGCAATGTCACCTTGCTCGGTTTGAAACAACAAGATTTATCCCAACCCAACAACAACCAAACATTGCAATGGCTGCCCCGCCTTGATGCAAACTTTACTATCCCTTTGATGCAAAACGCACAATTACACCTTGAACAACAGATCACCCGCTTTGCCAGACCCTTGTTACTCAGTGGTTGGCGCATGCATGCCAACCCTTGGGTGGAAATACCTTTTACCCCGCTAGGCGGTGCGGTAGACATTACTTTGCGCGCAGGCATGCACCAATGGAACTATTGGCAATTACGCAACAGCCCACAACGTGCCGATCGCGCTCGCGCTTATGAAACCAGCTTGCAAGGTGCTTTGCACTTAGAACGCATCAGCACCAATCGCCATTGGCGGCATGAAATCACACCAACGCTGCGTTTTGATTATGCCGTCGCACCTGATCAATCCGCACTCCCGCGTTTTGACACCGCGTTTTCAAGGCTTACAATCAACAACCTCATGCAAGGCAACCGCTTTACAGGGCTAGACCGTGTGGAACGGATGAAACGCCTAAGCTTGATGCTACGCAACAATGTGCAATTTAAAGATGAGAAAAACAAACGAAAATGGTCAGTATTGACACTGGGTTTTGGTACAGCATGGGATTTTCTTCGCAGCAGCGTAGACCCGACCCTAAGCCCTACACCGAGACGTAATTATGCCAATTTATTGGGCGAGTTTTCATTATCGCCGAATCCAAACTTCCATGTTTCTGCTGATGGTCAATACAACCCTATTGCCCGTTATTGGGCAACGGTCAATGCTGCCCTGCAATTAACCCACGAAGACGGTCATCGTTTATCGGTCACTTGGCAACATACCGATAGCCGTTATGTGCCAACAGCAACCAATTTAATTGGCTTGAATGTATCAGCACATCTGTACCGCCGTTGGCAACTATCTTCTGTGTGGCAATATGATTCGATACTAAAGTTAACCCAACAAGCCACGGTAAGTCTTGCCTACAAGCATCCTTGCTGGAATATTAGCATAGAAGGGTTTCGGGTCAATCGTGCAGGCAGCGCAGGCAATAGCAACGCGGGGTTTCGATTTATGCTGGGCTTGAAAGGCTTGGGCAGCGTGGGCGGTGAATAGTGGGCTTGAGTGATGGAAAATTCCAAATCAATCCGCTAACCCTCCACCACCATCCAGCCTGCTTCTTTTAGAGCAGTGCAAAAGTATGCCCGCGCTGCCCATTACTACGAAATGCTGAATTCAGGTAGGTTTATTATTGTCTCTAGAATTTAGAAGAAAACTATTAAATAATACCCCCTACAGTCCAAACACACATCTTTTGTTGGACTTCTTTGGTGCAACATCACTCAACAATGAAGTGGTGATTGAACAAGCCATGCGGCTTGCTGCAACAGTATGCCATGCCACTGTGATTGATGTTCGTTTGCACAGCTTTGGCGAAAACATGGGGGTGACGGGTGTCGCATTACTGGCTGAATCGCATATCAGCATCCATACATGGCCAGAGATTGATTATGCTGCGCTTGATGTGTTTATGTGCGGGCGTTGCAACCCTCGCTTGGCGATTGAACCGTTGCAGACAGTGTTTAAGCCAGAACGGGTTGAAATTCGTGAGATTACGCGGGGAAGGATGGAACTATCAAGTAAGTATGGCTAAATAATAATGCTATAAGATCACAAGAAACAACGCAGTTAGCGTAAAAAATAGGCCGAACTAAGCGGTAGACGAAATGTCAACAGAGTCTAGCATGCGCCCATGATTGCAAACTCTGCCCCCCAACTGCTCTACTTGTTTGGCGATGCTGCCTTATCTTCTTTTCGTTTAAATAAATTACAAACACAACTACAAGCGATTGATTGTGAACCCACCACATTAACGGCAACGCTGTTGTATGTGGCAGAAGTTAGCACGATTGATAACGATGACACGTTACGCTTACAACAGATTTTAGCGGCGCATCCAAGCTATTGTGCTATTCATGACATCGCAAAAAACGATGCGCAACGCTTGGTTTTTCCTCGCTTGGGTACGATTAGCCCGTGGTCAAGCAAGGCGACTGATATTATCGGGCAATGCGGCGTAAAGCATGTCTTGCGCATTGAACGTGGTATTTTGTGGGTGCTTGAAGGTTTAACAACACAACAATTAACACAAGCATCAGCATTATTGTTTGATCGGATGACGGAGTCTTTGCTGTGCGATTGGGCAAGTATTGCAACACTGTTTCAACATGCTTCGCCTTCTCCATTGGTCTATATTGCTGTGAGAAAAGATGGTCGTGAAGCGTTGAGTGCTGCCAACCGTGGTATGGGGCTGGCTCTTTCGGCAGACGAGCAAGATTATTTGTTTACTCATTACTCAACCATCCAACGTGACCCTACCGATGCTGAATTGATGATGTTCGCGCAGGCTAACTCTGAACATTGTCGCCATAAAATTTTTAATGCTGATTGGATTATTGATGGTGAATCACAAAAGCATTCATTATTTGACATGATTCGCCATACCCATAAAATGCAACCAAAGGGAACACTGGTCGCCTACAGTGATAATTCTTCAGTGATTGAAGGCAACAAGGCGGATCGTTTTCACCCATCTGCCGAGGATGCTTGTTACCGTATTCATAGCGAAGATAGTCATATCCTGATGAAAGTTGAAACACATAACCACCCTACTGCCATCTCACCGTTTGCAGGGGCTGCAACAGGTGCAGGCGGTGAGATTCGTGATGAAGGTGCAACGGGTATTGGCAGCAAGCCCAAGGCTGGCTTGTGTGGCTTTACTGTTTCTAACTTGCATATTCCTGATTTTGAACAGCCATGGGAACAGCCAACAGGCAAACCTGAACGCATGGACACAGCCTTAAACATCATGCTTGAAGGGCCGATTGGTGCGGCTGCATTTAATAACGAATTTGGTCGCCCTAATCTTTGTGGTTACTTTCGCAGCTATGCGCAGCGCGATGGGCGCGAGTTTCGCGGTTATCACAAACCCATCATGATTGCTGGTGGTCTTGGCAATATCAATGCGCGTGATGTTCATAAAAAAGAGGTTCCTTCGGGCAGTCTCATCATTCAACTGGGTGGTCCTGCCATGTTGATTGGTTTAGGTGGTGGCGCAGCTTCTAGTATGGATGCGGGCAGCAACCACGAATCATTGGACTTTGATTCGGTGCAGCGTGGCAATCCAGAAATGGAGCGGCGTTGCCAAGAAGTATTGGATCGTTGTTGGCAAATGGGCGCGCAAAATCCTATTTTATTTATTCATGATATTGGCGCAGGCGGTTTATCGAATGCGGTGCCAGAGTTGGTGCATGATGCAGGTCGTGGTGCATGGCTTGATCTGCGTGCCGTGCATAACATGGAACTGGGCATGAGTCCGATGCAAATTTGGTGTAACGAAGCGCAAGAACGCTATGTGTTGGCGATTGCTGCCGAACATCAGCAATTATTCACGGCATTATGCGCCCGTGAACGCTGCCCTTTTGCGCTATTGGGTACGGCAACAGATGATCAAAACCTTACCGTCAACGATACATTATTTACTGAAAAAACCGTAGATATCCCTCTCGCTGTATTGCTAGGAAAAACGCCACAAATGGTGCGTGATGTACAACGTCGCTCTGCTGCGCCGATAGCCTTACCTGATGCGATAACTTTACCTGAAGCCATTATGCGCGTATTACATTTGCCTGCTGTCGCCAGTAAATCGTTTCTTATTACCATCGGAGATCGCTCTGTCACTGGGCTTGTTGCCAGAGACCAAATGGTCGGGCCTTGGCAAGTACCCGTTGCCGATGTTGCTGTGACCTGTGCTGATTTTGAACATTACCACGGTGAAGCAATGTGTATGGGAGAGCGCACCCCCATTGCCGTACTCGATGCTCCCGCATCAGGACGCATGGCAGTCGCCGAAGCATTAACCAACCTTGCCGCAGCCTCGGTGTTGCGACGAGAAGATATTAAGCTATCCGCTAACTGGATGGCAGCATGTGGCCATGCAGGCGAAGACGCTGCATTGTATGATACGGTACAGGCTGTTGGTTTAGCATTTTGCCCTGCACTGGGGTTATCAATCCCCGTCGGTAAAGATTCACTCTCGATGAAAACGGTATGGCAGCAAGATGGTGAAGCGCAAGCAATGGTTTCACCCGTATCGTTGATTGTTTCTGCCTTTGCCCCCGTTGATGATGTACGCCGAACATTAACGCCACAACTGCATGATGAAGATAGCAGTATATGGCTGATAGATTTAGGCGCAGGCAAAAAACGACTCGGCGGCTCTGCCTTAGCACAGGTATTTTCGGCAACGGGCGATACGCCGCCAGATATTGATTCCCCCGCATTGTTAGCCGCGTCCTTTGATGCCATTCAGGCACTCAACCGTGCAGGATTGTTGTTGGCATACCATGATCGTTCAGATGGCGGACTCTGGACTTCGTTGTGTGAAATGGCTTTCGCTGGCAATCAAGGTATTACCATTGAACTGGCAACGGATGATGCTGTGATTCCCACCTTGTTTAATGAAGAAGCAGGTATGCTGGTACAAGTATCCGCTAGCCATGAATCAGACTTTTTGCAACAACTGGAAGCCTTTGAACTGCGCGATATCACCTGCCGCATTGCATCTCTTCATGCTGATAAAACAATTTGCATTGAGCAAAACACCACCACGGTATACCAAGCTCCCTTGCCGACTTTGCAGCAATGGTGGGCAGAAACCAGTTGCCGTATGGCAGCATTGCGTGATAACCCTGATTGCGCTCGTGAGGCTTTTGAATCGCTGGCTGATGGAAGGCAGGGAGGATTATTCCTTGATGCCCGTTTTACTACTGGAAGAATGCCAGCACCTGTTGCCTTGCAGCAACGTCCACGTATTGCCGTATTGCGTGAACAAGGGGTTAATGGTCAAACCGAAATGGCAGCGGCTTTTGACCGTGCAGGGTTTGCTTGTACCGATGTACACATGAGTGATATTATTGCTGGGCGTATATCGCTGGATGATTTTCAAGGTGTGGTTGCCTGTGGTGGTTTTTCGTATGGCGATGTGCTGGGCGCGGGTCGTGGTTGGGCCAATAGTATTTTACACCATGATCGTACGCTTGATGATTTTTCGCGTTTTTTTGCCCGTGCTGATACCTTTGGCTTGGGCGTATGCAATGGTTGCCAGATGATGGCACAGCTCACATCTATCATTACAGGGGCAACGCATTGGCCCGTATTTGAACGCAATCGTTCTGAACAATTTGAATCTCGTTTGCTGATGGTTGAAGTTGCTGATTCGCCATCATTGTTTACGCAAGGCATGGTTAATTCACGTTTGCCGTTGGTGGTTGCCCATGGTGAGGGGCGCGTTCGTTTTAAGCAAACAAGCGATGCCAGTCATGCACATACGCTGTTGCGTTACATCAATCATGCAGGTCAGCCTGCAACAACCTACCCCGAAAACCCTAATGGTTCTGCTGATGGTGCGGCAGGATTCACCACTGATGATGGTCGATTCACTATCATGATGCCTCACCCTGAACGCTTGTTTCGCTCGGTGCAGTATTCATGGCTGGCCCCATCTTGGCACGATCAAGGCTGGCAAGAAGATGGCCCATGGATGCAAATGTTTCGTAATGCACGGCAATGGGTAGCCTAGGTGGCATTTATTTTTTTCTGGACTTACAAAGAAACACCCCATGATTAAACTCAAAACTAGCAAAGAGATTGATGCCATGCGCCCTGCTTGCAGGCTTGCTGCTGATACATTGTTAATGATTGAACCCCATATTCGCCCTGGTATTACCACCAATAAAATTAATCAATTGGTGCATGATTATACACTGGCACATGGTGGCATCCCTGCACCGTTGAACTATCACGGTTTTCCTAAATCTGTATGCACATCAGTCAACCATGTTGTTTGCCATGGCATTCCATCCGATAAAAAAATTATGAACGGTGATATTATCAATGTAGATGTGACTACGATTGTTAATGGCTGGCATGGCGATACCAGTCGCACCTTTTTTGTGGGTGAGGTGAAGCCTTTTGTTAAAAAATTGGTGCGTATCTCAGAAGAATCTTTGCAACTTGCCATTGCAAAGGTCAAGCCAGGGGTTACATTGGGCGATATTGGTCATACAATTCAACGTTTTGCTGAAAGCCATCGTTATTCGGTGGTACGTGAATACTGTGGTCATGGCATTGGTCGTGAGTTCCACGAAGACCCTCAAGTGCTGCACTACGGTAAGGCAGGAGAAGGAAAAGCATTGCAAGAAGGCATGGTTTTCACCATCGAACCGATGATCAATATAGGTCGCCCTGCGGTAAAAAAACTGCGTGACAAATGGACAGTAGTGACCCGCGACAAATCATTGTCGGCACAGTTTGAGCATACCCTCGCCGTGACCGCGACAGGTTCAGAAGTCTTGACAATACCATCGGAGCAAGGAGCCATATAATGGCATATACATGGCCGAAGTTTGAGAGTGAACGCTTTGATTTCTTTCGCAATAATAGTGTTGTTTTGCTGGTCGTCATTCTATTGCTTGCTTTGTTGTCTTTTTGGTTGTTTGCCCTTTCGCAGCAAAGTCGTCCTTTTATTGTCACCACTATTCATGCTGAATCAACGCCAAAAGCATCGGTCTTACCCAAAGATTTGCAACATGAAGCACCATTGTCTGGCCGTCAAATGAATGCAACAAGCACTGTCTCTGGTGCTGCTTTTATTGATCTTCATGTGTTATTAATTCAAAAAGAGTTGGATTCGTTTGGTGGTTGGTTCCCTAATGATATAGTTCCTTTGACCCGTTTGTTGGACAATAAGGTCAACTTTCAATTGGGCGTGCGTGAGGCATTGATGCGCTCGCTACTGATTTTGCGAGAGAATCTTTCTCGCCAAGACCGTACAACCAGTGCGCTGGATGTGCATGTGAAAAATGCTTATGGTCGCATGTCGGTGAACCCTGATTCATGGATGTTTCCTCGTTATGAGGGGGAGTTGAATAAATCTATTGTAGCCTTAAATACATACCGTGAGGACTTACAACGTGGGCAAGCTGGTTTTTTTGCCCGTGCTGATACATTGATTCGCTTAAATGAACAGTTTTCATCATTACTCGGTGCTGAAACGGCTGCCTTGATGGCGGATGATGTCACCATGTTTGACAGTGACGATCGTTTTTACCATGCCAAAGGCGTGGCTTATACCCTGTATGAACTGTATCAGGTGATCGGTTTTGAATTTGCCGATACATTAGAAAAAAATGATGGCAATGCATTGCTAAGTAGCATTGTAACCCAATTAAACGCAGCCTATTTTGAACCCGATGTGGTATTCAATGGTGACAGCGAATCATGGCGAAACAACCACTTGAAACAATTGGCAACGCGCTTGTACAGCGTTCGTCAAAAGATAAATTCTGTCAACAGTGTGTTATTGCATACATCCTCCTCATCGGCAGGATAAACGAGCGCACCCTTGACAGACATAATATGTCTTGATACGATAATTTGTGTGTTTTGGATGATTTAAAAAAATATGTTAGGAATGTGCATGGAATAACTTAGGCAACTTGGGCGCAGGATTTTTGTTCGATACCAAGGCGTGGAACTGGCGCATAGCTTCGCTATGTAACAGTTTCACAACGCTGGTGTCGGGCAAAAAGACAAGTCCAAGTTGCCTAAGTTATTTCATGCATGTTCCTTAGGAGAGTTCCGCCGTGTCTCACGCTATCGATACCAATAGTCTTGCTCTGTTTTACCGTGATGTTAAAAAGGTTGATACCTTATCGCGTGAAGAAGAAACGCGACTTGCCCTGCGTTGGCATGAACAAAAAGACCGTGATGCAGCAAAAGAGTTGGTGGTTTCTAATTTACCTGGTGTTGCTGCTATTGCGCGTGAATACCGTCATTTTGGTTTACAAGAAATGGACTTGATTCAAGAAGGAACCATGGGATTAATGCATGCGGTGAAGCGTTTTGACCCGCACCGTGGATTTCGCTTGATGACCTATGCATCGTGGTGGATTCGTGCCTCTATTCATGATTATATCCTTCACTCTTGGAGTATCGTCAAGCTTGGTACCAATAAATTACAACGGCGTATTTTTGCTGGTCTACAGAAGGCGCGTAATACCATCGCAGCCATGGAAGGCACCAAGGTCGATGAAGTTGCCGCTGAATACGGCGTTGATGGCAACGCTTATCAAGAAGTCGCATCTGCTTTTTTACAACGGGATTTATCGCTTGATATTGAACGTGATGGCGAAAATATTACCAGCACCTTACCCAGTGCCGTTGCTTCGCCCGAAGAACAAGTCACAGCAAGCAACTGGCAGACATTTCAAGAAAAAGAATTGCATGCTGCCATGCAAGCGTTAAGCGAACGCGATCGCTATATTGTCGTGCAACGGCATTTATCTGACCCTGTGGCAACACTCAAAGAATTGGCTAATGATCTTGGCATTTCTATTGAACGGGTTCGTCAATTAGAAAAACGAGCGATGGCAAAGATTAAAGAACATTTTGCCACATAAAGATCATCATTATTGCATCGTCGATGACGAAGGAGCTGTTTTACAGCTCCTTCGCTGTTATAGCCGAGGGAATCATGCATAAAACAATCAAGTTATTACTTTTATTGGCAAGCATGATGCTGCCCATCATTACATGGGCAGGTAGTCTGCCCTCTGGTTTGCAAAAAGGGCTAGAAGAGTTAGCCCGCGTTAAGGGTTTTAGCTGTACTTTTGAGCAAAGCATTGTGTTTACCGACGGTGAGAAACAACGCTATGGTGGTGAATTGGTCGTGGCTAGACCCGGTAAATTTCGCTGGCAATATAACACCCCTTACCAACAATTGTATATCAGCAATGGCGAAGGTGTCTGGCTGTATGAGCCTGATCTGATGCAAGCCCAATGGCTCGATGGTCTTGATGCTGTTGACCCTGTGGTGATGCGTCTGCTTAACGGTGAAGTCAAAGGCGATGAAATCACCTTGCTGGGTTCCCCCGGTGAGAAATACACTTACCATATTCGCATTGGCGAAAGCCAAGATGTTTGGTTGGCATTAAGCGATGGCATGCCAGCATGGATCGAAAGCCGCGATGCCCTAGGCAACCGTAACCGTATTACATTAAACCATATAAAAAAACAGCAACCTGATGCATCATTGTTTCACTTTGATGTACCCAAAGGGGTCGATGTTATTTCTACCGCTGTATCTGCCGCTGGGGGATTGAATGAATAATCAATGGAAAACATGGTGTGCCAGTGCGCCCTTGTTGACAATCATCATCGGAGGAGCAACCGCTCATGCCGCAGGTTTTGCCAATCAAGATTTTTCTATTTCAGGCGTAGGGTCAGCCAATGCTGTGATTGCAGGTGTGTATGATGCTTCTGCTGCATCGTACAACCCTGCCTCGATTGCTTGGAGCAAAGGGCTGGCGATTCAAGTAAACTCCAATGGGCGTTTTCGTAATAACTCCGTCAAAGTCCCCAATGCTGTCTGGCCTAATCTGGCAGATGCACCTGATGCGGTATCAACCAATATTACATGGATGCCAAAAGGCAGTGACTTTGGGTTAGGGTTTTCACTCACCACACCTTTTCATAACGTCACAATATGGTCTCCGGGTATGCCGACCGTTCCTGATAGCTGGCTGCGGGTGCGGCGCGCTACATTTGACGTAGTTTATGCTGCTAGCTCGACCTTATCTATGGCATATGGTGTAGATTTTTACCGTGCTAAAACAGTGATGACGCAAGGGGCAGTAAATTTTTCTGCCAAAGATAAAGCATCGTTTGGTGGGCATGCGAGTTTCAACTGGAAGCTAGCACCGCTATGGCGTATGGGACTGATGTTACGCAAAGCACCACGGTTACAGTTAACGGCAAACAACAATGAGCTTCGCCTAGATTTACCTGATCAAATTGGTCTCGGTATTTCTCACGACCAAGGGGATTCTGTACGTTGGGAGCTAGATGCCGAATGGAGCCGCTGGTCTGCCTTAAAAGATATGAGCGTACGCGCTACCAACACAGGCACGGTATTGATGGCCGCCCCCTCATCCTTGCGAGATACATTGAATGTTAAAGCTGGCATGTCATGGTTTTGGCGACGTGATACTGCTTTTCGTTTAGGCTATGCCTACGATCAAGGGGCCAACAAACAATCGGCGTTTCAACCCATGATTTCCGATCAAGCAGGACACCGTTTAAGCTTTGGCTTTGGTGGCAATATGTTTGGCATGGCTATAGATGTTGCTTATTCTTATAACTTTTATAGTCAATTAAAAGCCTCTGGTAGCTATGCAGGTCAATACCGTGATCGGCAAGCGACCTTGGGTGTGGCACTTAGCAAGGTGTTTTGAAACCACAAGCTGCATTGTTTGCCCAAGTATCAGTAACGACCAATGAGCATGTGCCTTTGGCGCATAAGATGCGCCCCCATGCATTGGAAGATATTGAAGGTCATGACGATGTATTAGCCTCAAACGCTTGGTTGCATACGGTGTTACAGGGTGGTCAAGCGAGTTCGTGTATTTTTTGGGGGCCGCCAGGGGTGGGGAAAACCACCTTGGCAATCATGATGGCAACAGCGATGGCATGGCCGTTGACCCATTTATCAGCTGTTAATGCCAGCAAACGTGATGTGCAACAGGTGATTGATGCCGCACGGCAAGAAGGGCGTTGTCACATACTTTTTTTGGATGAAATTCATCGATTTAACAAAGCACAACAAGATGTGTTGCTTCCATCGCTGGAAGATGGATCGTTGCTGCTTATTGGTGCTACCACCGAAAACCCTTCATTCTCTATCAACAATGCCTTATTATCTCGCTGTAGGGTAATTGTTTTAGATGTGCTTTCTGTTGATAATATTGAGCGCATCATGCAACGCGCCATACGCCACCTACAGCAAGAATTTGCGCTATTTGATATTGCTACCGATGCTTTGCATTGGTTGGCAACGATGGCAGATGGCGATGCGCGTTATGGACTGGGTGCAGTGCAAACATTGTTTGATCTTGATGCGACAAAAAGCTGGCAGAGTGATAATGTGCAACATCAATGGGGGCGCAAACACACCGCCCATGACCGCCAAGGCGACGCGCATTATGACCTTATTTCGGCGTTGCACAAATCCGTGCGTGATTCAGATAGCCATGCTGCCTGTTATTGGTTGGCGAGGATGCTTGAGGCTGGCGATGAACCGCGTTATTTGGCACGTCGTTTGATTCGCATGGCAAGCGAAGATATTGGTTTAGCTGACCCTAAAGCCTTAACCGTATGCCTAGATGCTGCCAAGATGTATGAAATACTCGGTTCACCCGAAGGCGAGCAAGGCTTGTTTGAAGCGGCGATTTACCTTGCCCTCGCGCCCAAAAGCAATGCTGTTTACATGGCTGAAAAAGCGGCTAGAAAACTTGCCAAACAATCCCATCACCTTGGCGTACCTGCGCATTTACGCAATGCGCCAACAGATTTAATGAAAAACTTAGGTCATGGTGCTGGTTATCAATATGCGCACCATGCACCCGATGCCGTGGTCAATCAAGCACACTTCCCCGAAGGCTTGGGCGAACAGATTGTTTACCAACCTGTCTTGCGTGGTTTTGAACGCACCTTAAAAGAACGCATGGACTGGCTAAAACAAAGGAAGAAAAACGCATGAAGTGGCAACTATTGGCTGTCGCTATTGGCGGCGCAAGTGGCGCAGTAAGCCGCTGGTTACTGGCAAGCAGCATCCAACGCATGACAGGCGGTGCTTTCCCTTGGGGGACTTTTGCAGTCAATGCATTGGGTAGTTTACTACTGGGCTTCTTATTTATTTGGTTGATTGAGAGAAGCAGCATGGGCGAATTATTGCGCATGGCAATCATCATCGGTTTTCTCGGTGCTTTCACCACTTTTTCTACCTTTTCGGTAGAATCTATCCGCTTGCTAGAAGAAGGTGCGTTGGGACTGGCTTTTGGTTATATTATCGGGCAAGTCATACTATGCCTTGGTTTGGCATGGCTGGGCGCGCAAATCGCACGGTCGCTATAAAATCACACCGTAAACGACACGCCACAACCACATTCCCCTTTTTTGTTTGGGTTCTGATAGACAAAGGATGATGACATCACATCTTCTTGATAATCAATATGTAAGCCTGTCAAGGCCTGTGCATACGATGCCGCATCAACATAAAGCACCACGCCATCTTGCTCTACCGTTAAATCGCCTGCGCTCGGTGCATCAGAAAAATCCACCACATACTCTAAACCGCTGCATCCTGATTTATGGAGCGATAAACGCGCTGCCTGCTTGCCTGCTTTCGTCAAAGCCTTATGGAACTGAGCCACGGCGGCATTACTAAGGGTTATGTTGCAATCTGTTGTCATGGGTACACCTTTGAGCATTTTGTTTGTTGATGTTGCCTAGCCTATGGCTTGAACATTGAAAATGAATGAAATATAGCCAACATTGTCATTCTTCCTATCATATTCCACGTTCCACGTTTCTTAGGTTGTATTGGAGTAATCAATGTTGATGGTAATTTCCCCCGCTAAAAAGCTAGATATGAAACGTACCCTCCAAGGTATTCCTGCAACGCAGCCTGACTACCTTGATGATAGCGCGCTTCTGGTGCAGTCATTACAAAGCATGGACTCTTATGCCTTGGCATCATTGATGAAACTTAGCATGCCCTTAGCAGACCTCAATCAACGCCGCTACCACGATTGGCAGCGTCCGTTTTCAGAGAAAAATGCAAGCCATGCGCTGGCAGCATTTCGAGGCGATGTATACCAAACCTTGCAAGCTGATGGTTTTAACGATCAAGAGCAGTTTTTCGCGCAACAACATTTACGCATATTATCGGGTCTTTACGGTCTATTACGCCCGTATGATCTCATGCAAGCCTACCGATTAGAAATGGGAACATCCTTAGCCACAGCGCGTGGGCGAAACTTGTATCAGTTCTGGGGAAGCATGATTACCGATGCCTTAAATATACAAATGCAACATATAAATACGCCTTGGCTCATCAACCTTGCCTCACAAGAATACTTTAAAGTGATTCAAGAAAAAAACATTGCAGGGAACATCATCACCCCCCTATTTAAAGAATACCATCGCGGAACTTATAAAGTTATTGGTATCCATGCCAAACGCACTCGCGGCATGATGGCACGCTATATTATTCAAAAGAAACTCACCCAAGCAAATGATATTAAAGGCTTTTGTGAAGGTGGCTATGCTTGGCATAAAGATTTATCGACAGCAACAACATGGGTTTTCTGTCGCAGGGAGTAGATATTTGTTAAATGGCGCACGGTACAGGGACACACTAACGAAATAAAGAACGCTAAAACAGCATGTTGGCTTCCCTTGTAAGACGGGACAGCAATAAAATCAAGGGGTTACAGCATGTTAGAAAATCACTGCTAATCCACCATATTGCAACAAAAACTATGGATTAGCTTTGCTTTTTTAGTTGCAGGTTGTCCCGTCTTAAAAGGGAAGCCGAGAAGCCCCCAATAGCACTAGGCACAGGCAAACTAATACCCGTTGATTGCTGCATTAACATTTTTTTTATCAACGCTGCATTGCCCACCCCTTTCATTGCGACACCACGCAACCAAGGCACTATGGGTGCTGAAGTGGTAAACACACGATGAAACGTCTCCATCGCTGCCATCGTAGCCAGCACATCAGGCAAACGCTGTTTCATGTAACGCGCTAACACCGTTTGCTCTCCCCAGTCTTCATCAAAACGCCGCGCATCGACGATTTCTTGTGCCAGCACCATCGCATCGCGCAAGCCAAGGTTGACACCTAACCCTGCCAAAGGGTGAATGCAGTGGGCGGCATCGCCGATCAATGCCAAACGATGACGCACCAAATGGTGTGCTAGTTGCCCTTTAAGTGGAAAAGCATAACGCTCACCCACAGCCACCATCTGCCCCAATACAGGACCAAACTGATCATTCAACGCTGCCAAAAAATCATTGTCGTTCATGGTTTGCAGACGATCTGCCTCGATGTTATCAGCACTCCACACGATTGAGGTAAGCCCACCACTCATCGGTAATACTGCTAAGGGGCCTGTGGCAAGAAAACGCTGATGCGCCACACCATGATGACAACGCTCTGGACGCACCGTGGCAACAATACCGCGCTGTTGATAATCCCGTTGGTAGACACCAATTCCCGCTTGCTGGCGTAGCCACGAACGCGCACCATCCGCCCCCACCACCAAGGGGGTGATGATTTGCCGTCCATCTTCCAGTTGCAATTGGGCATGCCGCGCCTTAAACACAACATCAGTAAGCTGTGCTGGCATCCACGTCTCTACACGACCTTCACTACGGGCAATGGCTGTGCGCAAGCCTGCTTGCAAGACGCTGTTTTCAACCAGCCAGCCCAAGGCTTCGGTGCCGAGTTCATCGTGTTCAAAACGAATACCGCCAGCCTGCTGACCATCCCACACCTGCATACTGGTAATGGCTTGTGCGTCAGCAGCGATGTATTGCCACGCGCCAATATTGTTTAAAATTTGTTGGTTGCCATAGACAATAGCAGAAACACGGCAATCACGCGCCAAGGAATAGCGGGTCGGCACTTCCCCCCGTTCGATCACAATAATATGTAAACCGCTATCTTTTAAGGCACAAGCCAAACACAAGCCAACCATACCGCCACCAACAATGACCACATCAGCATGGTTGCTATGTTGCTTGCTCATGATTGACTCCTTTGTGCCATGCCTGTGGCATGCTGCAACATCAATGTTTTCCACGGTGTTTTTTGCACCATGGCATGCATAGCACAGCGTCGCACAGCAGTCGCTACGGCATGTTTGGCAGAAAACCCTGCCAATAAACCTTCAGTAAAACCTGCCACCAACGATACATCAAGCCGTCGCTGCGCCACATAGCGTTGCAAGGCTACCGATGCTGCGGGGTCATCTTGTGCCATTGGCTGTGCTAATAACGCCGTTAAATCAGCAACATCCCGAAAACCAAGGTTCATTCCCTGCCCCGCTACGGGGTGAATACAATGCCCCGCATTGCCGACCAACACCACCCGTCCTTTTGCCATGCTTCGTGCCAAACGAAGCTCTAAGGGGAAACTGCCCCGCTTGCCGATGGAAGACACCGCACCCAATGCTGCCGCAGGGGTAGCGTAGATGGCTGCTGTTAAGGTGTTCATAAATGCTGCATCGCCACATTGGAGCAAGCGCATGGCTTCACTCGGGGCAAGCGCCCAGACCAATGATAAGCGACCATCAGCCATCGGCAACAAGGCAAGGGGTCCATCGTGTTCAAAACACTCGTAAGCCGTATTGTGATGGGGGTGTTCGGTCGCAACACTGGCAACCAAGGCAAAGCGATTGTGCGGCCAGCCTTGGGTTGGCATGGCTGCCATTTTACGTATTGGGCTATAACTGCCATCGGCAGCAACCAGTAACCGTGCATGCAGCAAGCAAAGGGAATCGTTGTGGCTCAACGACAATTGAATGCCGTCAGGGGTTTCATCAAGGGCAGTGACGCTAGCGGGGCAAAAAACATCACACGATGCCGCCACAGCTTGCCACAGCGGCGCAATAATATGCCCCATTTCGACGACATGCCCCAATGCGGCAATAGGTAGTTCTTGGCAATCTATCGACACTCGCCCTTTGCCTGCGGGATCGCATACATGGATATGTGAAATAACGCCCGTACCCAGCCCCAATATGGCAGACCATACGCCCCACTGCTCCAATAGTTTACAACTACCATGCGACAGCGCAATGGCACGTTCAGGATCACTGCTTGTAATCTGTGGAACTGCCGCTGCAATCAATGCTACACGGTAGCCTTGTTGGGTTAATGCCAATGCCGAGGCTAGACCGACTGCACCTGCACCGACGACGATTGTATGGTAATCTTTATTCATCGTTTTTCCATCCATTTTTCACAAGATTTGTTGTAAATGGATCATCATGGTTATACTGCGGCATCATTCTCACCTTCGCCCTTGTGGGTTGAGGGTCATAAGGCTGCTTTAACGTGTCTGATTCATCAACGTTTGATTACCGTTCTACCGTGTTTTTACCCAAAACAGATTTCCCCATGCGAGGAAACTTGCCTGTGCGTGAGCCCAAAATGCTGGCGCAGTGGGAGCAAGACGGTTTATACCAACAATTGCGCCATGCTCGCCAAGATGCACCGCGTTTTATCTTGCACGATGGTCCTCCCTATGCCAATGGTGCGATTCATATTGGTCATGCCGTCAATAAGGTACTCAAAGATATTGTCACCCGTTCGCGCTCCATGATGGGCTATGATGCACCCTATATCCCCGGTTGGGATTGTCATGGTCTACCCATTGAGCTTAAAGTAGAAGAACGCTTTAAGAAAAAGAAGAAAAAACTTGCGGATATCAGCGACACTGAATTTCGTGCTGCTTGTCGTGCCTATGCCAAAACACAGATTGATGTGCAACGGGAAGATTTTAAACGACTGGGGATTTTAGGCGATTGGGACCACCCTTATATAACGATGGACTACGCCTTTGAGGCCGATACCGTGCGTGAAATTGGTCGCTTTTTACACAATGGTGGTTTGTACCATGGCGCAAAACCTGTGCATTGGTGTCCGTCTTGCCAAACCGCACTGGCAGAAGCAGAAGTTGAATACGATGATCATCGTTCCCATTCTATCTATGTGAAATTTGCAGCGGGCGATGCTTTGGGGGATGTTGATCCTGTCTTGCAAGATGCTGATGTATCGGTATTGATTTGGACGACCACGCCGTGGACGATTCCTGCCAACCTTGCGGTGGCTATCGGCCCTCGCTTGGATTATGTTGCGGTGCGTATCACGGCATCAAGCCAGCGCAACCTTGCTGTGGATGAAGTACTTATCCTTGCCGATGAATTGCATGCTGATGTGCTAACAACATTGGGTGCGGAAGGCGAAATCATCAGTCGTTTTGATGCCCAAGCATTAGAGAATAAATGCTTTCGCCATCCTTATCTCGATCAAAACGCCCCCGTGTTATTGGGTGAGCATGTGACGCTGGAAGCAGGTACAGGTTGTGTGCATACTGCCCCCGGTCATGGTCAAGAAGATTACGTGGTTGGCATGCGTTATGGTCTCACCGTGTTTAATCCTGTGAATCATGCAGGTGTGTTTGCCGATGATACGCCATTGGTTGCCAATCAACACATCAGCAAGGGAAATGCTATCGTGATCGACCATTTGCGTGATTGCGGTGCATTATTGGGGCATGAGGAAATTTCACATTCCTACCCCCATTGTTGGCGTTGCCACAAACCGCTTATCTTTCGAGCTACACCACAGTGGTTTATCTCGATGGATACCAACAATCTACGCGATAAAGCCCTTGCAGCCATCAACGATACAGTATTCACACCAGCATGGGGTGAAAAGCGCATCCGTGGCATGATTGAGCAACGCCCCGATTGGTGCGTTTCACGGCAACGCAATTGGGGCGTACCGATTACCGTTATTCGTTGCGATGACTGTAACTCGCATGCGGTAACGACAAAAGCAGTGATTGAACGCATTGCTGAAGCCGTTAGCCAGCATGGTGCTGATGTTTGGTTCAGCGCACCGTTAAGCGATTTTATTACCGAAGGCACGCACTGCCCTGATTGTAATGGTACGATTTTCACCCAAGAGCGCGATATTTTGGATGTCTGGTTTGATTCTGGTTCTACCCATGCTTGTGTGTTGGAACGCCGCGAAGATCTGGGCAGCCCCGCTGATTTGTATTTAGAAGGCTCAGATCAACACCGTGGCTGGTTTCAGTCCTCGCTGCTAGAGAGTATTGGCACACGCGGGTGCGCACCTTTTAAAGCGGTGCTAACCCATGGTTTTGTGGTCGATGCCAAGGGCAATAAAATGTCCAAGTCTGTCGGCAATGTGATTGCACCACAAAAAATCATTCAGCAGTTGGGCGCAGATATTATCCGTTTATGGGTGGCTTCAGAGGATTATTCTGCCGACATCCGCATCTCTGATGCTATCATTAAACAATTAACCGAATCCTACCGCCGTATTCGCAACACCATTCGTTTTATGATGGGGAACTTGGTAGGTTTTGATGCTGCCCGTGATGCCATGCCGATTGATCAGCGCACTCCCTTGGATCAATGGGTGATGCACCAACTGGCGCAACTCAATGATAACGTGCAACAAGGCTACCAAAACTATGCCTTTCACCGCATTGCTCACCAACTGCAAGGTTTTTGCACCGTAGAACTGGGCGGATTTTATTTAGATGTCATCAAAGACCGTTTGTATTGCGATGCTGCCGATACACTCCGCCGCCGTTCCGCACGGGCAACCTTGTATGACTTGGTCAATACCTTGATTCGTTTGGTCGCGCCTATTCTTCCGTTTACAGCCGAAGAAGCATGGCAACATTTTGCACCCGATACAGGAAGCATACACTTGCAAACCTTTGCAACGCTTGATGCAGTAGCGATTGATGATAGCGCGTGGCAACGTTTGTTTACCTTGCGCGAACAGGTCAATACTGCGCTTGATGGTGCAAAAAAAGAGGGGCTGATTGGTTCATCTATTGCTGCTACCGTTGTCTTGCCTGATGCTGATGATAGCGCATGGTGCAAGGCATTGGGCGAGCCTTTGGCACAATTATTGATTGTTGCCGAGGTTCACGCGGGTGAATCGCTCGCTGTTGCCGCAGCAAGTGGTATTAAATGCCCACGCTGCTGGAATGTTGCTGCACCTGCTGATACCTCCGATCATGTCCATGACACATTATGTTCTCGTTGTTATGGGGTTGTTGTAGGGTAGTAAAGAAACGCCACAGATTTTCATGAAAATCTGTGGCGTTTTAATAACCACTAGCTTCCTTTAGGCGTTGTTTGTTTAATTAACAAATACAAAAAAACTGGTACGCCAATCATGGCAGTCAAAATACCCACGGGTAATTCGGCAGGGGCAATCACGGTGCGTGCTGCCATATCTGCACAGACAAGCAATAAACCGCCACCAATCGCAGAGGCAAGCAGGACGCGACGATGGAGTGCGCCAAACAATAGGCGCATCAAGTGAGGAATCACAAGCCCGATAAAACCAATCGTACCCGCTGCTGTAACAGCCAAGGCAGTCACGGCAGAAGCAAGCAATAATAAACGCCAGCGCAGTCGATCAACATTCACGCCCAAGGCTTCAGCATGCCGCTCGCCGAGCAATAATACATCCAATGAACGGGATAATAGCAAACCACACAAGAGCGCGGCACACCACACCAACAACAAGACAAAAACGGGGATATCAGATTGAGACAAATCGCCCATCATCCACGAAAAGGCGCGAAACAAGCCTTGCGCGGGCAACAATGCCAACAATAATGCCAGCGCTGCCGACCAAAAAGAAGCCAGCACGATGCCAGCGAGCAACATTCTGTTTGCCCCCAGCCGTGCAAAATGCATGACACAAACAATGCCCAGCCAAGCACCGATAAAAGCTCCGACCGACATTGCCCAAGTAACATCAGGTATCAACATCAAGCCACTGACTGCACCTGCCGAAGCACTCCCAGCAACACCTAAAATATAGGGCTCTGCCAACGGGTTGCCGAGCAACACCTGAAACCATGCACCCGCCAACGCCAATATGCCGCCAACAGCAAAGGCAGTCAGCAAACGTGGAAGGCGTAACTGCCAAAGAATCATGGCATCTTGCCCACTTGCAAAAAAAGGATTGATCCATCGCTCACCCATAGCAAGAGACAACGAAACAACAGCAACGACCATCAAAAAAACAAACAACCATCGCATGGTTGTTATAATAATGAGATAGTTTGTAATTAATTAACCATATTGCTTAGATATTTTTTCACCAGATGACACAGTATTGCTTCTATTACCCATCTCTTTTAACCCAAAAATACCACATAAGGTTACTACAAACACTATCACTTGCAAGCCACTAGGGCGATCATCATACCCCATCAACACATGCAATAACTCACCCAGCCAACTATCTTGTGATACAATATTTGAACTATTCCACAAGGGATCAATCAATGGTGGCAACCATTCAATCACCACCAAGTTCCAGCAGGCTTGCGAAGCCATGCCTGCGGCAACCAGCATCAGTAGCCATGCAATCACTTGAAAAACATGCTGAATAGATATTTTCAACAACCCCTTGTACAATAAATAACCACAACCTATGCCCAATAGCACGCCCAACAAACCACCGACCACCATACTATTGCTGTCTTGATCGCCAACTTGCCACGCGCCAAACAGAAAAAAAACAGCCTCAGAGCCTTCACGCACTACCGCACTGAAGGTAATAAGCAACAAAGCCATGCCAGACATTTCCCCAGAAGAAAAGTCCTGCCCCGCTTGGCGCATTTGCTTCGCCATGATTCGTCCTTGTTTACTCATCCACACCACTGTCCATGCTAACAATGCTGATGCAAGCAATAGTACGATAGCATTAAATATAAATTCTCCCGTGCTATCAAAGGCAGTTTCCATTTCTTCCATAAACCATGCCAACAACATAGCACCACTTAAACCCAAGGCGACACCACCAGCAATCCAACGGCGACTTGCTGCCACTTGATGGGTGGCAGCCATTAAAATTCCAACAATCATCGCCATTTCAAGCATTTCTCGAAAGACTATGGTTAAGGATGCAATCACATCAACTCCTTATTCTTGATCTTCTTTTTTCTGACATTGCGCGCAAACACCTTGAAGAACCAGCGAATGACCTTGCATGATAAAATCATATTCAGCAGCAATTTTTTCTTGCAGGGCTTCGATTTTAGGGTGGAAAAACTCTTCAATCCCACCGCAAATATTGCACAGCAGATGATCATGATGGTGTTTATCCATGCGTTCATAGCATTTTCGCTCACCAATGAACATGGCATCAATCAAGCAAGCAGCTTCCATCGCTGCCAAAGCGCGGTACACGGTGGCAATACCAATTTGCTGCCCGTTCTTTCGCATGGCTGCCAACAAAGACTCTGCATCCCAATGCGAGGATGAATCGTTAATCAGTGCCAAAATAGCCTGACGTTGCGGTGTTAGTCGAATAGTCATGGCGAATCATATCAATAACGATTCTCAATATCAAGGAAGCAACTATTATTATAACAACAAACACATCATACATCAATCGTGTAACTTGCGTGTAAAATGCATATTTCCTTCCATCAGGCTGTTTTATTACCCATAATCAACCCAGTGGTTAATAGGTAAAAGTCTTATTTATAAAGGGATATTCATTGTTTTTCCACTACGGCTTTAGCGTTAATTTAGCAGTATTCATTTTCAATTCAGCTATTTTATTGTATTATAGGCGCATAATATATACTGATGATGCGTGATAAAAGTCACAGACTTTTATGCGTGTGTCATTATAATGGCATATTAATTGCTAATAATTCTCTTTTTAGGAGGTTTTGTTCAATGAAAAAAATATTAATGTTTGCTTTTTTATTGACGCTGCCACTGGTTGCATGGGCAAAACCAGAGGTAGTTATTACCGTCAATGCTAAACAAAAAGTTGTGGTCGAAGAAAACGGTAAAAAGATCACTAAATTGATTGATGCCAAAGATGTTACCCCAGGTAGCCTATTGGTCTATCAGCTTCATTATAAAAATATTGGCGATAGCACTGCCGTTGGCGCTGCATTGGTTAACCCCGTGCCTGATAATACTTTATATATTGATGGCTCGGCTTTTGGTCCTGGATCAACCATTGATTTTTCTATTGATCGTGGTGAACACTATAAAAAACCCAGTTTATTAACCTACCAAGTTGATACAGGTGAGGGTAAGCTTGAAAAGCGTGTTGCCAGCCCCGAGCAATACACCCATATTCGTTGGACCGTGCAAGAGATCCCTGCGGGGAAATCGGGTGAAGCAAGTTTTCAAGTGCGTGTTCAATGATTAAATCCAGCGTTTTGTTGGTGGCTACGGTCTTGTTTTTAAAAAGGAGAGTGACATGAAAGCGTTAAAAAATATCATTAGGGGGGCCTCGGTGCTGGCTATCATGGCCATGTTCGTCGCCGCCCCGCAAACGGCACACGCCGTAACTGCCGCGCAGTCCACGGTTAAAAACGTGGTGACTGTTTCTTATGGCGATGGTGCGGGCTTTACCACCAGTGTAACCGCAACCAACTTTGTGATCGTTGATTTGGTTGCTGCTGCACCTACGGTTTCTGCACCTGTGGATCAAACCACGACAGCGGGAAGCTCTGTAAGCTACGCTTATACTATTACTTCGAATGCCAATGGCTCTGATATTGTTACATTATCAGCACTGTCCACCAACACCAATGTTGGTGTGCCGACTATTGATTTCTATTCTGATGCCGCTTTAACCACGGTTATTGCAGGCGGTACTGTCACCTTGGGTGCTTCTGATGTGTATGCTAACGTAAGCATTGCAGCAGTAGGCACAACGGCAATTACGATTCCTGCGGATCAAGCAGCGGATGGTTCTGTCAATGGCATTATTGCTAATGATACAGTATCTATTGGTGCTGCAATTTTCACTGTTGCTTCTGTTGTTGATAATGGTGGTGCTAATTCTGTAGCAACTTCAACCATTACGGTTAATGGCAATGGCACATTAACAGCATTAACCGCAGGCACATTGATTGAAGAACAAGCAACGGTCTACATGGCTGTTGCTGTTGGTACGTTGGCGGGTGTTGGCGATGGTACACACAGCATTGTGTTGACTGTAACCGATGGTGTAAATCCAGCAACGGATACCACTGTGACCATTGTTTCTGGTCCTAGCCTACAAGTGGATAAATACTCTGCGAATATATCCACTGGTGTGGCGGGTACGGGTGCGGGCGTCTTAATCAATGGTAGAACCTATTACCCTACTGGTATTGTTGGCAAGCCTGCTGAAGTCATTGGTTATGCCATCATCATCACCAATACAGGTGCTGGCGATGCCACTGGTGTAGTTGTAACGGATCCGATTCCTGCTTATACCACTTATGTTGCTACAAGTATGTTCCTTGATCCTTATACGGGATCAGGATTACCGTTTGCTGGTGTAACCGATGGAATAGGTGACGATGCTGGTGAGGCCAATGTCGGAGCCTCTGAAATTACCGTCTATGCTGGCTTTGGCGGTACTAATGTAGCGGGCTACGCTGGCGGTACAGGCGGCACTTTGCCTGCAGGCAAGGTCAGCCATGTTACCTTCTCTGTAACTGTTGACTAAACGCTAACTGCGCTACCTCATGGCTGCGTGGTTTAATCACCACGCAGCTGTTTTTCAATGTTGGTTTTTTAATACAAAAAAGGAGTTAATCATGCATATCTTTAAACGTGTAACCCTGCCGTTGTTTGTTTTTGCAGCTTTCATGCTGCCCACAGCAGCGATGGCAGTCATTACCGCAGGTGGGACGACCATCCATAATGCGGCGACTTTAACCTTTGCTGGCGGCACTGTGACCGCATCGGTCGATGTATCGGCAGTGACCATTGCCGCAGCACCCACTATTACCGTGAATTCCACTGCCAACAATGTTAATGCCAATCAATTATTCACTTACACTTATACCGTTACCAATAATGCTAGTGGTGCAGACACATTAAGTTTTACCGCAGCTTCGGCAAACAATGGTGTCACAGGTGCTGCGACACTCAATGTCAATGGCACGGGTGGCATTAGCAGCAGTTTAACTTTAGCAGGCTCTATCACCAGTCAGGCTTCAACAGTAGGTGTGATTTATATTCCTGCAGGTTCAGAAGCGCAGCTTGCTGTAGGTGATACTGTTTCTTTGGGTGGCAATCTTTATACAGTCGGCGGTATTACAGCGGGTGCCATTGCCAGCACTACAGGTAACACTACTACCCCAGAAACAGCTACCGCAGTGGCACTTACCATTGTTGGGGCATCACCTGCCATTACCGCTGGTTCAGTGCCTGCTGGTACACGAATGGGCGAAGTGAAAACATTCACCACCGTGGTGACGGCAACGTCTGCTTCTGTACCGGGTGTTAATGGTACGCATACAGTCAACTTAACAGGTGCAACAACGGCAACCCAAACTATTGCCAATGGTAATGCAGCCGTTACCTATGCCACCAGTGCTGCGGCTTTTAACCAAACAGTTACCACTGTATTATCACCCAGTGTAACCTTGGTCAAAGAGGTTCGTAATGTTACCCAAGGTGTAGCAACCTTTGCCACGGTAAATGTGAATGCGCAGGCTGGTGATACCTTGGAATACCGTCTAACGGCTACTGAAGCCACAGGCGCAACCAGTGCAACGGGCAACGTGTTAAAAGATGAAGTCCCTGCTTTCACCACCTATGTGCCAGCAAGCACAACACTCAATGGCGTTGCAGTTACTGATGGTGCTTTGTCAACTTTACCCTTAACCAATGCCAATGCTGGCGTACAAATTAACAGTGCAGGCGCGGCAGCAGGTGTGATCGTTGCGGCAGGTAATGCCGTAGTAATATTTCGGGTAACGCTGAACTGATGATGATGGTAGCGATAGGGCATGCTCTATCGCTACGTTTTCTTTTTCTTTCGTGGCAAAAGTCACGGCATGATGGTGGTGATCTGTGTACAATGGCGTAGTTGTAGCTAATAGAATAAAAAAGGAAGAATATCATGGGGTTAAAGGCAATCAAAGCATTGGTGTTTACGGTAGTCATCTGCATGACTGCTTTAACAGCTCATGCCGTTGCACCAGCAAATGCTTTAATCACCAATACCGCAACCATGACTTATGCAGGTCTTGCCACACCCATTTCTGCCAGTGTTGATGTTAAAGTATCGTTGGTTACAGCAGCGCCTAATGTTGTTGTCACCACTGCTAATATCAGCGTGGCTGAAAATCAAGTCGCAACCCTTCAATACACCATCACGGCTAATGCCAATGGTCCTGATAACTACACCATTAACACGCCGACAAATAATGCCACTAATGTGACAACAAACGGCACTGCCGCGAGCAGTGTTGCTTTTATTCCCTTAGGCGCAACGGCGTTAGCAGTTGCGGTGGTGGCTGGTAGCAACACCTTAACCGTCCCTTCTGATCGCATCGCCGATGGGCAAGTCAATGGTATCACATCGGGTGATACCATTGAAATACTGGGTCAAACCTACACTGTAGCAACGATTGTTGATAATATCATAGGCAACAGCACCATCACTTTAACCACCAACATGTTGGCATCTATGTTGGTGGGGACTTTAGTGGCAGAGCAAGCCGTGTTTACCGTGAGCCAAAGCATGGCGTTGGTCACTGTTGGTGCGGCACAGGGTCTCAATGACGTGAGTGTCACCGCAAGCTCAACTAATAATCAACTCTCTGCCGCAGCGATTGGACGCATTACAGTATTGCGTATTAACTTTCAAAAGTGGGTAAGCGTGAATGGTGCGGCTTTTACTCAAATCACCCCCAATGTTACCACGGGCGATACCATCACCTACCGTTTGTTGGCTATTGTACCTGCTGCAACCACCATCAACGGCGTTGTCTTTCATGATGCTACCCCTATTTTCACCACCTATGTTGCCAATTCAACGCGCATGGATACCGATGGTCCTAATGTTGCAACAGCGACCTTAAACCCCGTAGTGGATATCAATGGCATAACGCCGTTGACACAGGCTGGTGGTTTAGCTATCAATAGCACAGGTCAGGCGGCTGGAACCATTGCCGCAACTGCTGCCTTGGCAGCGGAAGTGTCAGTGGAGTTCCAGGTAACCGTTGATTAAGCGCGTTATGCGCCCCTTATTCTTCACCGCATGGGCTAGACGTTACACGTCTGGCCTTTTGTGTGTTATTGTTATGGCATTGAGTGTTGGGCTTGCCCCCATTGCGCAGGCGCAAATCATTACCAACACTGCCACCATGTTGTATTCACCCGCTGCCAATGCGGCAAACGTGCAATTACAAGCCAGCGTCAACTTACGCGCCCTTGGTGGTCGATTCGATCGGGCTACGTTGTTGATCAATGCAACCCCATCAAGCACATGCATGGTGGGTGGGGCTGTTTCAGGCTTAACTATTACCGCAGGCAACACAGGCATTAACCCGCTAACACAAGGCGTGGTTGAATTATTACCACCCACCAATGGCACACTTAGCGCGCAAAATATAGCGGGAAAATATACCGTTGTGCCATTATTTAATGGTGGGCTTCGTTTTATGTTGTCGCAACCATTGCCAATAGGTGCAAACATTGTGCTAACGGCATCGTTGCATCTTAACAACCCTTTGCCTGCTGGCGCACAAGTGATCCAAGCAACATTCAATGCCAATGGCATCACGGGCGTAGCAGCACAAAGTAATACCTTTATTGTGCAAGGGCGCACCCTTTCGCGCATTCAATTCATGCAGCTAGACACACAAACACAACAATTGCAAGCGGCTCGCGTGTACCATGCTGGTGAAGCTATTTGGCTAAGGGTACAAGATGGCGACCAAAACACCGATGTTTATACGGTGCAAACGGTGAGTATCACGTTAACAGATAATCTTACCACAGACAACGAAGCCATGATATTAACTGAAACAGGAATCAATACAGGCATATTCACGGCACAAATCCCCTCTGTTGTTGGTGTTGTAGTGGTGAATAATGATGGGAAAATATCAGTATCTGGGGCATCAAAACTCAACGCAAAATACACAGACCGCTGCGATGGCAGCGATACCACAGCAGCAGCCACCTTGGTTGACCCTTTTGGGTTACTTTTTAACACCAGTGATGGTACGCCAGTCGATGGTGCAATGATTACCATTATTGATACGGCAACAGGGCTGCCAGCAATGATTTTTGGTGACGATGGCATCAGTGCTTACCCTGCAACATTAACCACAGGTGGCAGTGCAACCGATGCTGGAGGAACGGTGTACACCTTTCCTCCAGGCGGCTACCGTTTCCCCTTTGCCATGCCTGGCAGCTATACCTTCCTTATCCAACAGCCGATAGGTTTTTCCTTCCCGACGGTACTGAGTAATGCCGCAATTCAAACCATTCCCAATGCACCCTTTGCTTTAACGGTAGGCTCACGCGGTGAACTCTTTCGTATTAACCCTGGTCCTGCACTGCATATTGATATTCCATTAGACCCTAAAGGCAGCGCGCTTTTTGTGCGTAAAACAGCATCAGCAAGGCAAGTAGCTATCGGCGATTTTGTTCCGTACAGCATTCAAGTGGAAAACACCAATATGAATTTTCCTGCCACCACCGTTCGCGTGCAAGACCATTTGCCGCAAGGGTTTCAGTACCAACAAGGCAGCACGGTGATTGATGGTTACAGCGTTGCAGACCCTGTTATTTCCAGCGATGGACGTGTGTTACAATTTGATATTTATAGCATTGTTCGTGGTGCTACGGCACGTATCAATTATGTATTGCAAGTGGGGGCAGGCACGGCCTTTGGTGAAGCCACGAACCAAGCCAATGCAACAGGTATATCGATTGGCCGCCCCGTTGGCTCGAATACTGCATTGGCAACAGTGTCGGTTGGTGATGACCTGATGGCCGCTAAAACATTGATTGTTGGGCGTGTGTTTATTGATAATAATGACAATGGATTCAACGAACCCGATGAAGCAGGTTTAGCCAACGTGCGTATTTATATGCAAGATGGCACGTATGTGATTACCGATAAAGATGGTCAATACCATATTGAAGACATCAACCCCGGCACACATCTTTTGCAAATGGATACCGTGCCTGAACGTTACACCCCTGCGCCTTTGCCCAACACCCGTTTTGCTGGCAACCGTGTGTCGCAATTTGTCGATGCTAGAGCAGGCGCTTTGGTGCGGGCAAATTTTAGGGTATTGCACACCCCGCCACCCAACACGCCCGTGCATATCAGTCAAATACTGTCGCAACAAGGCGATGATGTTTGGGTAGATTTGAGCATAGAACACAATGGTAGTGTGCTATTAAAGAAATATTTAGCAGTCTATTCGCCACCAAACGGCTGGCAAATCGATCAAAAAAACAGCACCTTGAATGGTGAAAAACATGCGCCTGATGCCAGCATGATCGGTTATTTATGGCAATTACCATCAGCGAAAAAGAAGCAGCATATTCGCTTGCGTTTATTACCATTAGCAACACGAAAAAATGGTGATAAAGAAAGTGTTGCCTATGTGCGTTTTTCTTCGGCGGCAACGCCAAAGGGACGCACAGACATGACCCGTGTAACGCTGCATGATACAGTTAACGAGGTAGATAGCTCATCTGTTGTTGATAAAAAAATGGCACAACATATTTCTTTTTCATTGGTGAAAACTGATGATGCTGCCGAAGGAAAAGCCATCGGAAGTTGGGATGATACCAAGAAAAAACATCAAATAGCCACAAGTACGGTCGCCCCTCCTAAAGAAAAAAACAAAGATGGCATATTGTCGTTCATCGAAGGTCAAGGGCTGCCCCATCGTATCAATGCCGTACGTTTACAACTTGATACCCGTTTAAAATTAAAATTATTGGTTGATGGTAAACAAGTGCCAAATGATCGCATTGGTTTTAAATCTATCAGCCCTGACACCAATAAAACCTTGTATACGTTTATCGGTGTTGATTTGGGCGATCCTGGCAGCCATGTATTACGACTCGAAGGCTTAGGCCCCTTTGGCAATGCACGATTCAAACAAGATCTGCATTATATTCGCACGGGTGAAGTTGCTGCTATTCGTTTTTTAGAATTAGGCAAAAATATTGCCGATGGAAAAACACCTGTGCGGGTTCGGGTACAATTGCTGGATGATAATGGGGAGATCATTAAAGCACGAACGGAAGTGGAATTTCGTGGTGGTGATTTGTTGCCCAACCCCCGCAGTGAATTGTACCAAAGCGCGGAAGCTGCCAATATTGCCGTCGCCAAAACAGTGATGGTGGAGCAAGATGGCTGGATGTCTTTCAAACCCACAGGCATCAGTGGCACACACCGCATTGATATTGGCTACAATAACGTACAACGCAGCATTGAAGTCTTTGTTGCACCAGAATACCGCGATTGGATTTTGGTCGGTCTAGCTGAAGGCAAGGCGGGCTGGCAAAAACTGGCAGGTCATGTTGTAGCTGTCGATAAACAGGTGTCGGCAGACCGCTATTACCGTGATGGCAAGTTGGCGTTTTTTGCCAAAGGTCGTATCAAGGGCGAATACCTGTTGACCATGGCATACGATAGTTCAAAAACCGATGGTTCAAACCGTAACCGCTTGCAACAATACATTAACCCCACCCAATATTACAGCCTGTATGGCGATGTTACCCAGCGGCAAAGCGATGCTGCCTCGAAGAAAAAACTGTACCTTAAATTGGAACGCAACACCTTTTATGCGATGTTTGGTGATTACAACACGGGTCTTTCGATTACCGAATTAGGGCGTTATGTGCGCAGCATGAATGGCATCAAGTCAGAATTCAAAGGTACAAAATATGGTTATACAGGTTTTGCCTCGCGCACCAGCCAATCGTATATCAAAGATGAATTGCGAGGCAACGGAACCAGTGGTTTGTACCGTTTAAGTCGGCAAAACATTATTTCAGGCAGTGAAAAGTTATTGGTCGAAACACGGGATCGTTTTCAAAGTGAGGTGGTCATCAACAGCGTGAAAATGCAGCGGTTTGTTGATTATGATATTGATTATCTGGCAGGAACCTTGTATTTCAAAGCCCCTATTAATTCGCGTGATTTCGCCATGAATCCTATTTATATTCAAGTCGAATACGAATCGAATGACCGCACCGATCAATTTGTCAATGCTGGTGGGCGCATCTACAGCAAACCATTGGCAGGGCTAGAAATTGGCTCTACCTATGTACAAGAAGGTCAATTGTACCACAATAACCGCGTCATGGCTGCCGATGCCACCTTAGAGCTTGGTTCATCCACAGAGATCAAAGCAGAACTAGCACGCAGCAGTAATGGGGCAACACCTACAAGCGTGGTGCAGGCAAATGGCTATAGCCTTAAACTAACCCACCTAGGTAAAAAAATAAGCAGCAAGGCTTATGCACGGCAATTACAACGTGGTTTTGGCATTGGTCAACAAAAGGGTAGTGAAGACGGCACACGAAAATTTGGTGGTGATGTTCGTTATAAATTTAACGATCAATGGTCATTGTCCACCAGCGCAGCGCGGCAACAGGCATTAAACACGGGCAATACCCATGACGCTTTAAACAATACTTTGGCGTGGCAGTTTAAAGAACACAGCGTCAAAGCGGGCATCAGCATGGCAAAAGACAAACTGGCAACAGGGCAAAGTAATTTATCACGTTTGTTCACCAGCAGTGCTACCACGCGCATTGGCAACCGTCTAACGGTGCAAGCCTCAAGGGAGCAAGCGTTAGGTGGTGGTACAAATGCCGTAGACTTTCCCACCCGTACAAGGGCAGGGGCAACGTATATGTTGTCAGAAAAAATCAGCTTGGATGTCACCCAAGAATGGACGCAAGGTCGATTACAAAATGCATCCACCACCCGCGTGGGGCTTAAATCGTCGCCTTGGACAGGCGGTCAATTATTAACCCGCTATGAGCAATCATTGGCAGAAAATGGCATCCGTAGTTTTGCCAATATCGGTTTAAAACAACAATGGACGCTGAATGATAAATGGCAGCTAGATATTGGTCTTGATCGGGTGCAAACACTAAAACACCCCGGTGCAGCAGCCATCAACCCCAATGTGCCATTGGCATCGGGTGGGGGTAACGATTTTAATGCCATTTCTTTGGGTGCAAACTATGCCCCTAAAGGCTGGCGTTGGACCAACCGTGTGGAACATCGGGTGTCAAAAACCACGCGCAGTTGGAGCGTTAGTTCTGGCGTGCAAGGCAAACCCAAAGATGCCCTGAGTTTATCGTTCAGCACCCAAGCGACCCACAGCCGCGCCGTGCTTGGCACGTTTCAAACCAGTGCCGCAACCTCGCTGGGGTTGGCATGGCGACCCAATTATGACGGTCTCATTCTTTTGGATCGTTTGGATGTGCGCTATACTGCCAGTGACAATGGTAGCTTAAAACAATTGGGCTGGAATTACATCAATAATATGCATGCCAACTGGCAATACAACGAGCAGCATCAGCTTGAGTTTCATCATGGTATTAAATGGACACGGCAAAACTTGAACCAAAAGTCGTATGCAGGCATTACTGACTTTATCTTTTCACGCTGGCGTTATGACTTTACCGAAGATTGGGACGTTTCGTTGCAAGGTGGTTTAATGCACGGCTGGCAAAACGGGCAGTTTTTGAGCAGTTTTGGTGCCGCAGTGGGCTACAATGTAATGGATGACATGTGGCTAAGTATAGGCTTTAACGGCAATGGCTTTAATGCCCGTGACTTTGCCACGGCAGGGTATACCACACGCGGCGTGTATGTTGATTTTCGCATGAAGTTGGATCAAAATAATATTCTGCGGTGGCTGGGAGGCAATACAACACGCAGTAAATAACAAAACACTCTCATGTTTTGGGCTTCCCTACCTTAAAAAAACATCCCCAAATTTCTACTTTTTAACGCGGAAGTTGTTTTAGCCACCCTTCTAAAAAGTGTATGTTAAACTCACCGCGTTGAAAATCAGGGTTTGCCAATAAACGCTTATGCAACTCCTGATTGGTGGTAACACCAATCACTGCTAATTCATCAATCGCACGTTGCATGCGGCGGATGCATTTTTTACGGCTGCGGGCATGGGTAATAATTTTAGCCACCATAGAATCATAGTAAGGTGGGATGCTGTAGCCCGTGTACAATGCAGAATCAACACGTACACTGCGTCCACCGGGGGCATGGTACAATTCTACCTTGCCTGGTGACGGGGTGAATTTAAAAGGATGTTCGGCATTAATTCGGCATTCAATAGCATGCCCTTTGCACTTGATTTGGCTTTGATTAAACGCCAATGGCTCACCATCAGCCACGCGCAACTGCCATTCAATCAAATCAATGCCTGTGATCCATTCTGAAACAGGATGTTCCACCTGAATGCGCGTATTCATTTCGATAAAATAAAATGATTGGTCAGGGTTCATCAAAAACTCAACCGTACCTGCACCAACATAGTTCACTGATTTGGCAGCAGCTACACCTGCGGCGCATATTTTTTGCCGTGTTTCTTCTGTCACAAAGGGACTGGGGGCTTCTTCTAAAACTTTTTGATTATTGCGCTGAATAGAACATTCACGCTCATACAAATGCACCACATTGCCATGGGTATCACCCAAGACCTGCACCTCAACATGACGCGGTTCTTCTAAAAATTTTTCCACATAGACGGTATCATCACCAAAAGCCGCTTTGGCTTCGGCTTGGCACATAGAAAATGCAGAAGCCAAGGTTGGCTCGCTATGCACTACTTTCATGCCACGCCCACCACCACCTGCAGAGGCTTTAATAATGACGGGGAAACCTGCTAAGTGGGCAACACGTTTTGCTTCTTCGGCATCAAGCACTGCGCCCTCAGAACCAGGCACCAAGGGAACGTCGGCTTGTTCCATGCGCTGTTTGGCTGAAACTTTATCACCCATAATCCGCATGGACTCTGGCGACGGTCCGACCCATGTATACCCTGATTCAATCACCACTTCAGCAAAGCCTGCATTTTCGGCAAGAAAGCCATAGCCGGGGTGAATCGCATCGCAATCAGTCAAGCCTGCTGCTGCCATGATTGCTGGAATATTCAAATAGGACAATGCACTGGCAGCAGGACCGATACAAATAGATTCATCGGCTAAGCGAGCATGCATAGCCTCACGGTCAGCTTCGGAATAGACAGCAACGGTTCCTATGCCCAAATCTTTACACGCACGAATAATGCGCACCGCGATTTCACCACGGTTGGCAATCAATACTTTATGGAGCATCGTTTCAGTTCCTTACGCGGGTGTAATTTCAAACATGGGCTGACCATATTCAACAGGGCTGGCATTTTCTACCAAGATAGCACGCACCACACCATCATACTCTGCCTCAATGGCATTCATTAATTTCATGGCTTCAATAATACAAAGCGTATCACCTTTTTGAACCCGCGCACCCTCACGCACAAAAGGATCAATATCAGGCGACGATGCACGGTAAAACGTTCCGACCATCGGGGATGTTAAAAGAGATGCCTCATCAACGGGTGACTCTTCTGCCACAACCATGCTCTCTGCCGCATTAGCAACCGTTGCCACTGGCGCTGGTAATACAGGTGCAGCAACCACAGGCGTAACCGTCATACCACGGCTAATTCTAACCCTTTGATTACCTTCCTCGACTTCAATTTCAGTAATATCCGAGGCTTGCACCAATTTAATTAATTTGCGTATTTTAGCAATATCCATTTATCTCACCTTGTTGGGTATTTCATTATCAATTGAAGTTAGGGTTGCAACCAACCCTTGCAGCCCTAAAAGATACGATTGCGAGCCAAAGCCAGCCACCACACCCAATGCTTGATCGACTAGCATTGATTGATGGCGAAAAGACTCTCGTTTGTGTATATTGGATAAATGAACCTCAACAAACGGCATCTTCACTGCCAGTAATGCATCACGAATGGCAATGCTGGTATGCGTGTATGCAGCAGGATTGATGACAATACCACGGATGTTTTCATCCATCGCTTGATGAATACGCTCAACCAACATACCTTCATGGTTACTTTGAAAAGCATGCAGGCGAACAGCCAATGTATCTGCCAAAGCTTCAAGCTGCTGGTTAATGCTGGCTAAAGTATCGCAGCCATAATGGGCTGGCTCACGACACCCAAGCATATTTAAATTAGGACCATGAATCACAAGAACATCCATCATGTTTCCATGCATCCTTCTAATCTGATGATTATTTTCATATCAAATAGTTGTTTCATCTTAAGTAAATCTACTGCTAGCATGGGGGCGACGCTACGTATACCGCATAAGGTGGTCAATCAAACACACCCCAT
>CAYWFG010000010.1:0-68970 GCA_964458185.1 uncultured Zetaproteobacteria bacterium
ATGAAATGAATGTCAACACCCTAACAGCTACCCACTTGTTTCTCAAAAGAGCCTTGTAAGTTTTCTTTATGAAATTGTAAGGATTGTTCTAAATCCATGATACGTTGCTGTGATTCTTTGCTGGCATCATAGATGTTGTTCTTGCCGTCTGGGAGCATGGATGTTTTAGGCAATGTACGACTTTCTTGGAGAAATACACCAATCAACTGCCATTGACTTTTTTTATTCGCCAATGGTTTTACCTTCATATCATACAATACCGTGAGATTATCACGATAAATACTAATGTTGGCATAAATAACTTCTTCGTCTTTGCTTATTGCACGTTGAACACCTGTGGAAATAGGAATAGACAACTCTTCAACCGACATTTTTGTTATATTGTTTTGTACTTTTCCTGATGGGATTTTAAAAAATCCATCGGTATCACCCGCAACATATTGCAGTTCTAATTGTTCATTGACAACCAATGCCAAGGTTAAATAATCGCCCGTAATGCCTTGTAATAAATACTCAACAATGCGAACGTTATCTTGCATGCGTAAGGATGAGTAGCTTTCATAGGGTGTGCGTGCGACTGTAGCTTGTGTTAGTGATGTATTATAATGCTCCCGTGTTTGACGATTCATCATCGCAGTGGGATCGGTAAGTACAGCCCCTATTTTCTTTTTACCACGCGATCGATAAAACCGCCACTTATTGTGCAGCATTTCAAAGTACTCTTCCATTTCCCCAATGCTCTCACTTGCACCCAAAAACAATATTCCCGCAGGTCGAAGGGAAAAGTTAAACAACTCCATAGCTTTGCGTTGCAACACAGGTTGAAAGTAAATCAACAAATTACGACAGGTAATTAAATCCATATTAGTGAATGGAGGATCTTTGATTAGATTTTGCTGGGCAAAGACAACCATTGCGCGAATTTTACGTGTAATGCGGAAGCTTTCGTCTTCACGAAAAAAGTATTTGGCGAGTAAATCCTCGGTTACATCAGCAGCGATTGATTCAGCGAATTTGCCATTGCCAGCCTTGATGATCGCATTGCGATCCACATCAGTAGCAAATATTTTGACACTCATAGATAGACCAAGTTTTTCAATACATTCACTGCATGAGATTGCCAGTGAATAAGCTTCTTCACCTGTTGAGCAACCAGCAACCCAAATGCGAAACTCGCTACCATTGCGTTTACGCAATAGTTCGGGCAGGTATTGATCATTGAGTAAATCAAACGCTTGGCGGTCGCGAAAAAAATTGGTGACACCAATCAATAACTCACGATACAACACCATCACTTCCGCACTATTGACCTCAATAAACTGCACATAATCATCTAATGTGTCCATTTCATTCACAAGCAAACGCCGCTCAATACGGCGCAATAGCGTATTGGGTTTGTAAAATGTAAAATCAGTACCTGTTTTTTCACGCAGTTGATAAAAAATGCGTGTTAAACCATCTTCATCAGACAATATAGTACCAGAAAGTTCCGAGCGGCTAGCATAAGGATGTTTGGCAAAGGTCATAAGTTGGCGTGGCATATCTTCCGATGGAAGAACGAAGTCGCACATCCCCGTTGCAATCGCGCTTTTAGGCATACCATCAAACTTTGCAGAATCAACATTCTGCACCATGACCATGCCCATGTTTTCTTTAATCGTGCGAATGCCGCGTGCGCCATCGCTACCCGTACCCGACAACACGATAGCAATGGCTTTATCTTCCTGATCTTCTGCCAATGATTTAAAGAAAATATCAATAGGTAAATTAAGTCCGCGATCATGTTGCTGCTGATTCAGCAGCAATTTACCATGAAAAATCTTCAGGTTGTGATTGGGGGGAATTAAATAGACATGGTTGGGTTCGACAAGCATGGTATCTTCTACCCGTAATACGGGCATGTCAGTATTACGCGACAACAGCTCAACCATCATGCTTTTATGTGTTGGTGATAAATGTTGCACAACAACAAAGGCCATGCCAGAATCTATGGGCGTGTGTTTAAAAAAATCTTCAATCGCTTCTAAACCACCAGCAGATGCACCTATGCCAACATAATACGTTGGTGCTGAAGACGTGGGTAAAGCATGATTTGATGCTGGTGTTGGTGATTCTATCATGGGAACCCTCTTGTAATATAGGCTTCTCTTTTACATACGGCTTGTTTACTATCAGATTAACAATTCATCTTAAAAGGGAAGCCTGCTTTAAAGCATGTTATTGCCCCCCCAATCTGTATGATATATATTATATTGCAATCGCTGATTTCAGTAGAGATAAAAAACTAATGATGGTAGTATTGAGAAAATTAAATTGCATTAGGAGTATGAGATCATGAAAGTATACAACAAGATCATAGGGCTGCTACTGGCATTGCTTGCTATGAATACCATCGCTTACGCTGCAAGCTGGGATGTCAAAGCCAATGTGCGCGAGCGTTATCAGTCGTTTGATAATTTTAATTTTGATTCAACAAACAATAAAAACAGTTGGGAGATAGACTCCAGATTATACATCAAAGCGAAAGCTGATTTTGGTAATGGGTTTACGCTGTTTCTTCAACCTCAAGCGGTATCTATTCAAAATCGTGCTGTAGCAACAGGGTCACAAAATTTTTCGCAGGCTGACTTGCAGCAAGCTTATTTACAATACAACATAGGCGATTTTGCTATTCGTTTAGGGAGACAAGAATTAGTGTACGGCAACCAACGCTTATTGGGTAACTTAGGGTGGAAAGATGTTGCTCGTACTTTTGATGGTGTGAAAGCAATGTTTAAGGGGGATGCTTGGAAGTTTGATCTGTTTGCCGTGCATCCTGCCGATATTGTTAATATGACCCCCAGTTCTGCATCCCCTCAAGGCAGTGCGCTAATCACTTGGGAAGATCGCCGTTTGATCGGTGGTTATGGCACTTACTCACTGAACGCTAAAACAGGGCTGGATGCTTACCTTATTAACTGGAGCGATAATCAACGTGTTGCTGCTGCTAGCCAAGGACGCAATATTAACACCTATGGTTTGCGCGGTTTTGGTCAGTGGGGTGGTGTTGATGCCACCGCAGAAGCGGTATTTCAAAGTGGTGATTGGAACAATACAACCAAACAATCAGCTTCTGCTTTTGCCATCAAAACAGGTTACAGCTTTGATGCATGGAAAACACGGATCGGCATCGAATATGATTACAGCCCTGGTGATGCCAAAACCGACCCGAAGACACATAAAAACTTCGTCTTCCCCTTCCATACCAATCATGCATTGTATGGCGAAATGGATCGCTTTTCATGGGCGAATATGAAAGACTTGGTGTTATCGTTTAAAACAAAACCAATAGCACCATTAACTTTGAAAGCTAACGTTCACTTTTTATCATTAGATAAAGCCCAAGGCGATTGGTTGAATGTGGTGGGTGCTGGTACATTATTCCCAGGTGCTGCCAATTACACCCAAACCAAGGCAGGTACAGAAATTGATCTGAAAGTGGTGTACAAAACACCATTCATGAAAGACTTAAAACTGGTTGCCTTGTATGGCATATTCAATGCTGGTGCTGCCGTTGCCGAACGCAATGGTGGTAAGGCTGATTCTGCTAGATTTGGCTATTTGATTGCCAATTACGTTTTTTAAAATTATAGATAATGGCTGATATTGCCTACATTCTGTTATCTGGGCTGCTATTTGCCATTATTCATAGCATCACTGCTAGCCAACAATGTAAGCTATGGAATTATAAGCTAGGCTTGGTTGAACCACATTATCGGCGAGTTTATGTGCTTTTTTCGGTGATTAGCACCATGCTATGGATGGGCTTTATTGCCAGTTTGCCTGATTACCCCGTGTATCATATTGATGGTATCTGGTGGTGGGGGTTGGTGTTGCTGCAAGGTATCGGTGCGATGATTGCACTTGCTGCGTTGCAACCGATTGATGGTTTAGCTTTTTTGGGCATTCGACGCTTCAAGCAAGATACAGATCCCTTTGTCATTAAAGGGATCTACCATTACCTTCGTCACCCGATGTACAGCGGCATCATGTTAATCATGCTTGCCAAACCTGAACAAAGCATCAACAGTCTTACCTTCTTTGCTGTATTATGCCTGTATTTTATGGTGGGTTCACGCATGGAAGAATCACGCATGATAGCAGCCCACCCCGAATATGAAGCATACCGAAAAAAGGTTGCTGCGTTTGTGCCAAAGGTATTGTATTGACAATATCAACACGTATTATTAACATTATTGTATGAATTATGTCTTGCGTGGCATCAATTTTGAATGGGATGATGCAAAATCTCGAATCAATATGAAGAAACATCATGTTTCATTCAAGTACGGATGTGAAGCCTTTTTTGATCCATTTCTTGTTGTGCTTGATGCCAGTGAAGAAGATGAACATCGGGATTCGATTATCGCTTACGATGAATCGAGTCGCCTTTTATTTGTCGTACATATTTTGCGTGGTAGTGATTGTTTTAGGATTATTTCCGCACGAAAAGCGACTAAACAGGAACGAATCATTTATGAAAACCAATGAATTAAAGCAACGTTTGAAAAAACATAAAACAATGTCCGCTATTACCTTAAGAATGCCAGAAGATGTTATTAATGATCTTAAGCGGATTGCCCCAGAATTAGGCTTCTCTGGCTATCAACCATTGTTACGATTTTATGTCGGGCAAGGCTTGCGCCGTGACCTTGCGACAGTTGATGATGGTAAAGTGCAAAGTCTTGTTGCCAGTCTAAAACGGCATGGCGTTGATGAGGCATTGATTGCAGAATCCTTACAGGAAGCAGTCTAGTAACAATCGTTAATCACTGATGTTACGCAGTTGTGCTAAAACCTGCCTCTCGTTCCCATGCTCCTGCGTGGGAATGCATATGATGGTAGGTATATTAAATATCCATTCCCACGCAGGAGCATGGGAACGAGATTTTAGTCATCAATAGGGTCAACTGCGTAATGTCAGTTAATCATCAAGAGGTTCACCATGGAATTTGATCTGGTACATGGTTATGTCTGGTTAGCGTTGGGTGTGTTGCTGGGTCTGATTGAGATGATGGTGGGTACTTATTTTTTGTTGGCGTTGGCGGGTGGCGCTTTGTTCACAGGGGTGTTATCGTTGCTTTTTGCCATGCCTTGGATGGTGGAGGTGATGCTTTTTGCCGTCTTTTGTGTAGTCTCGCTGGGTGTATTATTGCGCTGGAAACAAACGCGAACTCATGGTAACCAGCTAACAGATGATATTACACGCATGCATGGCGAGCGTGTTACTGTTGTTGATGATGTCAATCCAGTAGGGCGGGTACGTTACAAAGGTGTCACTTGGAAAGCCACTTCAACCAAAATCTTTAATGCGGGTGAAGCAGCGATTGTTGAACGTGTCGATGGTAGTACATTACATATTAAAAAAGAAGGGGTCACATCATGAATGGTTCAGAATTTTTCATTCTCTTTTTTGTGGGTTTGATTGTTGTTTTTATTTATAAGGGTGTGATTATTATTCGCAATTCTGAGCGTATGGTGATCGAACGCTTAGGCAATTATCAACGCACCTTGACCCCTGGTATCAATTTCATTATTCCTTTTGTCGAGCGTCCCCGTGAATTTATTTGGAAGGCACAAGGTGGTTTAGGCGCTTTATCGCGTATATTGGGCGACGCTGATAACAATACATTTACCCATTTAGATAGTGTTACACGGATTGATATTCGTGAAACAGTGTTGGACTTTCCTTCTCAAACAGTGATTACCCGTGATAATGTGAGTGTGGAAATCAATGCTTTGATGTATATCGAAATCACCAACCCTTACGATGCTGTTTACCGCATTTCTAATTTACCCAATGCTGTGGAAAAATTAGCACAAACAACGATGCGTAGTTTGGTTGGCGAAATGGAGTTGGATAAAACTTTATGCTCTCGGGATGAAATTAACGCCAAGTTGCAAATGACGCTGGATGATGCTGCCGATGATTGGGGGGCAAAAGTTAAACGTGTTGAAGTGCAAGATCTTAATGTTCCCAAAGCCATTCAAGCCGCTATGGAAAAACAAATGCGTGCAGAACGCGATAAACGCGCTTCGATTCTTGAAGCAGAAGGCGAACGAAAATCACAAATTTTACGGGCAGAAGGCGAAAAACAAGCGGATATTTTGGTTGCCGAGGGAAGTCGAACAGCCCGTGTTTTAGAAGCGGAAGGTGAACAAAAAGCTTTGCACTGCTTGCGCGAAGCCTTGGGTGATGATGGTTTCAGTCAGTATTTGATTGCTATTCGATACCTTGATACATTAAAAGAAATCGGTCATAGCGGTGAGGGTGATAAAACAGTCTTTTTACCGATTGATGCTTCAGCAACCTTAGGTGCATTAGGCAGTATTAAGGAAATGTTCCCCACCAAACCATAAAATGAAATATGTTCTATCATTAAGTATATTATTGGTGGCAGCACTGTTATTTGCTTTGTTTTATGAGCCAGAGCCAGCGCCTGTTTATGTTGGCGTATTGCATTCATTAACGGGTACGATGGCAGAGAGCGAACGCCCCGTGATGGAAGCAACATTATTGGCGATTGAACATATCAATGCCAATGGTGGCATTATGGGAAAAAAGTTGATTCCTATTGTTGAAGATGGGGCTTCTGCGCCTTTGGTCTTTGCCGAAAAAGCAGAATACTTAATCACTCAAAAAAACGTGAAGGTTATTTTTGGCTGTTGGACTTCAGCTTGTCGCAAACAATTAAAGCCCATCGTCGAGCTGCACGGTAACTTACTGATGTACCCCGTGCAATACGAAGGCTTAGAAACATCGCCCAATATTGTTTACCTTGGTGCAACACCGAACCAACAAATTGTTCCTGCTGTGAGTTGGTCGTTACAACACCTTGGTTCTCGGGTGTATTTGGTGGGTTCAGATTATATTTTTCCTCGCATTGCTAATTGGTTGATCCGTAAACAAGTCGCCTTGCTTGGTGGCACGGTGGTGGGTGAGCGTTATATTGGGTTAGGTAAGACTGATGTTCGCGCCATCATCAAAGATTTAAAGAAAACGCCCGTTGATGTGGTGTTTAATACCATCAATAGCGATTCTTTGCGTGCTTTTTTTCATGCGTATGAAAAACATTGGAATGCAAAAACATTGCCTGTGATGTCATTCAGTTTTGGTGAGGCTGAAATTCAAAGTCTGGACTTAACTTCTGCTATGGTAGGGAATTACGTAGCATCCAATTACTTTCAAAGCATTAAAAGCGATGAGAACAAAGAATTCATCAGACTGTTTCATCAGCGTTATGGTAATGATCGCACCATTAATGACGCCATGGCATCGGCGTGGAATGGGGTGCATTTATGGGCAGATGCAGCGTTAGCCTCGCAAAGTTGTAATCCTGATAATGTACTTGCTACGATTCGTCACCGCAGTTTGTTAGCACCTTGTGGTGTTGTTTCTATTGATCATCATTCATTGCACACTTGGAAAACAACGCGGATTGGCAAAGCCAACAGCCAAGGGCAATTTGATATTGTATGGCAAAGCCAATACGCCATACAGCCAACCCCCTTCCCGCTAATGATTAATCAACAAGAGGGCAAGAATGAAATTGAAACTTGGTACCATCGATGGAATCAACGCTGGATTGCACCATGAGGCTATTGCGTTCACGGTATTTTATTCGCATACTTTTTCCTGTCGTTTTATTATTGCTTGCAGGAATGGCGAGCGTCGGTGGCTATATTACCCAAGCTTTTATTCAAAATGCAGAAAAAACACGATTGTTAGATTTAGAAAGCCTGCGCGAGGCTAAAGTTTCAACGGTTGTTGAATACCTCAATGACCGAATTCACCAAATTCAAAGTTTAAGTTATTCTCCTTTGGTTGGATCAGCAATGATTGACTTGATGCGAACGTTTCAGCGTGAAGGTGAGAATAGTCAGGTCTATAAAGATGCAGCTGATCGAGTCGATGCTTATTTTGAAAATTATATTACATATTGGAACTATTATGATTTATTCTTAATTAATCGTTCGGGTGATATTGTCTATACAGTAAAGCATGAATCAGATTTTGCCACTAACTTGCGCCATGGTGCGTATAAAAACAGTGAATTGGCGCATGTTTTTGAACAAGCTATATTTTTTATGCAGGCAAATAATTCTACTTTTGCACCGTATGAGCCATCGGGTAACCGTGGTGCTGCATTTTTAGCTGCGCCCATTATTCAAAATAATCGCTTTGATGGTGTCATTGCTTTACAAATTAACACCGATGAAATTTACCAACGCATGAATGACCTAACAGGGCTAGGTTTAACAGGCGAAACCGTTGCTGGTGAATTAGGTGACCATGGTGTACGGGTAACTATTCCCCTTCGGCATGATCCTTTGGCGGCGTTTAAACGCCATATGTCATTTGATTCACCTATTGCCAAGCCGATTATTCTTGGCAGCCAAGGTCATACAGGTTATGGTATTATGGATGACTGGCGCGGAAAAACCGTGCTGGCGACGTGGGAGTATTTACCCCATTTGCGTTGGGGTGTTGTCAGCAAAATAGACCGTGATGAGGCGATGAAAGCTGATTTTAAAGCATTTCAAAAAAGCATGCTTTTTTTGTTGATTGCCCTTATTTTTGCTTTTTGGTTAGCCTATATTATCGCACGGCGGGTGGTAATACCTGTAACCTATTTATCTGCTATTAGTCGTCGTTTTGCCAATGGTGAACATCATATTCGGGTGGAAGGTGCAATTCCTAGCAATGAGCTGGGTCTGTTAATGCGTGATATGAACACCATGATGGATAAAGTTGAACGCACTGAAAAACGAAGCCGTACATTATTGCACAAAATGGCAGATCAAAATGAATTATTGGATCAAAAAGTAGCCGAAAAAACAGCACGCCTTGCTTCGGTGATTGAGTATGCCGCAGATGGCATTATTACGATGGATATCCATGGCGAACTAGATATTGTCAACCCTGCTGCTTGTCGGATATTCAAACGTGATCAAGCAACCTTTTCAACATTAAATGTATCAGATCTTTTCTTGCAACAAGACCCCTGTCACGATGTGATGGCATTGGTGCATCAGATGGCGCAATCACCGAGTATAACATGCATCGAGATGGAAGGCATGCGATCTGATGGTGAGCGTTTCCCTATGGAACTATCGCTCAGTGATATGCAAGGGGAACAGCATAAAACGGGCAACCCTGTGTTTTTGTTATTGATTCGGGATGTCTCAAAAGCCAAAAAAATGCGCGAACAGTTAGAACACACCCAACGGCTGGAATCATTGGGTGTGCTTGCAGGTGGCATTGCCCACGATTTTAATAATTTATTAACCACCATCATGGGCAATGCTGCGATGGCAAGAAGTCGGGTGAGTGAAGTATCGCCAGTGACCGAAATGTTGGAACAAATTGAATCAGCCAGTGAAAAAGCTGCACAACTGTGTCGTCAAATGCTCGCTTATTCGGGCAAGGGTCGTTTTGTGGTGCGTGCTATTGATTTAAACGAGTTGGTTGAAGAGATGGTTAATCTACTAAAAATATCGATTCATAAATCCACCGTATTGCGTTTGGATTTATGCAAACAAGTATTGCCTCCGATCCATGCTGATGCTTCTCAACTGCAACAAGTCGTCATGAATTTAGTGATCAATGCTTCAGAGTCGATAGCTAGTAAGAGCGGTGTGGTCGCAGTACGCACTGGCATGGTACATATTGCAGGTGATATGTTTGAAGGCATGCAGCTTAACGAAGATATGGCTGATGGTTATTATATATCACTGGAAGTTTCAGACACGGGCTGCGGCATGGATGAATCAACCTTGGGTCATTTGTTTGACCCTTTCTTCACTACCAAGTTTACAGGGCGCGGTTTAGGTATGAGTGCCACCCAAGGGATTATTCGTGGCCACCATGGGGCAATTAAAGTCTATTCAGAAATAGATAAAGGCTCGACATTTAAAGTATTGTTGCCTATTGCCGAAAGTGCTAAAAAAGAAGAAAAACAACAGCATAAAAACGCTCAAGCCGCAACCGAATGGAAAGGTGAAGGCACCATCCTGATCGTTGACGATGAAGAAACGATCCGAGCTACAGCCAGTATGATGTTGCAAGCCATTGGTTTTACCGTGGTCACAGCCAACAATGGTAAAGAAGGGGCAGATTATTATCGCGATAACCATGCTGGTATTACAGCTGTTTTATTAGACATGACCATGCCTGGCATTAGCGGAGAAGAAACCTTCCGTCTCATGCGAGAAATCAACCCTGATGCACAAATTATTCTTTCCAGTGGCTACAACGAACAAGAAGCTATCAGTTACTTTGTCGGCAAGAGGTTAACGGGCTTTATTCAAAAACCTTATTCGCTGCAAACCCTGCGGCAAAAGATGAAAGGCTATTTGTCCATAAGTATTTAACCTAAATTACTGATGTTGCTAACTGATGTTACGCAGTTAATCACCAAAGTGACTATTTCCATCGTTGGTTGCTTTACCACGGTGATGCCTTATGGTTAAAGTTGCCCAACAAGGACGCTTATGCCACACCATTCTCTCTCTCCAACTAACCAACAAATTTATGCGCACTTAATTACTGCATTACCGTTATTTAAGCGGCTGATGCATCGTCTTTCTGATGAAGAACAGTTACAAGTGATGCAATCACAAGATCATGCCTTATTACCCACGATTGATTGGGTTCCCAAGCAAGAAGTATATGATATTGACCATTGTCAACAGCATTTGCGCCATTATAAACAATGGGGTTTGTGCCACCTTATTTGGTGGGAACTGGGGGTACATGGCGATCCGATACGCTCTTGGCAACATATATCAGACTTGGCTGATAGCTTGATTAACGAAGCACTGCGTATGGCAGAAGTCTTGATTGCCCCGCGTTTGGGGTGCATGGCAGACGGTGCATTTTGCATCATGGCTTTGGGTAAATTAGGTGGGCAAGAATTAAACATGGGTTCAGACGTGGATCTATTGTTTGTCTGGCAAGGCAAAGGCAACAGCCATGGTGGGCGCAAATCGTTGCCTGCCGCTGAATACTATGCCCAATTATCACGCATGTTTATTCGTTTGATGGATGAACACACAGCCGATGGTCAAGTATGGCCCGTTGATATGCGGCTTCGCCCTGGGGGGGCAAGTGCTGCGATTGCTTTAAGCCTTGATGCAACCTTGGGGCATTATCTGGATTATGGTCAAACGTGGGAACGAGCGATGCTGATTAAAACACGCGCTGTGGCAGGTTCGTTTACACTTGGAACTTCGTTGATTGAGGGCTTGTTGCCTTTTAAGTTTCGTCGTTATTTGGATTTTACCACGGTGACTGCTTTGGCAGAAATGAAACGTCGTATTGATCAAGCGCAACGAGAAGCTATGCCTACGGCTGGCTTTGATGTAAAACGAGGCTATGGCGGCATACGTGAGGTCGAATTTATTGTGCAAGCACTGCAATTATTGCATGGTGGTCGCCATCATGCTTTGCGTGATCAATACAATACATTGGCGACGTTAGCATTATTAAAAGACCTCTCCATACTCCCCACAGTAGAAGCTACCACACTGCGAGACGGTTATATTTTTTGGCGGCGGGTTGAACATGCGATTCAAGCCAAGAATGGCGAACAGACCCAACAAATACCTGTAGAATATGAAACATGGATGCCATCGTTATTAGGTATGGATGCGCTGCCTAGTCAAATGCATGCCCATACCACATGCATTCACGCGATTTTTTCCGAGCGGTTATTACCCGAAGCTATTGCTGACGCTGATAACGTTATTCAATGGTTGCAAGGTGAAGGGCTGCCTGTGACACAAACCCATAAAGACCAAACAGCCATGTTGCACAGCTTACAACGAATCCGCCAACATCTTCGGCGTGGTTTGTTGCCTGAACGAAGCAGCAGCCAAATGACACGGCTATTGCATTATGTGATGCCTTTGTGGCTGGATGATGCTCATGGCGTGCAAGCCTTGGATGCCTTTGCAGACCTTGTTTGTGCCATTGGCGGGCGGGCAACATGGATTGATTTGCTAGACACTCACCGTGGAACATTGACGTGGTTAGCAGGCGTATTATCAGCGAGTCGTTATGTTGCCAACCATATTGTGCGTGATCCTTCGTGGTTAGAATGGCCTTTAAGCGAGGAACGTGGTGCGGTAGAAGTCTCGCGCTTGTGTGCTGACCTTCATGCTTTGGATGCAAGCTTACCCGATGAACAGTTTTTGGCAGCATTGGGGCATGCTGTCGATCAAGTACGTTTGCATTGTGCATTAACGATAGATGCCCACCAACAAGACGCGCTACACATCGGTGCTTGGTTAGCTGATATTGCCGATGCAGCAACAGCCGCAGCGATTCGTTACAATATTCACCATCTTCGTTTAGCCGATGATTTTCCGTTTGTGGCACTGGCAATGGGCAAGCACGGCAGCCAAGAAATGGGGCTGGTATCAGATTTAGATATGGTGTTTGTGTTGGTGGCTGATAATGACCGTGCCATGTTAGGCTCTCGCAGTGTGCGTGATTGGGCGCAGCGTTTGGGTCGGCGTGTTATTCAAACACTCACCAGTCCCGCACCTTTTGGTGCTGGCTATGCCTTTGATGCACGTTTGCGCCCGTCTGGGCAAAGCGGTGTGCTGGTGATTGGTATGAAAGCCTTTGATGATTACCAACGCCATCAAGCTGACACATGGGAACATCAAGCACTCTGTCGCGCACGCACGGTTGCAGGGCCTGTGTGTGCACAACAATCATTAACCGATGCGGTACAACAAATTCTTGCCATCCCCCGTAAGCAGACAGCATTAGCGAATGATATTGTTGCCATGCGTCAAAAAATGTTCGCTCATTTAGGCTCGCATGATGCAAATATCATCAACATCAAACAAGACCACGGTGGCTTGATTGATATTGAATTTTTAGCGCAATGGTCAAGACTCGCTTTTGGTGGTGAACATTGTGGAACCATTGCCACATTACGCCACCCCACACCTGCTGCCCCTGAAGCATGGCAGGCTGATGCTTTGATGCTTGCCGCGCATTACCTCGCCTACCGCGAACTAGAAAACACCTTGCGGGTTGAGTTATGGCAATCTATTGGGCATTTACCGCGTGCTGTAGATTGCTCTGAATGGAAAACCTTGGCACGCCACTGCACGATTGATTCACCACAGATGCTTCACACCATGATGACCGAGGTTCATCAATGTTTTGTGCAATGGTTACAATAGATACTTGCAGCAATAACATCGTAACCGTTACAAGGTAATAATATCCATTGTTCCCTTTAAACTTTCTGCTGATGATGGACTGGTAATAATCGCTGTGTGTGCATATTCAGGCTGTAGCCAGCGCGTCGCTACGCGGGTTAAGTCGTCTAAGGTCACATCCAAGATACGTTGGCGGTATCCACGGCGTTGTGCAGGTGTGCGCCCACGCAATGTACGGTGGAATGTGGATGAGGCTTCTCCTGCGGGTGAACCGGGTGCATCCATGCTACCGATGATTCCTAATACGGCTTCTTCGAGCAAGCGTTCTTCATGCTGATGATCCAACAACCAATCAATAGAACGGTCAAAATCATCCAAGGTGTCTTGCAAGCGGGGATCACGGTAAGAATAAAAGCGAAATGCACCGACATCAGCATCAAAAGCTGCGCCGCCGCCATAAGCGCCCCCTTGTTCACGGATGCTTCGGTGTAAAAAGTTATTGCGTAAAAATGAACCCAACACCTGCAAAGGGGCAGCATCTGGGTGGTTTGTTGCTACAGTTGGGTAAGCTCGGGCGCAAAAGTTGACTTGTGTTGTGGTCACCCATACTTGGTTAACGCGCTCTTTTTTAGGCGCGGGTAAAGAAAGATTTATCATGCCGCTAGATGCTGTCGCGCCATGCCAACTGTTTGCTGCTTGTGCTTGCAAGGAGGCAAGGTGCTGTTCTTCAGCAAGCAGCAGTATTTGTCTTGGTGCTTGCACGATCATTTTTTGAATGTGGCATAAATTATGCTGCATGTTTTTCATGGCATCATGGTCTTGTTCTAATGATTGATCCAATGCCTTGATCCACTGAATACCAGCCAAGCCACCCCATGCATGCTTTAATTGGGCAATCGGGTTAAATGCGGCTGATGCAGCACACATTGCCAATGTATGACCATGCCCCACCACCGCACGCTCACTGCGTAAACGGGATTGTGATACCAGTTCTTTCAAACGCTCTGATTCATCAAAATGGGTTTGTTCCAGTGTCTCCATCATTAGGCGCATGAAAGGTTCTTGGTTGCGTTGTAATGCTTTGCCTGATAGCACATAATGACTATGGTAATGTTGATGATCGTGAATACTGGCATGAATACTGGTATGCGCACCAATCCCGCCTGTAACCGAGGCTTGCAATGCTTGCGTTGCCAAATAATCACGCCCACCACTGCCCAATTCATCCACAATGTGAGTAAAAAATGGTAACATCGCCTGTGATTGTTCATCCATTTCGGGTAGTTGAACAATCAGTGTGCCATACACTAAGCCATTGGTAGCACAGGCATAACTGCTTGCATCCATGGTGGCAATGCTTGATGTTTGACCTTCTGGCAAAGAAAATTCACTGGGGATGTCATCACGGGTGACTTTGGGTAACAACTCTGGGTCATCCGTGCTTTCTTGCCTTGCTTTCAACGCCTGTGATTGACGAATAATGGTTTCTTTTTCTTGCTCACTCAAACCTGCTTTAATCGCTGCCAAACGCGCTGCTTCGTTTTCTTGTTCACGCGCTGCTTGTGCCTTATCAGCTACCATAATCAAGCGAACACGGTGTTGATTGTTCAATAAACCATTCACTAAATTTTGGATAAAATCTGGCTCTTGCACGCGCTCACGAAGTTTAACTAATAGGGGGTTAATATTCAGTATCGGTGCAACGTCAGCATCATACAAAGCAGGGGTGAGGGCATCGACCATCAGGCTAAGACCATAAGGAAAACCATCGCCCCCAACTTCACGCTGTGATAATTCCAGTTGGTGCAACACAGCATCCACTTGTTGTTGTGGTACGCCTTCTGTGGCAATGCGCTCTAATGTGTCCAGAATATACTGTTCAGCGGCATCGGCAACATCAGCATGGCAGCCTTCAAAACCACAACAAAACACCATTTCTAAGGTTGAATCATGCAGCCCACAAAGTGGGGAGGGGGCTTCACCAAGGTCGCTGGTTTCCAGTGCATGACGCAAGGGTGATGCGCTATTTGCCAACAATACGCTCGATAATAAATGCGTTGTCAATACTGTTTCAGTATCGGTGCTGGCATCGAGTAACCAGCCTAGCACAATATGTGTTTTATTGTCGGCGTTGTCCTCTTCTTCGACGGCATAGGTGGTCTTCACCCGTTTGGGTGCATTAAAGCGTTGTTCTTTTCCTACACGAATGCGTTGATCTAGAGCGGTGAAATCTTTTAACACCCGTTGTTCAAATACCACTTGATGATCTACTGCTGGCATATTACCATAGGTCATGAATATCGCATTGCTAGGGTGGTAATGGGTCGCATGAAAGGCAAGTAATTCTTCATGCGTTACATTAGGGATGTCTACAGGGTCGCCACCAGAATTGTAGTGGTACGTTTGGGTGGGAAATAAATGGGTGCTTAATGCCTGCCATAAACTACTCACAGGCGAACTCATTGCGCCTTTCATTTCATTAAATACTACGCCCTTGTAGGCTAAAGGGGTGCTTGGGTCATCCATGGTTTCAAACTCAAGGCGATGACCTTCTTGCAAAAAATCCATTTTATCCAAACGGGGAAAAAATGCAGAATCCAAATAAACCTGTAGCAGGTTATTAAAGTCTTTTTTATTGCAACTGGCAAACGGGTAGGCAGTCCAATCGCTGGAGGTGAACGCATTCATGAATGTATTCAGCGAGCGGCGAGTCATCATAAAAAATGGATCACGCACAGGGAAGCTACGGCTACCACACAAGGCAGTATGCTCCAAAATATGGGCAACCCCCGTGGAATCTTCAGGCACGGTGCGAAAACCGACCAAAAAAGCATTTTGGGCATCATCCGCTGCCAAATGAATATGTACAGCCCCTGTTTTTGTGTGAATAAACTCTTGCAGTTCAATATGCAATGTATCAATACGGGTACTGCGTTGAAAGGTGAATGTTGCACATGTTTCAGGTTGTTGGGGCATAAAGGTATCCTATTAGTTTTTTATAGCGCGCATTTCTTGCACATCATCATTACCATCAAAGATAGCCGTGGCGATAATGCGGCTGGCAATGGCATCAATATGTTCTTGAAGCGTTTTATCCAACGCTTGAAATTCAGGCCATAATTTTTCATCAACAAACGTAGGGGAAATCACTGCCATTAATGTGGTGTGATGCTGGCGATAACGACGGTAAGGATTGATGTCATAACGGCGCAACAATGCCACCATTAAACGTACCGACCATTTATTGCCCAAGCTAAATTGGTATTCAATCGGCGGATCAATGACTTTGTATTCGGCAATGCGTTTTTTCATCCGCTCTAGCGCAGACTTTGCTGCATCGCGCTCGCCCTCTGTGCCTGCGCCTGCATGAAGGACTTCGATTTTACGCAGTTTCGCTAAAAGCTTTTCTTCATCCGTCATGGTTTTTTTCTCCTTGTCGTTGTACCTCGACAGCATCACGCAATCTCGCAATCAATGGTTTGATGATCACACCACGGGTCACGGCACTGGCAGGATTAACAATCAAACGACTAGAAATATCAAACAAGGTGGTCTCTTCAATCAAGCCATTGGCTTTGAGCGTGCTGCCTGTTTCGACCACATCGACAATGCGTTCTGCCATGCCAACCAAGGGGGCTAATTCCATCGAGCCATACAAATGAATAATCTCACTTTGCAAACCTTGCTGGCGGTAGTATTGGGCGGTTAAAAAATCATATTTGGTGGCAACGCGGATGCGTGATCCTCGTGCAGGCGCACCTTGCGCAATCAGTGCTTTAGGCCCAGCCACACACAAACGGCAACGACCGATTTCTAAATCCAGTGGTGCGTAGACATTGGGACGTGATTCTAACAAAATATCTTGCCCAACAATGCCCATGTCTGCTGCACCTTGCACCACATAGGTGCATACATCAGCGGCACGAATAATAAGAAAACGTACTGCCCAATGATTCACTACAGGGCCATCAACCATCAGCTTTCGGGTGGTTAATACATCTTCTTGGGGCATTAATGCAGCTTGCTCCAGCAAGGGCAATGTTTGCTGTAAAATACGCCCTTTTGCTAAGGCAATTGTTATTGTTTGTTTATTAGGCATAAAGCATCACCCCATGGTCGCCATGACCAGCATCGCTGCGTCGTTCAATTTGCGCACCTAAGCTACCCAGTTTTTCTTCAATACGTTCATAACCACGATCAATATGGTAAACCCGTGAAAGAATTGTTTCGCCCTTAGCAGCTAAACCTGCTAATACCAGCGAGGCAGAAGCACGCAAATCAGTCGCCATCACGGGCGCACCTGATAATGTTGGCATGCCCTGAACCGTTGCCAAATGACCATCCAAATGAATGTTTGCACCCATGCGCAATAATTCTTGCACATGCATAAAACGATTTTCAAAAATAGTTTCAGCGATCACGCTATTGCCCTCTGCGGTACACATCAATGCCATGAACTGGGCTTGTAGATCGGTGGGGAAGCCGGGGTGCGGTGCAGTTTGAACGTTGCATGCTTGCAAACGCCCATTGACACGGCAGCGAATGCTATCGGCAGTGCAATCAACCGTTGCACCTGCTTCGGTTATTTTTTCTAAAAAAGCAGTGAGTAAGGCAGGGTCGGTATTGCTTACGGTGACATCTCCCCCCGTGATCAAACCCGCTGCCAAATAGGTCGCGGTTTCAATGCGGTCAGCAATAACATGGACTTCACCGCCATGAATACGCTTAACCCCACGAATCACAATGCGACTGGTGCCGTCACCTTCAATGTCTGCGCCCAATTGCCGCAGCGCATCGGCGAGATTCACCACTTCAGGTTCTCGCGCTGCATTTTCTAGCACGGTCGTGCCATTTGCCAAGGTGGCAGCCATCATTAAGTTTTCTGTTCCTGTCACAGTCACTTGAGAAAAATCAATATGCGCCCCATGCAAGCCACTACCTGCATCCACCACCACATCACCATGTTCCATGGCAACGATTGCGCCCATTGCCTCTAAACCGCGCAAATGCAAATCAATAGGACGTGCGCCGATGGCACACCCCCCCGGCAAGCTTACCCTAGCATGACCAAAGCGAGCCACCAGCGGGCCTAATACCAACGATGAAGCGCGCATGGTCTTGACCAATTCATAGGGTGCTTGGGGTTTATCTGCTGTGCGACTATCAATATGCAAGCAATGTTGATCGTCGTAGGTGACTTCTGCACCTTGCCAAGAAATTAACGTCATCATGGTTGTAATATCGAGCAAATGGGGAATGCGGTGGTATACCACGGGGCCATCGGCTAAAATTGAGGCTGCCAATAATGGCAACGCGGCATTTTTAGCACCGCTGCTTTCGACTGTGCCATATAGCGGCACACCACCTTGAATAAAAATTTGATCCACTCAAACACTCCACATTATTGCACATTGGAATCAGTATGAAATGCATACGATTCCCCTTCCCAAAGGGGGCATGATAGCTTTGAAGGGTAAAATATACACAATCAATCACTAAGTTATTTTGTGATGTTACGCAAGTTGACCTTTTATAAATCATGTTGAATGATTAAAGGCTCGTTCCCATGCTCCTGCGTGGGAACGGATATGCAATATACTTACCCATAATATGCGTTCCCACGCAGGAGCGTGGGAACGAGAGGCACGCTTTAGCCTAACTGCGTAACATCAGTTGTTTTTTCAACGCTGGTGAAGCGCAACCATCGCTTTAACTTTTGCCCAACAAGCAGCATCTTCCGCTTGCTTTGTGTTCATTCGCCAACACCAGTTGTTTTTGATGGTGCCGGGTGTATTAAAGCGGGCTGTCGTTGGCAAACTTAATACATCTTGCATAGGTACAATGGCAAGTTCAGCCACAGAGGCAAGGGCAGCATTCATCAGTGCATCAGCAATTTCATCATCTTCACAAGAAAAAAGTTTTTTTACATGGCTGCGTACATGGGGTTCAGCCTGTGCATACCAACCCACTGTGGTGTCGTTGTCGTGCGTTCCTGTATAAACCACGCTGTCTTGATCGTGATTGTTCGGCAAATAAGGGTTGTCGTCGTCACCGCCAAACGCAAAGTGTAAAATTTTCATCCCCGATAAACCAAAGCGTTGCCGCAGTGCCGTCACTGGTTCAGTAATCAAGCCTAAATCTTCGGCAATCAATGGTAGCGAATCTAACGATTGTTGTAACGCCTCAAGCAATGCTGCCCCAGGTGCGGGCAACCATACACCTTTTTTACCATTTGATTCGCCAGCAGGAATCGCCCAATAGGCTTCTAGCCCTCTAAAATGGTCAATGCGCATCCAGTCCATGCGCAATAATTGATGCCGTACGCGGTCTTGCCACCAGCTAAAATTATCTTTTGCCATTACTTCCCAATGGTACAAAGGGTTTCCCCAGCGTTGTCCTGTCGTTGAAAAATAATCAGGCGGAACGCCTGCCACATGGGTGCAATTGCCATCGTCATTCAAGGTAAACAATTCGTGATGACTCCATACATCGGCTGAATCGTGGGCAACATAAATGGGTAAGTCGCCAAATAAAATGACACCTCGTTTTTGTGCATGATTTTTAATCGTTTGCCATTGTCGTTCAAACATAAATTGCTCAAAATAGATGCGTGACACTTCTTGCGGGAAATCATGCTCTGCCTGTTGCAAAGTTTGTTCGCTGTATTGCTTCCACGGCTTACGCCATTGCCACCAACCCTTGCCTTGGTGCGCATCTTTGATTGCCATAAAACAAGCAAAGTCATGCAACCAAGGGCGATGTTTTTGCATAAATGCATCCCACGTTAAACGAAGTTCAGCATCGTTCGGTAATACCGTATCAAAAAAATACTGTGCAGCCTTGGCACGGGCAACGCTGGCAGGGAGCATGCCTGCGATGACCTGTGCCAGTAATGCATCAGAGAGCCAGCCAGCACTTGCCAAGGGTCTTACATCAATCAGCTCAGGGTTACCCGCAAAGGTTGAGAGCGTTTCGTAAGGTGAGCCATGCCCATGGGTTGGGCCCAGCGGTAAAAATTGCCATACGCGAATACCCGTTGCAGCGAGTCGATCAATGAACGCAAGTGCCTCTGCACCACAAACGCCTTGCGAAAAAGGACTAGGTAACGATGTGATATGCAACAATATGCCAGCCCGACGCACACCATGCAGTGAAACATCCATCAATGATTCCCCCGACGCATAGCACCGCCATCTTCGGCATCACCGCCGCCTAATGAAATACTATGATCCAATGATTCAGGCGATGATAGACCCAGCAAGGCATACAATTTACGCAGATGCTGACGGTAAAGACGATCAAAATCTTGTACGACACCCGAAGGATTGTAGTCGCCAAACCACCAAAACCAATCTGAACCTTCACAAATTCGCAGTTGCTCGGCGGCAGCATCTTGTGCCGTTTTATCAAGCGCATCAATGGCTGCATCATAAGCAACTTTTGCATCAATCAGTAATTCCCACCCTTTGGTTTTGGCGCGGTCGCCAATCCACGTCGATAAATTGCCATAGACCCAAGAGCCTGCGGTTAATGATTCTAGCCGTGCTGGTGGTGGGCAGGTTGTTAGATAATCGCTAAAGGTGGTCATGCGGTAGTTAGCATCATTGGCAACGGCTTGATACAATGCGGTTAAAAAGGGAATGCCGTTGTGGTAATAATGCTCCCATGCATTTTCGCCATCCATGATAATCGAAACAACAGGGGCATCCATGCCCTGCGTGCGTTCGCGGATTTGCGATAGTTCATGCATGAAATTGGCTACGGCATCGTAAGTATCCCACGTTTTGTATTGAAAACCAATCAGATCAGATAAATGGTCATCACGAAAAAAACAAGGCAAACGCCGCTCGCCATCGCCCGATAACCACGGTTGGTACAATGCTTCAGGGGCATCTTCACGAACATTGCATGCCAACGAATGATGCAAAATACCTTCACCCGTGGCACACCAATCAAAATCTGCATCAGCGAGCAACCCCAAGGTAGCATCAGACACTGCGCCTTCAGCGGGCCAACAACCTGCCGCAGCGTGACCAAAATAATCACGGTGGCTGGCTTGTGCCAATTCAATATGCTCCACAGCCCGCGCCGTGGCATGGGGGTAGGCACGGGCAGGAATCATGGCATCAGGCACGGTTTCTCGTGCGGTGTTAAAGTCTAGCATCAGTGGAATGATCGGGTGCGCATAGGGGGTGGTTGATAATTCAATCACGCCTTTATCATGCAATGCACAGTAAAGCATGGGAACTTCGGCAATCAACGCGGCAATCAAGCTTAATAAATCGCGGCGATCTTGCAGCGTAAAACCACGCGCTTTTTCAAACAAACGACGTGCCACATAATGGGTTTCACGCGATGTTTCAGCAAGCCAGCCTAAATGATACCATACCATTAAGTCACTAAAGTAATCATCCGATAGGTAGGCTTGATCAGGGTGTGTACGGCAATGTTCTGCCAAATCCCATAATCGTCCATACGCAGGGTAACGATGAAGGTTATTGCTGTGTTCTAAGCGAAAACAGCTTTGCAATAAAAAAGCACGTTGCGTTTCGCTGTAAGGCGGTGCTGCAACCAAGGCATCAAGCAAAGGATCATGCATGGTACTTGCCGTGCCATTGAGGTAGGCATGAATGTTTTGACTGTATTCATCCAATTGTGCGGTCAGTGACGGCACGTAGTTCACCACTGCCCGCGCCCCTTTAACCTGCGCCAATACCACAGCCATATCGGTGTATTCTTTCATCGCATGCAAATAAACCCATGGTAAATGGTAATTGCCATCGTTGGCATCGCGGTAAAAGGGTTGATGCATATGCCAATAAAAAATAACGTTAAGGGGACGAGGTGCAGTCATGGTATAGCCTATTACTGTGCGCGAGCGATAGATTCAACGATTTCTTTTTTGGCAGCAGCAGCATCAGCCCAGCCTGTGACTTTCACCCATTTGTTGGGTTCAAGATCTTTGTAATGCTCAAAGAAATGTTTGATTTGGTCGGTTAAAAAAGAAGGTAGATCTTCTGGGTTTTGCACATGGTTGAACACAGGCTTGAGTTTGGAGGAAGGTACGGCAAGAATTTTTGCATCATGGCCTGCTTCATCATCCATGTTTAATACGCCAACAGGACGGCAATTGATGACGCACCCCGGAATCAACGGAAAGTTACTCACCACCAAAACATCCACAGGATCACCATCATCCGATAATGTGTTGGGTACAAAACCATAATTGCAAGGGTAATGCATCGCCGTATGCATAAAACGATCAACAAAAATTGCACCCGATGCTTTGTCTAACTCATATTTGATCGGGTCAGCATGTTGTGGCACTTCAATGACCACATTGATATCATCAGGTGGGTTGTTGCCCACTGCTATTTTTTGTAGATCCATAATATATCCCTCCGTTTAAAAAACAATGCGCTATTGTAGGAAGAACTTAATCACAGTAAATGACTGATGTTATTTTGCAACGGGTGCAGTTACCCCAGTCATGTTGAAAATGTATGCAAGCAAGATAATCATGGCAGCATTGGCTCATAACAGTGGTGAAGTCAGAGGAGAGAGAATCATGGCAAAAGAGCGTTTGGATCGCTTGATGTCGCGCTTGGGTTATGGCTCAAGACGAGATGTTGGCTATTGGATACAGTTAGGCTTGGTAGAAGTTTCAGGCAAAGGCGCATCATCTGCGAATCAAAAAGTTGAGGCTGATGATGTATTGCTAGAAGGCAAGCCTTTGGATCATCCACATGGCTTAACCGTGATCTACCATAAACCCTTGGGGCGAGTATGTTCGCGCAAAGAGCAAGGGAACTTAGTGTATGATAACTTTCCTGAACGTTGGTTAGGGCGCAAGCCTCCCTTCAATAGCGTAGGGCGTTTAGATAAAGACTCCGCAGGCTTGTTGATTTTTACCGATGATGGTCAATTGAACCACCAACTGACCAGCCCCAAACACGCGATTAGCAAAACCTATGCAGTAACATTAGCACGCCCTGTTAGCGACGATGCCGTCACTCGTTTGGCAAGTGGCACGCTAATGTTAGAGGAAGATATTAAACCCTGTTTACCCGCAGAGTTAACGATTATTGATGCCCTCCATGTTGAACTGGTCTTGCATGAAGGACGTTACCATCAAGTTCGGCGCATGTTTGCAGCATTAGGGAACCACGTTGAAGTCTTAACTCGCACCCACATTGGTCGTTTGTCGTTAGCAGACACAGGCTTGACCGCAGGCGCATGGCAAGATCTTACTGCCGAAGCATTATGGCAACGTATTTTATAATCGGCATTGCAGGCACAGGCGGTGGGTATTATGGTCTAGCCTTGTTGCGCGGTGCATTGCGATGAGTGTTGCTGTTCATTTTCGACCTTTGCCAAAAAAAGACCGCATCGAAGGCATTGCGAGTTTATTATTGCGACGCAACCGTTTAATACCGAAGGTGATTGTTTTTTGCCCTGATGAGATGTTTATTCAGCATTTAAGTTTCCAGTTGTGGACGATTGATCCAGCATCCTTTTTAGCGCATGGTGTTGCTGTAGACGATGGCGCAGTGAATGCGATACAACCTATTTTGTTAACAACGGGGTTAGATGTTAAACATCAAGCGACAGTCTTGATGAACGGCGGGCTAGAGATCCCCCCGTCATTGGATGCCTTTGCTCATATTGTAGACTTTGTAGATGCATGGGATGAATCATTAAAACAAGCTGCACGTGAGCGTTTTCGCAGCTACCGTCAGATGGGCTATGCACCGACATACCTTGGTTGACGGGGAAGTTCGATAAGCGTTATAAAAAATCGTAGGATAGAGAGATTGCATGAAAATTATTTGGGCGAAGACTGAATTTGTATTGGCAGCACCAGATTGCACGCAGGTTCCTTGCAATGGTTTGCCACAACTGGCTGTGGCTGGGCATTCTAATGTAGGAAAATCATCGTTATTAAATACGTTGTTGGAGCGAAAAACATTGATGCGCACATCGAAACGCCCCGGTTGCACCCGTTTGTTGAATGTGTTTGATGTTGATCAGCAATTAACACTGGTGGATTTGCCGGGTTATGGTTTTGCCAAAGCTTCTAAAAAAGAGCAGGGTAAATGGCAGCGTTTGATCGAGTCTTATTTGTTGGATAAATCTTGCCCTAAGCGGCTGGTATTGGTCTTGCTTGATGCACGACATGGTCCAAAGCCTTCCGATTTAGAGTTGATTGACTGGCTGAATGAAGAAGGTATTCGTTGGCATCCTGTGGCAACAAAAACAGATAAACTTAATGCCCGCCTTCGCGACAGACGACGTAACGAAATGCGGGATGCTCTAGGTGGAATGCTGTCGCCCTTGTGGACATCCAGCTTAAAAAAATCAGGCGTAGCTGAACTGCGTGCCTTGGTGATGAAAGAGTTATTTGATAGTAAATCCTCCCATTAAGGTGTGGCAGAAAGACTTCGGATGCGTCCCATAATTCGTCGAATGGTGGTTGTGTTTTTGTTGGTTTTTTTGACCTGTTTCTGAGGTAATGACTTCACACCTAAAGACCCTTTGTTGGCCCGAATCAAGCCCAGAACATAATTGAAGGTTAATACACGCACCCGATGGATCAATAATGCATTGGATGGATTGTTTTTTAGCATAAACTTGGATACGCAATAATCACCCTTAGCATTGATTCGCTGATAAAATAAATGATAACTCAGGTCAGTTAACGAGTTTTTAAACACTGCTGGTTTAAATGTTATCTCTAGGTGAGAAAAGGTAGCAAACATTTCGCTAATAAGGCGCAAATGCTCATCAGACCATTGAATACGGTTGATGGCATCGGTTATTACCTCTATGGCTGGTGTGCGGTCAATGTTGACATTCTCATCTTCCCAACTGCTTGTTTTTACAGGGTGAGATAAAAATCGTATCAGGTGTTTATTCTTTTTTGTAGCATTAAGGTCGCCTTGCTCAAATAGTAACAGACCATTAAACCCATCCATGCTTTGGAATTGTAAAACACCTGTTTTTTTATGGGTAATGGCTTTTCGTAATAACTTAAAATGCCTGAAACTCACGTCAGATGTTGTATACTGCATCGTGCGACTCCATGTAATAAATATTCATGAAAAAATGCTATGCCGTATTTGTGTCAAAGTTGAGGCAGTGGTGTGTCATTGAAAGCAAGGCAATGTAATGCTACATTAGTTCCTAACTGATGTTACGCACTTGCATCTCTATCTGATATAATTCAGCGCATGAAAAACATGAATCTATTTGATCTTTACATAGATTACTTAATCACATCATTTGGGCAAACAACTGCTACAGGTCTTTCGGCGATGCTTGATGGTCAGGTAAGCCACGATCAAGTAACTCGACTTTTATCCAAAAAGGATTATGATACTAAGGATCTTTGGATAGCTATGAAAAAGGAAGTCCGAGAGATACAAGATGATTCGGGAGTGTTGATTTTTGATGATAGAGTTGAGGAGAAGAAGCACCGCAAAGAATTATACGTTACTTAACTATTTGCGGCATAAAATATATAACCGTGGGCGAGATAAGCGACACCTATGACGCCACGCATATATGAATACTTAACAAAAAAGGAATAAAGATATGCACGAGATTATATGTCCACACTGTAATAAAGCATTCAAAATTGACGAAGCTGGGTATGCAGATATTCTAAAGCAAGTTCGTGACAACGAGTTTGAACAGCAGTTGTATGAACGACTTGAACTGGCTGAGAAAGAAAAGAAAAATGCGGTTGAACTCGCGAAAAGTGAAATTAGCCATGAAATGCAAAGAAAAACCTCAGCCAAGGATACTGAGATTCAAGAGCTTAAGGCGAAATTGGATGCGGGTGAAATAGTGCAAAGACTTGCTGTTACCGAAGCTTTAAGTATCGTTGAAAAACAACGTGACGTGCTCACAAACAAACTAGAAAAGGAAAAGCAGGATAGCAAAGCTGCAACAAAACTTGCGGAAGCAAAATATATTAATGATGTAAATGAAACCGCCGCAAAGAAGGTCGCAGAGATTCAGGAGCTAAAAGCAAAGCTTGACTCTAACGAAGTAGCGCGGAAACTCGCAGTGACCGAGGCTGTAAGTGTGGTCGAGAAAGAGCGCGATAAACTGCAAAGCGACCTTAAGCAATCAGAACTTGAAAAACAACTTTCGGAGAAATCGCTTAAGGATAAGTATGAGACACAGATAAAAGATCGCGACGGCGAGATTGAGCGCATCAGGGATATGAAGGCTAAACTATCAACAAAAATGGTTGGTGAAACCCTCGAACAGCACTGCGAGACTGAGTTCAACCGCATTCGATCAACAGCATTTCCTAGGGCTTATTTTGAGAAGGACAACGATGTAAGTAATGGTAGTAAAGGCGATTACATTTTTCGCGACTCAGACGAGTCTGCTACTGAAATCGTTTCTATCATGTTTGAAATGAAAAACGAAAGTGATACCACCACAACTAAGAAAAAGAACGAAGATTTTCTAAAAGAACTCGATAAGGATCGGAAAGAGAAAAACTGTGAGTATGCAGTTCTGGTATCCCTGCTTGAATCCGAGAGTGAACTCTACAATTCTGGAATCGTCGATGTATTCCACCGCTACCCTAAGATGTACGTAATTCGACCGCAGTTTTTTCTAACCATCATTACGCTACTTCGTAATGCGGCGATGAAGTCGCTTGAATACAAGACAGAGCTTGCACTTGTTAAAGCACAGAATGTTGATGTAACAAACTTCGAAAATGATCTTGATAAATTTAAGAATGGGTTCGCAAAGAACTATAACCTTGCCTCTAGAAGATTCAAAATAGCAATTGATGAGATTGATAAGTCAATCGATCACCTTGAAAAGACGAAGGAAGCTCTTCTTGGAACGGATCGGAATCTTCGTCTTGCAAATAATAAAGCTCAGGACGTAACAATCAAAAAGCTTACTCGACAGAATCCAACAATGGCTGCTAAATTCAATGAGTTAAATAATTAAAATTCTTCAGAGGACGAAGGGTGAAGCTGTATACTCAATGTTCAAGTTTTAGTGAATTACAGGAGTTGAAAGCGCTTAGTGCGTAACATCAGTAATTCATAATCTATTTCGTGACTGTGTTGCATGAGATATACTCCTTTGGTTTAACTGTTGTCAGTGCCATATTATCAATCAAGCGTGTATTGTTTATTCGCAGCGCAATAAAAGCATGGGCATCATCTTCAACAGTTGATAGTATTGCTAACGTATGAGCATGGCGTATCTCAAGGTATTCAGCATCTAAGCCTTGCTTGCGTAAGACAGTGGTTGCCAATGCCAGTAAGGTGAGGCAATCCGTTTCGCCTGTGTGATGCGCTTCTCGCATGGCAGTTAATGCTTGAAAAAGACAGCGCGCTTGTTGACATTCAGCCGTGCTTAAATAACGGTTTCGACTACTCATCGCCAACCCACTGGGTTCTCTCACGATGGGCGCGGCAACAATATCAACAGCCATGTTTAAATCATGCACCATGCGACGAATAATAGTCAATTGCTGCCAGTCTTTTTCACCAAATACAGCCAAATGAGGCTGCACAATATTAAACAATGTATTCACGGCAGTCAGCATGCCATCAAAATGCCCCTCTCTGTATCGACCACAGAGGCATTTATTCAGTGTTTCAACATGCAAACTTACTTGGCTTTTTGTTGCACCAAATAATGCCTTAGGGTGAAATAATATATCTACCCCTTCAGCAGCACAGCGCCGTGCATCTTCGGCAAAGGGGCGTGGGTAATGGGTGAGGTCTTCGCCTGCACCAAATTGCAGTGGGTTAACATAAATGCTAACCACTACCACATCAGTAAGTTTTTTGGCTTTGCGAATGAGACTGAGATGACCTTCATGCAAACAGCCCATGGTCGGTACCAATGCTACGCGTTCATGAGAAAAGTTTGCTAAGACATGCCGTAAAACATCGACTGATTCGATCAGTTGCATGATGGTGCCTTAGGAAACGTTCCACTGCGTACATCATCGCTCCAATGAGCAATGGCATCAACAATCGTTGATCGCAAATGCGCATAAGCAGGTGCAAAAGGCGGGTTTTTTTCTGATAAGCCTAATAAATCATGCCATACCAGCACTTGTGCATCACAGCCCGCACCCGCACCAATACCAACGGTAGGAATCGTTAGCATAGCTGTTATTTCTGCTGCCAAACCATCGGGGATGCACTCTAGCACCACGGCTAAAGCACCTGCTTCGCTTACTGCTTTAGCATCGGTCTTGATGCGTGCAGCAGCTAGATCATCCATGCCTTGTCGTCTATAGCCACCTTGTTGCTTCACTGTTTGGGGCATCAATCCGATATGCGCAACCACAGCAATCCCTCGTTCTGATAAAAAGCGAATAGTCGGTGCCATAACTTCACCACCTTCTAATTTAACCGCATCACAACCACTTTGCTGCAACAGTTGCACACTGCTTTCATACGCTTGTTCAGGTGCGCGTTGATAGCTACCAAAGGGAAGATCACACACCACCCACGGGCGGCTTGTTGCAGCAACCACCGTGGTGGCATGCGCTATCATTTGAGACAACGAAACTGGCAGCGTTGTTTCATAGCCTAAAGTGGTCATTGCCAATGAATCACCGACAAGGATCACATCAACCCCTGCTAATTCTGCCAGTGCAGCACTGCTGGCATCATGCGCTGTTAACCACACGCTTTTTTTACCTTCACGCGCCAGTTTGGCAATCGTCATTGTTGTTACTTTTTTCATCGTACCTTTCTGCTTCGGTCTGGATGGCAGTACCGTCTTTCAGGGAGATTATTTAATTCGTTCTTCTAATAGTTTTTCAAGGTTCTTTTTGTCATTCACATTAGGCAAGCCACCAAGTTTATCTCTGGTCTGAATAATGGGCGTTCCTTCGGTAAAGTTTTTTTGCGAAAATGGATTATTAACAGGAATCATATTACTCATTGTTTTACCAAGGTTTAACACAAAAGGGCGCAAAACACTTTTTGAGCCAAACACATCCGTAGGTTGCTGAATATAGGTGAACGCAATCAACGAAAAAACACCAACAAATACAATGGGTTTAACGGGCGCAATGATGCCACCAAAAAGATGATCAATAGCAAACAATACCTTCCCCCCCCTGCCTTTTAATGGATTCGGTATCGCCGCAACAAGAACGCCAGCCACCAATATCACAGCGAAGAAAACAATAAAAAAAGCAATAGGGTCAGCATAGGTGGTATCAATCCCTGTACTGTCTACCAATTTATCTGCAATATTTCCAGAAGCCTTGGCAGCTCCAATAAAAGCACCAACAACACCAATGACCGCAACCAGTTCAACAATAAAGCCGCGCATTGCCCCTTGTAAAAAGGCGAGTCCAAGCATCGCAATGATAGCAATATCAAGAAGACTCATGGTTTAAACGCGATATTTATAAACTATAATCTCTAGGAGCTTGTGGCAAAACTTGAGTATCATCAAAGGTTGTGCTTTCTTTTGTTTTTACATTAGTTCCACATTTTGGGCATTCGTATAACTTTGCTTGTTCTGCTTGAAAGGTGTTTTTACAACGTGGGCACTCAATTCTTACTTGACTCATCAAACCATCTCCTGTGTTGGTGTAATAACTTCATTGTTTAACAGCTACATCACGGTGCAACTAAAAAAACGGATTTAATAATATAGTTACCGTCAAGTCAAGAGGCGGTTGTGTAACCATGCAAGATATGATTTTTTAGTTTATTCCTTTCTCATGATCTTGTTCGTTTGACCTTCATGGGTGTATTCTTCAGTCTTGCGGGTTCAGTAAAAATATAATTTTTTATGAACAATGCATGGCTGTGTGCCTGCATTTGTTACAAGGAGCTTCTTGTGAGTACACAAGGTCAGACGTATTATTTACAAATTCGCCCAAATATTCCCCCCGCATTAAAACGCTTAGAAGAAATATCTTCGGATATGTGGTTTTCTTGGAATGCCAAGGCTAGAATGTTATTTCGCTTGTTGGACAATGACTTATGGACTCGAACAGGTCACAATCCGCGCTTATTTTTGCGCCGAATTAGTCAAAACCGTTTGAATGAAATATCGACAGATCGTGCTTTTATTACTTTGTTTAATGGCGTACTGGCTGATTATGATTCGTATCAAGCAGATGAGAATCAATGGTTTATTAATCATATTCCCGAGCCTGAAAGTCATAGCATTGCCTATTTTAGTGCTGAGTTTGGTTTGCACGAATCGTTGCCAATTTATTCGGGTGGTTTGGGTATTTTGGCAGGCGATCATTGTAAGTCTGCCAGTGATCTTGGGCTGCCATTTACGGCGGTTGGTTTGTTGTACCGAAAGGGTTATTTCACGCAAACCATTGATGCCCATGGCAACCAAGTTGCAACCTATTATTCCAATCGTTTTGCAGATCTTTGTGTTGAAGAAGCAAAAAATACTGATGGCGAAGCGATTTATATTGCCGTGGAATTGCCTGGTCGTGCTTTGCATTTGAAAGTTTGGACGGTAAGCATTGGTCATATTCAGATGGTACTATTGGATTCTGATCTTGATAAAAACAGTAATGAAGATCGCACCATCACCCATCAACTGTATGGCGGAGGCGTTGAAAACCGTGTGCGGCAAGAAATTGTATTAGGTATTGGTGGTGTCCGTGCATTGCGCGCCATGGGTATTGCACCAACCGTATGGCATTTAAACGAAGGGCATGCAGCCTTTGTATCGTTAGAACGGATGCGTGAATACGTACAACACGATGGTTTAAGTTTTGATGAATCATTGGATGCTGCGGCATCGTGTACAATTTTCACCACGCATACCCCTGTTCCTGCGGGGCATGATGTATTCCCTCATGATATGTTTGATCATTACATGGGGCATTATGCTGACAAATTAGGCATCTCTATTGATCGTTTGCATGGCATGGGTCACGGTGATTTTGGTCATGGTTCTCATGGTTTTAACCAAACAGCACTTGCCACCCATACTTCAGCCCATCAAAATGGTGTTGCCAAATTGCATGGCGAAGTGAGTTCTCGCATGTTTCAAGGCATGTGGCCTGATTTAACGCCTGAAGAAAACCCCATGAGTTCTGTGACCAATGGTGTACATACCTTAACATGGCTGGCACAAGAATGGATCAGTGCTTTTGATCAAGAGCTTGGCGGTAGCTGGCGCGGGCATTTGCGTGACCCTGATTTCTGGGATTGCATCCATAACATTCCTGATCATTTATTTTGGAGTATTCATCAAACCAATAAAGGGCGGATGCTGCAATACATTGCAGAACAATTAGAAGAACAAGCGATCCGTAACGGCGAAAGTTTGCAAATGGTCACAGAAATGACGCAATGCTTTGATGTTCGTCATTTGGTCATTGGTTTTGCTCGTCGTTTTGCGACCTATAAACGCGCTACTTTATTGTTTAATGATGAATCCCGTTTGTTGTCGTTACTTGATGCCATCGGTCAGCCAGTGATCTTCTTGTTTGCAGGCAAGGCACATCCTGCCGATGAACCGGGGCAAGATCTCATTCGTCAAATTCATCATATCTCACGCAAACCAGCATTCAAAGGGCGTATCTTAATGCTGGAAGGTTATGATATGACCTTATCACGCTACATGCTCTCGGGTGTTGATGTTTGGTTGAACAATCCACGCCGTCCGATGGAGGCCTCAGGCACATCAGGCATGAAAGCAGCGATGAATGGTGCGCCAAACTTATCAATCTTGGATGGTTGGTGGCCAGAAGGCTACAAAGAAGCCAATGGCTGGGTGATTGGTGGTGAACGTGATATTGAAGATGATCAACTGCGCGACCAAGAGGATGCTGCCTCATTGTACCATGTGCTGGCGAATCATATTGCACCGTTGTATTACCAATTGGATGATCGCGGTTACTCCAAAGGCTGGGTGCATACAGCAAAACGGGCGATGATTGAAGCGATTCCTGTGTTTAATACCGAACGCATGGTGGCTGAATATACCGAACGCTTTTATATTCCTGCCTCCAATCATGGGCAAGCGATGGTTGCTGATGGTTTTGCCCGCAGCAAGGGTTTAGCAACTTGGAAAAACAAGGTTCGTTCGGCATGGGATGGCGTGTACCTTGAAGCCAATGATGTGATTCCATGCCGCAATACCAAGCAATATGGTGATGATATTAGCGTCAGCGTAAAAGCCCATTTAAATGGACTGACAGCCGATGAGGTTTCTGTTGAAGTATTGTTATTGCGTCCGACGGGTGGCTTGCACGGTGACTATGAACCCGATGCTGCGATTGCCCTAAAAGACCAAGGGGATGGCATATTCACAGCCGATATTCACCCTGAAGATACAGGGGACTTTGCCTACCGTGTTCGCGTTTACCCTACGCATGAAGACTTGCCTCACCCATTAGCCATGGGTTTGATGAAATACCTGTAGTAAGAGCCTTGAAGGTGTCATGCGTGTTATTCACATACGCATGACACTTTTGCATACCAAAGGATGTTGAGATGAATCAAAATAAAGAAGAGGCCATGGCATGTGTTCGTGGTCTTTTGCGTTATATGGGTGAAGATGTAGAACGTGAAGGGCTGCACGATACACCACGGCGCGTAGTCGATGCTATGGCAGAGCATTTTAAAGGGTATTTGGATGACCCTGAAGAGCATTTGCTCAAAACCTTTGAAGAAGTCGATGGCTATGATGAGATTGTTTTGGTCTCCGATATTGATGTTCATTCGCATTGTGAACACCACATGGTTCCCTTTGTTGGGCGGGCGCATATTGCTTATATTCCTGATGGTCGAGTGGTTGGTTTATCGAAATTGGCGCGCGTGGTCGATGGCTACGCCAAGCGTTTACAAGTGCAAGAAAAACTCACCATGCAAATTACCCAAGCGATTGAACGTGTATTGCAACCTGCGGGTATTGCGGTGATCATTCAATGTCAGCACTTTTGCATGTGCCACCGAGGTGTACACAAACCCAATTCATGGACAACTACATCAAAATTAACAGGGGTATTTCTTCATAATGCTTCTTCGCGCAGTGAGTTGTTTCAATTGATTGAAATGAATCGTTCGATTTGATAAGGTAGGGTTTTCTGGTCTTCCCTTTTAAGACGAAACAGAAATAAAATCAAGGGGTTGAAGCATGTTATAAAATCACTTCTGATCCACCATATTGCAACAAAAATTATAGCTTGGCTTTGCTTTTTTAGTTGCAGGTTGTCCCATCTTAAAAGAAAAGCCATGATGAGGCTCGTATAATTTCTTTCATGGGTATCTGCTCTTTATGTTTTAGTGTCTTTTGTGAAAAAAATTAACACTAAAGCTTGGCAGACACCCTATCAACTTTGGCGAAGGTGTTGTTGCAGCAATAGATTTTGAATCTTTCATGACTTTTTTAAGGTAATAAGGCAGACTTGCGCATTTTAGGATGCCCCAACAAAAAACAAGAATTTTAATGAACAGCTTGTTTTTTGTTGGGGGTGTCCCTATACAATGATTTGATGAATCATGAGATTATTTTGAAAAAATATCGCTTTTAAGCGATGGGAGTTAGGCTGCATGGGTAAAAATATATTGTTATGGGTGGCTGTTGGTCTTGTCATGATGAGTGTGTTCAATATGTTTGGTACGCCATCGGAATCAATTAAGCCCATGAGTTATTCTGCGTTTGTTGAGCGCGTTGATCAAGGCATGGTTGATAAAGCAGTAATCTCTGATAATCAAATTACAGGCACGTACCGTGACCTTTCGGGTGATACCAAAACATTTAATGTGCTTGCGCCTAACGACCCTGATTTGGTCAAACGCCTGCTTGATAACAAAGTGGAAGTGCAAGCAGAACACCCTGCTGAAGTTCCGTTTTTATTGTCAATCTTGATCTCTTGGTTCCCGATGTTGTTGTTGATTGGCGTTTGGGTTTTCTTTATGCGGCAAATGCAAGGTGGTGGCAAAGGCGGTGCTTTATCGTTCGGTAAAAGCCGTGCTAAATTGCTCAATGAAAACACCAAAAAAGTGACCTTTGATGATGTCGCAGGCTGTAATGAAGCAAAATTAGAAGTCACTGAAATCATCGAGTTTTTGCGTGACCCTGATAAATTCACCCGTTTAGGTGGTTCTATTCCTAAGGGTGTGTTGTTGGTCGGCCCTCCAGGTACGGGTAAGACCTTGCTTGCGCGTGCTGTTGCAGGTGAAGCAGATGTACCCTTTTTCTCGATTTCTGGCTCTGATTTTGTTGAAATGTTTGTTGGCGTGGGCGCATCCCGCGTGCGTGATATGTTTGAACAAGCTAAGAAAAATTCTCCTTGCATTATCTTTGTTGACGAAATTGATGCCATGGGTCGTCACCGTGGGGCTGGCGTTGGTGGTGGTAACGATGAACGCGAACAGACCTTGAACCAAATGCTGGTTGAAATGGATGGTTTTGAAGCCAACGAAGGGGTGATTCTGGTCGCTGCCACCAACCGTCCTGATGTGCTGGATCCTGCTTTGTTGCGCCCTGGTCGTTTTGACCGTCAAGTGGTGGTGGGTCGCCCTGACTTGAATGGTCGGATTCAAATACTGCATGTTCACATGAAGAAAGTTCCACTAGAAAGCAAAGTTGATGCTAAAGTAATTGCCCGTGGCACACCAGGCTTTACGGGTGCTGATTTGGCCAACCTAGTGAATGAAGCGGCGTTGATTGCAGCAAGGTTTAATCGTGATAAAGTCCATGCTGCTGATTTTGATGAGGCCAAAGATAAGGTGATGATGGGTTCAGAACGTCGCTCGATGCTCATGACCGAAGATGAAAAACGCTGCACGGCGTATCATGAGGCTGGTCATGCCTTGGTTGCGGTGCATTGCCCTTGTTCTGATCCGATTCATAAAATGACGATTATTCCCCGTGGTCAAGCATTAGGTATGGTGATGCGTTTGCCTGAAAAAGATGAATACTCTCAATCACGAGAAAAAATGCATGCCAATTTAGCCATTGCCATGGGCGGGCGCGTGGCAGAAGAAATAATTTTTGGTTATGATAAAGTTACTTCTGGTGCATCAGGTGATATTCAAATGGCAACTGGGTTGGCACGGAATATGGTCACCCGTTGGGGTTTATCGGATAAACTAGGCCCTTTGCAATACGGTGAAAATGAAGAAGAGGTGTTTTTAGGGCGTTCTGTGGCAAGACAGCAACATGTCTCCGATGAAACATCTCGTTTGATTGATGGGGAAATTCGTCATTTTGTCGATCAAGGCTATGAAAAAGCACAAAATATTTTACGCACCCATATTGATGATCTTCATTGTTTAACCAAGGCTTTGTTGGAATATGAAACTTTGTCAGGCAAGGAAATTACAAAAATATTGGCGGGTGAAACCATCCAACGTGATGACCCTGTACCCCCTACAAGTACACGCTCCGATGATGACTCATCGGATGATGCTGTTTTGACCGATGGTATAGATGATGTGCATGGCGATGAAGTTAAACAAGAAAGTTAATTAAAAACCTTTCTGCCTTCCTTACATTGTTATTAAAGCTACCGTTTGATGTCTGTCTGGCATCGTAAAGCAAACAGTCCTGCGTGGATCATGGGTGTGCTAAATTGCACCCCTGATTCATTTTCTGATGGGGGGAAGCACCATCGTGTGGCGAATGCGATCAGCCATGGTTTAGCGTTATGGCAACAAGGTGCTGATATGATTGATGTGGGGGGAGAATCGACTCGCCCTGATGCAACCCCTGTGCCATTAGAGCTTGAGCGAAAGCGGGTTATCCCTGTTATTAAAGCCTTGGTTGATGCTGGCTGTGTTGTCTCTATTGATACCATGAAAGCAGCATTGATGAAAGAAGCCATTGCCGTGGGCGTGCAGATGATTAATGATGTTTCTGCCCTTTGTTTTGATGCCAAAAGCATGGCTGTGGTGGCTGATAGCGAAGTGGATGTTTGCTTGATGCATATGCAAGGAACGCCGCAAACAATGCAGCAGAACCCGCAATACGATGGTGATGTGATGACGGCTGTGATTCATTTTTTTGAGCAACGCTTAGCGCAGTGTGAGCAAGCAGGCATTGTCCGCACACGGATTATTCTTGACCCTGGTATTGGCTTTGGTAAATCACTTCACGATAATCTCTCATTGATCGCTAGGCTGGATGAACTTCGTCAGTGTTTTTCTTTGCCTGTGTTGCTTGGTGTATCGCGCAAATCATTTCTTGGTGAAATCACGGGGGCTACTGTAGCAGAGCGCGAATGGGCGACGGCAGCAGCGGTGGCAGTAGGCTGTTTTGTGGGGGCTGATATATTGCGCGTTCATGATGTTGTTCATCAACGACAAGTGGCACACGTTAGCGCGTCTTTGCGTGATGCACAGCGTTACCATTAATGTTTTATGCGCACTTTTTTGATGATGTGAACTTTCATTGGATTGACGGGGTAGATATTGCCCTGGTGTCGTTGTTTGTCTATTTTGCGCTGCGCTTGATCCGTGGTACACGCGCTGAACAAATGCTGGTGGGTTTGGTGGTGTTGATGGCAGTGTATGCCTTGGCACGCTATTTTGATTTATTAACCTTAGAATGGCTTTTTTCTCAGTTTTTTTCCTTTTTTGTGGTGATTATGGTGGTGTTATTTCAGCATGAGATTCGCCGTGGCTTGATGCAAGTAGCTATTAACCCATTGGCATCGTCATCGGCTACGGCAGCGCAACAGATGGTTTACAGTGTGGCAGATGCTGCGGTAGCTTTGACCCATCGACATTGGGGGGCTTTGTTTGTGATAGAACGCGAAACAGGCTTAAATCATTTGATTGATAATGCGGTAAAAGTAGATATTCCATTGACACCTGATGTTGCATTGACCTTATTTTGCCCGAAAGCCCCCATGCATGATGGGGCAATAGTCTTGCGTCAAAGCAATGATGGTGCGCGGGTGGTCGCAGCACGGGTGTTGTTGCCACTGGCACAAGCCCACGCCTTACCCGGTGATTTTGGCACACGTCATCGTGCCGCAGTAGGCTTAACAGAAGAAAGCGATGCTTTGGTGGTGATTGTTTCTGAAGAACGCGCTGATATTCACGTTGCTGATCAACATGGTTTAAGCCAAGCCTTGGATCGTGAAGCTTTGGTGGATTATTTATTGGGTGAATTGCGCCCCACACCACCATTGTGGAAAAAAACATGAGCGAACGTCTGCGCGGGCTAACGCTTTATGCTTGGGCAGTATTGATTGCTGTGTTGTTGTGGTTGCAGGTGCATGGACAAGGTAAAAGCACCTTGAATATGGATGTTTCATTGCAACTTCGTGGGCTTGAAGATGGTATGGTATTGATCAATGAATTGCCTGATCATGTCAAAGTAACGATCAGTGGTTTACAAGCCCGTTTGAAATCATTGGATGAGAAAAAACTTTATGTGTCACTGTCTGCAGAAGGGCTGCAAGAGCCTGTGGTGGTCGAACGCCTGATTGAGTCTGACACGATTCATCTCCCCCCAGGTTTGGTGCTAGATAAAATTCAACCTGATCGATTGCAGTTGCAAGTGGATCGTTTGATGAAAAAAAAGATGAATGTTGATGCGGCGTTTGATTTGATCGAAGGTTGGTCAGTAGAAAATGTAACGGTCTCACCCAATCATGTAGCCGTTAGAGGGCCTGAAATTTGGCTGGAGCCATTAACCCATTTGTCTACAGAAGCATTGCGTCCTGTGTTGAAAGAAGGGGTTTTTGAAGTAACAACAGGGGTTGTTATTCCTGTAGATAAGGCATTAAAACTCGACACAAAAGATGCAAAGTTTATCGTTCGCGGCTACCTTCGCAAGCATACCATACAAGCCAAAACACCCGAAGAAACAGTGAAATAAGGAACCTTATACCCATGCGTAAATACTTTGGCACCGACGGTGTCCGCGGAACGGTGAATCAATACCCGATGACGGCAGAGTTTGCTTTGCAGTTAGGGCGTGCATCGGGTCATGTATTGACGCGCCATTTGCCGCATCAGCCCCATATTCTTATTGGTAAAGATACACGTTTATCAGGTTATATGATTGAATCTGCATTATGCGCTGGTTTGACCGCACAAGGAATGAATGTGCAATTGGTGGGCCCTGTTCCTACCCCTGCGGTGGCTTATTTGACACGAAGTCTGCGGGCTGATGCAGGGGTGATGTTGTCGGCATCACATAATCAAGCAGGTGATAATGGCATTAAGTTTTTTGCCCGTGATGGTTTTAAATTGCCCGATAATATAGAGCAAGATATTGAACAAGCGATGGATAATCTGCCACCCTTGCCAGCGGCATTGCGCATTGGTAAAGCGACGCGCATTGATGATGCCCGTGGTCGTTATATTGAATTTTTAAAAGCATCCTTGCCACGCAATATGCGTTTTGATGGTTTAAAAGTCGTGGTCGATTGTGCCAATGGCGCAGCCTATGATGTTGCACCGCGCTTGTTTCGTGAATTGGGTTGTAAACTTACCGTTATGTTTGCTGATCCTGATGGTTATAATATTAATGAACAATGTGGCTCAACCTACCCTGAATCGATGTGCCAACAGGTGGTGGCCGAGCAAGCTGATGTTGGCTTTGCTTTAGACGGTGATGCTGATCGTTTGATAGCTTGCGATGCACAAGGAAAAATCATTGATGGTGATCGGGTGCTTGCTATTTTAGCGACGCATGCGGTAAAACATGGGGTATTACAAGGTGATGCCGTGGTAACTACCACGATGAGTAATATGGGACTGGAGCGTTATTTGAACGTTTTGGGTTTAGCCATGTACCGCGCTGATGTGGGTGATCGTTATGTCTTAGCCATGATGCGTGATCGTGGCTGTAATATTGGTGGTGAGCAATCAGGGCATATGATTATGCTAAATCATAATACCACGGGTGATGGTTTGATGACTGCCTTGCAATTGCTTTGTGCGATGAACGATGCGCAAAAACCGTTGAATGCTTTGGCGGCTAATATGTCGCTTTTTCCTCAACGGTTATGGAATATTAGCATGCCTAAACGTTTGCCTCTGCTAGAAGAAACAAGCGTGCAACAATTGATTGAAGATATGACGCATTCATTGCAAGGAAAAGGCCGCATCAATGTGCGTATGTCAGGTACTGAACCGAAACTGCGGGTGATGGTTGAGGCAGAAGATGAAGCAGTCATGCAAAAGAGTGGGGAGTATTTGGTGGCAGCGTTAAGCCAGATTATTCACACGATGACTGATAGTTAAAGAGGAGGATAAGGTGCGTTTCTTAAAATATTTTTCTATTGTCGTGGTGTTGTTATTGGGTGTTTTATTGGTAGCACCTTTTTTGATTGATGTCGATCAATACAAAACAGAGATTGAGCAAAAGGTTGAAGATGCAACAGGGCGTGCTTTGCATATTGGCAAGATACAAGCTTCATTATTTCCTTGGATTGGTTTGAAATTACAAGACGTTGATTTTGCCAATGCCAATGGCTTTAGTTCGCCTTCTTTTCTTAAAGTTGGCCGCTTAGATGTTCAGATTGCCTTTTTGCCATTGTTGCAACAAAAAATTGAACTGAAACGTTTTGAATTGCAAGCACCCGAGATTAACCTCGAACGCAGCCAAGATGGCATCGGTAACTGGGAAGATTTACAACAAGGCAATGTCTCCCCCTCCACGGCGGGCGATGCTGGTAATGGTGATAATAGCGCGACTATGTTGTTTGCCTTTGTTGCGGAGTCAATTGCCTTAAACAATGGTCGCATACGTTGGCAAGATGCAACGACGGGGCAAGATATTACCCTTAAAAACATTCAATTATCTTTGCTCGATGTGCAGCAAGAACGCCCCATCAGTATTCATGCATCGGTAAGTATCGGCGATGATCAGATTACCTTAAAGGGTAAAGTGGGCCCTGTGGGCGATATGAAACGATTGATTGTTGAGCGTGTTCCTGTGCAGTTGGAGCTTAGCAGCAGTCAGTTGGGCTTGGCACAATTTTCTGCCTTGTTACCTGATTTCCCCGCGCGCCTAGGGGATAAAAAATCAGCCTCGGTGGCAATGGCTATGAAGCTAGAACAACGCCCTGATGGTCTTCGTTCTTCTGATGGGCTGTTGACCTTAAATGCAGCCCATAAAATCGCGCTACAATGGATAGTTGAGCAACAGGATGCACAACACATACAATTAAAATCATCCAGCGTGTCACTGGATGGACAATTATTGTTGCACACTAAGGGAAATATAACACTGCAAGCCAATGCAACACCCCAGATTTCTTTGCAACTGAACACAGAAACCATCACGAGGGAATGGTTGTCTTCGTTGTTGCCCGAATTAACTGCCATGTATGCCAATCACCCCAAGCCTTGGACGCAGTTAAGTGTGGGTTTGGCGTTAAAGCTGGCGGGTGACACCATTGATTTAAAGGGTATGAAAATACACTTGGATCAAGATTTGTTAACGCTATCAGGGCGTTATACCATGACAAAAAATCCCCGTGTACGTTTGCGTTTGCGTGCAGCGGCATTGCATATCGACCCTTGGCTGCCTGTTGCTTCAGAACCATCGCAACAGGCAAAGGATGCCACTACCACTGAAGCCGCTGTTGAACCAGATTTTCGTCCTTTTGCAACGTGGAACGTTAATTTGCAATCATCTATTGGCCAGCTTTATGTGAAAAATGTAATGCTGAACGATGTTGTCGTTAATATTCAAAGCAACCAAGGAACCGTTGATATCAAGCCCGCATCGTTTGGAATTGCAGGTGGTACAGTACGTGAAATAGCCTCATTGAATATTAGCAGCTACCCTGTTTTGTGGCGTGAATCAGTGCGCGTTAAGGATGTGAATCTCGGCCCTTTGCTGCAACAATTTGCCCATTCAGATCAATTGGATGGTCGCTTGCAACTCACTACTAATTTGCGTGGTAAAGGGTTGCTGCCTAACGCCATTAAAGCCTCGCTTAATGGTAAGGGTAAAATGGCAATGACCAATGGTAAGGTCAAAGGCTTTGATATTGCCCATGCACTGCGCAATATTACTTCGCTGGGTAAACAAAAAACGGCACAATACACTGATTTTGCTCAATTACAGGCAAGTTTCACAGCGCGTGATGGTGTCCTTCATAACAATGATTTGTTTATGGCATCGCCGTTGTTTCGCTTAACGGGCAAGGGGTTAGTGAATCTTCCTGCTTCAACTATGGATTATCACATGCGTCCCAAGCTTGTGGCAACCTTGGTCGGGCAGGGCGATCAAGCGAATGCGCGAACAGGTATTACCATTCCTTTGCATATTGTCGGCGCTTTTGATTCGCCTTCGATCACCCCAGAGATTGATGCTGCTTCGTTGGTTGGCAGTGTGAAAAATGTCTTCAAGGGGAATGGCACGGGAGTTGCTGATACGCTAAAAGGTGCGAGCAGTACCCCAACACAAGCAGTGAAAGAAAAGGTAAATAAAGCATTGGGTGGTTTGATTCCAGGTTTTTAATTAGAGAGGCGGGGATATCATGAGCATATATTGGCAGTATGTTGTTACTGTATTGTTATTGCTGATATTACCAGCATGTAAAACGGTGGATGTATTTATTCCTGCTGCCTACCCTTTGGCAAAAGAGCAAGCGGTAGTGGTGCATACCTTAGCAGGGAGCAATGGTGCGGGCTTAAGTCAGCAGGTGTTGGCTATTTTGCAACAGAAAATGCCGCAGATGGTGTTTTATTTTGATGATGCGCCAGCTACAGTGAAGGCAGTTCATCTAGCAGGAAGCGTCGATAGTTTGACAATATCCAAACCTCAGCTTAATTGGGGTAGTTATAATAAAAAATCATCGGTTCAATATGGTCATGTTCTTCGCACAGGAAGTATTCGCGTCTCATTGCGTTTGCTTGGTGATGATCATCGTGTGTTATGGTCGAATGTGTTTACCAAAGAAGTACGTAAAAACAAAAGTTTTTCGATGGTTATGCATGAGCCTTATGAATCGCTTGATGGTATATCAGATGTAGTTTCAGGGGATGTAAAAAGCGGTATCCATGATATCTTAACGGTCAATAAAGCAAAAGAAAAAGCCTACAGCTATACCCCTAAAGCTTCGCAAATACGCAATAAATTGCTTGCTAATATAAGCAAGCAGATGGCAAATGTGTTTTATGACCGCAGCGAACAACGTTTGGAGTTTAGGTAAGGAAGGAGGAATAATTATCATGAGTGAAATATGGTCAGAAACGATGGTTGAGCGATCTCGCACAGTAATTGCTGAGTCACGTTATTTATCGTTAAACGGTAAAGTTATTTTTAAACATATTGATGGCACACGTCACTTTGTTTATGAGGCAGAAATAGACAAATCATTGTACCGTTTGCGTTGCATGAAAAATAGCCATACGTTTCTTCATTATGACACTTTGGATGAATTATTTCATGCAGGCTGGGTTCTTGCCTGAACAAATTGACCGCTTGCATATTTGGGTTGATGCGGATGCTTGCCCAAAGGCAGTAAAAGAAATACTTTACCGTGCCAGCCGACGTTTAGATGTGCAACTAAGCTTGGTTGCCAATACGCCTTTGCGCGTTCCTTCATCACCCTATATTCAAAATATTGTGGTACAATCGGGGGCTGATGTCGCAGACCAAGAAATTGTGTCACGATTATCGTGGGGTGACTTGGTGATCACTGCCGACATTCCTTTGGCTGCCGCAGTGCTGGCAAGGGGTGGACATGCCCTTAATCCTCGTGGCACATTATACACCAAAGAAAACATGCAAGAATCTTTAGCGATGCGAAACTTTTTGGATGAATTGCGTGGCTCTCGTATTTTTACGGGGGGTCCGCCTGCTTTTGGGCAAAACGACCGCATGGCTTTTGCCAATGCACTGGATCGCTTTTTAACCCATGCTTTGAAAAACTAGCGGATGTAGATCTTATAGCCGCTCACCCTATACAGGATAAAACATGACAAAAAAACCATTATCAGCGGTTGACCCCGATGGTTATACTATGACAGAACAAGAAGCGAACCAAGATACCCATTACAGCGTTATTCGCCGCAATGGTCAGCTTACTGATTTTGACCGTAGCAAGATACATGTGGCAATCGGCAAAGCTTTTTTTGCCGTTGAAGATGAACAAGCAGGTGAGTCTTCACGCATTCACGATTCGGTTCAAGGTGTAACTGAACGGGTAATAGCGGCATTGTTTCGTCGCTTGCCTGAAGGTGGCAGTGTGCATATTGAAGATATCCAAGATCAAGTAGAATTGGCATTAATGCGGGGAAGCTTTCAGCAAGTTGCCCGTGCTTATGTATTGTACCGTGAACAACATAAGCATATTCGTGAACAAGAAGATGCTAACCCATCAATCAAAGATGTGTTGCATGTCATATTGGATAATGGCGATCGTCAGCCCCTAGATATGGCACGGTTGCGCCGATTGTGCGTTGAGGCATGCGAAGGTCTGGATGATGTTGACCCTGATGTTATTTTAGAGGCTACCCAGCGGCATTTGTTTGATGGCGTAAAAGAATCAGAAGTTGCTAAAGTATTGTTGATGTCGGCACGCACTTTGATTGAGCAAGAGCCTAATTATTCTCGTGTCAGTGCGCGTTTATTGCTTGATGATATGCGCCGCGAAGCCTTGGGCTTTCTCGCGGTTGATGCAAAGGTGCAAACGCAAGCGGATATGGCAGCCGTGTACGGTGAATATTTTCATGCTTACTTGAAAAAAGCAATCGGATTAGAGTTATTGGATCCACGTTTGGCACAATACGATATTAAGCGTTTAATCAATGCGTTGTTACCTGAGCGTGACTTACAATTTGCCTACCTTGGTTTGCAAACTTTGTATGATCGTTATTTTATTCATCATGAAGATGGCACGCGCTTTGAATTACCGCAAATGTTCTTTATGCGTGTGGCAATGGGACTGGCAATAAATGAAGTTGAACGTGAAGAGCGAACGATTGAATTTTATCGTTTGTTGTCGAGCTTTGATTTTATGAGTTCAACCCCCACCTTATTCAACGCTGGTACTTTGCGACCGCAGTTATCTTCTTGTTACTTAACCACGGTTTCTGATGATTTAGAAGGTATTTATGATGCCATTAAAGACAATGCCTTGCTGTCCAAGTTTGCTGGCGGCTTGGGCAACGATTGGAGCAATGTCCGTGGTATGGGTGCGCACATCCGTGGCACGAATGGTAAATCTCAAGGTGTTGTCCCTTTTTTGAAGGTTGCCAACGATACCGCTGTAGCAGTCAATCAGGGCGGTAAACGCAAAGGTGCTGTCTGTGCCTATTTAGAAACATGGCATATTGATATTGAAGATTTTTTAGAACTACGTAAAAACACAGGCGACGAACGGCGACGCACCCACGATATGAATTCTGCTAACTGGATTCCTGATTTATTTATGCGCCGTGTTGCCGAAGAAGGCGATTGGATGCTGTTTTCTCCTGATGATGTCCCCGATTTACACGATCTTTATGGCGCAGCATTTGATGCGGCATACCACAGCTATGAAATAGCCGCGAATGAAGGGCGTATTGCCCTATCAAAAACAGTCAAAGCCATTGATCTATGGCGAAAAATGTTGGGCATGTTGTTTGAAACAGGTCATCCTTGGATGACCTTTAAAGACCCTTGCAATATGCGTTACACCAATCAACACGTAGGGCAGGTGCATAGCTCTAATTTATGTACTGAAATCACCTTGCATACCAACGATCATGAAATCGCAGTGTGTAATTTAGGTTCGGTGAATTTACCACAGCATGTTACCGCTGATGGTTTGGATGTTGCTCACTTGCAAGCCACCATCACAACAGCCATGCGCATGTTGGATAATGTGATTGATTACAATTATTATGCCGTTTCCCAAGCGCGCAATGCAAATTTTCGTCATCGCCCTGTGGGTTTGGGTATCATGGGCTTTCAAGATAGTCTGTATAAAATGAAGCTACCCTACGCTTCTAAAGAGGCAGTAGAATTTGCTGATCGTTCGATGGAACAGGTCGCCTATTTTAGTATTGCTGCCTCATGCGATTTGGCACAAGAACGCGGGCGTTACCCCAGTTTTGAAGGCTCATTGTGGAGCCAAGGTGTACTGCCTTATGATTCGTTGCAAGCCATGGGCGAATACCGTGGTGATTATTTGCAGGTCGATGATTCCATCACATTGGATTGGGATGCACTGCGTGAGCGCATAAAAACTGTCGGTATGCGCAATTCCAACACCATGGCGATTGCACCGACGGCAACGATTTCTAATATTTGTGGGGTCAGTCAATCCATTGAACCTGCGTATCAAAATATTTATGTAAAATCGAATTTATCAGGTGAGTTCATGGTGGTGAATGATTACTTGGTGCGTGATTTAAAAGCCCTTGGTTTATGGGATCGCGTGATGGCAAATGATTTGAAGTATTATGACGGTTCAACCCGTGCCATTGAACGCATTCCCGAAGCTTTAAAAACTTTGTATGCCACGGCTTTTGAAATAGACAGTCGTTGGTTGATTGAGGCTGCCTCTCGTCGCCAAAAATGGATTGACCAAGCACAAAGCCTTAATTTGTATTTGGCTGAACCTTCAGGAAAAACGATGGATAATTTGTACAAATTGGCATGGGTGCGTGGTTTAAAAACCACTTACTACTTGCGTTCTATGGGCGCAACCCAAATGGAAAAAACACATGCCGCAAGCACGCCTGAACCACAAGCAGAAGGCAGTGTTTGTTCGATTCTTGACCCTGATTGCGAGGCTTGCCAATAATGCTCAACTGGGATGATCCACTGGCATCGGTACACCATAAAGATACCGCTGTTAAAAACACAGTGGTTGCAACAGATGCTTCTAAAACGACTCAATCAGCGAGCATGGAAGCCGTTGACGTATCGCAAAAACGGGTGATTAATGGGCAAACGGATATCAATCAGCTTGCCCCCTTTAAATACCCGTGGGCGTGGGAATACTTTCTTAATGCCAATAAAAATCATTGGACACCGCTGGACATCAATATGGCACAAGATGTTCATGATTATCACCATAAGCTAACGCTAGAAGAACGGCATGTGTATGAAAATGTACTGGCATATTTAACCACTTCTGATATTTTAGCAATGCGCAATATTGGTTTGGCAGTGATGGAAAAGATGAGCGCACCCGAACTCCAAATGTATCAGGCGCGGCAAGTGTATGAAGAAGCCTTGCATACTTGGACGTACCAGCATTGCATCGAAACCATTGGCTTAGACCAAGCAGAAATTTACAACCGTTACCGTGTCGTCCCTGCCATTAATGAAAAAATTCGTATTGCTAATCGTCGTTTAGCGTCAGTGTTGCAAGCTGGCACTGATTTGCGTGACCCTGAAGTGAAACAAGACTTTGTGATGGCTTATACGTTTTTTGCTGCTATTTTTGAAGGCTGTTGGTTTTACAATGGTTTTAGCCCTATTTTTGCCTTGCAACGCCGTGGCTTGATGAAAGGAACTGCCGAGCAATTGCAATACATCATGCGCGATGAGGTGCTGCATGCATCTTTTGGCATCCGTGTGGTGCGTCAAATTTTGCAAGAAGAAAACATGACGTTAGACCCACAGGCGATGCGCGATATGTGGGATGAAGCCGAAGCTGCAGAGTCTGGTTATGCCCAGTATTTGTTAGATTCCCCAATTCTGGGTTATTCCGCTGAAGATCATATTGCCCAATTTCGTTTCATTGCCAACCGCCGCTGTAAACAATTGGGGCAACCACCAGCCTTTGAAGGGGCAAAAGCTGCGCTACCGTGGCTGGATGAACAAGCCAACGTGCGCAAAGAAAAAAACTTTTTTGAAACACGAGTGACTGAATACCAGAGTGGTGGGGGATTGAAGTGGTAAAAAACAGGGTGGTATCTGATCATCTCTTGCATGTGTTGCATGCAGAGCAGCGAGCCTCCCATTGCATATCTGATCAGGCGATCATTTTTATTGCAAAAAAATGTGTGCTTCCTCGGGCGCAAGTTGAGGCAGTGACGGAATTTTACAGTTTCTTTTCACGTCAACCGCGTGGGCGTTTTGATGTGTTTTTTAGCAATTGTACGAGTTGTGGCGATGCTGCCTTGATGCAACAACTGTGTGACCGCCTAAATATTCAAGCAGGTGAGACTCGCAATGATGGCGTAGTGTCTGTTACTGAAACCTCTTGCATTGGCATGTGTGACCATGGTGTTTCTGTGTTGATCAATGATCAGCCGATTCATTCATTGGATCAGGCGCGGATTGAAGCAATGGCTCTGCTTATTGATGCAGAGACACCGTTGAATCAATGGCCGTCGTCTTGGCGTAGCGTTCATAGCCATGTTTGTCGCAGCGACTTATTGCTGGCTACGCCGTTGCCGACAGGTGCAGCTTTAAAAACTATGGTTGCAGAATCGGCAGATGAAACACTGGAGAAAATCCGTTATGCTGATCTTCGAGGGCGAGGCGGCGCGGGTTTTACCACGGTTAAAAAATGGCGTTTTTGCCGCGAGGCAAACGATGATACCCATTATGTAATTTGCAATGCCGATGAAGGCGAACCGGGTACTTTTAAAGACCGTTTATTGTTAAGCGATCATGCCGATGCGGTGTTTGAAGGGATGACGATTTGCGCCCGTATGATTGATGCAGCAGAAGGTTTTTTGTATTTGCGTGGGGAATACCGCTATTTACTGCCATCGTTAGAGGCCTGCCTTGCCAAACGGCGACGTGATGGCTTGCTGGGTACTGCGATTCTTGGTGTTCAAGGCTTTGATTTTGAGATACATATTGTTGTTGGCGCGGGGGCTTATATCTGTGGTGAAGAATCAGCCTTGATTGAATCACTGGAAGAAAAATGTGGCATTCCGCGTATTCGTCCGCCATTCCCTGTTACCAGCGGCTACTTGGGCAAACCCACAGTGGTGAATAATGTCGAAACCTTGGTTGCAGCAGCAGCCATTGTGTTGCATGGCGAGCGTTGGTTTCGTGGTGTTGGCACATGGCAATCAAGAGGAACAAAAGTGCTTTCTGTTTCGGGGGATTGTGCCAGGTCTGGGATTTATGAATACCCTTTTGGCGTGACCATTGCGGATATATTGCATGATTGTGGTGCAAGCCATACTCAAGCGGTACAGATTGGTGGTCCTGCGGGGGCATTGCTTGATGCTTCTCACTTTAACCACCATATTGCCTTTGAAGATATTCCGACAGGCGGATCATTGATGATTTATGATGATTCCCGTGATTTGTTACATATTATCCGAAATTTCAGTCATTTCTTTGCGCACGAAAGCTGTGGCTTTTGCACGCCCTGCCGTGTGGGAACGACCTTGTTGAAAAAAGGTATGGATAAATTGTGCAGCGGTCACAGCACAGTGCATGATATGGATGAACTTCAATCTATTGCATCGTTGGTAGCAAAGCGTTCCCATTGTGGTTTGGGCATGACTGCACCTAACCCCATAATAGATGGCTTGAAAAACTTTCCACAGCTTTTTAAGCAAAAGCTATCAGATAAAACAATGGAACCTGCCTTTGATCTTGATGCTTCATTACAAGAGGCAAGAGCATTAACACAACGTGATGACGCAGAGGCACATTTATGACCTCGGTAGAGCAAAGCATTACCATTGATGGTGTAATCATCCCTTTTGCCGCAGGGCAAAGCATTATGGATGCAGCCCTTGCCGCTGATATTTATATTCCCCATCTGTGCCATAAACCGGGTTTAAGCCCACATGGAAGTTGCAAGCTGTGTACGGTTGATGTCGATGGGCGAGCAGCTTCCGCTTGCACCATGCCAGCAGCAGATGGGCAGCACGTTGATAATAATACGCCAGCACTTCATGCCGTGCGTACATCCATCACCCAAATGCTTTTTATAGAAGGCAACCACCTTTGCCCTTCATGCGAAAAAAGCGGTGACTGTATCTTGCAGGGCATTGCTTATCACCTTGGTATGCTTGATGGTCATTACCCGCAATTTTACCCGCGCCGCGAAGTTGATGCCAGCCATGAGGATTTATTGATTGACCGTGATCGCTGTATCTTGTGTGAATTGTGTGTCAGGGCTAGCCAAAGCGTGGATGCTAAAGATGTATTTGCAATCAGCGGACGTGGCGTTAATCGTCATCTTATTGTGAACTCCCCCACAGGAAAACTGGTGGATTCAGACATTGATAAAGATGATTTGGCAGCCCAGATTTGCCCTGTTGGTGCGATTTTATTCAAAGATAAAGGCTATGAAGTCCCGATTGGTTGTCGCACCTTTGATTTGCATACCGTTGCAGAGACGGATCTTGATGCTACGATTGTATTAACCAAGGGAAGGCATCACGATGGGTAAAGTACGTGTAGGCACCACCTCGTTAGGTGGCTGTTTTGGTTGTCATATGTCTTTTCTTGATATGGATGAGCGCATTGTTGAACTGATTCAGCATATTGAGTTTACTCGTTCACCGTTGACCGATATCAAGCATTGTGAACCCTGTGATATTGGGCTGATTGAAGGTGCGTTATGCAATGCTGATAATATTCATGTGTTGCGTGAGTTTCGTGAAAATTGCAAGATCATTATTGCGGTTGGCGCGTGTGCGATCAATGGTGGTATCCCCGCGATGCGCAACCATTTCAGCTTGGAGGCATGTTTAAAAGAAGCCTTTTTGGATGAAATAGGCGTGGATAACCCTCAAATCCCTAACGATAAAGAATTACCCTTATTGTTATCAAAAGTTCACCCCATTCATGAAGTGGTGAAGGTTGATTATTATCTTCCAGGATGCCCGCCGTGTGCCGATGCCTTTGTGAAAGTGCTAACTGACCTTATTGCTGGTAAAGAGCCTTCTTTGCCAAAAGAGATGCTTCATTATGATTAAACCCATCAGCCCTAACAAAGCAACATTGCGGCGTATTGCCGTTGATCCTGTCAGCCGCGTGGAAGGTCACGGTAAAATAACCCTGTTGCTGAATGATGATAATCATGTGCATGAGGCTCGTTTTCACATCGTTGAGTTTCGTGGTTTTGAAAAATTTATTCAAGGGCGACCGTACTGGGAAGTGCCTTATTTTGTGCAGCGACTTTGCGGCATTTGCCCTGTGTCCCATCACTTGGCAGCAGCAAAAGCCGTGGATCAACTTGTCGGCGTGGATTGTTTGACACCCACATCAACCAAATTACGACGTTTGCTTCATTTTGGTCAGACCATGCAATCACATGCTTTGCACTTTTTTCATCTTTCCTCCCCTGATTTATTGTTTGGTTTTGGTTCAGACATGAAGCGTCGCAATATTGTGGGGGTGATTGAAGATTACCCCGACTTGGCACTCAAAGGGGTGAAGCTGCGAAAATACGGACAACAAGTGATCGAAGCTATTTCAGGCAAGCGAATTCATGGTGCGGCGACCTTGGCAGGCGGCATGAATAAAGCACTCGGCATTGAAGTGCGAGATCGCTTATTGCTTGATATTGAAGACATTGTGCAATGGGCGCAAGATGCTGTGGATTTGAATGAAAAAATTCATACTGAACACCCAGATAATCATGGTTTTGGTCGCTTAATCACCAATTACCTTAGCATGGTTGGCAGTAAGGGTGAGTTAGAGTTGTACCATGGTGGACTGCGTGCTAGCAAACCTGATGGCGCGGTTATTTTTGATCAGCTTGATTACCGTGGTTACCGCAGCATTATTCGTGAAGAAGTTCGTTCTTGGACGTACATGAAATTCCCATACCTTACGGCCTTGGGGGCAGAGCATGGCTGGTACCGTGTAGGGCCGCTCGCACGTATCAATAGTTGTGACTTTATTACCACGCCACTGGCAGAAGCTGCGCGTCAACGCTTTGTTGCCTTTGGTCAGGGTGGTTATGTCCACGATACCCTTGCCTACCATTGGGCGCGCATGATCGAAGTATTGCACAGTGCAGAATCTATCCGTGATTTGTTGTGTGATGGAGAAATTCTTGGCACAGATTTGATGATGCAAGGCAAAAAGCGTGAAGAAGGCATAGGCGTGATTGAAGCACCGCGTGGCACATTGTTTCATCATTACACCATCAATGAAGATGGCACCATTAAAAAGGCAAACTTGATTGTTTCTACCACCAGCAACAATCAAGCGATGAATCAGTCGGTGCGTTCGGTTGCCAATGAATACCTTGATGGCAAAGAAATCACTGAAGGTTTATTGAATCACCTTGAGGTTGCTATTCGTGCTTATGATCCGTGTTTATCATGCGCCACCCATGCCTTAGGGAAAATGCCTTTAGAAGTAGAGTTACTGAACGCTGATGGGGTGTTGATTGACCGTGTTGAAAAAGCATCCCATGGCACAATAACCCGAACACTTGAATGAATACTGAACCTGTATTGCTTTTTGGTTATGGCAACCCAAGTCGCGGTGACGATGCCTTGGCACTCGCATTGATTGATGCGATGGTGCAAAAATCTTACCCTCATGTGCAATGTTTGCAGGATATGCAATTGCAAATAGAACATATTACGGACTTAACAGATCGCATGCGTATTCTGTTTGTTGATGCGGATGTGTCTTGTGATGCGCCTTATAGACTGGAACGATTACAGCCACAAAAAGATGACAGCTATACCAGCCATGCTATGAGTCCGCAGGCATTATTGCATGCTTACCATCATGTCTATGGTGTTGCACCGCCTGCCTCTTATCTGTTGCGCATTCGTGGCGAGCGTTTTGTTTTGGGTGAGCTATTATCCGACCATTCACGCATTAATTTAAAAGCAGCAATCAAACGGGCGCAGCAGTTTTGTCTAGATGGTGAAAAGGATGCAATATGAACGATATTATTTTTGACCATCAACAAATTAAACGAACCTTAAAGCGAATGGCAACCGTGATGATGGATGATACTGTGTGCTTGGTGGGTATTCAGCGCGGCGGTTCACAAGTTGCCAGTGCTTTGCAAAAACGGCTGAAAAAAGAGGGCTGCACTGTGCTGCGCGGTGATTTGGACATCAGCTTTTACCGTGATGATATTGATAGCGCACCCTTGCATCCTGTGGTGCATGGCAGTGATTTATCGTTTGATATTAATAACCGTCACATCTGGTTGATTGATGATGTTATCTTTAGCGGACGAACGATTCGTGCCGCTTTGGGTGAGTTATTTGACTATGGTCGCCCTGCTTCGGTATCGTTGGCAGTGTTGGTTGATCGTGGTGGTCGCAAGTTGCCCGTGCAGCCTGATGTTGTCGGGCTGCATTTTACGGCCACCGAAGATTCAGTGATTGATTTAACGGTGAGTAAAAATGAGGCAGGCAAAACAGTCTGGTCAATCGCTAGGCGCAAGCCATGAAACATTTGTTTGGTATTGCAGATTTATCAGTTGATCAGATTAGAAAATTGTTGCAACTTGCCGAATCTATGGCAGATATTAACCGCCGCAGTATCAAAAAAGCACCAACCTTGCGCGGCAAAACAATTATTAATTTGTTTTTTGAAAACTCGACCCGCACCCGTACCAGTTTTGAAATCGCTGGCAAACGCCTCTCTGCCGATGTGATTAATATCTCGGCATCGACCAGTGCCACCAAAAAAGGGGAGTCATTGCTTGATACAGGGCAAACCTTGGCAGCCATGCAACCCCATGTCTTGGTGATTCGTCATGGCTTGGCGGGGAGTTGCGAGTTTCTTGCTGATTATTTGGATAACACTGCGATTATCAACGCAGGTGATGGCGCACACGAACATCCGACACAGATTTTAACCGATTTGATGACCATCGAACAATCGCTGGGGAGCGTTGAAGGCAAGGTGATGACTTTGGTGGGGGATATTGCCCATTCCCGCGTTGCTCGTTCGCATTTGTTGGCAGCAACAATCATGGGTTATCACGTTCGCTTGGTTGCGCCTAAAACATTGCTGCCCTTGCATGTTAAACGCTATGGTTGCGCAGTCTACCACGATTTTGATGCGGCAATCCCAGGTAGTGATATTATTTATATGCTGCGAGTACAAAATGAACGATTAACGTCCAGTTGTAGTTTTCCTTCTATTCGTGAATACCACGAAACCTATGGTTTGCACCGTGCGCGCCAACAGATGGCAGGGGAGCATTGTTTAATCATGCATCCAGGCCCAATGAATCGAGGTGTGGAAATTGCTTCTGATGTGGCAGATTCACTGAATAGTCGAGTGTTGCAACAGGTTGAAAATGGTGTCTCCATTCGCATGGCAGTATTAACCCATTTGATTAATGCCAATAACCCAGCCATCGTACAACAGCATGACGAAGAGGATGACGATGAAGATTGATGTATTGATTCGTGGTGGACGTGTTGTTGACCCTGCCAACCAGATAGATGACATATGCGATGTATGGATCAACGATGGTCATATTATTGCAGTGGGCGATTACTCTGCCAAAGCAAAACGGGTGATTGATGCCGAAGGCTTGATTGTTTGCCCTGGCTTGATTGATATGCATGTTCACCTGCGAGAACCGGGTGCAGAGTGGAAAGAAGATATTGAATCAGGCTCACAAGCTGCCGTAGCAGGTGGCGTGACCACCATGTGTTGCATGCCGAACACCCAACCAACGCTGGATCATGCGGGCGTGATTACCCAAGTGAAACAACGGGCGGCGCAAGTGGGGGTGTGCCGCTTGCACCCTATCGGGGCAGTAACACGCAATTTAGCGGGAAAACAACTCACTGAAATGCGCGAACTGGTTCGGGCAGGTGCAGTCGCTTTTTCTGATGACGGTGTACCCATTTGGCACGCAGGGATCATGCGCAAAGCCTTAGAGTATGCCTCCAGCTTTGGTTTTCTTGTGATTCAACATGCCGAAGAACCCACGCTGACCCACGGCGGCGTGATGAATGAAGGCTGGATTTCTACCCAGCTTGGTGTGGCAGGGATGCCTGCCGAAGGGGAAGACAGTATCATTGCCCGTGATATTATGCTCACCCGCCTAACCGATGCGCGTTACCATGTTGCGCATATTTCTACCCAAGGCGCAGTGGCACAAGTGCGCGCTGCTCAAGCCGAGGGTCTTGCCGTTAGCTGTGAAGCTGCACCGCATCATTTTTCCCTCACCGAAGAAGAAGTGATTGGCTACCGCAGCGATGCCAAAATGAGTCCGCCATTGCGTACCGAAGCAGATCGACAAGCCGTGATCAAAGGTTTGGCTGATGGCACAATCACCGTCATTGCCACTGATCACGCCCCCCACCATATTGATGATAAACGCTGTGGCCTAGAGTGTGCTGCTTTTGGTATTGTCGGGCTTGAAACGCTGCTGCCTGTGTCGTTAATGCTGGTGCGTGATGGTGTGTTGAGTTTGTCTAACTTGATTGCCAAGATGACCATCAACCCCGCGAAATTACTCAACCTTGCTACAGGGACGTTAAGTAAAGATGCACCTGCTGATATTTGTATTTTTGATGCTGATGCATCATGGTTATTAGACCGTGATGCGTTGCGCTCAAAATCACATAACACCCCGTGGCATGGAAAAACCATGCAAGGGCAAGTGTGTTACACCATGATGGGAGGCAATATTGTGTTTGAACAACAGCCAAAGAAGGAAGCCTAGCCTAATGCCTAACAACGCTCCCAGCATTCATGAAGTATCTGCCAAGGTTTTGGCTAATGTCGCACACCCTGCGGCGCAATATGTGATGCGTTTGCATGCCCCTGCCATTGCTGATACCGCGCAAGCGGGGCAGTTCGTCCATGTTCAAGTTGCCAAAGGCCCAAGATTACGGCGACCTATTTCGTTGATGTTGTGCAACCCTGATGAAGGTACGATTGATCTACTGTTTAAAGTTGTCGGTGAAGGAACGCGCTTGTTGGCAGCTAAAAAAGAAGGTGATTCGTTGCAAGTGTGTGGTCCTATTGGTGTGCCTTTTTCTATTGGCGATAGATCGCGGCGTTACCTGTGTCTTGGTGGTGGTGTCGGCATTCCACCGATGATTTTTGCTGCCGAGCGCATTGCAGCCACGGGGGGGCGCGCTATTGTTTTTGCAGGTTCTGAAGTAGCGTTTCCTTTTGCCTTGTCCGCATCCACTTTTTTACTCCCCGGTATTTCTTCGCAAGCCATGATGACCATTCAATCGTTGGAAGCACGCGGCATTCCCTGCCGATTGGCTTCGCATAATCCTGCATTGTTTGGTTGTCATGCAGGCTATGTGGCTGACTTGGCAGGCTTATGGTTGGCAGCCCTGCCAGAGAAAGAGCGCGAACAAGTGACCGTTTTATCGTGCGGACCTTTCCCCATGCTGCAATCAGTTGCGGCTTTGGGTGAACGCTTTAACGTAGCAACCTATGTTTCGTTAGAAGAATACATGGCGTGTGGCATTGGAGGCTGTGCAGGCTGCGTAGTTGAAACGCATGAAGAAGGTGGTACATATTACCGTCGTGTGTGTGTCGATGGTCCTGTATTTAATGCAGCAGTATTGCGTTGGTAATATCACTATGGCAATACATCTCACCCAATAAAGTAACACGATCAATTTCAGGCTGTGGTTCGTTTGATTGGGAGTTGTGTTGACGGATTTTATCCAGTGCATATTGGTAGCGAATCATGCTTTTGGCAATATTATCTCGAAGGTGGGAACACTGTGTGTAGGCTAATATAAAATTAGCTTCAGGCCAACGCATGAGTGTGCTGTTGGCAATAGATCGTGCAGTGACTTTGCGTTTTTTTTCCAGCATGCTTGCCGTGCCAAACATATCACCAGATTTTAGTGTGCATAGGTGGTATGTTCTGCCATGCCATTCATAGTTTAAATTAACCCACCCCGATCTGATGATAAATATATCCAAATCATGGGTAGCATCTTGTTGAAAAATGACTTCACCCGCAGTGAAGTTTGCCACTTGCATTTGTTGCGCAATATCTTGCAGACTTAAGGTGCTTAAGTCACTAAAAAAAGGTGTATTGACGAGTATGTATTCCAGTAGATTGCTTTCAAAGCGATGCTTCATCCATTGCTTGATCTCTGGGTGCTGTTGGCAAAGTTTCTTTAAGGTTGAGTAAGGAACCTCTACAACTTCACAATCTTTACCTGCAATCATAGAATAAACCCGTTGAGGTAGTTGAGCGTAATAAGGAATGTCACCACAGATACAGCCAATTTCAATGGTCGAAAGTGCATGATCATGCACGGCACGGCATTGTAATTGAATACTGCCATGGGAGACAAGGTAAAAAGAGGTCGCTTGTGCTCCTTCTTTAGCAATACATGTACCTTCAGTATAACGACGAACCGTTGATTCTTTTAGCAAGATTGCTAGTCCTTGGTTAGGAATGCGTTGCCAAAACTCACCTTCTCTAAACAGCTTGCAACAGGTGTCTTGTGGTGCTTCACGAATAGTACAAATGTTGCAGTCAACGCCACCTGCACGACAGGCAAAAAACAAATGACGGCATGCTTGCTGCGGCTCTTCATGACGAAGGTCAGCATAATGCTTCATCATGCTGATGGCTTGCGCTGGTTTTTTTTGTGCAATAAACACACGCGCACTGTAACCGTAGCATTGTGCCGCTTGTTTGGGTTTGTTCGCCTGATTGCAAAGTTGCCCTGCCATCTCCCATAATTCGGCATCGTATTTGGCTTCTTTTGCCAAATCCATACATATTGTTGACGCTAAAAGAAAATCACCTGATTGAACAGCCGCCAAAACAATGGCTTTCGATTCTTTCGTTGACATATTGACGTTCCTTTGGAATACGTGGCTCAATGATGATACATGTTTAGGAACATGCACAAAACAACTTAGGCTTTCTATTCTGCGGCAACATTCTAGCATTGCAGCGTGACTATGCATAATAATGACTCTCCTCGATTCCCTTTGCGTTGGCAATGGACGATGATGATGGGCTTGGCAATGGGCATTGCGCTCAGCTCGTTAACATGGCTGATTCTTCATGTCGAACACGATGCATGGTTAAATAATCAACAACAACAAGCCAGCTTGCTGGTTGAGAGATTGGCGCAATCATTAAAGCTCCCCGTGTTAACCCATAGCGCGGCTGAAGTAGATGCTACAGTGCATGGTTTTATGCAATCGGTTCCCAGTGTGTTAACGGTTCGTGTGCTGCGAGATCAAGGTGATCAACGCTTTGGTGAAAACGTGGTTGTGCCTGATCTTTCGGCAGTTCGTGGCACGGCTACACTGTTGCGTTTGGGTGATGATCAAACATGGTTTGCTAAACGTTTAAGTTACAATAAAACGGTGATTGGTGTGCTTGCCGTGCGTTTTTCTGAACAAGCATGGGAAGACTTATCCAATGCCTTGTTGTTGCGCATGCTTTGGTTTGCCTTCATGGTACTCGCCTCGGCATTGCTTGCTACTTATTGGGTGGCGCGAAAAATGAGCTTTCCGCTAGAAGCCATTGCTAATGCGGCTTCACGGGTGGGAAAGGGCGATTATGCGTGTGATTTGACGGTTCATGGCAACGATGAAATCAGCGATGCAGTCCATCAATTTAATTTCATGCTCAAAGAACTGCGCCATAAAGCCCATATGCGGCAAGAGTTTGGGCGGTATTTAAACCCTAATTTGGTTTCAACTGTGTTTGACGATGCGCGTGCTACCGTAGAAAATCATCGCCAAGATGTGACCGTGTTATTTGCTGACATGGTTGGCTTCACTTCGTTTTCAGAAGGGCGTGATCCTGAAGCCATTATTGATGTATTAAACCGACACTTTGAAGTGTTTCATTTTGTTATTGACTATTTTGGTGGTCATGTCGATAAATACATTGGCGATGCGGTGATGGCAGTGTTTAATCATCCTCATCATGACCCTGATCATGTGCGTCATGCTGCTATGGCAGGCTTGGCAATGGCAGCGGTCTGCAAAGCTTTGAGTCTATTGCGTGATGATGGTTCGTCGATTTTATTTCGCGTTGGCATGAATCAAGGGGAAGCCATTGTTGGCAATATAGGTGCCAAAAAACGCCTTGAATATACCGTGATTGGTGATGCCGTAAACCTTGCCTCGCGTATGGGAGGGCTAGGACAGGGCGGGCAACTTGCCCTGCCCTTATCAACATTTAACACATTAGGGAAAGGCTTTATGTTTAAGGAAATGGGCGATATTCAAGTAAAAGGTGTGGCAGCGCCTGTGCATTGTGGCGTGGTGTTGGCGAACGATGCCACCGTAAATGATAAGGTTAATCAGGCTGTGGCATTGGCGCTTGATGCAGTGAATCAACAACAGAAAGGAAGCACAGTATGAAAACACTGTTGACGCTCATGGTCTGTTTTTTTGTTGTATCTTGTGCCAATCAAGCTGGGGGCGTGAAAAGCAGCACGTATAAAAATAATCTAAAACAAGCAGAGGAGGACTTTAAACAAGGTCGCATAATGCAATCGCGCCAACGTTTGCTTAAAGTTAATTCTGGTCATGCTGATTATGCCAAGGCGCAAGTGTTTTTAAAAAAAACGGTAGAGCCAGCAAGGCAACGGTTATTGCGATACCATCAAAAAAAAGCCGTGAAGGCTGAACGCAAAGGGCAATGGTTTATTGCCGCGCAACGTTACCAACAAGTGGCAATACTAAGTGAAAAAAAATCAGATGTAAAAAAAATAACGCTGATGCAAGAACGCTTGCGAGGGCAGCGGGCAAAGGTGCTTGCACGTCAATTGAAATATGAAGATATACAATGGCAACGCTGGCTAAAAAAATATCGCCCCAGTCATCGCGATTTTGATGCTAACGATGCTATGTTTGCTTTATTTCGTAATAATGTGAGAGAAGCGATTGAGTACCGAGTCAAACAACAATCAAAGCAAGCCAAAGCATTGATGAAAAAAATGCCCGAACTGGCATATATTTTGTTGCAATCAAGTCAACGCTTGGCTGCTGATGCCGTTGATGATTTAACATTAACCCAATTAAAAAAACGTATTCCGACAAACACAGCACAAATAATGCATGCTACCAAAAAACGCGCCGCAAGAGCTACCAAGCAAGCTTTTAGTATGGCATACATTCAAAAATTAATAGAACAACAACAATGGCTAAAAGCACGCACGTTCAGCCAAGCTTTAAAAAAGCAGGGCAAAAAGGGTCGGGCATTATTAAAGACCCTTCAAGATGAGTTGAAAAAAGCATCCAAAACATGGTTTGACCAAGGACGGCAGGCATTCTCTACCGAACAGGTGGATGAGGCTGTACGTTTTTGGCATAAGGCAGTTGAGTTTATGCCGAGCAACAAAGAATACAACGATGCCTTGCAACGGGCGTTACAGGTGCAAGAACGCCTGCATCTGATTCGAGGTCAATAACTATGCGTGATACAATCGTGAAAACAAGGCGTGTAAGCCGAAGTTTACAGGTCGGTGATATTACTGTCGGTGGTGATTCGCCGATAGCGGTACAGTCGATGACCAATACGCCAACCACCGATATTGATGCAACAGTCGCACAAATTGCCCGTATTGCCGAAGCTGGTGCCGATGTAGTGCGCGTTTCCGTGCCTGATGCCGAATCCGCGACAGCGATGACTGAAATCATTCAGCAAAGCAGTATTCCAATTATTGCTGATATTCATTTTAGTTATAAAATGGCATTGGCATCGTTGGATGCAGGTGTACATGGTCTGCGTTTGAACCCTGGAAATATTGGTGATCGCTCGCGTATTGAACGGGTGGTTGCAGCAGCACGAGAACGCAGTGTGTCGATTCGCATAGGTGTCAACGCGGGTTCATTAGAAAAAACCTTGTATGAAAAATATGGTGAGCCTTGTGCTGATGCGATGGTTGAATCAGCCATGAATCATATTCATATCTTAGAAGCCATGGATTTTTACGACATTAAAATATCGCTGAAGGCAAGCAATATTCCGATGACCGTGGTGGCATACCGAAAGCTAGCAAGCATGGTGGATTACCCCTTGCATTTGGGCATTACCGAATCAGGAAGCCGTTTTGCAGGGAGTATAAAATCCGCAATAGGGATTGGTTTACTGCTTGTTGATGGCATTGGCGATACCATTCGCGTTTCTTTGGCAGCAGAACCCGAAGAAGAAGTGAAAGTGGGCTTTGAAATTCTTAAAAGCATGGGCTTGCGTCACCGTGGCATTAATCTGATTGCTTGCCCGAGTTGTGCAAGGCAAAAGTTCGCAGTGATTGAGGTAGTTGCCGAGTTAGAGCAGCGTTTATCTCATATCAAAGAAAATTTAGATGTGGCAGTCATTGGTTGCGTCGTTAATGGCCCTGGAGAAGCGCAAGAAGCAGCGTTGGGCATTACAGGTGGCTACCCTGTGCATACCTTGTATTGCGACGGCATAAAATCAGGGAAAATACAATCAGCAGTCATGATTGATCGCTTGGTGGAAGAAGTGGAAATAAGGGCTGCTGCGATTCGAGAGCAGTCAGAAACTCACGGTTAAGCTTGAAATTCTTGCTTTGATGCGTTCTAACATGCTACGTTTTTTTTGCAGACGTACTTTTTTGGGCTTCTTCGATTTAATAGTATGAATAAAACCAAGGATATAATTAAAGGTAAATACTTTCACGCGGTAGGGCTGCAACGAATTAGATGGATAATCTTGAAGTAAATATACCGATGGCGTAATCCCATAGGTACTGGATGACATTTGATGAAATATATCGTGACTGATGTTCATTAAAAAATTATCAAATGGTGCTAGTTTGGCATCAGCATAGACATTGGGTAAGTTAGAAAACATATTCGCAATGGCGGATTGGTTTTCTTTTTGCCAAGAGATTTTATTGATTATTCTTAATAAAACATATTCTGTTGCACAGGCATCCATTTGCAATCCGCCATGTTTCCATTCGGCAAACAACATACTGCTGGATAAAAACAATAAAAGAGTACCATCGCCTTGATGCGCACAATACACTTTACCATGCTTGAAAAATAATTGACCTTCAATGCCATCAGATGTTTGAAACAATAACACACCAGATAATTGGTGAATGAGAACCTTGCGTAAAATTTTAAAATGAGAAAAGTTTATGCGTTTAGACGTATGTAATTGTTGAATCATGAAGACCTCTCTACATTTACTCTTTCATATTATAATTTTAAGGTCAATAGTTTTTATTCATTGGTCTTGGAAATATATGATGATTATGGCTTCTGCTTTAAGACGGGAAGCAGTAAGCAACAACTTTGCGTGACACTCTGTTCACACAATGTCTAAAACTAAGGCAGTACCAACACCACAACCTAAATCAAACTGGTAGGTTGCAGCTATCACCATCAAATGTTCGTCTTCAGATGTCGTCTATAATCGTAATTCAGAGTGTTTGTTGCGCCGAAGTATAGCTTGAATATGTCAATGCACACTACTTTTACTTCAACCTACTACCATTGCAATTTCACGTATGTTTTACTGGTAAAGACTTGAAGTAATCGCTAGAATTGTTCGAGTTAGCTGATCGTATATTGCGTGTTGTTGTGTTTTTCATAGATTAACTGATGTTACGCAGTTATACTAAAACCAGCCCCTCGTTCCCACGCAGGAGCATGGGAACGAGGTTCTAATCATCAATATGCTTTTAAAAAGGTCAAATGCGTAACATCAGGTCTTAAAAGGGAAGCCTATCTTTTACCAAAATCTTGGAAAAACAGTTTGACAGCGAATAGAGTACCTCAACAAGGCGATGCACCGCTAACAGTTACTGCATTAACAGCGTGTATCAAAGAACTCTTAGAACAAGCGTTTCATCATGTGCGAATCACAGGCGAAGTCTCTCGGCTGACACGCGCCAGTTCGGGGCATTTGTATTTCACCATTAAAGATCAGCATGCTGCTATTTCGGCAGTGGTCTGGCATTCGGCTGCACTGCGATTAAAGGTGATGCCCAAAGAGGGCAATGCTTTTATTTTTACAGGTCATCTCAACATCTATGCACCGCGAGGTACTTACACGCTGGTCATCACACAGGTAACGGCAATGGGTGAAGGACGTTTGGCAATGGCATTAGAACAACGTCGCCAACAATTGGCTGCCCGTGGTTGGTTTGATGTGGCAAAAAAACGTACTCTGCCAACATTTCCCATGCATATTGCCGTGGTTACATCGCCTGCTGCCGCTGCGTTGCAAGATGTCTATAAAGTATTGGCAACACGACCTGCTTGGTTGACGATTACTTTGTCGCCATGTTTGGTACAAGGTGATGCTGCTGCATCTGATATTGTGCAAGCCATTGCCCGCATCGAACAACAAGGCAATGCCGATGTTGTGTTGCTGGTTCGTGGCGGCGGTAGCTTAGAAGATTTATGGTGTTTTAACGATGAATCTGTAGTGAAAGCGGTGGTTGATTGTAGCATTCCTGTCATTACAGGTATTGGTCATGAAATTGATACGACTTTGGTTGATTTTGCTGCCGATGTGCGTGCTGCTACGCCATCGAATGCAGCTGAGCTTTGTTGCCCTTCACGCCAAGAGTTACGCCAACGATTGCCTGTGATGGTACAATGGAAAATGGCATTATTACGGCAAATAAAACAACACCGCGAACAACTCACGTATCAACGTGCTAGCTTACAACATACGTTGAATCGTGAACATGATGACCGCCATCATCAATCAGAACGACAACGAGAATTATTATACCATCATGCGACGCATGCCACAGGGCAACAGCGATTAACATTGTTGCATACACGGCAGAAGCTTGCACCCCATGCGCAACAACATCTTGCTTCTGCTCGTCAACAATGGCAAGCATTGCATAGCCAACTGCATAGTATGAACCCTTGGCATGTGTTGCAACGTGGTTATGCTATCGTGCAAGATGATACAGGAACAACGTACAGCCATTTGGCAGCGTTACACGTAGGGCAACGCTTGCGCGTGTGCTTTCATGATGGTCAAGCAGAGGTGAATATTGAACAACTCCATCCACAATAAATGGTATATTATACCGTTGGCAGCGATCTTGTTGCTTTATACCAATCTGTCGATGGCAGCATCATGGACAGCGATACAAGGTGATGTGATTGAAGTAACGGCAACCGATATGCAAGGCGTAGTCACTTTGCAGTGTTTTGGTAAAACATGGCCTGTTAAATCAATGGCTGGTGGCGGTGTACATGGCTGGATTGGTGTCGATTTAAAAAAGAAAGCAGGGCATTACCCTATTGTCTGGCAAGGGGCAACAAAACAAACCGATAGTTTAGAGGTAAAGGCAGGGAGTTTTCGTGTTTCACGCATTACTGTGAAAAAAAGCATGTCACAATTTGATGCCAAAGCCGTTCAACGTATTCGTCATGATCAACAATTATTACGGCAAACGTACACCATGACCGTCGATGCTAATCCAGCTATTAAAATGAGTGGCATGCCCGTAAAAGGGATTATATCAACCCCCTTTGGTGCGCAGCGTTATGTCAATGGCACAGCCAAATCCCCTCATTCAGGGGTAGATATTGCAGCTACCAAAGGAACACCATTGTTAGCCCCGCTTGGCGGCAAGGTATTGTTGCGTGAAGCCATGTTTTTAAATGGGAATACGGTGGTCATTGGTCATGGCAACGGACTGGTATCAGTCTATTGTCACATGAATGATTTTGCCGTCAAAAAAGGCGATTGGATCAAAACAGGGCAACAAATAGGCAGTGTCGGGCAGACAGGACGATCAACAGGACCGCATGTGCATTGGGGCGTGCATTTTGGTGGGGCAAGAGTAAATCCAATAAGCTTACTAAGAAACGAGAAAAAACTTACAAGGTGATAAAGCATCTTGTTTTTTTACGTTCGTATTCTTCATCCCCGATCAAATCATTACATGCATTTGTTGCAGTGTTTTCAAAGCCACCATTGGCTCATGTTGCACCAGCCCCATGCCATAACCTTATACCCTAATCGTCTTGAAATTTACCTACGTTAGCATAAAAAGCAATGCCTGTTTTTTCATTTTCATACAGCTCAACCCAAGCATCTTCACCTTGTAAAGCATCGGGTAGCATGGTGGGTGATATAATCTCTTTTAAATCAGTATTGTTCTTGCCTAATATATGGCAAATACCTGCGATAGAAAATGTTGTATTTTCACCATCATATTCAGAGCCGAAAGAAAACTGGCAGTTAATACCTGCATCGTTAAACGTGCCATTCACTTCACTCAATACATCTTGTTGAATATTGATTACATCGCCATTTTTAGCACCAGCAGTATGAGAAATTAACAATACTTGTGAGCCTTCCATGACACCAATAAAGTCTTTAAAACTACCAACCACAATAGGGTCAAAGTCAAAAGATGAAGATTCTTTTTGAAACACTGCAATGTTCACACTTCGAAAATCATTAGCTTCAACTGATGTGATTGAAAACAACAACCCAAGACACCCCATAAAAACTCGTAATAACACTACAGCCTCCTTTGTAAAGAATTATCAACAATTATAGAATAGTCGCTTGCATGCAAGGTGGAGAAAATACACCCGAAGTATTATAGGGTATTAATTGATATTAGCCACTGCCTTATTTATGAGGGACTACAATAGCTTCACTCCAACCAAACATGATAATGCATCGCATCATGATCCAAAGTAAACACGGTGCGAGGGTGCAATCCCTCTGCCTCTAGTTCTTTTTGAAGGTTTGTTACATCCATCCCACGCGCTGCTAAACATTGCTGAATATTTTCTGGAATCAACGCCGACAAATGAGCTACCTCATAGGCTGGCATGCTCATGCAAAGGTTTTCTTCGTTGGGGCGCGTGATTTTCACCTTTAATGTGCGTGCTATACCATCTTCAATATTCAACGCAGCGATATTCTGATGACTTGGTTGGCATGCTTCTGCTTCATCACGCACGGATGATGGCACAGCCAAACTAAGAATAGCCCACCATGGTAACTTCACCTTCAATAACGCTAATTGTGCCGTTAAACCTTGAAAAATACGCATCAACAAAAATAAATCAGCAGGGCCTGCCGAACGAAACCACCAACGTTGATCGCCAAGCAATGCGGCTGCTTCTTGCCCTGGATGCCACGCTTCAACATCAAAAGGGTGGTCTTCAATCAAAGGGCGAAACAAAGCACGACTTAATGCAGGCAATTGCGGCGCAATAAACGCCAATTTTTCAGCATCAAAACCAAGGGCTGCATACACATCAATCATATTGATGGATAATGAACTGCGCTGTGCCATAATCAATTTCAATAAAGCCAATCGGCGCGTTTTTGTCACGCTTACTGTGCAACCAAAGTCCAACAAGGTAAGGGTCGGTTGATCGCCATCTTGCTGAACCATCATATTACCAGGGTGCGGATCACCATGCACCAACCCATGCACAAACAAGCTTTGAAACAAGGTCATCATCAAGGTTCGAGCCAGAGAAACACGCGCTGCTAATGACCAGTGTGCAGCCTCTGCCAAACGCACACCCTCACACCATTGCTGTACCAGCACTTGGCGATGGCATAACGGTTCTTCAACCTTAGGGATGATCAAGTTTGGCACATTCATTTGCGCACCAAAAGTTTTTTGAGTCGCCATTTCATGACGGTAATCTAGCTCATGCTGCATATTGTTAGCCAGTGTTTGACGGTAAGCATCCAGATCAAACTGCCAACGTTTCACAGGGCCGACACCCGGCATCAGCCCTGTAATGCGCATTTCTGCCGCAATGGATGCCGCAATATCAGGGTATTGAACTTTAATGGCTACAATGCGACCGTTGTTTAGTATCGCTTTATGCACTTGCCCCAATGATGCAGCGACCTCACTCTCTTCGATGCTCGCCAATTTATCGGTCAGTGAACATTGCCATGCAGCCTCTAAAACAGGGCGCATGCGCAATAACGACCAAGGCGTAATACTATGGGTTAACGACTGAAAATCAGACCCATCTCCCATGCCAGCCAATACTTGCCCCATTTTCATCGGAAGTCCGCGAGCATCTGCCATCTGTAAAGACAAAGCCTGACGTGCGGCTGCACGGGTGTCTTCTGTGTTAGCTGATCGGAGTTTCCATACGCTGTATGCCATACGCAACCATCGCCAAAGACGTGCTATCATGTTCTAGAACTCCCCTTAAAATAACGCTCAACAGCCACACCTTGCTGCTGTAATGTTTCGTAGAGTTCACGCTGCTGAAAGTCTAATGTTGAATCTTTTAATGCTTCAATAGCATCTGATTCTCCCACCAATAACGCCCCTCGTGTAAGGCATAAAAACTCTGCCCGTTCAGTTACCCGCTCACGCGCTTGCTTGCGAAAGTCCACTGGTACAATGCATAACACACGGCGAACCAACAGATCAACGGCTTCATCCCACGGTAGATTGGTCGCCAATGGTGGTAAAATTGTCAACTCATCTTCATTTAACGTGCGACACAAACAGAGTCGAAGACCACAATCAGTCTGAAAGTGCTGCCAGCATAATGCACCTTGCTGCTGAATGGTTGGATCTATGGCATGTACCTGTGGGTGATTTGATAAGTATGCTGAATCTTTCTGTAAATTACTGCTATGCAATTGCAATGCTATAGATGAAATTTCTCCCTCATACAAGACCAAAGTAAGCGCATCATTTTTTGCCAACCAACTACCATCATCTTGACAAAAACATTTGAAATTAAAGACATCACGAAGAAAAAATACTGCTTTTTCAGGAAATGGAACAGTACAATGAATGCCCACAGGGTACAACATGGATAAAACCTTTAGCCTAAATTTTGGCTTCCCTTTTAAAACGGGACAATTCATCTCTAGAGAAATAAAAAAAATTAAGTATTGGTTAAAACACAATGGATTTTGAATACTTTTATAACATGCTCTCATTCATTGATTTTACGGCTTCTCCTGTCTTAAAAGGGAAGCCTTAAATACCACTGAATTGTTTTTCTAATGCCTGTTTCAAAGGTTTCTTCTGGCTGCCAATCCAATTCTTTCATCATCTTGCTGGCATCAATCGCGTAACGCCAATCATGCCCTGCTCTATCTTGCACAAAGCTGATTAGTTTTTCGTGCGGCGCATTGTTGGGTTGATGTTCATCCATGATCTGGCAAATTAAACGGCAAATATCAATGTTTGCCCACTCATTGATGCCACCAATATTATACACTTCCCCCAATCGACCTTTACGAACCACAGCATCAATACCTGAACAATGATCCCGAACATAAAGCCAATCACGAATATTACTGCCATCACCATAAACAGGAATTGATGCTTGTTGCAAACATTTTCGAATCACTGTGGGGATAAACTTCTCGCCATGTTGGTATGCGCCATAATTATTGGAGCAATTAGTGGTGGTTACAGGTAAACCATAGGTGTGAAAATAGGCACGCACCAAATGGTCAGAGCCTGCTTTAGAAGCAGAGTAGGGTGAGTTAGGTGCATACGGCGTGATTTCGCTAAAGGCGGGGTCATCTGCACTTAATGTACCATACACTTCATCGGTAGAAATATGATGAAAACGACAGGCTTCTTGCCCCCATTGTTGTTCGTTTTGCCAGTAACACCTTGCTACATCAAGCAAGGTGAATGTGCCTAACACATTGGTTTTTATAAAAACCTCAGGGCTAGAGATAGAATTATCCACATGACTTTCTGCTGCGAAATGAACAATGGTATCAATGGTGTATTGGCGCATCAGCGTTTCAACAAGTTCTCGATTGCCAATATCACCTTGAACAAAGGTATGCCTTGTTTCATCGGGCAGACCTTTGAGGTTATCTGGTGATCCTGCATAGGTTAGGGCATCCAAATTGATGATATGCACATCGTTGTAGGCTTGTAACATATAACGCACAAACATACAGCCAATAAAACCTGCACCGCCAGTCACCAAAATGTTTTTGGGTTGAAAATCAGCCATGGGCATTATTTAAGGCTTTTAATTTCACCATCAGGCTCACCTTCATAGCTTCCCTTCCACCAGTCTTGTGAGGAGGTACTGACCATAAGTATTTTTACTTAAGGGGGTGGCAAGTCGCTCTAAATCTTCATCAGTGATATACCCCATTTCCCAAGCAATTTCTTCAGGGCAAGAAACTTTTATACCTTGCCTTTTTTCAATCACTTCAACGTACCGCGCTGCATCCATCAATGATTCATGGGTTCCTGTGTCCAGCCACGCTGTACCCCGCCCCAGTTTTTCTACATGCAGTTTATTTTGTGCCAAATAAATTTTATTCACATCCGTAATCTCATATTCACCGCGTGCAGATGGCGTAAGATTAGCCGCTATATCAACCACTTGATTCTCGTAAAAATATAAACCTGTCACTGCATAATTTGACTTTGCTTTTTTTGGTTTTTCTTCAATAGATAACGCAAGCCCTGCTTGATCAAATTCAACCACGCCGTAACGCTCAGGGTCATGCACTCGGTAAGCAAACACCGTGCTACCACCATGGCTAGAAACATCAGCAACTGCCTTCTGTAACTGCATGGTCATCCCATGACCATAAAAAATATTATCACCTAGAATCAGGCTACAAGGATCATTGGCAACAAAACTTCGACCAATCGTAAATGCCTGTGCCAACCCTTCAGGTCGTGCTTGCTCGGCATAACTAATATGGATACCCCATTGCTCGCCATTGTCTAATAAATGTTGAAAGTTAGGGAGATCTTGAGGCGTTGAAATCAATAAAATATCACGAATACCTGCCAACATCAAGGTCGACAGTGAATAATAAATCATCGGCTTATCATACACTGGCATTAATTGTTTGCTTACTGCCAAGGTCAATGGGTACAAGCGTGTGCCAGAGCCACCCGCTAAGATAATTCCTTTCATGAATGCTTCCTATGTGTTTATTGTGGCTTCCCTTTTAAGACGGGACAAAACAAATGACTAACTGCTCGCAATTGTGTA
>CAYWFG010000011.1:0-67972 GCA_964458185.1 uncultured Zetaproteobacteria bacterium
TGGGCTGCTTGCGGAGGGCGGCGAAATGTAGCGAGGGGAAATCGTTTGTCAACACTTGTCGACGATACCAACCTACATTCCCACTTGCGCGCCCACCATCAGCCTTAAACTATGTTGCATGGCGGATTTAAATGCGTTACCCGTTGCTAGAAGCTTATATAGCTCCCTCTTGTAGGCATCCTGATTATTTTGATAATATCATGAAGAAAATTATGCGCTTCACCGCCGTTATGCACACCAAAGAAGTCTTTGATTCTTGTTGTCTACCATGTACTGTATGATGTCTAAAATAATATTTAAGGCAAAAAGTTATGGACTTCAATAAAAAACAATGGCAAAGACTGATTGAAGGAAGCCACGAACCTGCATTTATACACGATGAAGAGGGGCGGGTGGTTCATGCCAACCGCGCCTATAAACGTATCGCCGAAGCCTCAATGGAAGCCATCATTCATCAACCCTATTGGAATTTTTTCCCCAAAGGCGAAGGGTCATTGGCAGGCTGTTGCCTTGCTGACAAAGGCGATGAAGATGTTATTATTCCTTTTAAAGATATGCTTGGGCGGAGCTTTTTATCGCATAGCAGGAACATTAAAAGTGATAACGATAACACCCACCACTATGCAATCCATTTCATTCAAGATGTCAGTAGCCAACAGCAAGCATTACAATCGCTGGAACTTACCAGTCATAAATTACGCCAAGCACTGGAAGGCAGCATCAGAGCCATTGCCACCACCGTTGAAATGCGAGATCCTTACACGGCTGGTCACCAACGGCGTGTTGGAGATCTTGGTCGTGCGATAGCTAAAAAAATAGGGCTTGATGAACATCAACAAGAGGGAATATACTTTGGCGGAATTATTCATGACATTGGCAAGATTCACGTACCCGCTGAAATTTTATCATGGCCAAACAAACTTAGTCCCTGTCAATACGCTTTGGTACAAGAACACCCAACGATCGGCTACCATATTTTACAAGATATTGAGTTCCCTTGGCCTATTGCTGATATTGCCCATCAACACCATGAGCGAATCGATGGATCAGGCTACCCGCAAGGTTTAACAGGCGTGGAAATTTGTTTAGAAGCCCGTATTGTTGCCGTTGCAGATACCGTGGAGGCAATCACCATGCGTCGTCCTTACCGTGATGGGCGTGGTATTGAGGCAGGGTTAAGCTGTGTTGTTCAAGGCATGAATTCATCGTATGATATTGTCGCGGTTGATGCTTGTGTTGAATTGTTTCATAGTAATGAATACAGCTTAGAAATGCAATAAGCCCTTATGCTCTTACTGCCCATTAAAAAACTGCCGCATGCCTCGCAAGGCTTGGCGGGTGCGGTGTTCGTTTTCTATCAATGCAATACGCACAAAGCGATCACCTTCTGAACCAAAGCCGACCCCCGGAGAGACGGCAACGCCTGCTTCTTTGAGCATCAGTTTTGAGAATTCTAATGAACCCATCGCTTGAAAATCCTCTGGGATTTCTGCCCAGACAAACATTGATGCCTTGGGCTTTTCTGCCATCCAGCCCATTTGATGCATGCCTTTGATCAGTACATCGCGGCGATCTTGATACATTTGACGGATCTCTTGCACGCAATCTTGCGGTCCGTTTAAGGCTGCACAGGCAGCAATTTGCAAGGGTTGAAACGTGCCATAATCCAAATAAGATTTTATTTTGGCAAGGGCTGCAACTACTTCTTTATTGCCCACCATAAAACCAATCCGCCACCCCGGCATATTGTAGGTTTTAGATAATGAATAAAATTCTACCGCAACATCACGCGCGCCCGAAACTTGCAAAATAGAGGGGCATTGATAACCATCAAACGTGATTTCAGCATAGGCAATATCAGAAATTACAATCAAATCATTCTCACGCGCAAAATCGACAACTTTGCTATAAAAAGCCAAATCAACAACTTCAGCAGTAGGGTTAGAAGGAAAATTAACCACCAATACTTTAGGACGTGGCCAAGAATCGCGCATCGCAGCTTCAATTTCGGCAAAAAAATCACGCCCTGGACCAATGGGAACCGAGCGAATATCTGCCCCTGCAATAATAAAGCCATAAGGGTGGATAGGGTAGGCAGGATTGGGCGAAAGAATCAAATCACCGGGGGAAGTGATTGCCACGGCAAGGTGGGCAAGTCCTTCTTTTGAACCAATAGTGACGATGGCTTCTGTTTCAGGGTCGAGGTCAACATCAAATTTATTTTTATACCACTGGCAAATGGCACGGCGTAAACCAAGAATACCTTTAGAAACCGAATAACGATGATTGCGACCATCTTGTGCTGCCTCACACAGTTTATCAACAATGTGTTGTGGCGTGGCTTGATCAGGGTTGCCCATGCCAAAATCAATAATATCAGCACCTTGATGGCGCAGCTCCATTTTGAGTTGATTGACCGTGGCAAAGACATACGGTGGTAATCGTTTGATTTTTTCAAATTCAAGCATAAAGTGACAAGCTCCGAAGATTAGGGTCGGATCTACGTCAAGGCATCCCCGATCATGCAATAGAGCGCGCACCATAACACAGCATTAGCCGCTGCGTAAGAAACTTTGTATTTCTTTGATGCTGGTTTTTTCGTCAACCAAGGCGACAACCTTGCCTTGCCGATTGATGAGGTAAATAAATGTTGAATGATCAACGCTGTATACTGAACCCACAGGCGCATCAGGAATGTGGTAATCCACCCGCCATTGATTGGCGATATACTGAATATTTTCGGCATTACCTGTAAGCCCTATGATGCGAGGGTGAAAAAAGGCAGTGTACTTTTTGAGTAAATCGGGGCTGTCTCGGCGAGGATCAAGACTAATTAATATTCCCACAGTATCATGGCGTTTATTTAACTTTAATACATTGGCAATCACCGACATTGCCAATGGGCAAGCATCGGGGCAGTGGGTGTAGCCAAAATACAGCAATACGTTTTTACCACGGAAATCTGCCAGCGAGACTGCGCCATCTGCTGATTGCAAGGTGAAGTTACCACCAATATGTTGTAACCATGCAGACGGTGTGCTTTGTGTTTGTTGCCACACGGCGTTGCCACTGACTGCCCATAAGGTGCATAATACAATCGTCCATAGTATGGTTTGTGTTGGTTTCATATCGACCAACTATGAATCAACAGCCGTTCACTGGCAAGGGTGCTATACGCTTGCCTGTTTGCGCGATAATATCACGACTTTTAGGAGGTGGTAAAGATGGGAATGCTAATTGATGGGCAATGGCAACAAGATGATGGTACATGGGCATCCAAAGATGGATCATTTCGTCGCGTGCAATCTTCTTTTCGGTGCAGTATTGGCGGTGCCAAGTTTCCTGCGGAGCGGGGACGTTACCACCTCTACGTTAGCCTTGCCTGCCCTTGGGCGCATCGCGCATTAATTTTTCGCACACTCAAAGGCTTGGATGCGATTATTCCAGTCACCGTTGTACATCCACATATGCTGGGGGATGGCTGGCAGTTTGATACGCCTGAACCCTTGTATGGTTTCACCCATGCCCATCAGTTGTATAGCAAGGCAATACCCGATTATACAGGGCGGGTAAGCGTCCCAGTTTTGTGGGATACTGTGGCACAAACCATTGTATGCAATGAGTCTGCCGAGATCATTCGTATCTTCAATAGTGCATTTGATGGTCTAACAGGCAATACCGAAGATTATTACCCCAAGGCTTTGAGGGCTGATATTGATGCCATCAACACCTTTGTTTATGATGGCATCAATAATGGTGTCTACAAATGTGGTTTTGCTACCACGCAAGCAGCTTATGATGCAGCTTTTATTCGTTTGTTTGATGCGCTTGATACCATTGAATCACGGCTGGCAACACAACGCTATTTGGTCGGTGATACCATTACCGAAGCGGACTGGCGATTATTTACCACGTTAATTCGCTTTGATGCTGTCTATGTTGGGCATTTTAAATGCAATCGTAACCGTATTGTTGATATGCCAAACTTGTGGGGGTATTTACGTGATCTTTATCAGCAGCCACGCATTGCTGAAACGGTGAATTTTTCACATATTAAACAGCATTATTATTACAGTCATGCTGCGATTAACCCCTCCCGCATTATCCCCATAGGGCCAGTCATCAACCTTGATGCACCGCATCAGCGAGATGATTTTGTCAAAGGAATAAAATAACTTATGGAATTTTATGATATATTATTGCATGACATTACGCGGCAAACGGCTTTTGTCGTGCTGTATCTGTTACTCTTTTTGTTTGCCAAATGGTTAAAGGATTTTTTAACCCCTTATGCCATCAACGATGAACTAACAGGGAAAGATAACCTTGCGGTGTCGCTATGCATGGCTGGCTATTACTTTGGTCTGGTCGCTATTTTTATTGGTGCATTATCAGGTCCCAGTCATGGCTTAATAGAAGATTTATTGCAAGTTGGCGGTTATTCATTGCTCGGTATCGTGTTCTTGAATGTGTCACGGTATGTCAATGATCGCATTATTTTAAGACGTTTTGATTGCACCCATGAACTCACCGAAAAAACCAATGTTGCCGTTGGTGCGGTGCAATTTGGTGCTTACGTTGCTACGGGCTTGATTGCTGCTGCTGCCGTTCATGGTACAGGTGGCGATGCCTCGACAGCGATTGTCTTTTTTGTTTTGGGGCAGGTGTCGTTATTTCTTTTTAGTTTGATTTATGAATGGATCACCCCTTATTCAATTCATACACAACTTGCGCAACAAAACGCTGCCGTGGGCGCAGCCTTGGGTGGCACGTTGATTGCGTTGGGGATTATTGTATTCAATGGTGCTTCAGGGGATTTTATCAGTTGGCAAGATAACCTTGTCAATTTAGTGACCAGCAACCTTATGGCTTTTGTATTTTTACCGATTGTTCGCCTAATGATGGACAAGTTGGTGATTCCCAATGCTAATTTAAGCGATGAAATCGTTGATGATAAAAACCTTGGCGCAGGTTTACTAGAGGCAACGGTGGCGATTAGTTTTGCTATTGTGTTGATTTATGTGATTTGACTGGTGTTATAATCAGCACAAATAAAACTTTAATCGAGGTACACACCACAGATGTCATTGTTTCTTGTTCGCGCCCATGATTTAACCCGATTGCATACCCAGTGTGCCAAAGTTTTGCGTGATTCTCCTTTGGCTTCACCGTTTGATGCAGAAACTATCGTGATCGCAGACCCTGCTATAACCCGTTGGCTTGGACTGAAACTTGCAGACTCATTGGGTATTCATTGTAATGTGCAATACGTGACACCAACCACTTGGTTACGCCATGCCATGCAACAAACAATGGCTGATATTCCCAAGCATGACCCATTGCACCACCAACGTCTGCCATGGTTGATTTTTTCGCTATTGCCTGCATGCTTGAATGATGCTTCATTTGCACCACTACAGGTCTATTTAGCGGATGATGTGCATGGCGTAAAACGCTGGCAGTTGGCTTGCCGTATTGCTTATGTTTTTGATCGTTACCAAGATTATCGTCCTGACTGGATTCGCCAATGGAGTTTGAGTGCCGAAGATCATTGGCAAGCTGTTTTATGGCGGGCGTTGCTTGCCGACGTGGGGCAAAACAACCACCGTGTAGCATGGATGGATGCATGGCTAAGGCAGATAAAAACACACGATGTTAAGGATGCACCATCCAACAATCGGGTGTGCTGGTTCGGTGTAGAGCAATTACCACCATGGTGGGATAAAACGCTGCATGCATTATCAGCGCATCGTGATGTATTTCTTTTTCAGTGGCATGTGCCGACCTCGGATCACCCCTTGGCTCAAGCGTGGGGGCAATCTGTGTTGACCCACGCTGCTACAGATGCCCCCTCCAGCCGACCATCAGCCACTCTATTGGGGCAACTTCAACAAGCCATCTATGAACCCAATAGCCAACAACCTGCGCCGCCACCCACTGCTGATTATTCGCTGCAACTGCATAGCTGCCATACGCCGATGCGTGAAGTAGAAGTCTTGCATGACACTTTATTAGCTATGTTAGATGCAGACACCTCGTTGCGGGCAGAAGATATATTGGTGTTGCTGCCAGATATTAGCCGTTACGCCACTTATATTGATGTTGTTTTTGCCGAGCAAACAGGTTGCCCTTTTATACCGTGGAATATATCTGACGTGTATAGGGTCGATGAGCATCCTATTGTTGAGATATTTTTTCAACTATTAGCACTGCCTGAAAGTCGCTTTGCTCAATCAGCGATCAATGCCTATTTAGATGTAGAAGAAATCACCCAGCATTTTTCCTTGGATGATGAGCAATTATTAATTATTCGCAACATGCTCGCTGAATTAGAAGTACGTTGGGGCGTTGATGCGGCGCACCGTGCATCTTTTGATTTACCCCGATGGCAAGAACAAAGCTGGCAAGCAGCATTCAATCGTTTGTTTGCAGGCTATGCCTTAGGCAGTGATGAAGTGTGGAAGAGCATTATACCAACCCCTATAGACACCAATACTGCAACAGCCATGGCAACTTTTTTTGCTTTGTTTGAGGTGTTAAACGATTGGCGAACTAGGCTTAACACCAGCCAAACAGGGCAACAGTGGCAAATGGCATTATCACAAATGATTGATGATGTCTTTGGCGAAGGCGAAGCAACAACAGGGAAGGTCGATGTGCTTCGCGCTGCCATTGATGGACTGGCTCGCCATGCGGGGCATGCTCTGCTGCATATCGCTGTGGTGCGGCAGTTTTTAAAAGAAACACTACAATCAAGCCAACAACATGCACGTTATTTCAGTGGTGGCGTGAGTTTTTGTGCCATGCGTCCGATGCGTCCCTTGCCTTTTCGCGTGATTGCATTGCTGGGCATGAACGATGCCATATTCCCTCGTCGTGATGCACCGTATGAATTTGATTTAATGGCAATCGCACCGCAACCTAGCGACCCCAACCACGGCACAACAGACCGTTACAGCATGTTGCAAACGGTGTTGTCTGCTAAAGATATTTTATACATCAGTTATTGTGGGCGCAGCATTAAAAATAATACCCCATGCCAACCATCGGTGTTGGTCAGTGAATTATTGGATGTATTGCCTCAAGGGAGTGATTTGGCTATTGCTGAACAAATCACCACGCAACACCCGATGCAACCTTTTGACGCAAAAAATTATACCGAGGGGCATGCTAGCTACAATCATCCTTGGGCAAGGATTGCTGAAACCATCATGGAAGATAGCGATCATGCAACAATCACGTCTTGGCGGAACCATCAACTTGATACAAAGGACTTTGGCAACAATACATTGCCTTTATCAAGATTGATTCGTTTTGTCTGCGACCCTGTGAAGTTTTTTTTCAACGAACGTTTAGCGGTGCGTGTGCAACCCCTAGAAGCCTCTACTGATGATGAGTTGTTTAGCTTAGATTCGTTGCAAGCATGGCAAGTCCGCCAACGCTTACTTGAATACACCCAAGCAGGGGAAACATTAAATGCAGCGCGTTTGGCAAGCGAAGGTCTATTGCCCCATGGCGCATTTTCTACACAGCAATTACATCAAGAAGCAGAAGCTATAGAAGAAGTGCAAAAAAATGTGCAAGAGTATGCACAAGTAAAAACTGCGCCGCAACGCATTAGCTTACCGTTGCATGGTATTGATGGAACAACAATCACCCTTATCGGTCAATTAACAGCCTATTACCCTGAAAAAGGTCTGATGCATTATACTGCCAGCAGCTACAAGTCTAAACCTGCGTTGCGTTTATGGTTGGAGCATCTTGCTTGGTGTGCCAGCAATACTTACCCCTGTGGCGAGCAAACCACCCTGCTTTGTCGTGATACAAAAAAAATTATCACTAGGGTAACACAAGAAGAAGCATGCCATCTATTGCATGGATTCATCTCCGCCATGCAAGCAGGGTTACGGCGACCATTACCCATATTTCCTTATGCTTCATGGGCATGGGCAAATACCATGCATAAAAAGAACGATGATGCTGCCGCCCTTCGTGCTGCAAAAAATGCATGGTACAGTGGTGGTTACAATATAGCGGATGAAGCAGACGCTTACGTTCAATTGGCGATGCGTGGTGTTGAGGGAATCCCTATGGATTCAGAAGAATTTACACCATGGGCAGCGCAATGGTATACAGCCTTGCTAGAACACACTGTGGATGCATGAAACCGATACACATATTGAATATAGAAAACACCCTTAAATTATCACTCCGTGGCATCAAACTGATTGAAGCCAGCGCAGGAACGGGGAAAACGTATGCCATCAGCAATTTATACCTTCGTTTTGTCTGTGAAGGTTACACTGTTGGGCAAGTATTGGTGGTTACGTTTACTATTGCAGCTACCGAAGAGTTGCGTGGTCGCATTCGTTTACGCTTGCATCAGGCAATGCAACAACTGCAAGGGCATCAACAGGACGATATATTTTTTCAACAATGGGCGAGTGGTATCACCGATACGGCATCTACCATCAGCCAATTACAGGCAGCCCTGCATCATATGGATGACGCTGCTATTTATACTATCAATGGTTTTTGCCAACGCATCTTAAGCGAACATGCGTTAGCCAGCAGTCAACCGTTTAATAACGAGATGATTGCGGATGATCATCTTCTTTGGCAACAAGCGATACAAGATTGGTGGCGGCGGCATGGTTATCCGCTTGACCCTTGTTGCATGAGCCTGTTTTCTAGTGCCTTGATCAACCTTGACCAGCTTGTTGATTGGCAACAACGCTTGCGTGGTAGTTATGTGGAAGTAATCCCTGTGATTAAGCGAGACATGGATGCGTGTTACCAAGCATGGCAAGCACTGCAAGCATCGTGGCAAAATCTTTGTCTGATGTGGCAATCCCGTCATGCCGCATTGATGGACATATTAGAGAATAGCCCCGTGTTAGGGCGTTCTGGCAAAGCTTATCGGAAAGATAATCTGGCGCGTTGGCAGTCCATTTGGGATGATTTTTTTCATGGTGATGCTTGGTGGCAGCAACCTGATTGTTTGAACATGCTAAGCACCAGCCAGTTAGAAACTTATTCACAACCAAGCAAGCGTGGGAAAGACCCTGATTTAGAGGATCCGTTTTTTAAGGCAGTTGAGGCTTGGTTTACCGAAGCGAATCATATCAGCATGGAATACCGCGTGGCAGCACTGCAAGACTGCCATTGCTCGGCATCTGCGCAGGTGCTGGCAGTAAAACAACAGCAAGGGTTGATGTCTTTTCACGATCAATTACAATGGTTAGCGGATGCTTTAACCACCAACCCATCGTTGGCAGATGCCTTACGAAAGCGTTTTCCTGTTGCCATGATTGATGAGTTTCAAGATACCGATGCCTTGCAATACACTATTTTTCATAGCATCTACCACAATGCCAATTCATTGATCATGATTGGCGACCCGAAACAGGCCATTTATGGCTTTCGTGGTGGTGACATTTTTACCTATATTGCTGCCGCTGATGATGCCCAAGAGCGTTGGACGCTGGATCATAACTGGCGTTCAACGGCAACACTGGTGAACGGCGTGAATGCGATTTTTCAACATCAGAAGTCATCCCCATTTTTGTTTAAAGGCATTGATTTTACGCCTGTAAGTCCAGCTAATAAAAAAGCCCCATTATTGTTTCGTGCTGGCATAAAGTCACCGCCTGCCATTGCCTTCTGGCAGCTACCGCCCACTACAAAAGAGAAAAACCAATCAGCGAAAGAAGCAGAACCGATTATTGTTGCCAGTATAGCCCATGACATTGCATTATTGTTAGTGCAGGCAGCAAAGGGTGAAGCATGCTTAGGCGATAAACCTGTGGTCGCAGGGGATATTGCTGTATTGGTGCGAACCCATGATGAAGCAGAAAATGTTCGTCAGGCATTACAAGCCGTACAGGTTGCCGCTGTGCTACACGCCAAAAACCATGTTTTTGTCAGTGATGAAGCAGAAGGGCTGCGTTTATTGTTGCTTGCCATTGCCTCACCACAAGATGAGACCTTGTTGCACCAAGCCCTTGCCAGCTCGTTATTTGGCTATGATTATACTGCGATGGCAGCAGCGTCTTTTGATGTGCATCAATGGTCGCGCTGGTGTGAGCATCTACAAGACTTGCATCTGCAATGGCAACACCGTGGCTTCATGGCGATGTTTCAACAACTTTTGCACCAGCTTGGTATTGCTAATGCCTTAGCCATGCAGCCTTTGCCCGAACGCAGACTAACCAATCTACTGCATCTAGGGGAGTTGTTGCAGCAAGCGGCGCAAACGCGCCCAAGCATGCACCTCTTGCTTCAATGGTTTGGCGAACAAGCTTGTGCCAACGATGAAGATGCCGAACTGCGCCTAGAAAGCGATGCCCAACGGGTACGAATTGTCACTATTCATGCCAGCAAAGGATTAGAATACCCCATTGTTTATATTCCTTTTGCATGGAAATGTCGCCGTGTGAAAGAAGGAGAGATGGTCGTTTCTTATTACGATAGCAATCGTAAACAGCGTATGATTGATATAGGGAGTGATCAACAAGATGATCATCGTATATTGGCAGAGCAAGAACGATTGGCAGAAGATGTTCGTTTATTGTATGTTGCCTTGACCCGTGCCAGCAGTTACATGGTGATTGTATGGGGGCATGTTGGGCGAGATCAACACTACACGGCATTGCATTCGGTATTGCATGGCGAAGGGCAAGTCTCAACAGTCAACAAAAATGAAGATCTTGATAAGCTTTGTAAGGCATCAAAGGGAGCGGTTCTTTCTTTAGCAATCAGCATGAAAGCCATTCCCTTGCTCAAAGCACCCATCCCCCCCCTACCAACACAGCCATGCAAGGCGCAACAAATAATTCGCATGCCCAGTCGTCAATGGCAGACGTTAAGTTTCAGTAGGCTAAGCCGAGACCTGCCGCACCCATCATTCAAGCGTATCGTCAGTGATGATCCGATATTACACTTTCGAGCAGGCAGGCAAACGGGATTGTTTTTGCATGCCTTGTTAGAAGTGATTGATTTTCAAGGCGATATAGTTGCAAACAGCCATCACTTTTGTGAACAACAAGCAGTACGTTATGGCTTGTCACCTGATTGTGCAACCGTGATTGCACCGTGGATGCAGCAGGTGATAGCTACGCCTTTAGCCAAAGACGGGTGCACATTATCAGCCATCAACCCGACCAAACGACTCAATGAATTGGCGTTTGATTACCCCATAAATACATTCAATGTACAGCATTTAAACAGATTATTAAATCAACACGCAGGCAAAACCCTGCCGCCATTAACCGCAGCCACCTACCAAGGATTTATGAATGGCGTGATTGATTTAGTGTTTGAGCATGAGGGGCGTTATTATATTGCTGATTACAAAGGCAATGCCTTAGGCAACACTTTGAATGATTATTGCCCCCAAGCCTTATGCACTGCCGTGCATCAACGTCGTTATGATCTGCAATACCTCATTTATAGTATCGCCTTACATCGCTATTTGACCCTACGCTTGCCTGATTATGATTATGAAACCCATTTTGGCGGCGTGTATTATTTGTTTTTGCGGGGTATGCGAGTGGAATATGGTATGGATTATGGGGTGCATGTGGATCGTTTTCCGCTTGATTTGTTAGATGATGCCATGTGATTTTACACAGTCTCCCTTGCCTGCTGAATGGCGAATCTATGATGCTGCTGCGTGGTAATCTAAAGATTATTTTTTTGCTAAAAATTGCCAATGTGAAGCAGCTTTAGCGATAGCTAAAATAACCGTGCAGGCATCTTGCCACCAGTAGCTTTGTTGTTACTTTGTAGTATTGGAAGAGAACGGTAGCATCCTCACTGTAGCTTTTTCAGGGGTAGTAACTCTCCCCTGAAAGTAGCAAAAAAGGCTTACGCCACGTTTTTCTTGCGCGCTGTAATATACAATGCCATGCCCGTAAATAGCATGCCGCCCACAACATTACCCAAAATAACAGGGATTTCATTGTACATCCACCATTCTCCAATGGTTACATTTGCCCCCAGCATGATACCTGCGGGAATAACAAACATATTGACAATAGCATGCTCATAACCCAAAGCAAAGAAGGTCATGATGGGCAACCACATGGCTGCAATTTTACCAATGGTGGTAGTTGAGGTTAATGCCATCACAGCACCTAAAGTAACCATCCAGTTACAGAGTATTGCACTGGTAAAAACCACAACCGTACCTGCCACACCCATTTCGGCATACGCTATTGTTTTGTGTTCTGCTACGGCGATAATTTTTTTCGCGGCGGCAATCGTCATCGGGTCAACATGCCCCATTTTAGTAATCACAATGTAATACAAGCTGGCATACAATACACTACCGATTAAATTACCAATCAGCACCCACGTCCAGTTAAAGGCAAGCTTACTTACCGTTGTTCGTCCATCCATCACTGCAATAGGCAATAACGCAAAGTTCCCTGTTGCTAACTCTAGCCCTAACAAGATAATCATGACAAAGCCAACAGGGAAGATGATTGCCCCAACAATACCAAAGCCTGTTTGGGTAATGGCAGTAATGGCAAGCGTGGTGGCATAGCCTAGAAATGCGCCAGATAAAGCACCACGGATCAATAAATCTTTGATGCCAAGGTTGGCTTTACTCGCCCCTGCCTGCAACATATTTTCAACCACGGTCTCTGGTTTAACGTATGCCATTATTGTACTCCTGCCAAGTCAATAAAGACTTCATTGTCATCTATTTTGATTGGGTAGGTGGTGACACAGCCTGTATCAGGTGCTAACACCTTACCCGATGTTAAATCAATTTTCTGTGCGTGAAGTGGGCAAATAATGGTATCATTACTGATGATTCCTTCAGCTAAAGGACCTTGTTTATGCGGGCAACGGCTATCAATAGCGCGAATACTTCCATTAGTGAGTCGAAACAAGGCAATATTCTTTTTCCCTGCGCGAATGAGTCGCCCCCCACGAAGGGGGACGGCATCAACCGTGCAAAGCTTGATCCATAGTGTGGTATGTATGGTGTCACTCATGTTACTGCCTCTTCAATGATCGGAATATCAATACACTGGTATTCATTAAATTTCAGTTTGGTGTTGCTTTCTTTGGCATCATCCAAGCGCACTTGCCACGGGTCAGTCGTTAATGTTGCAAGGTATGCATCCATCTGTCCAACCAATGCAGCACGTTCTTTTATATTATTCACAGATGCCTGTTTGATTTTTTCTAGCCCGATACGTTCCAGCCACGGTGCTGTGCGTTCGTTGTGTTTGGCTGTTTCACGGTAAAACTGTAAATATGCCTTGGTCACATCCACCACTTCATCATCGGTCGCAACCATGCACAATAAATCGCCAGCACGGACTTTCACGCCACCATTACCGCCGACATAAATTTCCCAACCACCGTCAACACCCACCACACCTAAATCTTTGATCGTTGCTTCAGCGCAGTTTCTGGGGCAGCCTGATGCTGCAAATTTGGTTTTAGCAGGGTACCATGTACGTCCAAAAATTTCTTCTAAACGAATGCCCAACGAGGTAGAATCTTGCGTACCAAATCTGCACCATTCAGAACCAACACAGGTTTTTACCGTGCGCAACGCCTTGCCATAAGCAAAGCCTGAAGGCATGTCTAAATCATCCCATACCGACAATAAATCTTCTTTCTGCACGCCATAAAGACCGATGCGTTGACCACCTGTGATTTTAATGGTTTGAATATTGTATTTTTTTGCCACTTCACCCATGCGAATCAATGCTTCTGCGGTAGTATCGCCACCTAACACACGAGGAATAACGGAATACGTGCCATCTTTTTGAATATTGGCATGCATTTTTTCATTGACTACCCGTGAAAAACGATCGTCCTCTGCTTCAGTTGGCCAGTACATGCCAATATAATAATTAACCGCAGGTCGGCAGACGTGGCAACCTTCATTGCCCCAGCCCAAGACATCCAAAACTTGATGAACAGTGGTAAGGTGTTGGTTTTTAATCTGTGTTTTAACCTGATCATGGTTTAGTTCAGTGCAACCACAAATGGGTTCATGGGTAGATTCGACAAACGCCGTCCCCAGTGTAGAAGCGAGCAATTGATCAATCAGTCCCGCACAGCCGCCACATGAGCCTGCTGCTTTGGTACATTTTGTGATTTCTTTGCGGGTTGTTACGCCTTCGGTGACGATCACATCGACAATTTGTTTTTTGGTAATACCGTTACAACCACAAACAATGGTTTCATCTGCCATGGCAGAGACTTGATCAATGCCTGAATGCCCTGAGTCGCCTAAACCCGATGCTGAAAACAGCAATGATGAGCGTTGTTCGGATACATCTTTGGCATCTTGCATCCATTGAAAAAACGTCGGGCCATCGGCTGTGTCACCAAACATGACCACGCCTTTGATGCGGTCATCTTCAAGCACCAGCTTTTTGTACACACCACCGACTTTGTCCATCAACTCAATGATGTCTGCACCGGGACTGCCCATAAAGTCGCCCGCAGAAAATACATCTACGCCTGAAATTTTTAGCTTGGTCGAAACAACTGAACCTTCATAAACTTTCAGCCCTTGACCCGTAATCATATAGGCCAATGTTTTGGCTTGCTCAAACAAGGGTGCAACCAAGCCATAGGCAATACCGCGATGCTCTGCACATTCACCCACGCTGTACACCGAAGGGTCGGTGACACTTTGCATATAATCATTAACGACAATACCGCGATGGCAAAATAAACCACATTCTTTGGCAATTCCCATATTGGGGCGAATACCCACTGCCATAATCAATAAGTCACAATCCAGTATTGAGCCATCTTTGAAAGTCAGCCCTGTCACCCGATCATCACCCACAACCGAGGTGGTTAAGGTTGAAACCTTGAACCGCATCCCCTGCTTTTCAAGTTCAGTGCGTAACATTTCGCCTGCAATAGTGTCCAACTGCATATTCATCAAGGTGGCTTGATCATGAATGACGGTAACATCCATACCCAAGTGCAACAAGCCTTTAGCGGCTTCTAAGCCCAGCAAACCACCACCAATCACGGCAGCTTTTTTATACCTTTTGGCAGCCGCAAACATGGCATCACAATCATCAATATCACGAAACGCCATCACGCCTTCTTTATCATGCCCTGGGATAGGAATGATAAAAGGATTAGAGCCTGTGGCGATAATCAATTTGTCGTAAGCTATTTTTAAACCATCTTCGGTAACGACTTTTTTATGACCACGATGAATCTCGCTGATGCGTGTACCCAAATGCAGGGTGATATGGTGATCAGCATACCATTGCTCATCATTAAGAATAATATCATCAATGGTAGTATCGCCCGCTAACACGGGGGAGAGCATAATACGATTGTAGTTGGGGTACTTTTCGGCACCAATAATGGTGATATCAAACATATCAGGGTTAGCAGCAAGAATTTCTTCAATCGCTCGCACCCCTGCCATGCCATTGCCGATCATAACCAGTCTTTTTTTCACCTGCATAGTAGTACCTCGTGAGAATGACAACGTTTTGTGTAATTCATTCAGTAAAGCAAGGATGATGCCAGTATAATAAAGCATTGTTTTTAAACGGTTAGAGGGTCAGAAGGGTTAAACCTGCCTGTTTTTTAAGCATGGTTGGTGATGAATGTGGCAAACTAATGATTTAGCTGATGTTACGCACTAAGTGCTTTCAACGCCCCTAAATTCAAATCATAAATACAATTTAAAATATTTATTGGCCTCCCTTTTAAGATGCGAGGCTATGCGAGAACAACTTGATAGATAGCATCAAAGAAGTAAGCTGCGCGGTATGATTACACCTCAATTTATTCGTTCAACTTTATGCTTACTTATGTTATTCACGTGGGGAGCCACTACAGCTTATGCTGTAGAGTTTGATATCTATCAAGGTGATTTTAGACCATTGCATGCAGCGGTGCTGATTGATGCACCAGCGGATCGCATGCAAGAAGCCAAACTGGTGCAAGATGTTATTCGTAACGACCTTGTTTCTAGCCAATCATTCAAAGGTTTGAATTCCTTGGCATTTTTAGCTTCTGCCAATGACGTATTTAAAAAGATTGATTATTCTGATTGGAGTACTATCGGCACCGATATATTGATTGTAGGTAAGCTTAATCGCAGCGGCAACGGTTGGCGGATTGACTTGCGGGTGTACCAAGTTTTGCAGCGCAAAATTTTAGGAGTTCGTAGCTTGCAAACATCCATTCATGGCTTGCGTCGGTTAGGGCATCAATCGGCTAATTTTGCCTATCAATCGGTTCTTGATATCCCCGGTCACTTTGATACTCATTTGGTTTTTGTACGCAAAAGCGGTGCATACTCTGATTTAATGTACATGGATCAAGATGGTTATAATTTACAAACTGTTGGGCATAACTTTACGCTTTTGTTATCGCCTGATTGGTCATCAGATGGGCGAAATGTTGCATTAAACACCTATGTTGGTAATCGCCCTCAACTAGAAATATTTGATCTTCGCAGTGGCAAACGGAATGTTTTTGGGCGGTTTAAAGGCTTAAACAGCACACCTGAATTTTCACCTGATGGTCGTTATATCGCGGCATCTTTATCGTACACGGGCAACCCTGAAATTTTTATTTATGACATAAAAGAAAAAGAATGGCAGCAATTTACGTACAGTAAAGGTATTGATACCACGCCAACATGGTCACCTGATGGTCAATGGATTGCTTTTGCTAGCAGTCGCAGTGGCTCGCCACAAATTTACAAAAAATCTATCAGTGGTGGCAAGCCGATTCGCGTTAGTATCAAAGGGAATTATAATACTTCGCCAGCATGGTCGCCAAGGGGAGATAAAATAGCACTCATTTCACAAAAAAAATGGCAATATGCTATTGCGACGATTGATATTGATGGTGAAAACCTGCGTTATTTAGCAACGGGCAACCGCATTGAATCGCCTGCATGGTCACCTAATGGTCAAATTGTCATTTACTCCGCAGAAGCAAACCATCGCCGTAGAATATACACCATTCCGTCTTGGGGTGGTGTTTCTCGCGCTATTACTTCCACCGATATGGATGCTTCAGATCCTGCATGGTCGAACTGATCTTATGCAGTTGGGCTGAAATCAATGATAATTTTTCGCTAACAACTGCCTAGATTTCCTTTTCTCTACACATAGCTTATGCTCATGGCAAAAAAGAGTGATAAACCTGAACACACCCCGATGATGCAACAATACCTGCGGATCAAACAAGATTATGCAGATTGTTTATTGTTTTACCGCATGGGTGATTTTTATGAGATGTTTTTTGACGATGCGGTGGAAGGTTCGCGCATCTTGGATATTGCTTTAACCAAACGCGGCAAAAGCAATGGCGATGATATTCCGATGGCAGGTGTGCCATGGCATCAGGCTGAAGGGTACCTTGCACGTTTGGTCGCCAGTGGTCGGCGGGTAGCGATTTGCGAACAAATGGAAGCTCCTGATGGCAGCAAAGGGCCTGTCCGCCGCGAAGTAGTGCGCGTAGTAACCCCTGGTACGATTACTGAATCAGCGTTACTAGAACAACATTGTGCCGCGCCATTGCTGGCGCTTTACCGCAATCAAACAACATGGGGGCTTGCTGCCCTTGATCTTGCTTCAGGGCAATGGCGACTAGCAGAAGGGCATGGTGAGCATACCTTAGAAGAACGCCTTGCCGTGTTGCACCCTGCTGAAATTTTATTGCCTCAAAATGCTACGGTGCAAGGGGATTACCGCTGTTGGCATCCTGGCGACTGGTCGTTTTCTTCAAGCGTGGCACAAGAACAGTTGGTCAAACGGTTTGGCATGACCGATTGGGAATCATTAAACATCGCGGGGCATGGGTGCATTGTTGCGGCATTGGGTGCGGTGCTGGCATACTTGGAACAAACCCAGAAATGCAATTTAGCACACCTCCAACTTCCTGTTTTTCATGCCCAAACACGGGGCATGCATATTGATGCCCGCTCACGCCGTAATTTAGAATTGCATCATGGCATGAATGGTGATCCTGCGGGTGGTCTGATTCGCATCTTGGATCAAACATGCTCCCCAATGGGCGCACGTTTATTGCGCGAATGGCTGGATCACCCCTTGGGCGATATTTCGGCAATCCATGAACGGCAACATGCGGTGCGTTATTTGATGCAACAGCATGAAACCCATCATGCACTGCGCGAACTGTTGCACAATATGCGCGATCAAGAACGCATATTAACGCGCATTGTGCTGCGCCGTGCATCGCCACGTGATTTATTGGGCTTAAAAGAAAGTTTAAACCTGTTGCCAGAGCTTCGACAATGGTTGGCAGGCAACGACCCTTTGCTTAACCATGCGGCGGCATCCATGAAAGGGTTGGATGATTTAGCAGGCTTGTTGCAACAAGCCATCAATAATACACCACCGCCAACACTGCGTGATGCAGGTATTGTTTGCCGTGGTTTTGATACCGAACTGGATCGTTTACGCAGCTTAAGTGATGATGCTGATGCATGGTTGAAAGATTACGAAGCAAGCGAGCGAGAACGCACAGGGCTAGGCAACCTGCGGGTGAAATACAACAAAGTATTTGGTTATTTTATTGAAGTATCCAAAGCCCAAGCCGTGGATGTTCCGCATGATTATGTGCGCAAACAAACACTGGTTAATGCCGAGCGTTTTATCACCGATGAATTACACCGCTATGAAGCTGAAATTTTAGGGGCAAAAGAAGCAGCATTGCACCGTGAGGCAGCATTGATCGAACAATTGTGTGATCGCATTGGCAAACATGCAGCACCGATTCAAGCCGCAGCCCATGCCGTTGGCTGCACCGATGTCTTGTGTTGCTTTGCTTATCTGGCAGTAGCGCATGATTATATTTGCCCAGAAATCCATGACGGCGATGGCTTGCAGCTTGGCAAAGCGCGTCACCCTTTGGTCGAGCAATGCATTGATGGTAATTTTGTTGCCAATGATTGCCAGATGGACATGCAATCACGACGCATGATGCTCTTAACAGGGCCTAACATGGGCGGTAAATCCACCTATATGCGACAAATTGCATGGGCTGTTTGGCTGGCACATACGGGATGTTTTATTGCTGCCAGCGAAGCACGCATTCCACTAACCCATCGCATTTTCACCCGTGTCGGCGCAGGCGATGAATTGGCGAGTGGTCGTTCCACCTTCATGGTTGAAATGATGGAAACGGCAACGATTCTTAATCAATTAGAACCACGTTCTTTGGTTATTATTGATGAAATTGGGCGTGGAACCAGCACTTGGGATGGTCTTGCTATTGCCCGTGCAGTGGCTGAATCGCTGCTTACCACATCGCATGTCCTGACCTTATTTGCCACCCATTACCATGAATTAACTGATTTACCCTTGCAGCATAACACGGTGTTCAATGCTTCGGTCACGGTGCGTGAGTGGCAAGACCGCGTGGTGTTTTTGCATAAAGTAATTGACCAAGCGGCTGATCGTTCGTATGGCGTGGCTGTGGCGCAGCTTGCAGGCTTGCCACCTAAGGTGATCCGTGCCGCAAAAAAACACTTGCGTGAATTAGAAAGTATCGCCGCACAAAATAAAACCCAACATAAACAACCATCGGTGTTTGACCCTGCGTCTTCCCCTGAATCTGCCGAAGTCTTTGCCGAACATCCGTGGCAAGCCCTCGCTGATGAATTAGAAGCGCTGGATGTCGATCAACTTCGTCCCTTGGATGCCCTCAATATTTTAGCCTCACTCAAACAACGCAGCGGAGAAAATGATGACCATTAAAACACAAGTAACCGCACTGCATGAACGTATTACTATCGCCTTTGAGCAGCAAGCTACAGGTGCAACACTCGTTGAACAAATGACCCAAGGCGTGGATGCATTGATTGTTGAGGCTTGGCAAAACCTTGCCCCAAATGCAGCCCTGCGGGCAGATCTCGTCGCTGTGGGCGGCTATGGACGGGGTGATCTTGCACCGCGTTCTGACTGGGATGTATCCATCTTATTACCCAAAGGCGACCATGCTGACCTTGATAATGAAATCGCGCTTTTTTTGCGCAGTTTGTGGGATGCTGGTGGTAAGGTGGGGGCTTCTACGCGAAACCTGAAACAAACCATCGAACACATGCAAGAAGATGTAAATACAGCAACGGCCGCCTTAGAATCTCGTTTGTTGGCTGGTAATGGCGAACAGTTTAGACTGTATGAAAAAAAGATACGCCGTTATTTTCAACGGCGGCGAAAATCATTTATCGAAGAAAAACTAGAAGAAATGCACACCCGCCATAAAAAAAATGGTGACACTGCTTTTTTAATGGAACCTGACATCAAAGAAAACCGTGGTGGCTTACGCGATATTCATTCGGTATTTTGGATTGCCAGAGCGTGGTACGATGAACAAAGTATTGCAGGTTTGCAACGTCGCGGCGCAATTTCAGAGCGCGAATGCAGCCATTTGTTGACTGCACAAGACTTTTTATGGCGTTGCCGAACGTTTATGCATTTGCAAAGTCGCAGAGGCAGCGATCGCCTTAGCTTTGAAATGCAAGCGATGCTTGCTGATGCCATGGGTTACGATGCCAACAACAACCGCCCCATGGTTGAATTATTCATGAAAGATTTTTTTCGCCATTCAGGTCGCATTGCCCGCGTATCACACCTGCTGATGATGCATTTTCAAGAACAGTTACAGCCTAAAGTCTTTTCAATCATTTGGCCATTGGATAATGGGTTTTCTCTCCATGCACAGCGGGTCAGTATTCAGCATGAAAGGGTGTTTAAAGAACGCCCGCTTCGTTTGTTAGAGATTTTTCATGAGGCACAGCAAGACAGGCGACGTTTATCGAGTACGGCGTTGCGTCAGGTTCGTGCCGATGTGATGTTGATCGACAATGATTTTCGTGCCAAGCCAGAGGCGAAAAACATTTTTTTAGCCATTCTTCGTCACCCACGCAATGTTGCCACGGTCTTGCGTGAAATGAATGATACGGGCGTGTTGGGGCGTTTTGTTCCGCTGTTTCGACATACTGTTGGGCTGGGGCAATTTAATCGCTACCATGCTTACACCGTCGATGAACACACCTTGCGCGCCATTGCTGAGGCGCGTTTATTTTTTCATCGTGGTCAACCGTTAAAGCTGCTCATGGCTGGTGATGTGGCAGGACAAATAAAACGCCCTGAATTATTGTATCTGGCATTGTTGTTTCATGATATTGCCAAGGGAAAAGAAGGCGATCATTCACTTGTTGGTGCGCCGCTGGCGTATGATTATTGTCTAAGCTTGGGCTTACACCAAGAGCAAGCAAGTTTTGTCGCATGGTTGGTGGAAATGCACTTGGTCATGGCAATCACTTCGCAGCGTTTTGATTTATCTGAGCCTGATGTGATCCAATCATTTGCTCAAAAAGTTTCTGATAAAGAGCGGTTAAATTATTTGTTTTTGTTAACCGTGGCAGATATTACTGCCGTTGGACCCACCGTGTGGAACGATTGGAAGGGGGGATTATTAATGACCCTTTACCGAGAAACAGCCCATTATTTATTGCGTGGAAACGACCTCACCTATGGTATCAGTGAACGTGCCAATGGACGCATCGCACAAACTTTAGAATTAGCCAGCAAAGGCGAACAAGCATCGTTACAAACATGCTTGCAGCAATTACCTCATCGGGCTTTGATGCATTATTTACCTGAAGAGTTATTGCTATTATCGCGTACTCTAGCTGCGGCTGGTAATCATCAATACGTGCATGCACACTTTGATCAAAAAATCGCCATATTTGCCATTGTTGCCAATGAGCGACAAGGTTTGTTTGCCAGCTTGGCAGAAGTATTATCTTCGGGCTGCCTTGATGTACTTCGTGCGCAAGCCTTTGCCCTGCCAAATAAACGGGTGCTGGATGTTTTTTATGTGCGCAGTGGTGAAGGTGTGGCACTGATGGATGATGATTTATTGCGTTTAAAAAAGCGTATCAACAGCATGATTGAGCAACCCTGTTTTTCTGGCAGTGTGCGGCGATGTCATTACAAACACCATGTACTGATGGAGCAGGTCATTCCCAACGTGCGTTTGCTGCCACAAGCCTCAACACAGCAAACCGTGTTTGAAGTTACCGCCGCAGACCGCCCTGGTTTGTTGGCAAAGTTGGCAGGTATCATCAGTGCTGCCAAGATGGTCATTCGCGGCGCATCAGTATCAACCTTTGGTGAAAAAGCAGTGGATGTATTTTTTGTTACCACCGTAGAAGGGGGCTTGTTGGATGAGCCCTTCAAACAACAACTGCGGCAAGATTTATTAAAAGAAGCAACGATCTCACCCCCCCATGCTTGAACAGTTGTTGGGGCTTTCAGGGGCATTGCTGGTACTAATTGGCTACAGCATCATGGTATTAACACCGCAGCGTACCCAATATGCCTATATCATCAGTCTGTGCGGAGGCGTGTTGCTGCTGTGGCTGGCTGTCTTGTACCATAATATAGGCTTGATGGTGCTTGAAGTTGCGTGGGTGGCAATCAATGCATGGGGGTTAATGCGCAAGCGATGACACCCCTCCAACTTGCACCGAATACCATTGCGCTGTGGCAATGTTCGCCACTTGATATTACTGCACCAGCGTTGTTAGCACGCTATGAATCGCTATTAAGCCACGATGAGCGCGAACGTAAAAACCGTTTTCATTTTGACAAACACCAGCATACCTACCTTGTCACCCGAGCGATGGAAAAAACACTGCTTTCTCGTTACACGGGTTCCCCCATGGATAAACTCGTATGTCAACGCAACACTTATGGCAAGCCCTACCTTTGCCAACAAGGTATAACGCCTCGTTGGTATTATAATCTATCGCATACCGATGATTTGATTGTCATGGCTATTGGTCAAGGGGGTGAACTTGGTGTCGATGTTGAATCGACCCATCGGAAGGTATCGTATCAGAGCATCATCCGTTCGTTTTTTGCAAAAAGTGAAATCCATGCTGTTGAACAACAAGCCACAGAAGCAGAAAAGAACCAGTGTTTTTACCAATACTGGACGTTGAAAGAGGCTTATATTAAAGCCATAGGCAAAGGAATTGCAACAACATTGCAAGGTGTTGCGTTTGATTTGAGCGACCTAAGCCACATTCAACATAGCGATAAAAACACGACAGATAATCGCACATGGCAACATTATTTGTTCGACACTGACAATGCACATATTATTGCACTATCCGTTGAGTTAAGAGAAAAACAAGCACCCACCGTAGAGAGACACACAATGATCCCCTTGACCTAAAGATGGGTGTTGATATTCCATGCTAGCTTCTTATGCTGCGCCACTGCGAAGTGGCTTGGGTGATCGCGTTGGCATTGATTGCCACCGAGGAAAGTCTGGGCTGCACAGGGCAGGATGCCAGATAACGTCTGGTGGGAGCAATCTCAGGAAAGTGCCACAGAAAATAGACCGCCGATAGGTATTGATAACCACTCGGTCAGGGTGAAATGGTGTGGTAAGAGCGCACCGCTCCACTGGGTAACGAATGGAGGCAGGGTAAACCCCATCCGCAGCAAGGCCAAATAGGGAAACGTGGAGCGCGGCTCGCGCTTGTTTTCGGGTAGGCTGCTTGAGCTGATGGGCGACCATCAGCCTAGAGGAATGATCACCACGCGCAAGCGTACAAAACCCAGCTTACAGAGCCACTTCGCTTTTAACTTCCACCTAAATAGTATACAAACTACTGATCGAACGATCAACAGAAATGCGACCGATGGCATCAGCAAGCATCGGTGCAATAGAAAGCTGACGGATTTTATCGCAATCGACGACCGCTTTAGGTTGTTGTATGCTGTCGGTGATCACTAACTCATGCAATGCCGACGCATTAATGTTTTCTACCGCCGCACCCGATAATACCCCGTGGGTGACATAAGCACTGACTTTGCACGCACCATGATCCATCAAGGCTTCAGCGGCATTGCACAGCGTGCCTGCGGTATCAACAATATCATCCACCATGATGCAATGACGATCACGTACATCGCCGACGATATTCATCACTTTGGCAACATTCGGCGCAGGGCGACGTTTATCGACAATGCCAATATCCACGCCCAAGGGTTTTGCCAAAGCGCGAGAACGAACCACGCCACCGACATCGGGTGAGACCACCATCACATCACGTTCAACATCATCATTAATGCGCCGAATATCTTCAACAAACAATGATGTAGCAAAAATATTGTCCACGGGGATGTCAAAAAACCCTTGAATTTGCGTCGCATGCAAATCCATGGTTAATACCCGTGTTGCCCCAGCCGCTTGCAATAAATCAGCCACTAACTTGGCAGAAATAGGCGTTCGACTGGCAGATTTCCGATCTTGTCTGGCATAACCAAAATAAGGAATCACGGCACAAATATGGCGCGCTGACGCACGTTTTGCCGCATCCATCGCAATCAATACTTCCATCAAGTTTGAATTGGTAGGTTTACAAGTGCTTTGTACGAAAAAAACATCCAGACCACGGATAGACTCCATGTATTGCAAATAAATTTCACCATCAGCAAAACGCTGAATATTCATTTCTCCCATCGGTTTTCCGATGTTTTCAACAATTGATGTGGTCAACGGTTGATTAGAAGTACCAGAAAACAAACGCATTTTCGGGCTAATGGTCATGGGTGTTCCTTTGGGAATACAATAGGCTTCCCGAACGATATAAAAATAAAAAAATAGGATTCAAAGAATAAACGGAGGAAAAAAGGTGGTCATAGAACGACAAAATCACTCCGAATGTGTTGGCTGGGGCGGCAGGGTTCGAACCTGCGCATGACGGGATCAAAACCCGTTGCCTTACCACTTGGCTACGCCCCATTATTTAAACATGCATGCTGTGCAATCAGATGATACAATGGATGCTCACCCAACAAACGTCCAATATGCGTCCAGCATCCGCCATCAAGTGTAGAGACTTGATCGGCTAGTTGGTTTACTTCGTCTTGATTGTTGCATAATGAAACGCAACAAGAGCCGCTACCACTCATCCATGCCGTATTAGAAAAACGACGCAAATCATGCAATAACTGCCGCAGTTCAGGCAATAACGAACATGCAGAAGATTCCAACATATTTGTTCCAAAACACCCACCCTGCAACGAAGCGGCGCGCAAGCTAGCGAGCATTGTTTCACTCGTCAATGCATCATGGCAATCAAATTGCGCAAACACCGCTTGGGTGGATAATCCCTTACTAGGGCGCACAAGGCATAATGGTTGATTGGGTAAAGGGTTCGGGTTATTTCGCAGTTGCTCCCCAACCCCACAAGCATGGCTAGGTTTACCAAACAAGAAACAAGGAATATCTGCTCCCCAAGGGGTAGCAAAAGCAATCAGATCATCAAGGCTGATCGTAACCCCCCATATTTTACATGCTGCCAGCAAGGCTGTTGCAGCATCAGAAGAACCGCCGCCCAGCCCTGATTGCACAGGGATTTTTTTGTCAATGTATACTGCCAACCCTGCATCAATACGGCAGTGTTGACGAAAGGCCTGCAATACACGGTAAACAATATTATGCTCACCACTAAGCGCAGCATTAGAACAGCGCACTTGCACCGTATCGCATGGTTGAATATGAAGGGTGTCGTAGACATCAACATAAGCAAAACTGGTATCCAAGCTGTGGCGACCATCAGCTAACACCCCCGTGACCCATAAATGCATGTTGACCTTGGCTGGCGCAGGCAATAACCACGCATTACTTTTAAGCATGGTGAATAAAATGATTGCGCCACTCGCGCATATGCGTAAACACCGCCAGCGGAGAACATGCCGTAGCGTGAACAACCGCATATTTCGCTAGAAAAGCATCATGCCACACTTGCAAAAAAGGGTTGAACAATCGTTCTTCTGCCAATAAGACGGGGATACTCGGCTGCCCATCGCGGCGCATGGTTTCAACGCCTTGTTGACGCATGAAGCAATGCTGACGGTAGCCATCATCGCCCAATGAATCAGCCACAGCCAAGGCAAACTGTAGGTTCATTGCCGTGTATTCATGGGCGCAATAAACCATAGTGGTATCAGGAAGAGCGTTTAAGCGTTGCAATGAAGCCAACATCTGTGCTGGTGTTCCTTCAAACAAACGACCGCAGCCTGCCGAAAACAATACATCGCCACAAAACAGTGCATCACCAATCAAAAAAGCCAAATGCCCATCGGTATGACCTGCAACAGCCAAAACATTCACCGCTAAACCATCAATATTGAATTGATCGTAATCTGATAGTCCATTCGTCATGGTGGGGATACGTGTTTGCTCACAGCTAGCGGCATGAATGCTACAGCCGTATTTTTTTTGCAACGCTGCATTACCATCGGTATGATCCCAATGATGATGGGTGTTCCAAATATGCGTGACCGTTCGCTGGATGGGTGTACACCCTGCAATGACGGTCGCTGCATCAGCAGGGTCAATCACCCATGCCGAATCCACACCATCAGGCAGCACCATATAAGTATAATTGTCTTTCAGCGTGGCAAGCTGTAATACTTTACATTGCTGATGCTTATATTGCCATGTTTTATTCATGCATAATCAGGGCGTTTTATATAATTCAAGAACTCGCTACCACGTCCTTCTTTTAAACCACGCTGCTCAAATTTAGTGAAAGGACGATCATCTGTGCGGTCAATAAATCCGCCCAAACCAGCCACATTCTGCAAGCCTTCTGTTTGATCAAGAATCCCTTGCATCCACAGTGCTAAATCAGGTTTATCGGTAGCCAGACGAATAAAACCGCCTGCTTTTAACCTACTCACCATCAACGCTGCAAAATCTTGTTGAATCAAACGGCGTTTATGGTGACGTTTTTTTGGCCAAGGATCAGGGTGGTTAATATAGATACCATCCAATTGTTCGGCAGATACCTGCTCAGATAGCACGACCTGTGCAGGCGTTTGAGAAATGCGACAACGCAGCAGCATCCCCGCATCATCCAGTCGCCCCACCGCCTTGGCAACACCAGGTAGATAAATCTCGATGCCTAATAACTGCCACGTTGGTTGTGTTGTTGCCAAGTGAACCAAGAAATCGCCATTGCCAAAGCCAATTTCCATCACCACCGGCAAGGTGGCACTAAAGCCACAATCAGCTAACGGTGTTCCAGCAGGAAGCCCCACCTTGGGCAACCAATGAGCCAGACGTTGTTCTTGCCCTTGGGTAACAAAACCATTTTTGCGACCGTGGGTACGCATTTCATGTTGGCCATGATTTTCTCGAAAGGAACGGCTTAATCGCATGCCGCAGAGGATAAAAAGGATACAAAGTAAAGCAAGTTAGATTATTGCATAAAAAAAGTTTTAGGGATTGTTGGTTCAATAAACATGGAGTCATTACCCAAACGCAGTTCATTGATCGCCTCTTGATACGCCAGCATACGATTAGCAACACGATCACGCAACACCCCACACTGTTTATAGCATCGTTGGTAGTCAGCTTCTAACCAATGCATGATAACTACATCAGAGATCGCTCGAACCGTAAAGTAGCGTTTTTTCGCAAGCAACCCAGTATCCCCCAGTACGTGACTATTTTTAGCCGTGTAGATCAGTGTTTCTTGACCATCAATTAATACATTGACCGATAACCAGCCCGAACGCACAATAAAAACATCCAACGGCGTTGTTGCATCTTCTACAAACAATACATCACCCGCCTTAAGGTGAATGGTATGAAGCTCTTTGCAGATTTTTTTACGTGCATCCTCTTGCAATATATCAAAAAATGAGGTGCAAGCCAACTGCCGTTCCAGCAAATGTTTTTGATAGAAGGTGTCCAAGGCAATGCGTACTTTGGGGTAGGTTTTGATCAATGTTGCCATCGCAGTGTAAGGAATGAGTGCCAGTATGGTTGCACCAACAGCAATCAAATCAGCCGTGCGCTCTTCTCCGCCTGTCATAAAAGGAACTTCACCACAAATACCGCCCGCATGAATAATGGATAAATCATGCTGTGATTCAGGTTCAATAAGGCGTGGTAACACCCCACCTTTGGCAACCAAATAAAGAGCCACCGCCTTTTCACCATCCTGCGCAATCACATCGCCATCTTTAAAGTATTTAATTTCAATCGAAGGCAACAAATCATTAAATGCATGATCACTGATCAATGAAAAAAGGTCGTGGTTGTGCAATGATACACGTATTTTATCGTTGGTGGGCAACAATGGGAAGCAAGGCGAATCATTTTGGTTACAGTTTTTACAACATAGAAAAAGCTGGCGGCATAAACGTTTTTCGTGCGGGTGAATGGCTTGGTAATGCTTCATCATCACCACAGCTTGACCAATATTATTTTGAGTTACATAAAAACGAGCCGCATGGGCATAACACTTTGCAGCTAAAGATTTCTCTTCTACCTTTTCTGCCATCTCCGCTGCCATCAGGCAAAACTCCATATTGCTGGGCTCTAATTTTAACAACGCCATAAAAGCCACAGAAGCACCATGATAATCACCTTGCTTGATGGCATCTAAGGCTAAACGCTGATTCAGTTCAATAGACATTTTTCACACTCACAACAAGAAATTTTATCAAACGCTTACATTACATGACTTTAGGGGGAGATTCAACCACAATAATAGACACCGTAATTTTCATCGTTGGGTTTGAGTTGGCGACTTCAACGGCTAAATCATAAAGCCCCTTAGGATTATGAAACTGGTATTGCAAATGATGATCACCAAGGTGGTAACTGCGTTGTTTTTTGATGGTTTTTTCTTCATCGCCTTGCATGCGAACAATATGCAGCGTTAAAGGGGTCATCGCATCCGATAACACACTGACTTCATACTGCCCTGCGCGATCAGGCATATCAAAAAACTCGCGCATATTTTGGTAAGGTGCAATGGTCATGGTTTTAAAATAAAGGTATTCTTTGCCACTTTCTTTTGCCATTGCATCATGCACACCACTGATGATACAAAACAATGCCATAAAAAGAGTGCCGTAAGTTTTACCCATGGCTATCCCCTTCGGGCAATAAATCATACTTATCACATAAATAACGCATTTTATCTTTAGAGCGATTACCAAAACCCAACCAACGCCCTGCCCTCGCCTTGATATGTTGATTCCGTTGCAAGGCCTCTTGCAACAGCCTCTTTTCAAATTCAGCCAGTGCTTTATCAGCACGAACACCAGAATCTGGCAATAAACTAAACCATTGCTCCAAAGCATCGTGGGTTAATGAGGCATTGGCAGCATGATCCAAAGAAGGTAAAGTTTCGACAATCGAACTGTTTGCTAACACCACAGCCCGTTCAATGACATTTTCTAATTCGCGCACATTACCTGGCCAACTGTAACGTGCCATTTGCTCCATGACAATATCAGAGAAACCTTCAACTTGGCGACCGCACAAGGCAGCTTTTCGCAAGCGAATAGCCTCACAAAGCAGGGGTAAATCTTCAAGATGACTGCGCAGCGGCGGCACATGGATTTCTAATACGTTAATGCGGTAATAAAGATCATCACGAAACACATGATCGCGCACTAAGGCTTCAAGGTCTTCGGTGGTGGAGCAAAACAAACGAACATCACAACGAATCATTGATTCACCACCAAGCCGAGAAAATTCACCATGCTCCAACACACGCAATAACTTTGCCTGAATCGCCCGTGGAAGGCTGGAAATTTCGTCCAAAAACAAGGTGCCGCCACTGGCGCGTTCAAACCAACCCAATTTGCGCTTTTCAGCACTGGGGAAAGCCCCTTTCTCATGCCCAAACAATTCATTTTCTAAATGCTCTTCGCTCATTGCAGCACAATTAATGGCAATAAAGGGTGCTTTAAAACGTCCGCTTTGCAAATGCAATTGATTGGCAACCAGCTCTTTACCACTGCCTGTTTCACCTCGAATCAATACACTTGATGGCGTAGCTGATATATTGGCAATCTGTAGTCGCAATGCTTGCATCGCTGCTGATTCGCCAAGCAGTTGGTGATTTACATGAATTTGTAAGGCATGCTTTAACTCTTGCTCACGCAGTTTTGAGCTAAAAAGGCTGATTCCCCGATCAATCGCTTCATGCACTTCATCAGGGTTAAAAGGCTTGCCAAAAAAGTCAGATGCCCCTAAGTTCATCGCTTGTTGTGCCAGTTCACGTTCATCATGCCCTGTAATCACCACCACAGGTGTTTCAGGGCTATCTTGCTGCAAACGCTGCAAATAAGCCATACCAATTTGCGGGTTATCAGGTTCAGGCGGCAAGGCAAGATCAAGCACCAATAAATCCACACGATGCGAAGATAAAGCCTCATCAGCCGTTACCACATCACCTGCTTCAATCACTTGGTATTGGCTTTTTAACAACAACCGTAGATTGAGGCGATTAATTTCATTGTCATCAACAATAAGAACCGTACGATGAAAAGGCATGGTTAGACTCCTGTGTTCGCTAAAGAGGTTATTATAATCTCACGCCCCATGCTGCCATAAAGGAAGACGAATGATGAAGGTGGAACCTTTCCCCTTTCCTGCACTTTCTGCACGCAATTGACCACCATGGGCAACAATCATACGCTCACTCAAGTATAAACCAACACCCAAACCACTTTCTTTGTTGGTAGAAAACAATTGAAACAAATGGTGTTTTAAAAATACCGCATCAATGCCGCAACCTTGGTCACAGACACTGATCTCAATACAATGTTGATCCATAATCATGGTGCTAACATATAATTTTCCCTGTTGATCCATCGCAGCAACCGCATTATCAAACAAATTATTCATCACCGACTCAACCATATCAGCATCAACCATACTCATGGCAGTTTCATCATACTGACATGCTACATCAATGCCTTCTGGCCATAAATGATTATCAATAATAGTTTGCACCAAATCATTGATATTATGCGCCTTTAAACGCGGTTGAATGGGTGCATTAGGGTCTGCCATGCGTTGCATCACCGATTGCATACGTGAAACCACCTTGCGAATGGCAGCTACCATGCGATGTGTTTCTTCTTCATCCAATTTTCCTGATTGCATGTGATGCGCTAAAAAAGAAAGGTCATGCAAACGATTTTTAAGGTCATGCGAATGCAATTGCGTGGTGATACGCACCAGCGAATCCAACCGCGCTTCTTGCACCTGTTGGCAAGTTAACCGTGCATGCTCCAAACTCATGCTGGCAAAACGTACAATGCTATTTAAATTTTCCATTTCTTGATGATCGACAGGCCAGCCATCACGGCGTGCACCCACATGCAAGCTGGCATGGGTTTGATGGTATTCCATGCTAAGGGTTAATTCATAGACAGGATCTTCATCATGCTCTTGGGTGGGGGCAGGGGCATTATTGGGGTAACAAAACTGGCGCGCGCCTTCATTGAGTACAATGGGTTCACGACCAATAATATCAGCCATGCGTTGCAGCAATGTGATTTCAATACTTTCTGCGGGTAATCGGGCTAAATCGCCTGCACCAAGGTCACGAATAGCTTGCAGGGTGTTGATGCGTTGACGGTAAAAAAGTTTGTCAACCCATCGCTGCAACAGATGAACAATCGGTAAAAATAATAACGAGGTAATAAATGTTGCCAACACCATCGCCCATACTGAAACAGGATGAGCTGTGATTGCATACCATGCAGATTCACTAACAATTAGCAGCACATAAAACAACACCAACGCCGTCACACAAGCTGCAATATAAACCAATGACTGAATCAGCCAATACATGGTGCGGCGGATATGTTTAGCATGAAGTTTCATCATTGATTCCTTGCTTGATCAATCATCGTGCGAATGTTTTGTGCATCCGTCCATGGTAGTGCATGACAGCCATCTGTGATGATTGAAGATTGAACGTGAGGCAGATGCGTCACTAAAAAAGATCCTGCGGCTGGCGGCACTACGGCATCATGGTTGCCATGCAATAACCAAACAGGGCATGATATATCCGTTAATTGATGGCGAACATCCCAAGTTTTTAATAAATCTAATCCAGCGGATAAACCTTGTGTTGTTGCTGTGTTGGGTGGTATAGATGGTAGGGACTTACCACCCTTTACCATCAATGCACGAAAACGCCGCAAAAGTTTATGATGGTCACGGATGATGCCTTGTTGATAGCCATGCAAGGCAATCGCACTTACCCCATGTGACCAATCATCGCGCTGCATGAAACACGGGGTTGTGGCTAGCAACACCAATGAATGAACACGCGCAGGCATGCGCAATGCCATTTGCATTGCTATTTGCCCACCTAGCGACCATCCCACCAAACAAACAGCAGTATTCGGTAATTGTGCCAACAATGCATCAACCCAATCACTGGGAGGGACAGAAGCAGCGTCATCATGTCCCGGTAATGACAAGGTTATTGCATCAGTAGCATGCAATGACTGCCAACATTGCGCGCTTTGTCCCCAGCCATGAATCAATACCAATGCTGGTTTCATCATGAATGCAAGACCTCACTCAAGGTGTTAATTTGTGCATGCGTATGATTGGCTGATAGCGTGATTCGCAATCTTGCTGTTCCTTTTGCCACCGTCGGCGGGCGGATAGCAGGAATAAAAAATCCTGCATCATGCAATGCCTTGGCAGCTTGCATCGCTGCGCTATCGTCACCCATCATCAATGGCTGAATTGGCGTGCGAGAAGACAATAAAGGCAAGTCTTGGCAGCACTGTAAAAAATAATCAATATTACCATGCAATCGTTGACGAAGTTGATCTTTTTGCAACAAAGGCAACGATACTTGCATCGCTGCAATCATGGCTGGCGGTAAGGCGGTGCTATAAATCATCGTCCGCATGCGCTGGGTTAACCCTTCAATGATTGCCGATGAAGCCACTATAAAAGCACCATAACCCCCGAAGGCTTTGCCGAACGTACCCGTTTCAATCAAGCGAGGATGACCGCATATGCCTGACTCAGCAGTTAAACCAGCACCACGGTTGCCAATGCAACCATTGCCGTGGGCATCATCAAAAACAAGCCATGCATCGTATGCTTCAGTGAGCTTGATTAATGCTGCTGTATCTGCTTCATCACCATCCATGCTAAAGACACCGTCCGAAACAATGATGCGTTGATCACGGCTGCTTTTTTTCAGCATATTCTCCAGCGCGGTAAGATCTCGGTGCGGATAACGATGAAGTTTTGCGCCCGATAAGCGGCAACCATCAATCAACGAAGCATGATTCAAACGATCGGAAAAAACATCGCTATGGCGTGTTGCCAAGGCTTGCAATACGCCAATGTTAGCCAGCATACCAGAGCCAACCAGCAAACAAGCTTCAGCACCCTTCCACTTCGCCAATGCTTGTTCCATGGCATGAAACAACGCATCATCACCACTGATATAACGTGAACCACCACTGCCTAGTCCATGGCTTTGCAAGGCAGTGATAGCAGCAGCAACAACCATGGGGTGATTGCGTAAACCAAGGTAATCATTGCTAGCGAAATTGCATAAACGGCGACCGTTAACGGTAATGACCTGCCCGTCTTGCGTTGATGCCAATAATCGACGACGACGATCAGATGAAATTTCATGCCACCATGAGGGAATATTGTTGTCTGCGAAGCCCATGCAAGGCATGCTTGCAGCCATGGGCATGCTGTCAACCATCGACAATCCACAATGACAATAAACTGGAAAAACATCCCATCATGGGTCTTTCCTGCCTGTTGTCTGTTTTGCAATCAACGCTTGCCCACCACAGATCACGGCTGTTGTGGTCATTGTTTATCTCATATCTCCCCATGGTCGCCCCATCATTGCCAGCGTTGTGGTCGTGTATTGCCCGAAGCTTTAGGGGGTGGACCTTGTGGTACTTGTTTGCAGCAAGCACCCGCTTACCTTTCAAGCTTCAGTCTCTACCAATACAAGGGGGCAGTAAGGGATGCCTTATTGCAATGGAAACGCGAAGGTCATGATGCTGCCATTCATTGGCTATTGGATACTGCGACACCTGCCATGCAAGACGTGATTCATACGGATGATTTATTGCTACCGATTCCCATGCCTTTGTCTCGCATGCGGCAATCAGGGCTGCATCATGCTGCCGATTGTTGTCGCTATCTTGCAGCCCAATACCGTTGTGATTGGCAATGGCGACTGCTGCGCAGGGTCGGCAGACAAATACGACAATCCAGTCTTCATGCCGACGAGCGGCAAAAAAATATGCGCGCAGCATTTACCCTTGACCCCCAGTACTTACCCCTGACAAAGCACTATCGACGAATTTGGTTGGTCGATGATATTATCACCACAGGCGCAACCATGAACCATGCTGCCCTTTGTTTGAAACGGCATGCTATTAGCACCCATGCATGGTCGTTAACACACACGCCGATACGTGATTAAAGTCACGGTTTCTTGCTATTGTAGGCATGGCTCTTAGCTTTTGAAAACTTATTGTCGTTGTTTGGTATCTTAGGCAGCGATCAACTTAAAACCTTCGTGCTTGATGTGTGCGCCGTTTGATTAAAACGGCGCATTTTTTGTGTTTGTTATCATTACCTTGTTGCTAAAGGAATTGTTATTATGTGTGGAATTGTTGGCGCAGTTGCGCGAAAAAACATTGCTTCTGTCTTACTTGATGGATTATCTCGATTAGAGTACCGTGGTTATGATTCAGCAGGTATTGCTTGCATTGCCCCCAACACAGGCATGCAACGCACCCGTGCCATGGGAAAGTTGATTAATTTACGCAAACGTTTGGTGGGGCAGCCTTGTGATGGCACCATTGGTATTGGTCATACCCGTTGGGCAACCCATGGTGTGCCTGCCGAAAAAAATGCCCACCCGCATTTGTGTGAGTCTTTTTCGTTGGTGCATAATGGCATTATTGAAAACCACGATGTATTAAGACAAGGGCAAACTGCCCATCATTTTGAATCGCAAACTGATTCAGAGGTGATTGCTCATTTATTGCACGATGAATCTGCACAGGGCGGAACATTACTAAGCATTGTTCAACGCAGCGTGGCAGCACTGCAAGGCTCGTATGCCTTAGCAGTCATTCATGCCAGCGAACCTGACACCATGGTGGTTGCCCGCGAAGGAAGTCCTTTGGTCATCGGTGTGGCTGATGATGCCTATTATATTGCTTCTGACATCCTTGCTTTACTACCCGTCACTAACCGTTTTATTTATTTAGAAGAAGGTGATATTGCCGCCTTACAGTACAATGCGGTAAGCATCATGAACAGCAAGGAAAAAAAAGTTATTCGCCCTGAAGTTATATCCACCTTGAATCCTGAAACGGTTGGCAAAGGCGAATACCGTCATTTTATGCTCAAAGAAATTTATGAGCAACCCAAAGTGATTGCCGACACCTGCGAAGGGCGATTGATGCATGATCATGTGCTTGATGAAATCCTTGGCCCGCAAGCTGCAACTTTATTGGATGGCATCAAACAAATTCATATTGCTGCTTGTGGCACCAGCTACCATGCAGGGCTAACCGCACGCTATTGGTTTGAAGAAATCGGTGGCGTTGCTTGCCGTGTTGAAATTGCCAGTGAATTGCGCTACCGCCACCCTGTTATTGCTGATGGAACATTATTGATTGTAATTTCACAATCGGGTGAAACTGCCGATACATTGGCTGTATTGCGCAATGCTAAAACAATGGGTTACACTGCTACCCTTGCCGTCTGCAATGTGCCAGAAAGTTCCATGGTGCGTGATGCGGATGGTGTATTGATGACCCGTGCAGGTCCTGAAGTTGGTGTCGCATCGACCAAAGCATTTACCACGCAACTGGTGGCATTGATGCTGCTGGTGATTGTGATAGGACGACGCTTTTCGTTGGACGCTGCGCGTGAATCCTTGTTGGTTGAGCAATTGCGTAATCTCCCCGCCAAGGTAAAAATAGCGTTGCAACATGACCCTGCCATTCAAGCATTAGCCAGTGATATTGCCGACAAAGATCATGCCTTGTTTTTGGGTCGAGGCACAGGCTACCCTGTCGCCATGGAAGGTGCGCTGAAGCTTAAAGAAATATCCTATATTCATGCCGAAGCTTATGCCGCAGGTGAATTAAAACATGGGCCTTTGGCGTTGGTTGATGAAAATATGTCAGTGATTGCAGTGATGCCCGATGATGCATTATTAGAAAAAATAAAATCTAACTTAGCCGAAGTTAAAGCGCGTGGTGGTCGCTTGTATGTCTTTAGCAATCATCAATCAATGCCTTGTGACGATCAAGTGACCATACTGGATATTGGTGTTAAACCTGCTGACTTAGCCCCTGTGGTGTTTACCATTCCACTGCAATTACTATCTTACCATGTTGCTGTATTGCGCGGAACAGATGTTGATCAACCCAGAAACCTAGCCAAATCCGTTACCGTGGAATAATCACTGCATGCATACCTTGCCCCCACTAAGCCGTGCTTTTGCACGTTTTATAGCCCAACAAAGCGGTCAAGCGATAGATGCGATTGTGCCGCGCACCGCAGCTTGGCTAAGTTTGAGCAACCAACAGGGGCATGTATGTTTGAATATGGCAGAAAAAAGCAATCAGCCGTGGTTTGATACGCCTGATGGTGAGGTATTCGCGCCATTGCTGGCTGCATGGAAGCAGGCACTGCAAGAAAATATTTGTATCACCGAACCAACAGGCTACGCACCCATGGTATTGTGCGGTGACTTACTCTACCTTCATCGCTTTTATACCGATGAATCGCGGCTTGTTGATGCCATTGCATCACGCCTTAAAACACCGATAAGTTTCGACCCTCAAACACTCCATGATGCGCTGCTGCGTATTTTTGATACGCAGTTAACAGGCGAGCAAGCACAAGCGGTTGCTTTGGCAGCAAGTTCATCGTTCACTGTTATTTCAGGTGCCCCCGGAACAGGAAAAACCACGTCGTTGGTTAAACTACTGGCAGTATTATTGATGCAACAACCCACCATGCATATCAGGCTTGCTGCCCCCACAGGCAAAGCCGCAGCACGGATGATGGAAGCCATTGGCGAAAAGCGTGGTGATCTGCATGTCGATGCCTCCGTGGGAGCGTTAATCCCCACGGAGGCATGCACTATTCATCGCTTATTGGGCTTTGATGGTCGCAGCTACCGCTACCATGTGGATCATCTATTATCGTTGGATTGTTTGATCATTGATGAAGCCTCTATGATTGATTTACCGTTGATGGCACGCATTGTTGACGCATTACCCCGCCATGCCCGTCTTATATTACTGGGTGATCGTGATCAACTCGCATCTGTTGAAGCAGGCAGTGTGTTGGGCGATATGACAGGGCATGGCACAACGATTAACCACAGTAAAACCACCCATGACTGGCTGACAGCATTGGCACAGGGAAAACCGAGAAAACGCATGGATACAATCCCCCCTATTGGCGATGCCATTGCTTTATTAACCACCAGCTACCGTTTTTCATTAGGTAGTGGCATTGCTTGTTTGGCAGCGGCAACCAATGCAGGTGATGCTACTGCTGCATGCACTTGTTTTGAGCAATTTTCTAGCGGTATTGCATGGCAGCACGAAACGTCAGATCTAATAGCGCAAGCGGCTAAGCACTTTGCTGAATGTTATAGCCCAACGGCTGCCGAAACACTGCATGCGTTGGCATCGTTTCGTGTATTGTGCGCCATCAAAAAAGGATCGTATGGTGTAGCAGGAATCAACCATCGGATTGCAGCATCGCTGCGGGCGCAGGGGCTTGTGCAAGGAGTACATGGCATGTTGATGATGATTACCGTCAATCATGCAGGGTTGGGGTTGTTTAATGGCGATGTAGGATTAATCTGGCGCGATGATGCAAGTGGCGATATGCAAGCACATTTTCATCAGCTTGATGGTGGCATACGAATACTTCCACTGCTTTCGTTGCCTGCCTACATACCAGCATGGGCAATCACCGTGCATAAAGCCCAAGGCTCGGAATTTAATCGCGTGGTCTTGGTGTTGCCTGACGATACAGAAAACCCCTTGCTTGGCAGAGAGTTATTGTATACGGCAATCACCCGCGCACGCCAACACTTCATGCTCTATGCTACACCTGCGGTATTAACAGCGATGGTGGAGCGAAAACTTCAGCGCAGTAGTGGCTTGGCTGCCCGTTTAGGCTGGCAAGCTGAAGCTTACGCCAAGGATAATCGCTGATGCAATGTATTCATTTATTGCCCCCCATGGTTGCCAATCAAATTGCTGCTGGTGAAGTGGTCGAACGCCCTGCTGCTGCGATCAAAGAATTGATTGAAAATAGTATGGATGCTGGCGCAAATCGTATTCACCTGCGTATTGAGCAAGCCGGTAAACAATGCATTGATATTGATGATAATGGTTGTGGTATGTCGATTATTGATGCGGCGATGGCATTAAAACGCCATGCCACCAGTAAAATCAGCAGTGTTGAAGACCTACACGCCATTGCCAGTCATGGTTTTCGTGGTGAGGCGTTGCCATCAATTGCCTCAGTCTCACGTTTTCGTATGCATACTGCACCCCAAGATGGCGATGAAGGCATTGAAATCACCGTCAATCAACGCGGTGAAACAGAAACTGCGCCTGCGTCATGGCGGCAAGGCACGCGCATTGAAGTGCGTGATTTGTTTCTCAACACACCCGCTCGATTGCGTTTTATGCGCACCAATAAAACCGAAGAAGCAGCTATTATTGAGGTGGTGCGCGGTCTTGCTCTGGCAAAACATTCGGTAGCGTTACGGTTGGATATAGACGGACGGAAACGATTGGACTTTGCCGCGACGGATCGCGCTTCACGGGTAAAAGCGATCATGGGCGAAGAATTTATCAACAATGCCATCATGCAACATATTGAGCATGAAGGGATAATTATTGATGCCTTTCTTGGCCTCCCCACCTACCACCATCGTGATAGCAGTCGCATGGTTTTTTTGGTCAATGGTCGTGTTATTCGAGATCGTCCGCTGGTCAGTGCCTTGCGCGCGGCTTACCGTGATGTCATGTTTCATGATCGCTACCCGTTGGCCGTGGTTTACTGTGAAATTGACCCTGCTGATGTGGATGTCAACGTGCATCCATCAAAACGAGAAGTACGGTTCAAAGCCCCTCAAAGCGTACGCGCTGCACTGGTGGCATGTGTTCGGGTAGCATTAGCAACGCATGGGCAACAAGTGGCAGCACGTACGGGTACACAAACCATCCAAGCATTTACGGGGCGAGTTGCAATACCACCAATACCACCAACACAGCCAAACAAGCCAATAACTTATAACAATATGGCACAAGGCCCCTTGTTTCCTTCAAGCGAAGTACAAGAATGCAATACTACACCCAACAATAACGTTGCTACGTCACCACCACTTAACACTTTACAATTAGGGCAGGTGTTGGGGCAGCTTCATCAGCGTTATATTGTCGCCCAAAGCGATGATGGCATGGTGTTGATTGATCAACATGCAGCCCATGAACGGATCAACTATGAACGGATGAAAAAACAGATGAGCGAAGGGCGCGTAATGCCCCAACGCTTGTTATTACCCATCTCATGGCAACCTGATAGCCACACCACGGCTTGGCTGCACGAACAACACCATGAGTTGCAGGTTTTTGGCGTAGCTATTGATGCTGATGGTGATGATTTCACCATTCACAGTATTCCAGCATTGCTGCAAGATGAATCGCCCTTGCTGCTGGTGGAAGAACTGGTTGCGTCCTGCCGACTGATTGGCACAGAAGCTGAAGCGGGTGAAAGCGGCATGGGGCGGGTGCTTGAGCGTTGGCTGGGCAATCGTGCTTGCAAAACATCGTTAAAAGCAGGCTGTACATTGACCACCCAAGAGCAAACCCAGTTGCTACGCCAAATGGAAAGCACCCCTAACATTGCCCAGTGCAACCATGGCCGACCCACCTATGTGCGTTTATCGCTCCATGAATTAGATCATTTATTTGGGCGAAAGGGCTAACTCATTCTTCCTCATCAATCAACCAAGCCACCACCCAATCATTAAACTCTGCATAAGCATTGCGAAAAGAAGTGAATACTTCTTCAGGGATACAATAGACAAAGCTACGTTCAACCACCGTCAAAGGGGTAAACGCTTGTCCTTCACCACCAAACATAGCATGAACATCAAGCGTGACAGAGGCATCTTGTGCTATCAAACGACCGATAAAAACAATCGCATAGTAGCCCACAGGTATCGGGTTTTTTGCAAGGTTTAGATTTTTCGCAAACTCAATAATGATAGCTTTCTCTGCTAACCAATCACGATCAATCGGCGCAATGCGAGCCAAAGCAGGGTGGCTGCGTGACATGGAATGAATCATCCGCCGTTTCACAATGTTAACTAAATATTCGCCAGCAAAGGGGGATGTTTCAATCAATTTTTGAATATCATTCGCGGACAACTCTAATAACAAAGCATCCGTAATCGCAGTTGCCGTTGCTGAACGTGGTAGATGATAAATACTCGCAAATTCACCAAAAAAATTACCCGCTGCCAGTTTGGTCAAGGTGATATGTTGCTCACCTGTTTGCATGTGAATATGAATGCTACCATCAAGAATAAGATAAAAACTATCACTGACCTCATTTTGTGTCAGTACGTTATTGCCAGCATCAAATGCTTGTAATCGCCCCTGCTGAAGAAAAGCCAAGCCTTCACTGTCAGATAGTTCTTCAATTAAAGGAAATAAACGCCCTTGCGCTGTTTCGGAGACTTCGCCCGTTAATTCAGCAATAACCATCAGTGAATTGACTTCATCTTCAGGCGGATGCCCTGCTTGACGACAAACCTCAAGAAAACCCAAAGCACTGCTGGGTTGATGACTGGCAAGCATGTGACCTGCCGTTAAAAACGCTTGTTCACTCGCCGCTTTCATACCGTCTTGATTGCGCAACATTTGCACCAATGGTCGGGATATATGCAAATCTTCTTTAAACACACGGTTTAAGTGCTGATAAACACGGAGTATTTCTTCTTCGCTTAATGGCATAAGGGGAACTATATGAAGGGGGCAGCCTTTCGGCAACTGAAACTATCATATTCAGCCAATTTCATCATTTAGGTGTTAAAAATATAAATCTTCAACAATGCTAAGTTGAGCATATTTAAGCATCAAATGACGCAAACCACGCTGATGAAATTTCACACTCACCCTGCGTGCTGCGCCTTCGCCTTCGATGGCGAGTACCACACCTTCACCAAAGCTGGGGTGAATCACATGGCAAGCCACACATATTTCTCCAGCGGGGGGATCTACCGTTGGCATCACCACCGTGTGTGATTGCCAAGTGCTGGCGATGATGTCTTTGTTTAAGTCACGAATAAAACGGCTGGGTTGAGGGTGTTGGGTGTCACCAAAAACGCGGCGTGTGCTTGCTGATGTTAACAACAAATCATCCCTCGCCCGCGTTACGCCGACATAAAGCAAGCGTCGTTCTTCTGCCAAGCCTTCATCACCGTCACGCAATGACCGCTGATGCGGCAAGAGTCCTTCTTCTACGCCGCATACAACCACGCTGTTGAATTCTAAACCTTTGGCACGGTGCAGACTCATCAATTGCACTTGTAAGGTTTCTTCATCGTCGTCAACGACTTCATCACCGCTTTGCAACAATGCTGCAAGGTCTAAAATTTCAATCGGACTAAAACCTTGCATCAACTGCATTTCAATATGCGCCCGCAAGGTTTGTAGGTTTTCGGTGCGCGAGGCAGCTTCTAGCTCACCTAAGGTCGCTAAATACTGAAAATAACCAATTTGTTCTAAGATGGCAAACAAACCACGATCATCTGCCTGATGTTCATTCATGTGGCTGCGAACATTCGATACGATGACGGCCAAAGGGTACAGTTTTTTAGCCACACTCGGAATACTTGCTTGATCAACCAAGAGATCTAACCAATCTGATACCCGTACACCTGAATCCAGCCACAGCGATTGAATTTTTTCTAGCGTTTTTTCGCCAATGCCACGCTTCGGTTTATTGACGATACGCATCAAGTGCATACCATCAGCACAACCGTTGATCAGCGACCAAAAACACAAGGCATCTTTCACTTCCATACGCTCAAAAAAACTCATGCCACCATTGATATGGTAAGGCACGGACAGTTCTCGAAACACCCGCTCTAATGGTAGGGACTGATGGTTTGAGCGGTACAACACTGCCATCTCTGACCACGGTACGCCTGTGTGATGCCGCTCGCTAAAAAAATCAGCGATACGCCGCGCTTCATCGTATTCATCGTGGCATACTTGCCAGCTTGGTAGCGTTCCTGCGCCGCGTGTCGCACGAAGTGCTTTCGCGTGACGGTTAATACCTTGGCTGATAATGGCATTGGCTAGACGCAAAACGCCTTCGCCCGAGCGGTAGTTTTGCTCCAAACAATACACCCCTGCATCCGACCATTGATGGTGAAAATCTAAAATATGGCGCACATCTGCACCACGCCAGCCATAAATGCTTTGATCGTCATCACCCACCACGGTTAAGTTTCGATGGTCTTGGCACAACAGCGAAAGCCATGCATGCTGCACAGGGTTAGTATCTTGGTATTCATCGACCAGCACATGATCAAAACGACGGCGCATGCTTTTGGCAATGACACCATCAGCACGCAACAAACGAACACAATGAACCAACAAATCAGAAAAATCCATGCGTTCTAACTGTTTGAGTTGCTGTTGGTACAAGGCATACAAAGGCTGCAATGGAATGGGTGAATCAAAATCAATCGCTACATCTTCAGGCATATTGCTAGCATGTTTGCAATGTTCAATCCAATGCAATAATTGCGAATGGTGCAAGGCTTTAGGGTCAATGTTTTGCACTTTAAGCAGGCGTTTAATTAAGGTGCGTTGATCGTCGCTATCAATAATCTGAAAGCTGCGTGGGTAGCCGACACTGTCGGCATAACGACGCAAAAAACGCAATGAAATGGAATGAAATGTACCAGAAACCACACCGCCTGCATCATCACCAATCATGGCATTCAGCCGTTCTTTTAATTCTGTCGCTGATTTGTTGGTAAAAGTAACAGCCAAGATACGATGAGGTACAACCCCGCATTCGGCAATAAGATGCCCTATGCGGTGTACAATAGTGCGTGTTTTCCCCGTGCCTGCCCCTGCTAAAATAAGTTGAGGCCCTGCTGGTGCTGTCGCTGCACGTTGTTGTTCGCTATTTAAACCCATTTATTCGCCATGCTTGACGATTAATTTATGGTAGGTCGAAAAAACAGCATTGCGCGATAAAATCCCTAGCATTTTTCCTTCTTCGCTTGCCGACATCACTGGCATTTGCTCAAAACTTTCACGGTCTAAAATACGAATAGCATCCAATAAACTATCATCTTCAGCCACACTAATCACATTGCGGTTTGCCACCTCGGCCGCTACCACGATTTGATCCAGTGTTGCATCCAATAGCCAGTGTTGCAGGTCAACAAAGGTCACGATGCCGATCATTATCCCTTTACTATCAATAACTTGAACACAACCCTTGCCTGAATCAACATACGCTTTTTTTAATGATGCCAACGATGCATTGGCAGCAACCGCAGGAATTTGACGGCGTGGAATACGGCTGATCGGCACGGCCCGCATCCACGAACGCTCAAGCCCCCAATTGGGTTCTAAGCCCTTTGCCTCTAATGGTTCTGTGAGTACCGATTGCGCACCAAAAGCCCGCTTGGTGAGGGCTGCAATCACGCAGGCTGCCATCAACGGCATCATGATTTCATAATTGCCTGAGAGTTCAAATATCATCAAGATACTGCTGATGGGGGCTTGCAACATGGCAGCAAGCATCGCCCCTGCGGCAACGAGTGCGTAAGCGCCATAAGTTTCGGTGATCGTCGGGAATAAAAAATGCACCACCACGCCAAAAAAGCCCCCTGCTGTCACCCCAATAAATAACGATGGACCAATCATACCACCACCAAAACCACCTGCCATGCATACCGTGCTGGTAACTGCCTTGGCAAGAAATAACACCGCAAGAAATAATACCAACGGTGTACTGATACCCAGCAAATGCATATTGGGTTGCTCGGTCAATACCGCATCCAATGTACCATAACCAATTGACATGATTTCAGGGATCAACAAAGCACATCCACCTAAAATCAATCCTGCTGTTGCAGGACGGAACAATGGATTGCTTACATACTCGGAAAACTTTTGTCTTGCATGCGGCATGGTGCGAATAATCACGGCAGAAATAAGCCCGCAAAAAACACCCAGCAACATATAAAGCGGCACTTCCCACGATGATACCAAGCGGAAATCAGGAATGGTAAAAGCAGGCATACTGCCAAAGTAGGAGCGTGAAATAACCGTGCCTATCACCGATGCCAATACAATGGGGGTAAAGGTTGTCACTGCATAATCAACAAGGATCACTTCAAGGGCAAACATAACCCCAGCAATTGGTGCATTGAACGATGATGCAATGCCAGCGGCAACACCGCAACCCACCATGGTGCGCATTTGTTTTTCATCAAGCTTGAGCAACGAAGAAACATGGGAGGCAAGTGCAGCCCCTAAAGCCACTGTTGGTGCTTCACGCCCCATGCTCGCACCACTGCCCACAGAAATCATATTGCTAGCGAATTCACCGATAGACTTTCTTGGGCTTAAATAACCACCACGTTCCGATAATGCTTCAATAACCCCAGGGATCACCTTCGCCTCGTTGGCGGGTAAAATATATTTATTGATTAAACCTACCAACAAACCACCACAAACAGGGGCGAAAATATAAACATACCACGGCGTTGCATGAATCGCTGCCGACCATGTGGGGGCATGCACCCACCATTCACTCACCACTTCAATGCCAAGACGCACTGCCAACGCGCCATAGCCTGCCAACACACCAATAATAACGGCCAACACCCCCAAATAAAAAGATTCATGGCGCAACATCCAAGCATACAATAGCTGGTATATTGCAGCAATTCCCTGAATGAATGGTAGTATTTTCAAGTATTGCTAGGCGCAGAAGCTACAATTTTAGTGATAATTTTTTGCAGTTGTTTGATCGCATAGGGTTTTTGAATAAAACCTGTTAATGATCGATCAACAAGCCGCGATGTTGCCGTGTGTTCATCGTAACCTGATGATAAAATAATTGGTATACTTGGATTGATTTCCCGCAAGGCAGCAAAGGCTTCTTCCCCGCCCATGCGCGGCATGGTCATATCGAGCAATATCGCAATAACCTTAGGGTGTTGTTCGGTGAAAATCTCCACTGCATCCAAACCATCCACGGCTTCAATGGTATCAAAGCCCATTTTTTTGATAATCATACTAGCCAATTGACGGATCATGGGTTCATCATCCACAATTAAAATACAACCTTGCTGTTGCAACTCGGTCAAAGAAGTCGTGGCATCAACAACGGTTGATACTGTCGGTGCTTCGTCAATAGCAGGCAAGAAAATTTTAAAGGTACTTCCCTCCCCCACGGTTGATGATAATTGAATGCTACCATGATGACCACGAATAATACCCAAAATCGCACTCATACCAAGTCCCCTTCCTGTAAATTTAGTGGTGAAAAATGGTTCAAACAAATGCGACTGCACGTTTTTACTCATGCCACAACCTGTATCTGATACTTCAATATACGCATAATTCCCTGCCAATAGCGGTTCACTCAAATAAATTGACGGCAAGGATGAACCATCAATATGCCATACGCCTGTACGCAAATGAATCGTGCCATTGTTGTTGCCTATTGCCTCACTGGCATTGATGATCAAATTCATGATCAATTGTTGAATTTGTGTGCGATCACCACGAATAACAGGCGAGGGCTTGGCAAGGTCACAATGAACAATGATTTTTTTATCAATGGACACGCTAAGCAAATGCCCCATATCTTCAACCAAGGTGGATACATGCAATGGCTCAATAATAAACTTCCCTTTGCCTGAATAAACCAACATCTGACGACAAAGATCTGCCGCACTTTGACTGCTTTTTACAATGGCAGCCAAATGCTCCGCGCGTTCATCTTCTTCAATCAATTCACACGCCATCGAGGCATGCCCCATAATGGCTGTTAAAAGGTTATTGAAATCATGGGCAATCCCACCAGCTAACACACCGAGGCTTTCTAATCGTTGATTGTGTTCTTGTTTTTTCTGCTGTTGTTTTTCTTTGCTTATATCACGGGCAGTAAACGAGATGTGGGAAACACGTTCAGTGTCATCAACATGGGCTTGTACAATTTGAGACACATCAATGCTGCCATGCCCATGATGTTGCAAACGCAATTCCCCTTGCCATACCCCATTACTTAGGACATCTGGCATGATTTTTTCTTGTAGCTTTAGCCATGTATCGGGGGCATAACAACGATCTAGGCTGATATCTTCTAAATTTTGTTTGTCATCTATACCAAGGCATTGACGCAACGTCGGGTTAGCATAAAGCAAGGTGAAATCAGTGTTTGTAATGCCAATCATATCAGAAGAAGCATGAAAAACGCCTTGCAGCAAGCGTGCCTCTTGTTTAGCCAACATTAAATGTGTCACATCTTGTACTGTCCCCAGTGAATGCAACACCTGACCTTGATCGTCATAGGTGCTTTCAGACCGCTCATGCACATAAGCAAGAGAATGATCAGGGCGAATAATACGATGCACAATATTGTATTCGGCTCGTTCCTTGGTATGGACGCGCCATGCTTGATCCATTCGTTCTCTATCTTCTGGGTGAATTGCATTCAAAAGAAAGTCATACGATGGTTGCACATCTTTGGGCAACCCAAAAATTTTATACACCTCATCAGACCACAGTAATGCCCCTGTTTTCCCATTGATTTCCCAACTTCCAATATGAGCAATGGATTGAGCCTGCTGTAAATGGTATTCTGATTCTCGCAATTCCCGCGCTGACTCACGCAACGCTTTTATATTGTCTTTTTCTATGGTTTTTAGCCGTTGGTAACGACGCATAAACTGATGCAACAGCAGCACCAAAACAAATAAAATAAGCAAACCTGATATCAGCGTCACTTTTTGTATAAGTTCTCGTTCTTGTTGGTTCTTTTTTATACGTACATAGATGGTTTCGCTCATCTCTTCTGCTACTGCCATCATGCGTTTAAAATTAGCATCAAAGGTTTCATCGAGCAGCGTATTAATGCCCGCATGTCGTGCATCTTTAATACGAATCGTAGCCAGTTCATCGTAACGTTGTAAATACGCCATCAGCGTGTTCATATATTTCTCTAACGCCAAAGACCCTTGATGTTGATTGGGAATATGCCAGTAAGCAGCAATAGCGCGTTCTGATGAGGTTGTGTACAATTGAAGCGTTGCTTTATTGTTGGATATAATCGCCTCTTCCAGCCATAAATGTGACGTGGCAAGGTTTGCAGAAAAGCGGCTGATATACAGCAATTGATCCGCCGATGTTTCTTTTATTTCATTAGATTTTAAAGAATGGGTAATATTGACCGCAACAATCGAGACAAACACCACCGCCAAAAAAACTGCCACAGCTGTAAGCATGCGCATATCTTTTTGGGCTGGTGCGGACATATTACTGACCTTCCTCATCGTCGTCGGTGGCTACATCAACCACTGCGCCGACTACTTTAAACGGAACTTTAATCACTTCTGTGGTTACATCGACAGCAGTACCAAGGACCGTACCCATGCAAGCAGTGCAGAGCCATGCTGCCATGCATGCCATCAAAAAAATTTTATGCATTAGCATACTCTTGTTGCAACACCAAGCAAGCAAGCGGCGGCAACCGTAGTAATAACGATGCCTTATGCCCCATGGCAGCAATAGGTTCACTGTAAACACTGCCATCGTTACCCGTGTTGCTACCGCCATAACATACCGCATCAGTATTCATACGCTCACGGTAGTTGCCTTCGCTAAATACACCCAAACGGTAGTCTTCACGCACCACGGGAGTCATGTTCAAAATAACATAAATCACGCCGCCGTTTTTATCAACCCGTGCAAAACTAAGCACAGATTGAGCATGATCATTACAGTCTAACCACTCAAAACCCTCGCTTTCAAAGTCCAGTTCATGCAGCGCAGGAATGTTGCGATGCAAATGATTCAAATCGCGCACCAATACTTGCAAGCCTTGATGCGGCATGTGTTGGCATTGCTCCCATTGCAACGATGTCGCTTCATCCCACTCTAACCATTGACCAAATTCAATGCCCATAAATTGCAGCTTTTTACCTGGATGAGTAAACATATAAGCATACAACAAACGAAGATTAGCAAATTTCTGCCAATCATCCCCCGGCATTTTTTGTGCCATAGAGCCTTTACCATGCACCACTTCATCGTGAGAAAAGGGAAGAATAAAATTTTCTGTGTGCGCATAGATCAATGAAAATGTCATTTGATTATGATGGTGGCTACGGTGTACAGGGTCATGTGCGAAATAATCCAAACTATCGTTCATCCAGCCCATATTCCATTTCATGGTAAAGCCTAAGCCGCCCAACCACGTAGGACGTGACACCATCGGCCATGAGGTAGATTCTTCTGCCATGGTCACAGCCCCTGCGAAGCGTTCATGCACCAAGTGATTGAATTGTTTGAGAAAGGCCACTGCCTCTAAATTTTCACGACCACCGTATTGATTAGGAACCCATTCATCTGCCTCACGGGAATAATCCAAGTACAACATCGACGCGACAGCATCCACACGCAAACCATCAATATGGTAACGGTCGAGCCAAAACAATGCCGATGCAATCAAAAAATTACGCACCTCATTGCGACCAAAATTAAAAATATAGGTTCCCCAATCTTTATGCTCACCCAAGCGGGGGTCTTCATGTTCATACAAGGCAGTGCCATCAAAACGGGCAAGACCATGGCTATCTTTAGGAAAGTGCGCTGGAACCCAGTCAAGAAACACCCCTAAACCATGTTGATGACAGTAATCGACAAAATAACAAAAATCATCAGGCGTACCAAAACGACTGGTGGGGGCAAAATAGCCCACCGTTTGATAACCCCATGAACCATCAAAAGGGTGTTCAGTGATGGGTAACAATTCGATATGGGTGTAGCCCATCCAATCAGAGTATTCAACCAGTTGATGGGCTAAATCACGGTAATTAAGAAAAGACTCGCCATTTTTTTGCCACGAGCCTAAATGCACTTCATAAATACTCATCGGCTGATCTAAGGCTTGATGCTTAGCACGGTTGCTTACCCAATCGGCATCGTTCCATGCATAGGCATGGGCATCATGCACCACACTTGCAGTGTTGGGGCGAACTTCCATCTGCTGCGCATAAGGGTCAGTTTTTTCTAACAACTCACCTGACTGGGTACGTATTTCATATTTGTACGTCTCACCACTGCACAACCCTGGGATAAACAACTCCCAAATACCCGAAGAGCCACGGACTCGCATCGGACTTTCACGACCATCCCAATGATTAAAGTTACCCACCACCGACACCCGCGAAGCAGAAGGAGCCCAAACAGCAAACGCCACCCCAGACGCACCTTCGTGCTGGCGCAAATGCGCACCTAAAACATTGTATTGTTCAAAATGGTTGCCTTCGCCGATAAGGTGTAAATCCATATCACCCAAGAACGGAGAAAAACGGTAGGTGTCATCTTGTTCCCAATGATGCCCATCGGCATGAAACAAACGAAGACGGTAATCGGTAATATTGTTTTTTTTACCCAAACGAAGCGTAAAAAGATCAGTTGTTTCGATACGTTGCATGGCAATAACCTTGCCATTGTTTAAGACAATTGAAATTCCCGCAACACGAGGTCGAAACACCCGAATAATATGCCCACCCTTTTTTCGAGGGTGACAGCCTAAAAACGAAAATGGATCATGACTGCGTGCCTCAAGAATAGGCCATGCTTCGGTGGGGATGGATGTCATCGTATGTTCTCCGTATTTCTTAGTCTGAACCTGCAAGACTAGAAACTAACACGGATGAAAACAACTTATACTTTAACAGCGCATCCATTAAACGATCATTTCACTTTCTTGCCATCAATCTCATCCCATGTAGCCGTTGCAGTACCCACTTTACCGACCACCACGCCCGCTGCTTGATTGGCAGTGATGGCAGCTTCAATAAACAAAAACAGGGTCAGGCTTCCGAGTAAAACGGGGACAGGCTTCTGTTGTATTACCTTTCAGGGCTTTCCTTTTAAGACGGGACAAGCTGCAACTAAAAAAGTGATTTTCTAACATGCTGTAACCCCTTGATTTTATTGTTGTCCCGTCTTAAAAGGGAAGCCCCTTTCAGCAGTAGATAAAAAACAATAGGACGCAAGCCTGCCCCCGTTTCTGAGAGAACTTCTACATCCCCTTCGGTTGCTATCAAACAATACGGGCTATAGCAAAACACTGTATATCTTCATATATAGTGTTGGATCTCACTACTCCCTCGAAAGAACCATAAACATCATCGTAAATTTAATGAGTTCGGGGGTTATTGCCATGTCAACTGCCGAAGTAGTTACACTTTTGACTGCTAGCTGTTGGGTATTGATCTTGATCTTGATCTTGATCTTGATCTGTCATTTTTTCCTCCATTTAAATTGAACGGCAAAAAGCTTGATCGATGACGCTACGCCTCTTCAGCCAGTGTGATTAAGTGGGGGGTGCAGTTTTCCACACCCCTGCTTAGACTTGTGTTCTGATCTTTGCTTAGAAAACACCGCCAAGAGACGCTGAAATTTTCCTAATCAAAACAGGCGTAGCATCAGCCATCTCTAAATTCGTTTGTTTGGCTGTTGCTGCAATGCGGGTACGATGGTTTAAAAAATTGCTCGAATGAACCCGATGTTGCTGATTACGGATGCTTCCTGTGCCACCACCAGATCTGCTGTTTCCATTAGTTGTTGTTTGAACACCACCTTCAACATATTCACTGACCTGAACATCAATAATCATACCAAAAGATTTTACTGAAACCATGGTATCAAAAATTGCGCCGCCAACAGCACCTATAACACCTCCTGCTGCCGCAGCAGCCCAGTTTCCACCAGCAGCACCTCCAGCTAAAGCACCACCAAAACCACCCGCGACCATCATCTCGGCAGTAGAATCGTCACTCACCATGCTGGCATAAAGTAGATTTGCATCCATACGGTAATGGGCAGCATTTGGGTCTTGCACCACCTTGTATCCACGACCTTCAACTTTTCCTGCAATGATGGTACGAATCATTGCTGAATCGATATCTTGCTGATCTGAGGTGTTGCGAATACGAATCCAAACCGTTTGCTTTGCTGGAGATACTGGTTCAAGGAATATCGAATCACTCATTTTTACGCTTGTGGACATATCCTTGTTCTTTATTGTAGAGCCTATTTTCCCACAACCCACATTGAATAAGAGGGTGAAGGTTAGTAATAAGGCAAACACCAGTCTCGCCCCTTGATTATATTGTTGATGCATGATTATTCTCCTTTGTTATTACACGTCGAATTATTCGAGTGCTTTGCTTTGATTGTTATGCAATCAATTTCTGCTGTCTTTCATAAAATATAAATACAATAGATAATCTATTGTGATTACCAAGGCCAGTTAGAAATAGTGGGTTTTCTTTTTCTGATTACACCAAAAGCAACACCAGTATTACCGACCCCATTAACTACGGTATTTAGCGTAGTTATATTAGCATTTCCTGCTGCATCTACCGTCATAGTAAAAACTTGCCATACATCTCCAAGACCTGCCCAACCAGTGGCTGGTGGAGTGAAAATACTTAAGACTCCATTTAAGGTTACTTCTACTCTCGTTGGAGAAGTGATAATATTACTGGTGCCTGAAAAATGATGAACTGAATATTGGTAGGTTCCTGCTTTAACATTACGAATTGTTATAACCTCAGGACCAAAACTTGTAACATCATCTACATCTAAGTTAACATCAGCAGTAGTCGCTGTTGCAGTTGGTGGATAAGTGATGGCCCCAAAATACACATGAAACCTATTACCAACGGCATCTATTGGCCCTGTTAAGTGGGAGTCTAAGTCAATAGGGTTTTGTCCCCATGTGAGTTTAATTTGAAATGTTGAAGAAGATGTAGTATTACTGGCTACTAGACACGCTCCAAGAGGAGTATCAGTCCCAATTAATCCTGAGATGGTACGTACCGTATTAGTATTGGAGATTGGGGATGCTTGGTGATTCTCGCCCCATATTAAGACTGTTCCACCAGCCATTACTGGAACTGTAAAATTTCCTGCTGCATCAGTCGTTGTTTCAGATTTACCAAGGTAACTATTACCTTGAGCCTCAACTTCCACACCACTTAGAGGATTACCATATGAATCTTGAACACACCCTGATATTGTTGCAGTATTGAATGTTTTGCCTATATTCCAATATGAGAAATGTGAAACAGACCCTACATAGGCGGTACTCGTGCCATTGAGTGCGGCTGTCCCCTGTTGTATCCATTGATTTGTTGCTACATCAAAAAAGTATAATGGCATTGTAGCAGGGGGGGCTGTAGCTCCTGATGCTACAGGAATGGTGATTGTTGCTGTTTGTCCTTGAGCAAGGTTTAAAATACTGCTATAACTATCCGTAAAAATTGCAGTTAACGCACCAAAGCTTTGCAAGGGCATTCCACCTGAAGTCATTTGACCAGGCATGGTTTGAAACCCAACTGTTGGATCGATCGCCCCAATATTTGCTGTGATTTGACCTGTTGCAGCAACACCGTATACATCAACAAGACTATTTCTAGTTAAATTTACCGATGCACCTCCTCCACTTAATATGTTAGCTGTAGATTGATTAAACGGAGTCGTTGTTACGGCTAAGGCTTGGATGGTAAGCGTATATACACCACCATTAGTAACATTGACATTACGATAGTTGGTTGCATAACCTGTCTTAGAAACATTTATCTGACTACTTCCTGTAGGTACATTATTTAGTGTGGCCGCTCCCGTTGCTGTAGTCGCGGCACTAACTCCACCCGACTGAATGATTGCGCCTTGAATTGCTGCACCAGTTGCTGAATCTATAACAGTTGCTTGTATCACTCCTGTAGAAATAGTTGGTGCAGAAATTGGACTGTTTATTACAGCGTCATTTCCACCACAAGCTGTTAGTGCGATCATCACACCCAAGACACCCAAGTACAGAGATAATCGATTTAATAAATTCATAATTATATCCTTTTCATTTAATAGTTCCGTTTCTTAAACCACTTTCAACTCACCAATGAATCGGAACACTGGGCGTTCGTTTCCCAGCACGGGAGATTATCAAATCAAAACTAATTTTTTGTAGGCTAGGAAAAGTATAGGGTATAGCGTTTATGCCCCTTTCAGGGGGATTGTGGACTCTTTTTAGTTATACCCGTGGTATAAATAGCCTTATACGTGTGGCTAGGTAGGTTGCATATAACTGTTGATTTTAAAGCGTATTCTTGAATGCTTGATTATACTTTCACTGAATACTTTCGGGTAATAAAAGTATAGTGAGCTCTTTCAAAGGGCTATTGCGTTGCTTTTTTCAAGCTATACCTTTTGCCACAATAGTTGAATGATCTGCCAGGAGATTTCTATGCGGCGTATATTGCAGTACGATCAAGTTTCACTGATGTTTTTATTCTGTATTACAGCCATGATTGTGATGATGTATATCACGATGCCCGAGCTAGAAACTGAAGGGATGATGCTGTGGGTCGTACGGGTCGCCTACACCACGCTTACATGTATGGTGTTGATGTTTATGCTGATGCCGAACAAAATAAAATCGTGGCAAAAGCTTACCTTTGTGTTTGCCAGTTCGTTTTTTTTGCTGGCCATGACAGCCTTCTCCTCAGAGATGATCTTTCACTATGCCCTGCTGTTTCCTATGATGTCCATTTTGATAATCGAAGAAAAACGTACGTGCATTTTCTTGTTGTTTTCTGGTCTGATTGCCTTTATTTCGCTTTCATTTTTAAACAATCACATTCAGACCTATGATCGACTGCTTGCTACGTCTCTTTTTGTTTTTTATGGTGTGATTGCTTTGCTGTGGAAGCATCAATTAAAGTCGATTGAAAACAAAGTACTGACGCAGGCGACTACTTTTGAGCAACAGAAGCAGGAATGGGGTGATAAGATTTTAGCTGCGGATAAAGAAAATCAACATCGATTAAAAAATGTTGAAGACAAAGCACAGGAACAGGCAGTTTCTTTTGAGCAGCAGCAACAACAGTGGAACAAGAAACTGATAGCAGCCGATAAAGAGAACCAACGGCTTATGGATATGGTTGATAACGAAACGACAATGCACTGCCGATATCTATTGGGGCTTTTAAATGATGCTGAACGTGCAGATATCAAGCTTCATGTTAAGCAGGGGATGACCTTAGAAGGCATCGCAGAAGAGGTGCATAGAAGCGTTGCTGCTATAAAAAAACGCAGAAAAAGCGCAGGTATAAAACTTGAAGCAGAGGGATCCTCAGTAAAAGAGCTGGAAAGCTTGCTCAATCAATGCAGTTATTACCAGATTAATCGTGAATAAGGAACGTGCATGAAATAACTTAGGCAACTTGAACTTGTCTTTTTGCCCGTTTTCGTCGTTGCGCAAACAAGCCCTTGCCCTCTACACACGGCAGCTTGTAGGGTGTCGCTGAATGTAGAAGCTTGCGATCCACACCCAAATAACTTTGCAAGAAGGTAAATAGATTATGACCGATGATGAACTAAAAGAGCTAGTCGCAAGCTTAGCCATATTACAAAAAGAGACCACAGCTCAAATCAAGGCTCAACAAAAAGAGACCAGTGCTCAACAAAAAGAGACCACGGCTCAACAAAAAGAGACCACGGCTCAAATCAAGACCTTGCGAATAGCACATGAAGAAATTAATGCTCAACAAAAAGAGACGAGCAGAAAGCTGGATAAAGTAGCCAAGATGATTGGTGGCATAAGCCATAATCAGGGTGATGTAGCAGAAGATTTCTTCTATAATAGCTTCGCTAAAGATAATCACTTGGGCGATATTTTCTTTGATGAAATCATTAAGAATATGACGATGCGCAAAGGAAAAGCAGAGGAAGAGTACGACTTACTGCTAATCAATGGTGATGCCATTATAATCATAGAAGTTAAATATAAGGCACATCAGAGGGATATTGATCAGCTAGAAAGAAAAACAAGCAATTTTAAAAAGTTCCTCCCCGCTTATCAACACTACAGCGTATACGGAGCAATGGCTTCTTTTCACTTCAATGAAGACGTTAAAAAGCTCCTACTACAAGAAGGCTATTTTGTGGTAGAGCGAAGCGGTAACCTGATCAGCACAAAAAGCAGCGACCACTTAAAGGTTGCATGAGTTTATCATGTGGCAAAAAGTGTTGGCTATTATACTTTTTGCCACTGATGAAGGATGCCATAGATTGATCAACCCTAAATGGAGGGAAAATGAAAATAACTAAACGGACATTGATGCTTGCAGCCACTTTAGCATGCCTAATGCCAAGCGCGGTATTTGGCGGAGAAGATTGCGACTGGGTTGTGCAAAAAGGTGGGAGTGCAACCCTCATCATAGCAGACACAAGCGATAATAAAAAGCTATATCACTATGCAGCATCCTTTGATAGCGATGATCTTGATTATATATTGCCTGAATTATATGCCAAGAAAGGGGTGAAACTTAGGGCAACCAAGAAGACGGGTGTTTTTGTCTTGCCTGCGAACCTTGATACAATCGTGCTTGTATGCAGCACGAAAAAATTGAAAGCATGGGATAGCCGTCACCTTAGTGTAAATGTAGTTCATCAAGCCAATCATAACGGCAACCTTGAGGTAGAAGCATTGGGAGGTCGTAGGGATATGTCTGACAGTAAAGATGGAACACCGACAGAAAAGGGTAACGATATTGCCTCCTATTCGGCTGTTATAATCAGGGAATAATTACCTTCCAGAAAGAAGACTTGCACACAACACTTTGGCCACATGCTCTTTTTTGGCAGGACAAAGTTGTTGATATGCTTCTCTTTTCCATTGAGGGTGTTCTTGAATCAACCATGCCATGCGCAATGCTGTCTTCATCTCAGATGATAGCTGGGATGCTTGAAGTTCTGTTTTTAGCTGACACGGCATTTCAGGCGGAGCGACCTTTACGACCTGAAAATTAGAGGTAATGGATGCCTTGGCTGAATCTTGAATTTGAACCGTGTAAGAGCCAATGGCATACGCCTGTTTTTTGAGGGTTATTGATCGTTTTTTGCTGTTGCTTTCATCCATCACTTTTTTGCCCTGAAGCAGTTTTAGTTGATAAGGCGGTTTACCTCCAGCCCACTCAATGGCAAGTTTAAATTCAGATGCATGCAGTGTTCCATGATGAAGGAAGAGTTTAGAAAAGGCTAGATCAGCCGTGTTTTTTTTCTTTGATCCTCTGCTCGCCATGGCAACCGTTGCAACATACTTTTGGTGCATGACCGTGATACTTTTTTTCAGCATATTGAGTAGGTTTTCAGCAATAGATGTTGCTCCTTTGGGTGTTGGAACGGTGTAAGGAGACTCGTCATTATCTAAAATAATCGGTTTGCCATCCAACGAAATCGTAAGCTCAATGTCAATAATCAATGGTTCGTCGATATAGATTTTATCGCCAGCATAGATTATGTCCAATAGCTTGAGTTGCCGTTTGTTGCCAAGGTGTTGAAGCGAGTAGTTGCTTTGGGAACCTACCATCTCTTGCACGTAACCAGCCTGAACAGGGTTCGCATGGACGATCGGGGTAACGGTGACCGACAACAAAGAGCATAGACCAAAGAAAATAGATGAAGCATAATGCATTGAGTTTCCCTCCGTTAAAAACTTGATACCATCTTCCACGCACTATGCGGATTATAATAAACAAGACAACCTTGTGGTTGCTTCTACGGGAGTATCTATGTTTCAAATACCAAGGTCAGGCAAGATAACTGGAAGTCCTTCTTTCAGTCATACTTGTGATCGTATATTATCCAGAATAACGTCAACAATCATGCTGTTAATCTTATTTTTTTGGCCGCTGTGCGGAGCTCAGGCAGAAGGAAAGTCTGATGACCCCCGTTTCAACACCTTCGCCAATTTAGCTGGTATTAATCATGAATTTCATTGAAATCCTGTCTATCAAATCGGTAATAAAAATAGCATGGGCATTTCCGCCACATAATTTTAATGTGTTCTGCACCTGTTTTCGTGCAAGAAACCAAACCTTTAGGTCATGTACGCTTTGACCAGTTTTGCCCTCACTGTTGGTGATAAGTGCATAGCTGATGTTGCGGCTAAAATATTGATGCCGCTTTTTTATCATTATTACAGTAAAGGAGAGCCTCCAACGTATGCGCTGCAAAAGGCTCAACTACAATATATTCAAAAACTACGCAAGCTCAACAACGCCGCGCCACCAAGTCTCTGGGCTCCTTTCTTGTTGCAAGGTACGAATACACAGGCTATGTGAGTTGCCTTAGCTCCTCAAAGATGACCTGCCAGCCTCAAATAATACTCGCAGCCAAAAACTTCGCCCGAAGTTTTAAAGTAGTATGCAACGCTGGATGGATAGCGGCTGCGAAAAAATACTTCGGCTGTATTCAGGTTTAATGGTTTTCCTTTCTCAAACGCTGACCAAAATGCAGTCAATATTTCACTCTTATTAAATGCTTGGTAACCTGCAAATGCAATAAGCAGGTTCTCTTCTACTTTATCGCCTGTGACCCAATAATGAGGGATAACTGAACCAAATGACTGTGGATATTGATTAATGGTTACTTCACCATCATCCTTACTTTCTATGCTTTTGGGTGATATTAGTTTTATTTCATGTGTAGTTTTACTGACTGAAGTGTACATTAGGTATGTCTGCTTGTGGAAAAAAATATTCCTAAATTTTTGCGTAATAACCCCACCTTTATGCGCAACCAAAGCCCATGTGATCGCAGTATTCAGTGGAATAATCATGTGTCCATGCACATCTTTAATCGGGAGAATGCGTAATGCTCCTCCATCCTTCCCACCGTAAGGGCAGTAGAGGTGCAAATCCTTGTAATTATAGATTGCCCTGAATGTCTCCGTTTTAGGATCAAGCTGCCACACTTTATTGTGTTTGGCTTTCATCAACGCAATATCACAAGTTAAATAGTAAGCCCAAAGCGGTAGCGCAAGCAGCACTAGGGTTAATAAGATCCAGCCGTAACGCCGCTGAATCAAAGTTTTCCACTTCTTCAGGTGTCTGCTAATCTGATGAGGTGGTTGTGAAGTATTGCTTTCATCTGTACCATGCATATTACAACGCTATATGCACAAAGGAAAAAAAGTCAAGTTAAAATACCGATAGTTTTGAAGATTTATGCTGTTAAAAGCCAAAAAGTTTAAACGGCGATTTAATTGAGTCTCCGATCCCGTCAACGATTGAACCAGCAGCATCCTTAAAACCTTTGCTTATGGCGGACTCCTTTTCCGCCTCCACGCCTTCAGAACCCTGAATGATAAAAGGAGCCCAATAATAGGGGGGTGCTATATTGTTTTTCTCTCGAAGTTTAGCAATAAATTCAACTTGAGCCTGACGCAATGCACGGCTTGGGGCTTCTCCATCGGTGTAGTGGGCATAAAACTTTTTCATAATATTTTTGGTGGCTACATCGTCAACGCTCCACAGCGTCATCAAAAGATTTTTTGCCCCTGCCATTACAAATGAACGCCTGAATCCATAAACGCCTTCGCCATCTTCAATATCGCCTAGCCCCGTTTCACAGGCAGAAAGGGTGACCAGATCAGTGGCGTGAAGATCCATTGCTGAGACTTCCAGTGCTGTCATAATCCCCCTAAAGCTGCCATTTTCAGTGCTTGCTTCATTCGCTCCAGCCATTGCCAAACCCAAGCGGGCAAGTTGCATTTCGGGGGAACGCAGTGCATTGTTTTCTGCCTGAAGGAAAAAAGCATGGGTTGCGATATGCAGTACTTTGGGAGAAGATATAGACATCAGTTTTTCTTTGGTTGCATCCATCTCAGTAAAAACAAGTGGGGATTTTTTAAAGTATTTGAGTATCCCTTTGGCTTCTTTCTTTGTTCCTTTTAGTTCGCAAAAAGGCGCGATTTTATTGGATAAACCTCTGGTTGCAGGCGAAGGATCCGCGCAGTCTTCGGGTCTAGGGTCGCCATAAAAAGGGTAGGCAAAAAGTGCCAGTTCTTGTTTGGGTTTTTTATTCGTCTTTGAGCGCAACAGATCGCGCCCCGACGTAACATAGGTGATTGCCTTATCTTCAATAAGAAACTTATATTCGCTAGAATACAATGCCGCAAAAGGCACAAGGTTAATATTCCCTTCTGGACTGATAACCACACCATCCATACCTTCAACGACTTTTTGAAGTGGGAACCAAAGCAGCTTGTGCAAGCGAGAGAGCGCCAGAAGTGCTGCATTACCAAAGTCTTTGTCTTGAACTGATCTTTTATCTTGAACATATTTGATGGTAGCCTGAATCGCCAAATCTATCGTTTTGGTTTCACCAAGGGATGTTAGCTCTATATCCCCACGATGGTTTAAAGAAAAAACCATGTAACGACTATTGCCTGTTGGCTTTGACGTTGACCAATCAAACTCTGGAACTTTCACAAACTCAAGAAGCACCACGCCGCTTTTTAGTTTTTTTGCAATTACCTTACTGGTGATTATTTTATCACTGTGACTTTTTTCTTTTTGTGGCATGCTTAACATAAGTTTTCGGTCAATTTTGAGGATTTTATCCTTTAGCGGTACAACCTTTTCCCTGTTATTTTTGGTGTTTCTCAACAACAGTTGGATCAATTGTTGTTTAAGAACTTTACGCTGCTGCCATAATTCTTTTCCTTTATCATCAAGACTGTTGAACATAAGCAAGTTCTTTTGAGCAGCGAAATCAAGAATCATGCCTTTATGATTCAATATAAGGTCAAGCGCTTTTCGCAATGCTGCTTGGTTATGCGTGAATTGGTCGGCAACAAGATAAAGAGCCGCCTGATAACCTTGTTCATTTTCTTTGATGTATGTGAGTTGCCTATCTTCCGTTGAAAACGCAAGAATATTAACCAAAGCGGGGGCTAGAAACTTTTGCGAATCAATCAGATAGTCCAATGCTTCACTGCGTGTATTGGGATTTTGCGCTTTGATGAACCCCAGTTTTAATGCCTGAGTAGAATATTCAGGATTGTATATGCCAAAGTCTTTTTTTAAATTTAAAAGTTTTTCCTCCGCAATAAGTATGTTCCATTTACCATCCTTTTTGCCCTGATACTTTTTAGTTGCTGCATCAGGGTTGTTGTTAAACTCTTTTATGACCCTCAACCTTTCAGCTCTTAGCTTCGGATCATATATCTGCGACTCGTCTACCCCATTTTCCATTTTCGTTGCCGTAAAAAAAGCAGTCACTTGCTTCTTTCCCGCACTAAAAATCACACCTGAAAAAGATCCTGCATACGGAGGCTTTTCAGGGTTAGGGAATGGATTTCGGATATAGAAGTCTATTTTTTTGAGCAGTCTATGAATATCTGCAATGATTTGGTCGCCTTGCTCATCTTGTTTAGAGAACTTATAGCTGTAGGCAAGATAATGCAACATCATGACGTAGGCTGGGTTTTTCTTCGTTAGGTAGTGGCCGCCCTTAAACGCCTCAAAAGCCGTGATTGCATCAGAGTAGCTTTTATTGTTGTAGTAAAAGACTCCCAATTTGTACAACAGATAACCATAATGAAGGTCATCAACGCCGTATAGTTTTTTTACTTTGTCCAGATCAATTTGCAGTTCTAAAACCTTTTTGTAGGGTGCAAGGAAGGGTTCCTCGAATGGAGCCATTTCTTTAAGGCTGTTCATCGTTTCCCTTATCTTGTCCAAGACTGTTTTCTCACGTTTAGAAGGGCCATTGTTAATCCTTTCAGGTTCAACCAACAAGCCATTCGGATCATGTTTAACGATTGAAGCATCATTTACCTCTACAATATCTTTTATCAATTCTCGAAGCTTCTCCTTTTGCCCACTAAATACATAAATGCGCATAACACGGTGAGAGCTGTGGGTAAATGCTGGATGATCTTTACTCTTGTTTTTAAGTTCTTGAAACTGTTGCTGAAACTTCGATGCAGCGAGCATATCTCCTGCTTCTTCGCTCACAATGCTTTGCATGGTCATCAACGAAAGATTTTCAGGATGATCCTTTGAAAAGTTGGCATGAACCAAGGGAATCAGTTCATCAAGGTACTGCAGCGAATGATCCATGTCGTTACCAATGACGCTGATCAGGGTCAGGTCGTAAAGCAAATCTATGTTTCGATAAGTCGCTACTGTTTTTGGGTCTAGTTCCTGCGTGTTATTCCCCCAAGCAGAACCAGCCAGCATAAAACATGCCAAGATTAATGAACACATCATGTTAATGGATCGAATCATTTTTTCCCTCACTTTACACATTAGGTAACTCGCAATAAATAATACACCAAACTCACTTGTCTTTTTATTCGTCTTCAGCGTTGCAGCAACAGTCACATAGAACAACTATGCGCCTATTGCTGCGCCTTGAAGACGAATAAAAATCCTGCGCGACTTTGGTATATTATTTATTGCGAGTTACCTTACCCCACGACCAAAAGCGACTGTGACTATATCTTTGTCACTTAAATAACGCTAGCAATTTTATTTTAAGCTCACAGAATACGTGGAAGAATTAACGACATATCCCCGTTTCTGAGAGATCAAATATGCCAACTACCTTGACCATTTTGTTGAAAAACTCTTTTAGAAATAACCTGATTGTTGTGTTTTCTTTTTTAATTTTAATGTTGATGCAAAAAGCAATGCTGTGGCTAACTCCCGCAATCGTTCTTGAAAAACTTACGCCATATTGGCATGCGTTTAACGATAAAGGGGTGGCTTGGCGCAATCAGTTCTCGCCGCCTGTTCAACGCTTTGGTGTTAACTTTTCACTTGGTCTTATAATCATTTTTATGGTCTATACTTTCGATGACCTAAAACCTGTCAGAGAGTTTGAAGACTGGGGTGCTGATCTGTTTATCAATATGATGGTAAACACCGCACCCGATAAAAATATTGTACCCTATGCTTTTTTGGATATGAATGACCGTACATTCAATGCTTGGCATGAGCCTTTTTTTACACCACGAAACAAGCTGCTGACATTAATCAAAACAGCCACCGAGGCAAAAGCCAAGGTGGTGATTGTCGATATTGATTTACATCGAAAAGGGGATCAATATTTTGATGCATTAATTGCTTATTTTGCAGCCTATGATCAACAATGTGTGCAAGCAACAAAAAACAACCAACGGCCTTGTCCTTCGATCATTTTGATGCGTTCTTTTGATACAGACAAAGAGAATAAACGTATCCCTTCAATAAAAGCTGCGCCACCCGCCTTAGAGAAGGCCGTGTTGCAATCAGCCAATATTCATTGGGCATCCTCGTTGTATGATTTAAGCAAAGATCAGTTGGTGCGGTATTGGAATTTGTGGCAGCCTGTTTGTTCCTTGGGCAAAGAAAAGGAAACAACAACGGTTATACCTTCCGCCCAACTTTTGGCTTTCGTACTTGCAACATCGAATGATCCATCCAAAGCTTATCACAAGCTTATGCTACGGCTTGATCTATTAAAGCCAACATCATGTGACCGCGCATTGATAAACACCGAAGAAAAACAGCATGTTGCACCGCTAAACGTAGGCTCAGTACAAATTGATTTTAGCCAGACGCATGTGTCCAAGCGTATTTTTTATACTATTCCATGGCACAATCGTAACAGTACGGCACATACACCAGACGGTCAGATCTTATTGCAAACCATCCCTGCTTATTTGATAAGCGACAATGATGGGGTGAAATCATTCAAAGCGATTGAAAACCGAATCACTATTATTGGTGCAAGTTACAAAGAAAGTGGCGATATTCATACAACGCCATTGGCTGATATGCCAGGCTCTATGGTCATTGTTAATTCAATTCATTCGCTACAACAATTTGGCAATTTGGCTTCTACCTACAGTCTTGTTGTTGTCTGTATCATTCAAATTCTTTTAATTGCAGCAATTAGTGCATTGTATGCTTGGCATGCTATTGATTCATCTTGGGTGGGGGGAATCAGTCTGCTACTGATTATTATTTTATTGCCCGTAAGCATGATGTTTATTGGTTATGGCATTTGGCTGAACTTCGCCCTTCCGCTCTTTGTGGTGCAAGTTTTTCAAGTGGTGTTAGAGTTTTATGAGCAACATATATTCAAAGAACACCCACTCCCAAATAACTTTGCAAGAAGGTAAATAGATTATGACCGATGATGAACTAAAAGAGTTAGTCGCAAGCTTAGCCATATCACAAAAAGAGACAAGTGCTCAACAAAAAGAAACCACGGCTCAAATCAAGACCTTGCGAATAGCACATGAAGAAATTAATGCTCAACAAAAAGAGACAAGTGCTCAACAAAAAGAGACGAGCAGAAAGCTGGATAAAGTAGCCAAGATGATTGGTGGCATAAGCCATAATCAGGGTGATGTAGCAGAAGATTTCTTCTATAATAGCTTCGCTAAAGATAATCACTTGGGCGATATTTTCTTTGATGAAATCATTAAGAATATGACGATGCGCAAAGGAAAAGCAGAGGAAGAGTACGACTTACTGCTAATCAATGGTGATGCCATTATAATCATAGAAGTTAAATATAAGGCACATCAGAGGGATATTGATCAGCTAGAAAGAAAAACAAGCAATTTTAAAAAGTTCCTCCCCGCTTATCAACACTACAGCGTATACGGAGCAATGGCTTCTTTTCACTTCAATGAAGACGTTAAAAAGCTCCTACTACAAGAAGGCTATTTTGTGGTAGAGCGAAGCGGTAACCTGATCAACACAAAAAGTAGCGACCACTTAAAGGTTGCATGAGTTTATCATGAATCCCTAAGTTATTTCATGTACGTTCCTAAGCTTTTGCCCCTGTTTCCTCGGTGAGCCAGCACCGTGTTGGGGGGTGTTCATCAGAACGGGGTCATCCATTGTTTGTTATCTACGCCTCACCTATTGATGGGTAGTTGTAAGGTAAAATTCTCCAGCATGGCTTGCACCACCGCTTGCTCCGGTAAATCAATACCTGCCTGCTGCATGATTCCAGCGATTTGCTTAGCCTCTGGCAACTGCATACCCATGGCGGCAATGTATGCCGAAGTGAACAGGGCTTTTATTTCCTGCTGATGCGTGGAAGGATCTATTTTAAGCAACAGCATGGCCAAGTTGGTTCTACCCACCAGTAATGAGCGAACATCGCCCATTTGTTCATAGACGGGTAGCTTCTCACGACGAATGCGCAGCGCCTCGTCGAGCTTGCCACTCGATTGCAGGATGTTGGCGATCTTACCCATGGTCACCGCACACGAATGCACATCGCCGAGCTGTTCAAATGCAGGAAGTACTTCATCTTGGAGCATGCGCAGCGCCTCGTCGAGATTGCCACGCGATTGCAGGATGTCGGCGATCTTACCCATGGTCACCGCACGCTCACGCACATCGCCGAGCTGTTCATAGACGGGAAGTTCTTCTTGCTGACGAATGCGCAGCGCCTCGTCGAGATTGCCACGCGATTGCAGGATGTCGGCGATCTTACCCATGGTCACCGCACGCTCACGCACATCGCCGAGCTGTTCATAGACGGGAAGTTCTTCTTGCTGACGAATGCGCAGCGCCTCGTCGAGATTGCCACGCGATTGCAGGATGTCGGCGATCTTACCCATGGTCATCGCACGCGAACGCACATCGCCGAGCTGTTCATAGGTAGGTAAAACGGATTCTTGCAACCGTTGTAATGCCTGCTCCATACTCCCCTGCTGAATTAACAAGCTACAGTAGTCAAACTGCAATGCAGCAACATCGCGCTGCGTATCGGACGAATCCATCGTATCTATTTGCTCGGAGAGCCGCAGAGCTTGCTTAAAGTGCAACGGCGCATCGCTCGCCCCCAGTCGCATTTCTGCACGGCCAAGCTGATGCAGTAGACGAAAATCATCTCCCAGACGCAATGTATTCCGGCAAATGATGGCGGCTTCACGGCAGCGGTTTTCCTCATTCGCACGGTAAGCCAGACGATTAGCCAGCGGTATGGCGATGCTGCGGTCGCCTGCGGCTGTAGCCAGACGCAGCAACTCTGTTGCCAACGCAGCTTGCGCATTGTCTTGCAATGCAGCGGCAAGAAAGTGCGTCGCATGTTGCAGCACATGCTGCTGCTCGCCTTGATCCAGCTCATGCCTTAGTAAACCATGCAACAAGAATGAAATGAAATAGTGATCCTTGACGGCTTCAACCAGCCCCAGCGCAGCCGCTTGTTGTAACGATTGTTTGCATTCGGTCTCATCAAGTGGCGCATCAGGCAAGGGGTGTTCCAGCGTAGCACAAGCAAAAATGGCTGATAGGGGCATCGGAAGATGGTAGCAGGCCATGGCTGCCAGCAGTCGGCGTACCTTGCGAGGCAGTGATTCAAGCAAGGTTTCCAGCAGTATCTCTTCACGGAACTCAGCCTCTTTTTTCTCCAAGGTGGCAAAAAGGGTGGTGATGTCCAGATTGCGCTGCTGCAATACCGTATCCAGCCGTTCCAGCAGGCGCGGGTTGCCTGCTGCCAGTTCGCTGGCGCGTTGACGCAAGCCTTCGGTGATGGAGTCATCCGACCATGATGGCAGTTGTTTCTCTTTTTTGTGCAGATCAGCACCGCGCAGGCTTTGCAGCATTTCTGTATGCCAGCAAAGTGGCGTGGGTAGCGGCACATCGTAGCGGCTGGTGAGCAATACCTTATGCCCACCGCCAATCTGGTGAATAGCCTGCATCAAGGCATGCAGTGTGGTGAGTGCCGCAGGGCGATACTCTGCCTTGCCGCCTGCCATCGTCTTTGCCGCTATATTTTGCTCAAAATCATCAAAAATCAACAGCAAGGGCTGGTCAAGTTGAGCAAAGCCATGGCGCAAACGCTGGCTCAAATCGCCTGCATCATTGAGGGTCGCGCCCATGCCCTCATTGCCCAGCAGTTTGATCAACTCCTGCTCATCCAGACCGCCAACGCAGACGGCAATATGATGCGTATGCCGCATGCGTCCCGCCAGCCTTGCCGCTGCACTGCTTTTGCCTGAGCCGCCCATGCCGAGCAACAGTAGCCCATCAGGCTGCATGGCATCATTTCGACGCAAGGCATGGATGCTACGTTGCAGCAAGCGTCGGCGACCAATAAATGCGCTATCGCCGCATACAGCCACCTGATTCTTGCGTTTATCTAAAAATTCTCGCGTGTGTTGTGGTCGTTGCAGAAATGTGCGTCCTGGCGTGCGCGGAGCGGTGACCAACGGTGATAAGGGGGTGGTATCGGCATAGAGACGTAGCTGATGCCAATAGGGCGATTTCAGCTCCCACAGCTTTTGCCGTGCCAGTGCCACGGCGCGATCAAGTGCCACACCACGAGCCAGACTGCCATACAAAACACTTGCCGCTGCTGTTGCCGCATGATCACCCACCGGCAAACCCCAGCCCAGCACGGCGGGCAAGCCCTGCTTGACCAAAGCTTCACACAGTGAGGGAATGCCTTGCTCTTGGTTCGCTTCGCCAGTGCGGCAGCCAGAGAGAAACAGCAGTTGTGGAAGGCGGCCACTGTCGCTGAACACACGCGCCAATTGTTCCGCTGAGATATTGTCCGCCTCACCAACGGCATTCTCCATGATGAAGTAGGGTTGACCATCAATTATATCCGCATGACCACTGATATGCAGCGCATCAAAATGCTCATCTGGCCATGATTCCACCTGTTCACGCAAGCCATCCAGGGAGCCGCTCTCTTCCACCTGCAACAGCAAGGGCTGCTTTTCACTCGCCTCCAGAATGGCGGCTTCTTCCCGTTCAAAATCAAGCACAGGCTCAACGTTTTCGGCAGAAGCTGCCATAAACAATAAATGCATCGGACGGTTGGCAGGTGTACGCACGCCATAGTTGCGGGGTGAGACGCAGCGAAGCGGCGTAAACAACGGCGTGGGGTGGGTGGCAAGGTAAACCCTGCCATCATGCAGCAGCTCCCACGGCAAATGCGCCATCTCGCCTTCACTGCTGATATGCAAAGCCATGGGCTGCTGTAAGCTCTCGCGGTGTGCATGCAGCGCACCGTTGAGATTGATCAGAGAAAAAAGATCACGCCCCAGCACATCAAGGCAGGGCGCACCGTTGCGGTAATGTTTTTTTGAGGTATCCAGTAGATGCACGATGGCTTGATGCTGAACTTCTCCATCATACACCACGGCACTGCCATGCATCAAGCGTAGACGAAACCATTCGTTGTCTTTGCGTAATAATTCCAGCCTATGTGTCTGCATCACGACCTCCGTTATAGTTATAGTGATCGTGCAACAGGCGGCGAATATCCCCCGCTGCGCCAGAAAGCTTGATCTGCTTGCCCGTACCATCGTCAATCTGCACGTCAACGCGCCGATCCACATATTTTTCCAGCACCCGCGCCAATCGGCTCAAAAAACCATCCTTGCTCACTGCCACCGTCAACGCGCCACCAGCACCTACGGCAACCAGCAAAATCGAGGCGACAGTCACTGGATCCACGCCGCGCAACAGATCCTGTGATTGCGATTGCTGCAAGGGTTCATGCTGGATATGCGATGCCAATTCTGGTGCTGCCAAATCAAGGGAAAGTTCATGCTCAATCTGTCGCATCAGCGATAAATCATCAGATTGTAGTTTAATTGAATGAAGGTTGGCTTTGTTTGACCCTGCTGTATTAAAATAACGCATTAGGTTTTAGCCCCGTTGATAGATGTCAGGAAGAAAATGAAGAATAAATGAGTGACCATGGACAGACTCCTTGATAGCGGCAAGGGTAAAGGGGATTGGGCTGGTGGGCAAATGATGGCTATGGGCGCAATGGCACGTTCACTAAATACCTACTTAAATATATGCAGGTCAAAGGTCTGGAGGTAAGCCAGATGATTAAACGTGTGGGCTTCCCTTTTAAGACGGGACAAAACAAATGACTAACTGCTCGCAATTGTGTAT
>CAYWFG010000012.1:0-66142 GCA_964458185.1 uncultured Zetaproteobacteria bacterium
GAACGAGCCTCTAATCATCAATATGCTTTAAAAAGGTCAACTGCGTAACATCAGTTTATAATAAATAAGCCGTCATTCCCGCAAAAGCAGGAATCCAGTTAACTTTGCATGCGTAACATCAGTGAAGTAATAATTCCATGTGTTTCCCCCTGCTCATTCAATACTCTATTATCCATATAGCGAAAGTATGCTATAAAATGATCAAACAGCAGTCATTTTGGCTCGAGTATTTAGAGGTTATAGGATATTTAACTATTTACTATCATCATCCTATAGATACCGTAGCCTCTTGTTGTTTTCAAGGGGGGATCCTTTTTCATGAAATACTTGCTTTTTTTCTTTTGTTTGCTTGCTAGCACATTACCCATACAGGCTGCGGAATATGGTTTACGCATTGGCGGCATGCAATTAACGCCATCAGGAACGGCATCGCTAACCGCCGCAGGTATTCAAGGCAAGGTTTTGGATATTCAGCAAGACATGAAACTCGGTCAAGATACACTCCCCTATGCTGATGCCTCTATTGAATGGGGGCAGCATGCTTTTCATCTATCGTGGTTAAAAACAAAGTTTAAGGGTGTTTCATCCAACCCTGCCTTGCTTTTTAATTTTAATGGCAAAGCATTTTTTACGCCGCCTTATACATTTAATGTTGATATTCGCATGATTGATGCTGGGTTTACTTATTACCCTTTATTTATTGACCGCGATACATGGCGCATCCGCGTGGGTGCGGAATTGGCTGTTAAATCGTTGCGTACGAAAGTGACGGTGGCAGAGGCTAATTTTTCGCAGCAAGTGTCATCTTCAGCTATTATTCCAACGGCTGGTATTCGTGCAGACGCGAGCATTAAATCATGGTTGACTGTGAGTATGCGTTACAGTGCTTACCGCATGAGCGGCAGTAGCTTTCGCGATGCTGAAGCCTTGTTAGATATTAACCCGCTTATTTGGTACAGTGATATTTCTACGGTGAATTTATTTGCAGGCTACCGTCAATTAAACGTAAAGCTTAATGGACAAACGAATGGGCAACTACAAACCGATACCACGCTTAAAGGGCCTGTTGTTGGTCTTCGTGCTTCGTATTAAGGAAAAATCTATGTTACGTTTACTTTTAACCCTTTCCGTTTGTTTGCTCGCATCATGCGTAGCCACCGATAATCCCACTGTTGATGGCTTTGGTACACCCGCTCTTACCAGTTGTGGTATTGTTCCTGCCGAAGATGGTGCAGGTTATGTTCCAACACGCCCTTCGTTGATCAATGGGCGTGTGCGTCCTGATGTGTTTTATCTGGGCTGGTCGCAGATAGATAGCCGCAATGACTTGCGCAAGCCCACTACAGGGTATGATGGTAATTCTGCCTACGAAGATAAATTATTTGTCTCGCGTGAACAAGCTGATGGTACGGTACGCACATGGCAATTGCTGCCTTCGCGCAATGCCGATTGCACCGATGCGGGTCGTGTGCGCATTCATAGTTTTGATATTGCGCCTGATGGTCGTCATTTGTATGTATCTATGCGCCAAGCTGCCGATACCCATTTGGGTATTTATGAGATTAATATCAATACCCGTGCATTACGAAAAATCAGCCTGCAAAATAGCATCCACTTTATCACCCCTACCTATGTGGGTGATGACCCTTATACAGGTCATCCGATGTTATTTGTTGCCAAAACGGTTAACAGCACAGAGATTCCCTTAAACTATGGTGCGGTTCTAAAAGATGAATACGACCGCCAGCCAACGACATTGATTCATAAAATGGATGCTATCACAGGTGATGTGGTACGCATTGGTTTTAATAATTCACATCAACAAGACCCTGTCCTGATTCGCCATAATGGTTTGCCTTTGGTGGTGTTTACCCAGTGGGAACATCAAGCCACAGTGAATCGTTTTAGCTTATGGAAAATGCAAATTGATGGTAGCGATAATTTTACGTTTTATGGGCAAGAATCTGCCACCGATCGTTTAGCCATGAACCTTACCCAGCCGCGTGAGATTCAAAGCGGTGTTTACCAAGGTTATATACTAATGACCCAAGGCAGCCGTCCATTGGCAAGCAACCCCTTTTCTTTAGAGGGTGATATTGTCATGACCAAACGGGTAAATTTAGATCTTCGTAGCCCACGCATTTATTTGGAACAAGCAAGCAGCAATACAGTCAACGATAATTTAGCACGAAACCCCGAGCATTATAATGCCGAAAGTTTTGTTTATGCTTATCGCCCGAATAAAGATATGACCTACAATATATTCACCCGTGATTTTACGCCATTGGGTCAAGGCACGAGAAAACAATTAAGCCCGACAAGTAATTTTTACCATTTTGTGCAACCACGAAGCTATTACCCACCGACAGCATTAACGAATGCACCGAGCAACGGTAGTCTAGGGCAAAGCCGTACATCGTTTACCAATACGGCATTAAATGGTGCATCAGGTTTCTTGGTGCAAAATTTAGCCAGTTCAGATAATGGCGTGCAGCATCAACTGCGCGGTATGAATCCTGCGGAGTTATCGTTACAGTTTTTTATTCCCTCCTACACATTGGATAATTCGCAAGCCATTGGCTCGATGGCAGGCACATTGAGTGCAGAATTAAGTGTTCCTGCCAGTGGTTTCATCATACCAGAGGCAGATGGTTCGATTGGGGCTGTTGTCAAAACAGGTCTGTATGTATGGAAGGTGAATAAACGCTTTAATCTGCATGGCAATAATGTTTGGATTCCTATTCGTGCAGAACGCCAAGAGGTGAGTTTTGTTCCGAATCGTGTTAATGCTTGCAATCAATGTCATCAAGAGCGTTCAGCGGCAAACTTTCAGTTTTACCAAGCCTATAATAGTATTGCAGGGAACAAGATGATGGGTAATTTAGCGACGGTTAGCAATATTGCCAATTACGATGCTTATTCAAGCGTCCCTGATTTTCATAAAGATATTGTTCCCTTATTGACCACACCAAGTGTCCGCAGTGGTCAAAGCTGTGCATCTTGCCATCATGACGGCAGCCAATTGAATCTTGCCAATCACACGGGGACAGATTCTCAAGTTCCTGCATGGCTCGCATTACTTTCACAAGCCCATACTACCAGTGGTTCAGGCGCATTGATTCCTTATATCAATGATAAGATCAATCCGATAGTTATTGATAATCACTACCATCCAGCTCCCTTTTTATGGTCGTTATTGCTTAACGATGATTTAACCGTGCCTTCGGATGCGATACATCCAAATAATGCCAGTCGAACCCTTGAGCGTGCAGGTGATTATGGTGCGGTTTATGATGCCAATGTACTGGCAGATATTGCAGCGATCAATGCGAAATATGACCATAGCCGCCACTGGAATGCGGCGCAAACACAAGCGTTTATTACCTACAGTTCGACCCAATCACGGGTGGGCTTGAGTAACCGTATTCAATTCACTGCGAACACATTATCGGTGAACAGTGTAGCAGCACAACGCGCTTACCAAGTGATGGTGAAACGCTGTTTTTCTTGCCATGCCAATAGCAAAAACAGTATTGCAGATGCTTTGCGTCCGCTAGAGACCGCAGGTGTTGGCTTTCCCATGACGAAACGTTTTAACGATCGCACAAAAATGCGTGATCGTAATCATCGTTTTGTTGTTGCAGGGCATATACCTTATATGACCGATACGGCATTCTCATCATTGCTTTGGCAAAGTAATGTTACCACATCCATGAGTCATACGATGCAATCGGCACGGCGTATGTTAGATTTTAATGACTTACCTAACTCGCCATTGTTTCGTTATGCAACAATGGCGAGTTTAGACCTTACGACGGTTCAACACCCTGCGGTGCTTACCACAGGATCAGCGGACTACAATGACCTTTATACATGGGCAACAGGTGGTGTGAATATCAATCAAGCACCTGTACTTAATCAGCCCGTAACGCCTATTGTTATCCGTGAATATGCACAGCCGCAACGTATTGGCCCTATTGATTGGATGGATGCTGATGGTGACATAGCACAGTTGAAACTACGTCCCGTTAATGCTGGCACGTATGACATGAATGATTCTATGGTTGCATTGGATTATTACAGTTTCACGCAAGCAGCCGTTAAAACGTATGCTATTTTAGGTGACAGAGGCAGTAAAAATTTAGAATTTATTCTCACCGATGGCTTAGAGACAGCCGTGCAGCGCATCCCTGTGACGGTGGTATCGGATTACAATGTTCCGCCACCAGTGACCACATTAACCAATGATTTTTATGCTTTTTATACTGTTCGCGCAGACAATAGCTTGCATCGTATCAATAAAGCAGGTGTCGATACCGTTGTTGGAATTATTCCCACCAGTACACGCACATGGGCGACGGTATACCGCAGGGCAGACCGTGGCTGGTTGTTTTTTAACGATCAAGCCAATCAAATCGTATACGTTATTGACGAAACAACGGCACAAATTATCACCCGTATTCACATGAACCATCAACCCAATGCTGACCGTATAGGGCATCAGCAAACCACCTATTTATTGTGGTGGCGGCCTGCTGACCCTTATACGGGCGCAACGGGTGAGTTGCAAGGTATGTTAGAATCTAAACTGGCACAGTTCCCACGCAATAATGGTGATTATTATATCGGTTTAATGGATGCTGCCACGTTGGATGCGCAAGTTGCCAATGGCATTACAGATATTATAGTTGTACCGCAATGGCGAACCAAAATGCAAGGCACTAACTACATTGCTGCTTACACATGGCGCAATGCAACATTTGCCACGCAATTGGTTAATCAAGGCATTGACCAATTGCATGCATTAAATTTGGTGACAGGTAAAACCAAAGGTTTTGGTGCGTTTTCGTTTGCTGTTGACCCTTATGCCATATACCCCGCTGCAAATTATATGAATGTGCGAGCAGTTGTGGTTGCTCAAGATGGTGGTTTTTTTGGTTTCAATCAAGATATTAACAATCAAGTTACCATGTTTAATTTTGACCCTGTAGCCAAGACGCAACAGCCTGTCACGTTGCCACCTTCGTGGGTGCAGCAATACATTCAAAACATTCAAACCTATGCCACACCCTTTTTGGTGATGGGTGCTAGGCGTTGAGATGATTTTTTAGAAATTTATCACTTTTCAGTCATTTTTATGACATATTTATCCTTTATTGTTCGGCTTCGCTATTTATCGCTGGCATTGTCATTTTTTATTGGATATATTCATGCAAACTTCGGATCTTATTTTTTGGCTGGTGGCAGGGTTAACCACCATGTCTGTGGTTGCCTTTTGGTTAAGCCGTAACAAAGCAAACAGTCTTGTTACGGCGGAGCAATCATTGCATTCTCGCATAGGTTATTATGGCTGGTATACGACGTTAATGCTGCTGCTGCCTGCTGTTATTCTTGCTTTGTTTTTTAGTACGCTTCACTTATTTCATCTTTATTCCATACCATCAGGTGTGTTATTAACACTCTCTTTTACATCGGGGCTTGTTGGTGCAGTTATAGCTTTTTCTCATATCCGCATTGACTTTCGAGCGCGTCAGTCGGTAGAGAAAATTGTGCATGGGTTGTTGTTTTCGGCAGCATTATTATCTATTTTAATCACCATTGGTATTGTTTTATCCGTATTGTTTGAGTCGATTCAATTTTTTAAAGTCATTTCCTTTTGGGAGTTTATTACAGGCGTGCGCTGGGAGCCTGATACTGCCTTTCTGATTGGTGCAGGACGTGCGGATGAAGGCATTGCCGCACCGCACTTTGGCGCAGTCCCGATTTTTGCAGGTACGTTTATGATTACTGCGATTGCCATGTTGGTGGCTGTGCCTGTTGGACTTTTCTCTGCTATTTATATGTCTGAATACGCCAGCCACAACTGGCGTGGTCGGTTAAAACCCATGTTAGAGATTTTAGCGGGTATCCCTACTGTTGTTTATGGTTTTTTTGCTGCGATTACCATTAGCCCATTGGTGGTTGCCTTTGCAGAATCTGTTGGTTTTGAAGCGAGTTATACCAATGCCCTTGCACCCGGTTTGATTATGGGCGTGATGATTATTCCTTTTATGTCGTCCTTGTCCGATGATGTCATTCGTGCTGTACCGCAATCGTTGCGTGATGGTTCATTGGCATTAGGTACAACACAGGCTGAAACCATTCGTCATGTGGTATTGCCTGCCGCCTTACCGGGTATTGTGGCAGCGTTTATGATTGCCATATCACGCGCTATTGGTGAAACCATGATTGTGGTGATGGCTGCTGGCTTACGACCCAATTTAACCATGAACCCCTTAGAGGGCATGACTACCGTCACCGTGAAAATTGTAGAGGCATTAACAGGCGATCAAGAATTTGATTCCGCTTTTACACTGGCAGCATTTGCACTGGGCATGGTGCTATTGGTTATCACTTTATTATTAAACATCGTATCTTCATTCGTGGTGCGGAAATTTAGTCAGAGGTACGAATAAATGAGCATTACTACGCACACACCATTATTAAAAAAACGTTACCGTGCTGATCGTCGTTTTCGTTGGTATGGATTAATGGCACTTGCTTTTGCCTTAACATTTTTATTGTTTTTCTTTATTGATATTATTGGTAAAGCCATGCCAGCATTACAAGAAACTCAAGTGAAAATTAGCGTTCACTATTCACCTGCGGTGATTGATAATTACAATAAAGCTGTTCCTCGTATTGACCGCCGTATTGTAAGTAAATCTTGGTTGCGAAGTTTACCTAGAATGCTCAAAGCACACCCTGAAATGATGGGTCAAAGTGAAGAGCTTTGGGTGTTGGCTGAAAGCCGTGTAGATCAATACTTAAAACAGCATGATGGTCATGGATTAAAGTCAAAATACCAAACACGGGTGAATGAGCTGCACGATCAGGGCAAGACACGCATGGTCTTTAATACAACATTTTTTAAGAATGGTGACTCCAAGCTTCCTGAGTATTCAGGCGTATTGGCAGCGGCTATTGGTTCGGTGTTGGTGCTATTGATTACCATGTCGCTGGCAATTCCTGTCGGCATTATGACGGCTATTTATTTAGAAGAATTCGCGCCTGATAATTATTTCACCCAAACGATTGAAGTCAACATTAATAATTTAGCGGCGATACCCTCTATCTTGTATGGTTTGTTAGGCTTGGCTGTATTCATTAACTTTGCTGGCGTGCCACGCTCGTCAGCATTGGCTGGTGGATTAACCCTTGCTTTGATGACACTGCCTGTGATTATTATCAGTACACGGGCAGCACTTCGCTCGGTGCCAGAATCAATTCGTGAGGCCGCGATGGGCGTTGGTGCATCGCAATTGCAATCGGTTTGGCATCATGTCTTTCCATTGGCTTTTCCAGGTATTTTAACAGGCAGTATTATTGGCATGGCACAAGCCATGGGAGAAACTGCGCCATTATTGATTGTGGGTATGATGGCATATATTCCTGATGCCCCCAGTTCTATGTTAGAAGCAACGACGGTATTACCTGCTCAAATTTATACATGGTCATCCGAATCATTGCGCGCTTTTGAAGAGCGTACTGCGGCAGGTATCTTAGTGTTATTGACAGTGTTGCTGTCAATGAATGCTTTTGCAGTCTGGTTACGCCGACGTTCAGAACAAATATGGTAAAGGTAATATGAGTACAACAGAAGAACAACAAGCCAAAATTCAGGTAGAAAACCTTAAACTGTGGTATGGTCAGGCAGAAGCCCTGCACGGGATTACCTTAGATATTCCAACTAACAGTGTGACTGCTTTTATTGGACCTTCAGGCTGCGGTAAATCTACTTTATTGCGCACCTTAAACCGCATGAATGACCGTATTCGCGGTTGCCGTATTGAGGGCAATGTATTGCTCGATGGCAAAAACATTTATGATACCGATGTCGATGTGGTGCAATTACGCACCCATGTTGGCATGGTTTTTCAAAAGCCAAATCCGTTTCCTAAAACCATTTATGAAAATGTCGCTTATGCACCGCGCATTCATGCATTGGCAACCGATGGTACAGATATGGATCAACTGGTTGAAGAATCATTGCGGAAAGCGAGCCTTTGGGGTGAAGTAAAAGACAAACTGTTTCAGCCCGGTACGGCACTTTCTGGCGGTCAGCAACAACGCTTGTGCATTGCCCGTACCATTGCTATTCGTCCACAAGTTATTTTGATGGATGAACCTTGTTCTGCCTTAGATCCGATTGCCACCACCAAAATTGAATCGCTGATCGAAGAACTCAAAGAAGAATACACCATTGCCATTGTCACCCACAGCATGCAACAAGCTGCCCGCGTGTCTCAGCAAACTGCATTCTTTTATTTAGGCGATCTTATTGAATATGGTGATACTGGGGATATATTCACCAATCCCAAAGAAAAAAGAACCGACGATTATATTACTGGCCGTTTCGGCTGACTACCTTCTTCATAGGATTAATACAATAATGGCACCATCCCATACCCTAAAAAGCTTTGATACGGCACTTGATGATTTAAATACACGCATTGACCTAATGTTTAAAATTGTACGTAAAAATGTACGGCAATCACAAAAAGCCTTTGCAAAACATGATGACTCAATGATTGAAAACATTATTCAACGTGATCGTATTCTGAACGATTTAGAAATAGATGTAGACGATGCTGCACGGCAATTAATTGTGCATCACCAGCCCGCAGCATCTGATCTTCGTTTTGTTTTTGCCGCGACTAAAATTGTTACTGATTTAGAACGCATGGGTGATTTAATTGGTAATGTGGCAGCAGGCTTACAGCGAATGAACCGTCTTGACGGTGATGTTCCCCCTGTGTTTACCACCTTGAACAATTTAGTGCTGGATCAAATCAAAATGGCACGCAAGGCTTTTCTTGACCGTGATTCACAATTAGCAGGAAAAGTGATTGAGCATGATGACCTCATTGACGATCAATTTGTAAACGATCAACGGGTCTTGCTCACCCACATGGCAGAAAACCCTGCCCTTATTTCCCATTGCATGCAGCTTTCCACCTGCCTAAAACAATTAGAACGCATCGGCGACCATGCAGTAAACATCGCAGAAATGGTGATTTATATGGTAATGGGGCGCGAAGTTCGCCATATCTCGCAGGATGATTTATTGGATCTTTTGGATGAAGATGATGATGATGATTGAGTCTATCGCTTAACCAACACCACCCCATGTTCAAACTTACCATGGTAATGCGGTGAGATATAATGCGCATCAGCGTCAGGCCATTGCCAATGCGATGCATGAAATAACTCATGCATCGCTTCAATACTGCAATGAAAGGGTGGCCCTTCATCTTTCACTGTTTGCATAAACAGGGCGAATAATTGCCCACCACTGCGTAAATGTTTTCTTAACCATTGTTCATAGTGTACCCAGCATTCTGGTTGGGTGGCACAAAGGCAGGTTTGTTCGTAAATTGTATCAAAGACAGGTAGTGATTGGGTAAATAAGTCCGCTTCAATAACCGTTGCGGTTAGATTTTGTTGTTGCAGTTCTTTTTTTAGCCTAGCAACAGGCGAAGGTGCAAGGTCAATCGCGGTAACATCAAAGCCACGGCGGGTAAATTCACACACCTCGTAACCAAAACCGCAGCCGGGAATAAGAATACGGCAAGGATTTAGTGCATTGGTATCAAGCCAATGAAGAAGGGCAGGGTTTGCTTGCTTTCGATCCCAGCCTGTATTGCCTTCTTGGTATGCGTTTTCCCAATCCATGATCGCCCCTTGTTTTACGTGCTATTTAAATGCCCAATACATCATGCATGCCGTACCAGCCTTTGCCTTGAGCCACCAGCCAGTGGGCGGCACGAACAGCACCTTTGGCAAAAACCATGCGGTCAGTTGCAATGTGACGGACTTCAATGCGTTCTTCATCGCTGATAAACATCGCATGATGTTCACCGACAATATTGCCCGCCCGCATCACAGAAAAACCAATGCTACCAACATCACGCGCACCTGTAATGCCTTCGCGGGCATAAACGGCAACATCATCCAAAGCCACATTGCGTCCTTTCGCCAGTGATTGACCCATCGCCAAGGCCGTACCACTGGGGGCATCAACTTTGTAGCGATGATGCGCCTCAAAAATCTCTGCGTCGTACTGCTCTGCTTGCAAAATTTGAGCCGCTTGCTCAATGAGGTTAAGTGCAAGGTTGACCCCAACTGAATAATTTGCAGCCATTACCACAGGGGTGTCTTTCAATGTATTTTGCAACTGCGCCGATTGTTCCGATGAAAACCCTGTGGTACCGATCACCATGGGAATACCATGTTTTGCAGCAAAATTGGCATGCGCTAGGGTTGCTACTGGCGCAGTGAAGTCAATCATCACATCGACATTTTGATGGCATAAAACATCTGAAACCAACACCGCAGGATCAACAGCAGCCAACAGTCCTGCATCTTTGCCTATATTGGGGTTCCCCGCTCGTTCTGTTGCTACTGCCAACTTGGCATGTTCATCGCCATGGATCGCCCGCACTAGCATGATTCCCATGCGCCCTGTTGCACCTGTAATGATTGTTTTCATCATGTCATTCACCTTGCATTACACCTTATTTCCGATGTTCATTGCCCGCTAGATCATCCCAAAAACTTTTGACCTTACCAAGAAACGACGAGCATTCAGGGTAAACTTCATCGCCTGTTGCTTCGGCGAACTCAAACAATAATTCTTTTTGGCGGGTGGTTAAATTTGACGGTACAGCAATCCGCACTTTTACATACAAATCACCTTGCTGCCCTTTGGCACGAACATCGCCAATACCTTGACCACGCACACGGAATGTTCGCCCACCTTCAGTACCTGCGGGGATGCGAATTTTTACGCTACCAGATAATGTGGGGGCTTTCACTTCTGCACCTAACGCAGCTTGGGGAAAGGTGATTGGCATAATACAATGAATGTCTGCACCATCACGTTCAAAAATAGGGTGATCATCAATAGAAACGACAATGTATAAATCACCATCGCCACCAGCTTGTGTACCGCATTCTCCTTCGCCTGTTACCCGTACCTGTGCGCCATGGTAAATACCTGCGGGCAGTTTAACTTTAAGGTGTTTGGTGGTGCGTGTTTTACCATTGCCAGCACATTGGGGGCAAGGTGATTCAATGCGTGTGCCTGCGCCTTGGCATTCAGGGCAGGTGCGACGAACAGCAAAAAAACCTTGCTGCATTTGTACTTGACCATGACCACCACAGGTGCGACACGGCACAGGGTTGCTGCCAGGCTTCGCTCCTGAACCATGGCATTTTTTACATGCTTCATGCTTAGGAATATCTAACTCAACTTGACGACCAGAGGCTGCATCTTCTAAGGAAATACTAAGATCATAACGCAAATCAGAACCACGGTTATTTTGCCTTGAACCGCCGCCGAAGCCAAATGCCTCACCAAATAAATCACCAAAAGCATCACCGAAATCACGGAAGGCATGCGAGTCTTGAAAGCCGCCACGACTCCAAAAGTCTTGCATCTGATCATCAACCCCCGCATGACCATATTGATCGTAACGGGCGCGTTTATCGCCGTCGGATAACACTTCATACGCTTCCGTGACTTCACGAAATTTTTCTGCGGCTGCGGTATCATCAGGGTTTTTATCGGGGTGATATTGCATTGCCAGTTTACGGTAGGCACGTTTTACTGTTTTTTCATCGGCACCTTTTTCAACGCCCAATACCTCATAATAATCACGTTTAGACACGCAGGAACTCCCTTTTTTATACTGTGTTCTTCTTTCTATCAACGGCAAAAGCAGGGTCATAGACCCTGCTTTCTTCACCAACGATACTTTCTTAAAGCAATCGTTTATTTCTTGTTATCAACCACTTCAGCATCCACAATATCAGCATCCACAATGTCAGCGTCATTATCTTTTTTAGCATTACTGGCTGCCCCATCAGGCGTGCCTGCTGCACCGCCGCCTGCTTGCCCTGCTGCTTCAGCTTCGGCTTGCATTTTTTGATAAACAATTTCACCCAGCTTTTGAGACGCTTCTGACAAGGTTGCTTCTGCAGCCGTAATTGCCTCGTTGTCTGTGCCTTCTAATGCTGTTTTTAATGCCGTAAGTGCATCGTCAATACTCTTGCGCGTGGCTTCATCCACGGCATCGCCATGCTCTTTGAGTGATTTTTCGGTACTGTATACCAATTGATCGGCACGGTTGCGGGTTTCGATGGATTCTTTATGCTGTTTGTCTTCATCAGCATGCAGCTCTGCATCTTTGGTCATGCGTTCAATTTCTTCTTCGCTTAGACCAGAACCTGATTCGATACGAATGGAGGTTTCTTTGCCTGTACCTTTATCTTTAGCATGAACATGAATGATACCATTGGCATCAATATCAAAAGTTACTTCCACTTGTGGCATACCGCGTGGTGCAGGTGCAATGCCTTCAAGGTTAAATAAACCCAGATGTTTGTTGGCAGAGAAGATTTCGCGTTCGCCCTGTGCGACCTTGATGGTTACCGCTGTTTGATTATCGGCGGCTGTGGTATAGGTCTGGCTCTTTTTGCTGGGGATTGTGGTATTTTTTTCAATGATTTTATTGAATAAACCACCTTCTACTTCAATGCCCAACGATAAAGGTGTGACATCAAGCAACAATACGTCATTAACATCCCCTGTTAATACCGCACCTTGAATCGCTGCACCAATGGCGACGACTTCATCAGGGTTCACACCCTTGTGCGGTTCACGACCAAAAAATGCTTGGACTTTTTCTTGCACCAAGGGCATACGGGTTTGACCACCCACAAGTACTACTTCATCAATGTCAGATGCTGATACGCCTGCATCTTTTAACGCTTCGCGGCAAGGTTTCAACGAGCCTTCAACCAAATCCATCACTAAAGATTCAAACTTAGCACGACTAATTTTGTTGATTAAATGTTTAGGTCCTGAAGCATCCGCCGTGATAAAAGGCAGGTTGACTTCGGTTTGCTGTGATGATGATAATTCAATTTTGGCCTTTTCAGAGGCTTCTTTTAAGCGTTGTAATGCAAGTTTATCTTGCATCAAGTCCACGCCATATTCTTTTTGAAAGGACTCTGCTAGATATTTAATCAATACTTGATCAAAATCCTCACCGCCAAGGAATGTGTTGCCGTTGGTCGCTTTTACTTCAAAAACGCCATCACCAATTTCTAAAATAGACACATCAAAGGTACCGCCGCCCAAATCATAGACAGCAATCAAATGATTTTCTTCGGTTTTGTCCAAGCCGTAAGCCAATGCCGCAGCGGTAGGCTCGTTGACAATACGCAGCACATTGAGACCTGCAATCGCACCAGCATCTTTGGTTGCTTGGCGTTGGGAATCATTAAAATAAGCAGGCACGGTAATGACCGCATCGGTCACGCTTTCGCCCAAATAATCTTCAGCCGTTTTTTTCATTTTTTGCAGGGTAATTGCGCTAATTTCTTGGGGGCTGGTCTTTTTACCATCAACTTCCAACCATGCATCGCCATTATCGGCTGCCACAACAGGGTAACTGACCAGTTTGTGGTGATGTTTGGTTTCAGCCGAGGTAAATTTGCGACCAATTAAGCGTTTTACGGCATAAAAAGTTTTATCGGGGTTGGTAACCATCTGGCGTTTTGCAGGGCTGCCCACCAAACGTTCGTCAGCAGTATATGCGACAACGGATGGGGTGGTGTTTTCACCTTCACTGTTGGCGATCACTTTGTGTGATCCACCTTCCATAATTGCAACACATGAATTGGTCGTTCCCAGATCAATGCCAATGACTTTTGCCATCTTATTTCTCTCCTTAGGAACTTCTTGCAGTTCCATTAGCGGTATATTCGCGCAGTAGTTTGCTGTGAATTAACTGTTCTCCCCTTATATAGGGCGGAAATAGGATGGTTTCAAGTGGTCGGGTGTTTTTTACTGCGCTCTTCTGCCTGTGATGTTCGCCATGCTGCAATAGCGGCGTGATTTCCTGACAGTAACACGTCTGGGACGTGCTTACCTTCAAATTCATGGGGTCTGGTATAATGAGGCCAGTCAAGAATCCCTGAATCGGTGAATGAATCTAACACGGCAGATTCAGGGCTACCCAGCACTTCAGGTAATAGGCGAATAACGGCATCTAACACACACATGGCAGCGGGTTCGCCGCCTGATAAGACATAATCCCCTAGCGATAATTGTTCATCGACATAATCACAAATGCGTTCATCGAAGCCTTCATAGCGACCGCATAATAATGTAAGGCTGGGCTTTTGTGTGTATTCCAATGCTTTTTGTTGAGAAAAATGTGTGCCGCTAGGGGTTAGCATGACAACGTGGGTGTCTGGCCGCTGCTTTCGTGCATGTCGAATGGCAGCAACCACAGGATCAGGCTTCATCAGCATGCCAGGACCGCCGCCATAGGGTGCATCATCAACCTGATGATGTTTACCCATCGCAAAGTCGCGAATTTGAATGCAGTCAACCTGCACAAGCTTTTGGGCAATAGCACGAGAGGGAATAGAGCATGCTAAAGGGGATGTAAAAAATTCAGGGAATAAGGTTAACAGTTGGGCGTAAAACATGCGTCCATTCCTTCAGGTAGCAAAACATGAATGCAATCATCAATATGGGTAACAATGTCATCAATAAAAGGGATCATCCATACGCCATCATCTGCTTGAATGATTAGCGTATCTTGTGCGCCAAAGTCTTGAACATCACTGACAACTCCCAAGGTTTTTTCATTACTATCATCCATCACAGCAAGACCAATCAAATCATCCCATAAGTATTCATCATCATCGACATGAACATCATCACGCTTGATCCATAGCTTATGGCGAACAAGCAATGCTGCTTGTTCTACGCTATCAACAGCATCCAATTGCAGCAGCATGCGCCGACCATGTTGCCAGCATCGTGTCACCGTCATTGCGGGTGCATCTTGAGCCGTTGATTGGTCAATACCTACCCAAAAACGAACATACCCAGCAACTGCTTTGGCAGGCCGGGTATGTGAATAAATCAATAAAGCACCTTTTAATCCATGGGTTGCTGTAATATCAGCAACATGAATCAATGATGATTCTGTGTTCAGTGTTCATCTTCTGTAACAGCAGACTTAGCAATCAAGCTGGCTACACGATCCGATGTTTTTGCACCTTTATCAACCCATGAATGAACACGGTCTAAATCAAGGTTAATCATCTCAGGCTGTGAGCAAGGATCATAATAACCAAGTTTCTCAATAAAAGAGCCATCACGACGATTACGTTCGTCTGTAACCACTACTGAATAAAAAGGGCGTTTTTTTCTTCCGCCACGTTGTAAGCGAATTACAGTCGCCATATATTGTACCTCCAAAAAGAGGCGCGCAATATAGTCAACACGTCGGCATAAAGCAAGTATAAAGAAGACATCACAAGGCGCGAATCAAATCAATAGCCTCGCTGGTAAGCTTTTCGATTTTTTGTGACATCGCACGACGCATACGATCAACATCTTTTTTAGACATGCCAGCAGCTTCTAATTCATCAAAATCTTTCATGCTGGACATCGAGGCACGAAGTTTTTTCATCACCAACTGTACTTGATGCATGCCAAGTTTTTCTTCTGCTTGCAAGGGGGTATAAGATAACACCGTGCCATTAATATTTGAAAATGACGGCATCACCGCAACAGCAAACAAAGAAAATAAATAGATTTTTAATTTAAACATTTCAACAACTCCTCTCACCTATTTTAAGCATGAATCATTTATTTACAAATACGAATGATCATAAATAATAAGGCTTATCATGCATAAGTATAAACCATTAATCAAGTGTAAATACCACACTTGATTCTTTTTTTAGTCTGTAATGCCAATGCAACCTGCTAATAAAAAAATCTAAAAACCAATAAACCATGCAGACTAGGTGTTCTTGAGTTATTGTGTATTGATCGTTTCTTATCAAAAATATCCTAAAGTTTTAAACAATGCCTTCACCCTTTTATCGTTACCCAACCAATCACAAAAAGACCAAGCACGCCGAATGGGATAATGCCGCCGATAGTATTGAAATACATTGGCTGGCAAGGCATTTGTTTGCTGGCATATTGATTGATGATCATTCATGATGGGATAATCATGATTTGTTGCATGGTGTAACACATCCCAAATGTTAGAAAAAGTTGGAAGAGGTAACGCCACTCGTGCATTGGGTAAGTCATCAGACATATGCCATTGCGGTAAACACTGAAGAAAATCACACAACGCAAGATAAATATATTGCGTATTGTTTGCTTTGCCATCCAAGGAATGACCTGCAATATGCGGCGTTCCAATTACTATATTAGGGTGTTGGAGTAATGCTTTGTCGGGGCTAGGTTCACGCTCCCAGCAGTCCAATACAGCCCAATGCTGTTGATCTTGATTCAGCCAATTTAACAAGGCGTCATTATCAACACAGGCACCACGCGCTGCGTTGATTATACCAAAACCACGAAACTTGGACAGAGTGTTGGTGTTGATTAGATGGTGAGTATTGTGTTTACCACTGCGAATAAGCGGTGTGTGAAGGGTTAATACATCGGCTTGCTCCAGTAAGGAGTCCAATGACATCAACAAGGGATTATTAAGTTCCTTGATGGCTCGTGGTGGGTCGTTTTGCAATACACCCACACCTAGACCTTGGCATACTTCAACCAATCGGCTGCCGATGCGACCAGCACCAATCACCCCCAATTGATGCTTGATCAACGATAAGTGCCCCATCGTGTGAAGTTGCAATAATGCTGTCATCATATACTCAATGACAGATCCCGTTGAGCTTCCTGCTGCCGAAGCAAAGACAATCCCTTGTTGCTGCAAATACGGCAGATCAATGTGATCGTCTCCTACCGTTGCTGTTGCAACAAAACGAACGGCAGAACCTGCAAGCAACGATGCATTCACCCGCGTTGATGAGCGCACCAACAATACATCGGCATCGCGCACCGTGGAGGCTTGTATCTCGTCTGCCTCCATCACATCTAAGGTGATACGGTAATCAGGCAAGTGAGAAAATGCATCGTCAACATGCCAGATATGACGGTCTGCAACAATACGCAAAGACTTCATTTATACCCTCGCTAGGGCTTGAATGCGTTCAATTAAACGGCTCGATGAATACCCCTTTAAAAAAGGGACGACCTTCACCACGCCGCCATGCTGCGTGACAACATCTGCACCAACAATCGTATCTGGGGTATAATCCCCTCCTTTGACCAACACATCGGGCAACAATGCCGAAATCAAACGCAATGGTGTATCTTCTGCAAACAAAACCACCGCATCCACCATGCGAAGCGCGCCCAACATTGCAGCTCGATCTGCGATAGGGTTTAAAGGGCGCGGGCAGTGGCAGTCATCGCCCTTTAGCCGAGCAATGGATGCATCATCATTCAAACCAACGATTAAGCGATCTCCCAAAGCTCGCGCATCGGTTAAATAACGTACATGACCGGGGTGAAGCAAGTCAAAACAACCATTGGTAAAAACCACCCGAAAACCATTCTCTTTCCATGCCTTGCATAAAGCAGTGACCTCAAGCAAAGACTGCATGGTTAACGCTGCTTGACCGACATCATATCAACCACGGCAGTCACCCCACGTACAGTGCGCGTAATGTCGATAGCACGGCGTATTTCATCTTCAGAAGCAGCAACGCCTTGCAAGTAAACACGCCCATTAACGGTTTCAATATGCACCGATGAGCCATTGATATTTTTATCTGCCAGTAATCGGGTTTTTATTTTTGTAGTAATCCAAGAATCAGACGCGAGACTACCAATAGTGGGCGTACCAACCTCTAACTCATTACGCACTTCAACCACGCCTTTGGTGGTTTGGCAAATATATATAGCACGATCAATATGTTCAGCACTCGGTAAAAAACCAGTCAAAGTCACGACAGCATTAATGACTTCAACACTTACCCAGCGCGAAGGCATGTCTTTTTCTGCCAGTAGTCGACCATCAATAGTGCTGGAAATAGTTTGATCATCCAACTGTCGACCAACAGGGCGATGGTCAAAAGCTGTATTTGCCCCCATGGTCGCGCCGCCAACAATGGCACTGGTGATGCAACCACTGCCCATACTGGCAACAGCAAGCAAGATCATTATTCTTGCAACAATCCATGTTTGGTACATATCATTCACCCCTATTATGCGCGACCACCTGTAATATAATGCTGTAACACAGATTGATCTGCATTCATCTTTCGGATTACATTGGCAGTGTTTTTCAAGATATAGGAAAATAGCGTAAATACCATACCTTGATTTTCATCCATTAACTGACCATAGCCATTGCGTGTTAGCATATAAATTTCACAATCTGCTTCTGCAATCACACTGGCACTGGTTAACTCGCCCGATAAAAAAGATATTTCACCAAAGAGTTTTGCCTCGCCAGCAGATGCCAGCATGGTTTGATTGCAATGAATAGAGACACTGCCTTTGTACAATAAATACAGCGCGCCACCTGCAGCACCTTGCTCAAGAATGGTGTCACCTTTTTTATACAGCTTAATATCAGTCACTTTATTGATGATTGCAGCATCCGCTGGATCAATTTTTTCTTGAAAAACTTTTTCTTCTAACCATGTAATATCCACTGGCATGCTACAATACTCCATTATTTTAATAATTAAGGAACAAGTATTCCGCTTGCCCCTTGCGGGGATACTGTCTTATCTTGTTTTTATTGTAAACTGTTCCCAATACATGCGCTAATCAGGGATACAGTGATGTTTTCAACGATAATAAAATCATCAATAACAACACCCACAAAAACTATGGTGTACCTTTTACCATAAATTGTTTTAGCATACGGCGCATGTCTCAAGCTTCTCCTTTATTTCGTAACATTACCACACGCCTTGGCTCTATGCCTCTGGCTATCACCCTCCTCGTTGTCCTCGCTCTTGCCTCTGTCATTGGCACGGTATTGCAACAAAACCAAAGCCAACAAGATTATTTGCAACAATTTGGTCCTTTATGGTATTGGTTGTTTCGCTCACTTGGTTTATTTGATATGTACCATACTTGGTGGTTTATCAGCTTACTGGGCTTTTTGATGGTTACATTATCCTTTTGTTTATGGCGGAATGTCCCACGCTTACTCAAAGAAATGCGTAGCCGAAAGGTTTATATCAGCGACCGTGCTTTTAGTCATATGAAGCATCAACGCTCATGGCAGCTTACAGGTGATTCCGCGCAAACCTTTGCCAACATGGTGCAAAAACGTTTAAAAGAATGGCAATGGAAAACAGAACAACGTGGCGATGTACTCTATGTGCGCGGCGACAGTGGGCGCAGGCATAAATTAGGCTATATTGCCGTTCATAGTGCCATGCTTATCATTCTCATCGGTGGCGGAATGAGTGTTCAACTGGGTTTTCGTGGTAATATGTCGGTGGTTGAAGGTACCAGTGAAAAAGAAATATCCTTTCTGAAAGGTACGGGCGTAGAGCATAAAGTCATGCCGTTTGAAATACGCTGCAACAGCTTTGATATTTCTTTTTACCCCAATGGTATGCCCAGCGAGTTTCGCAGCAACTTAACTATTATTGATAATGGCAAAGAAGTATTAAAAGATAAAGATATTATTGTCAATGAACCGCTTTATTACAAGGGTGTCCGTATTTATCAGGCGAGCTTTGGTGATGGTGGCTCAGACATTCAATTAAAGTTTTATGCCATGGATGGCAGCGGAAGTGTTCGTGATATTAAGACACAGGTTTATCAAACCTACGTTGATAAAGTCACTGGAATTACCATGGAAATCACTGATTTCCGTCCCCATAATGTTGAAAACATGGCAAATGCTGGTGAAGCCAAAGATTTTCAGGATTTAGGACCTTCGGTAGATTTTATTATTCGGGGGAAGGGACTGAAACCTGTCAAGGTACGCAGTTTTCTTAATCCGTTTGAGTTAGAAGGCGAAAATCGCGGCAGTATTATAATGATTTCAAAAACGGGGGATGTTCGTGATTTTGAATCAGTTTCGTTAGGGATTGATTTCAGCAACCCGCAAGAATGGGCATTATTTAATGCCTTTATTGGGCAATTACAGACCGTTGACTTAAAAGACAAAAAAGCCAAGTTTATTGCTTTTAAGACGGCATTAACCCAAGTCTTTGGCGATGATCGTCCTGCCAACTTTCAAGCGATGGCAGTGCGCGTACTCAATGCCACGCAAATTCTTCCTCGCATGCCTTGGCCATTTTTACCCGTACTTGAAGATTATGATCAAAAATATTATACAGGATTACAATTAGCACAAGACCCCGGTATGAATGTGGTGTGGGTAGGCAGTGCCTTGCTGGTCATCGGTTTATGTATCATGCTGTATATTTCACATCGTAAATTATGGTTGGTTATTCGCCCTGAAGGTGCTGGTTATACAGTCAGTTTGGCGGGGGTAAGCAATCGCAATCCCCTTAATTTTAATCGGGAATTTAATGAATTGTTAAGCCGCATTGATGACGATTTCGCCGCGCATTCAATGAATGCTGATCCGTCAACAAAAAATTTAGGAGATCGTGCATGAGTACAATAACACAATCAATGGCAAGCCCATGGTTTCAAGGCAAGCCTGCTTTGATTCGCTACTGGGCATACCTAGGGCTGATCGCAGGTGCTTCAGGACTCGCTTTCTTTGGTGGCGATGGTTACAGTGAAAATGGTTATTTATCGTTACTTATTAGCATGCAAGGGGTTGTATGGTTAGGCACGGGTGCTGTGCTGGGTGGTGCTTTGGCTGTTGTTAATGCCATGCTTCGCCCTGAATCTATTGATAGCCCTATTGCTGAACGCTTGGTTGGCTGGGGTGATGGCGCGATTATCATGATTGCCCTGATGGCAATATTCACCTTGTTTGAGCCTGCTTCGTCGCAAGTTTCTTATGAAGATCAGTCCAATATGTTCTCTATAAAATTAATTATGGCAATGAATGTTATCTTTTTATTCTCTGCTATTTGTTATATTTTATTATTATTTGCGCCTGATTCCTTTATTGGTCGCATGGCAACAACAACCGCATGGGTGGGGATCTATGTTGGCGGCTCAATGTTGTTATTGCGTTGGTATGAGTCCTATTTATTTATGGATGGCTCTATCGGTCATGCACCAGTCTCTAATCTGTACGAAGTCTTTATGCTATTGTTTTGTATTATGGCAATCATTTACCTACAATGGGAAAAACGCTACCAAGCCCAAGCGATGGGGGCTTTTGTGATGGCATTGATAGCAGCAGGTGTGTTCTTTGAAATTTGGCTAGCGTCAATTGGTCAAGCAGACATCAAACCGCTAGTGCCTGCCTTGCAATCGTACTGGATGAAAATTCATGTGCCGTTAAATTTTGTTGGTTATGGTTCATTTGCCGTTGCTTGTGGTGCTGGTATGGCATATTTAACACGCGAATGGCTAGAAAACCATCATTCCAATGGCACCATGATCAAGGCTTTTCCGACCTTAGAGCAATTGGATGAATTAGCTTATAAATCAGTGGCTGTTGGTTTTCCTGCTTTTACCTTGGCGACCATTCTTGGCGCAGCATGGGCGGCTGAAGCATGGGGTGGCTATTGGTCGTGGGATCCTAAAGAAACATGGGCATTAATTGTATGGTTGGTCTATGCTGCTTATTTGCACGTTCGTATTCAACACGGATGGGAAGGTCGCACCTTGGCATGGTGGACTGTTTCAGGGTTTTTAATCACTGTATTTTGTTTTTTAGGTGTCAATATGTACCTTTCTGGTCTGCATTCATACGGTCGATTAGGCTAATGATAGTCTTGTAATAAAAGGAAGCTAATAACCCATGCCCAAACCATTACGTAAAGTTGTATTCCCCGCAGCGGGCATGGGAACACGGTTCTTGCCTGCAACCAAAGCGATCCCAAAAGAAATGCTCACCATTGTTGATAAACCTTTGATACAATATGGTGTAGAAGAATGCCTAGCCTCATCCATGGATGAGATATTGATCATCACAGGGCGTGGTAAAAACGCCATCGAAGATCATTTTGATATTTCTGCAGAATTAGAGCGAAACCTTTTAGCCGTTGGCAAAGATGCGATTTTTAAAAAAATATCACGCATTGCACGCATGGCAAATATTGCTTATGTTCGTCAAAAGCAGGCTTTAGGGCTGGGGCATGCAGTGTTGTGTGCTGCCCCTTGGGTTGGCGATGAACCCTTTGGTGTTCACCTTGCCGATGAGTTGATTTTGGGCAAAGAGCCTGCCATGCAACAATTGCGTGCTGTCCATGAAGCCACTGGTTCATCGGTGATTGGTTTGGTTGAGGTTCCATCTACGGATGTCCATAAATATGGCATTGTGAAAGGCACACAAGAAGGTGATTTGCTGCGCTTAGATTCGATGATTGAAAAACCTTCTGCTGATTATGCGCCATCAAACTTGGCTATTGTTGGGCGTTATATTTTTACCCCGACCTTGTTTGAAAAACTTCAACATACCAAAGCAGGCATCAATGGTGAAATTCAACTTACCGATGCCATGAACCAATTAGCGCATGAAGAAGCCGTTTATGGTGTTGTTTTAACGGGTCAACGCTTTGATGCAGGGAACCCTGAAGGATTTTTGGCAGCCAATGCTATTTTAGGTTTACAGCATGCTGATTATGCACCCGCTTTGCGATTATTGCTAAGCAATGCATTGGCAAAAAACGATTCACCATGACGGGTTGCACCTTGGCTGTGGATGCCTCTGGTAGCACAACATTATTGTGCCTGATTGAATCGGGTCATGTCTTGACCAGCATGCAGCTTGGTCTGCGCGAACAGTCGCGGTTGTTGCCACAAAGTATGGATAAATTATGTCTACAGGCAAGACGAACTTGGTCAGATATTGATGCCCTAACCTATATCGCAGGACCTGGTTCATTTACAGGTTTGCGAATTGCTGCTGCCAATATTAATGGCTTAAATACAAAGCTACAATGCCCTGTGCTGATGTATTCATCACTGGCTGTCTCTGCAATAGCCTGTAATATTGATGAGCCTTTATGGGTTATTGAAGATGCTCGATCTGGCGAAGTTTTTATCGGTTGTTATCAGCAAGGGACGGCGTTGCAAGAAGATAGCTGTCAGCCTTGGGACTTTGTAACAAACCATTTACCTGATCAATACACGGGAACGAAAACTTGGGATGATGTATTAAAAGGCATTCCTTTCTTGCCTGCGATAATGCCGAGAGAAGAGGCGATAGCGCAGTTATTGCAATATGGTAAAGCAAAAGAAACGCCCTATGCCAGACCTCAATACCATCAACGTTCACAAGCAGAGAAAATTCATGACATCGACATCTAAACAGCGCGTACTACTGGTATGTTTGGGTAATATTTGTCGCTCCCCCTTGGCAGAAGTGATCCTGCAACAACAAGCCAAAGCCATGCAATGGGATCACACCTTTACTTTTGCATCCGCTGGAACGGGGGATTGGCATATTGGAAAAGGCGCAGATCCACGCAGTGTTCAAATAGCAAGGCAGCATCAGTTATCGCTACAATACCATAAAGCCCAACAAATTACAGCAGCCACAATTCACCACTGGGATTGGTTCATTGCCATGGATCATGATAATAAAAACGATTTGCAACAGATGGGTGTAACGGCAGAAAAGCTTTTGTTGATGCGCCAGTATGAAGGTGGCAGTTCCATCAAAGATATTCCTGACCCCTACTATGGTGGAAAAAAAGGTTTTGAAACAGTTTATGCACTGCTACAAAAAAACGCTATCCCCATGCTTGATTATATATCTAATGCGACACGCTGACATGGGTTGCCAAAGCCCCCATGAAAACGCATGCTACGGCAATGGAAGTGAATATTATGCGCTTTGATCCTCAAGAGATCGAGAAGTTTGAGGCGATTGCCGAAGAATGGTGGGATGTTGATGGTCGTTTTAAACCCTTGCATCAGATCAACCCTCTTCGGTTAGATTATATTGATCGACAAACAAATTTAACCGATGTGCGGGTCTTGGATGTGGGCTGTGGTGGTGGCTTGCTTGCCGAAGGTTTGGCTTTGCGGGGTGCAACCGTTGAAGGCATTGACCGTTCGCCCAAAGCATTGTCTGTTGCCACGCTGCATGCTGCTGCATCTTCGCCCAGCATGGCATCTTGGCCGCCAAGTTACCATCAAAGCGATGCTGAAACATGGGCTGAAGAGCATACTGCCTGTTATGATGTGATTACTTGCCTTGAAGTCTTAGAGCATGTCCCCGACGTTGCTGCTGTTTTGGCTGCCTGTGCCACCATGTTGAAACCTTCAGGTTATTTCTTTTTTGCAACATTAAATCGCACGCCGCAATCGTATGTAAAAGCCATCATTGGTGCGGAATATATTTTAGGCTGGTTACCCAGAGGTACACACAGGCATGATAAATTCATTCGACCTTCAGAAATGGTCAAGGGCTTACAAAAACATCATCTTCAAACCCATGATTTGCGCGGCATGAGTTATCAGTGGTGGCGCAATGATTTTGTCTTAAGTAATGATTTATCAGTGAATTATCTGGGTTATGCACAAAAAAACTAAGCATCAAACCGCAGCCCTATTAATTATTGGCAATGAAATACTCTCGGGTCGTACCCGTGATGCCAATGCTTGGTTGGCGGCGGAGAGGTTGTTTCAACAGGGTTGCCGCGTTACTGAAATCGTGGTTGTGCCTGATGAACAAACGATGATTGTGCAAGCATTACAACGCCTGTGCATATCGGTAGATGCGGTCATTACCAGCGGCGGGATTGGTCCTACCCACGATGATATTACCATGGATTGTGTTGCTGAAGCATTGCATGCACCACTGCAAGAATACGATGATGTCATAGCGTTGATGCATCAACGCTATGGCGAACAAGCGATAAACGAAGGTCGTCGCCGCATGGCATGCTTGCCAACAGGGTCACAGATGATTGTCTGCCAAGAAAGCATTGCACCTGGTGCGCATATTCAAAATGTGTACGTGTTGGCAGGGGTTCCCACTATTTTTGCCGCACAACTGGCAGTGATTTTAGCTGATTTTGGTTCGCAACCTTTTTTGCGTCAAGAAATCATCGTTCATCTTCCTGAAAGCATATTTGCCAAAGAACTTGCTGCCGTGCAAGCGGCACACCCTGATGTAGAGATTGGCTCATACCCAACTCATTGTGGCGCTAAGGCTAGCGGGAAAATATGCCTAACCACACAATCTAAAAATCAATTAATAGCCGCACAAAAAAGCGTTGAGACTATGTTAGCAACTATACCTCACCCTTGAGTCTTTTTAACAAACTCACAGGCTTATGCCCCAACCGCCAATCATAAATAATACTGTAGCCCATGATGCGCTGAACATAGTTTCTTGTTTCATTAAAGGGAATGACTTCAACCCAAAGGTCAGCATCAACAAAAGGGGTTTGCTTTAACCACTGGGTTACGCGGTGAGGTCCTGCATTGTAGGCTGCTGCTGCCAAAGGTGGACGATGATTAAATTTTTTCATGGCTTCCCCCAGATACCAACTGCCCAAAACAATATTGGTGGCAGGGTCTTCTAGGTTGGGGCTTTTGCCTAAATAAGGGTGATGTTTGGCTACAGCACGGGCTGTTTTTGGCATCAGTTGCATCAAACCTGTTGCACCAACATAAGATCGTGCTGATGGGTCAAACAACGATTCTTGGCGCATGACACTCCACAAGAATGATGTACTTACCCCCGTTTTTTTTGATGCCTTGGTTACATCATCATAAAATGCTAAGGGAAAACGAATCGTTAAATGATTGTAGGCTCCTGCTTTGCTGACAGCGCGCAAGGCTTTTTCTGGCCATTGCCATGTTGTAGCAAGCATTGCCGCTGCATACCATGTTGCTTTGCTGCTACCCCGTAACGCTTGTGACCATTCACGGCTTGCTTTGCCCCTTTGATTCATTTGCAGCCACTCTTTGGCGCGCTTAAGACCATCCATTTGAGCAACACGTTGTCTTGCAGCTAAACCAGCAGGTTTGCTTTTGGCATTGATTTGGTATGGCTGACCACTTCGCTCTGCTGATAAAAAACTATAATAACCACGACCTAAAGCTATTTGACGGTACAATACCATGGCTGATTTATCATCACCCATGGATTCTAAGCAACGGGCTTTCCAGTACTTCCAACGATCTTTTTCTTTGCTTTTGATGCGTGAAGGCAAGGCATTGATTGCCTGTAAGGCTTCAGCCCAACGATGGTTTAACAACAACAATCGTGTCGGCCAAGTGCGGCTAATATCGGTGCGCATCGCTAACGGTAATTGTGTCAACCAGTCGATAGCCTCTATTTTATGCTGATAAGCAGCGCGAAGCCCTATATGGCGCATTAAAATGCCAATATGAGGCGCACGCAAACGCAGTTTTAATGCTTGAAATATCAGCCAAGATTGCCTGACATCACTTTTGCCCAGTTGACGCAGGCCATCATCAATAATTTTTGCCATTTGCGCGGGTGCAATATCACGTTTAGGCGGGTGTTTTAACCACCGGGCAGGGTTCTTTTTTATCTTTTGCCAATAATCTAACCACGCACGTTGATGTTTTGCCAATGGTTGCGCCGCTTTTTTTGCGCTAGACCAACGCCCTTTTTTGGCTTGTTTGTTGACGCGCACCCAAAGATCGTCGCTGGTCGGATGTCCTTTTTTCTTCCAGTTTTTTTCTATAGGCAATAAACGTGGGTCTGTTCCCGTTATTTTTCGCCAGTACGATGTGTATGCCGCGACCGCTTGGCGTTGATGACCATTGTGCCATAGCGATAATAGGGTAATGCGTTGATCAGGGTGTTTCCCCTTGGGTAATTTTTTTATTTGTGCGGCAACCAGCTTCCATTGCCCACGCTTGGCTAATGCCTTAATCCAGCGTTTACGCAAATCAATAGATTCAGGAATAGCCGAAAATGTGGTTAAAATACGCTCAACACGCGCATCATAGCGAGGCTTGTCCAAGACGTTCCAATATCGCCATACATCAAGGTAAGGGCGTAGGGGGTAACTTTTTAATTGATCATACAAACGGTTGAACGTATCTAATTCATTGGCTTTAAGCGCCGCCCTAGCTTGTTGAAAGGTTTGTTGCTGAGGACTTAATTGTGCTGCTGCCCATTGAGGGAAAAAACCGCACATCAAGATCAATGACAGCAATAATAATTGTCCTACAGTCTGCTTGATAGATAATACCATTAATATTGCACGCGACTGCTACGATGACGAAGCCAATGATCCGCAATCACCAACAATAACATAGCCTCAGCAATAGGGACGGCACGAATGCCAACACAAGGGTCATGCCGACCTTTGGTGATAACATCCACTTCTTCACCATGAATGTTAATGCTTTGCCGAGGGCAAGTGATCGAAGATGTGGGTTTTAATGCCATCCGTACACGCAATGCATCGCCATTGCTGATGCCACCTAAAACACCACCTGCATGATTGCTGACAAAACCATCGTGGCGAATAGCATCGCCAAAGTGAGAGCCTTGCGCCGTAATGCAATCAAAACCATCGCCAATCTCTACCCCTTTTACCGCAGGAATACTCATCATTGCCTTGGCAATATCAGCATCCAAACGATCAAATACAGGCTCGCCCAAACCTTCAGGCATGCCCGTTGCTTGCACGCAAACAGCAGCCCCTATCGAATCACCTTGACGGCGGATACCATCCATTAAGTCAACCATTGCAACAGCAGCCGTTGCATCAGGGCAAAAAAATGGATTTTTTATAATTTCTTGGCGGTCAAACCTAGCAGGGTCTACTTGAATGGTGCCGATTTGATCCACCCAAGCAAATACATCGACACCAACTGTTGCAAGCAGTTTTCGTGCAATACCCCCTGCGGCAACGCGCATGGCTGTCTCTCTGGCGGAGGCGCGACCACCGCCACGGTAATCCCTTCGCCCATACTTTTTATAATAGGTATAATCAGCGTGACCAGGGCGGAATTGTTCTGCAATATCACCATAATCACGACTGCGCTGATCGGTGTTATGAATCAATAAACCGATCGGACATCCTGTGGTGATGCCCTCAAAAACACCCGATAAAATTTCTACGGTATCAGCTTCACGGCGTTGGGTGGTAAAACGAGATTGCCCTGGCTTGCGGCGATCCAAATCAGGCTGAAGATCATCAACAGATAATGCAACACCCGCAGGGCAACCGTCCACCACAGCCATCAGCGCTGTACCGTGGGATTCCCCTGCTGTACTAACACGAAACAAATCACCAAAGCTTGAACCTGCCACTAGATTTCGCCTGGATCCCCAACACCAACATTAAAGCCAGCGTCGACATAATGAACTTCACCCGTCACGCCCGAAGCCCAATCAGAAACCAAATAGCAAGCGGCATCACCAATTTCGTTTTGTGTTACATTGCGCTGCAAAAAAGATCCCCGTGCTGCCTTGGTCATCAAGGTGCGAAAATCGCCGATGCCTGATGCTGCCAACGTGCGAACGGGCCCTGCTGACAATGCATTAACACGAATACCGCGTTCACCAAGGTCATAGGCTAAATAACGGGTGGATGCTTCAAGTGCTGCCTTGGCGACACCCATGACATTATAATTAGGTACAGAACGAACAGCGCCTAAATAGGTCATTGTCAGCATTGCCCCCCCTGCTGGCATCATCCGTGCGGCACGTTGCGCACAAGCGACAAAAGAATACGCCGAAACATCCAATGCTTGTTGAAAAGCATGGCGAGAGGTTTCAGAGAAAGGTTGTTTTAAGGCGTTTTTATCGGCATAGGCAATCGAATGCACCATAAAATCTAGCTGCCCCCATTTTGCTTCAACTGCCGCAAAAAAGTCATCCAGTTGCGCATCATCAGAAACATCCAATGGCTCAATAAGGGTGGCATCCACGGATGCTGCCAGTGGTCGCACACGTTTTTCTAGTGCATCACCTAAATAATTAAAGCCCAACTCCGCACCTTCACGATGGCACGATTGTGTGACTCCCCAAGCAATAGATTTATTATTGGCGATACCGAGAATCAGCCCTTTTTTACCTTCAAGAACGCCCACGGCGACCCCCTCTGTCATTTTATGATTTTGAATCTACTCAATACTCAATAATCCGAATCCTAAGGGGCTGCTTGAGAATAGAAAGGGTGAGTCTATATCAGCACAATGGCAATAGATTAATACGCTTCAAGCTATACATGAGTTTATAAAGATAACTGCCTATTTATTAATTATAATTTATAAAAAACTTTCCAACGGCTACACCATCATGTAAGTTTGCGGCGTTAAGGTACTGGAATACTAAGATAAGGGGGGCAAACAACGCGTGAAAGGATCAATCTTTAAAGCCAGTTGGATTCCTGGGTTGTTGCTTACGCTACTGTTTATCGCACTGTTTTTTTCGCCGTCCCATCCCTTTCAGAGTATTGAGTTTAAAGCCTACGATATTGCTGCTCGCCAATCAACGCTTGCTATCAATGATGACATTGTTGTTATCGGCATTGATCATGCTTCGGTGCGAGACTTTGGTCGTTGGCCATGGTCTCGTAATGTTATTTCTCAGGCTATTGATATATTAACCGCAGCACATGTTCGTTTGATTGCTACCGATATATTGTATGAAAACACCAGTTACTCACCTGAATTGGCACGTATTGCCAATCTTGATGTCAGCTCCATTGAAGGGCGTGAAATCATCCAGCAAATAAAATCGTTGAATGAAGATCAACAATTGATCAATAGCGTGCAAGAAAATGGTCGGGTATTAATGCCCTTGGCATTGAATTTAACGTCCATGCAAACCAATGAAAAGTCCTCATTGCCCAACAGTTTAAATTCTTTGCGGGTAACAGGACTGCTCGCCGATAAGATGAAGCTTATTCCTTCTCACATGTTGAGTTATCCTTTTGATGCATTAACATCTACGGTTTATGGCTTAGGATTTAGCAGTGTTTTGCCTGATCGTGATGGTGTGTTACGGGCAGCACCTTTGTTGGTTGATTACGGAAGTGCTGTATTACCATCGCTGCCGTTAATGATTGCTGCACATGCCAATGGTCTTTCAGTACGTGACCTGCATCAAGAAAAAGCTGGTGCTATTGGGCTGGGTGCGTTGACATTAAATATTGATCGTCAGGCACGCTTCTATCCTGTTTTCCATCAAGGAAAAGAAAAATCGGCTTATCATTACATCTCTTTTAAAGACTTGTTATCAAATAACTTTTCTGCCAGTTCGTTAAAAGATAAAATTATATTATTAGGGATTAACGATACTCAAGTTGGTGAACATTACCGTACCCCCTTGGGTAACTTTGTATCCCCGATCATCTTTCAAGCCCATGTCGTTCAGAGCATCATGGAAGAAACATTTATTTCACGCCCCGCATGGGCAACATGGATTGAGCTTGCTTTATTAATTATCTCAGGTCTTTTATTAATGTTTGTGCTTCCTCGATTTCACTTGATGTGGGCAGGCTTGGCTGCCGTTGTTTTGGCAGTTTCATTTGTGGCTGTAGGTTTGATATTGTTAATATTTCAATCATTATGGCTGCAAACCATGACCGCAGGGATGTTGTTGATCACGGGAATGATCATGCAATGGGTCTGGCGGTTATTGACCGATGTACCCATGGGAAGCTCTTCTGAGTTGGCAGAACAAAATAAAATGTTGGCATTGTCTTTTCAAAGCCAAGGCATGTTAGACATGGCTTTTGAAAAACTTCGTGCTTGCCCTATTGATGATGATATGTTGTTGCATTTGTACAATTTGGCATTGGATTTTGAACGAAAACGGCAGTTGGATAAAGCGGGCAATGTCTATGAATACATCCTTGGTCATGACAGTGAATACAAAGATGCTAGGGTACGGGTTGAACGTTTAAATGGTTTGATTGATGCTTCTTCAGCAACAGGCTCAATGGGTGCATCGGGGATCGATACACTCTTGGTCGCAGGGGGTACAAAGCCCACGCTAGGGCGTTATGAGATCGTTAAAGAGTTGGGTAAAGGTGCAATGGGTGTGGTTTATTTAGGGCGCGACCCTAAAATTAACCGTTATGTAGCCATTAAAACCATGTCGTTAACCAAAGAGTTTGAAGCTGATGATGTTGAAGAAGTGAAAGCTCGTTTTTTCCGAGAGGCAAAAACGGCAGGCATGTTGAATCACCCCAATATTGTGACCATGTTTGACGTTGGCGAAGAACACGACTTGGCGTATATTGCGATGGAATTTTTAGACGGTAGTGATCTTGCACCTTACACCAAAAAAGGTAAGCTATTCCCGCCGCAGGCAACGTTGAAAATTTGTGGGAAAGTGGCTGAAGCACTGCATGTTGCCCATGCACAAAGCGTTATTCATCGAGATATTAAACCTGCTAACATTATGCTGTTAAAAGATAAAACGGTAAAAGTTACAGATTTTGGCATTGCCCGAATTAGTGCCGCAAGTAAAACCAAAAGTGGTGTAGTGCTGGGAACACCCTCGTATATGTCGCCTGAGCAGCTCTCTGGCAAACATATTGATGGTCGTTCTGATTTGTTTTCGTTGGGCGTGATGATGTATGAAATGCTTAGTGGTGTGCGGCCATTTCGTGGTGACTCGATGGCAACGCTGATGTTTCAAATTGCCAACGAACCCCACCCTGATATTCGTGAGCATTGTGACAACGCAACAGAAAGCACCGCGAAATTAATAGATCGTATGTTAGCCAAAGATCCCGAAGCAAGAATTGCCAACGGTGCTGAGGTGATTCGCGGTATTATTGTATGCCTTCGTGATATGAGCAGGTAATTATGAGTAAAATTGAAATGGTTGGCTTAACCGATGTGGGCGTTCGACGTGATCACAACGAAGATGCCATTGGTATGACACCTGAGCTAGGCTTTGCCGTATTGGCTGATGGTATGGGCGGTCATAACGCAGGCGAAGTTGCCAGCGCGATGGCAGTAGAAATAATCACCCGAAATTTCAATGAACGTTTACCCGCTCTGCCTGAATCTAAACTTGATGATGAAACAGGGTTTACTGGTGAATCTATGTTGGCGCAGCATGTGATTGCGCAGGCCAACAATGAAATTTTTGAAGCGGCACAGCGCAAAGAAGAATGCGCAGGCATGGGATCAACGATTGTTGTTGCGATTGTTTACAACAACCGCTTAACAGCAGCACACATTGGTGATTCACGCATGTACCTTTTGCGTAATGATGTATTAAGTCATATAACAGAAGATCATTCATTGATTCAAGAACAAGTTCGCCGTGGTTTGCTTACCCAAGCAGATGCGCGAAATTCTTCGATCAAAAACCTTGTCACACGGGCTCTCGGCATTGAGCCTGATGTAGAGCCTGATGTGGTAGAAGAAATCATTCAGCCCGGAGACATCTATATGATGTGTTCTGATGGTTTGACCGACGTGGTGCCTGATGAGGCAATTCGTTTGTCAATTATTGAAAATAGAAAAAATTTAGCACGTGCAACAGAACAACTGATTCAATTTGCCAATGATGCTGGCGGACCCGATAATATCTCGGTAATTATTTTTCGTACCCCTAAAAAGTTTCATCGAAAAGAAGGCATATTCAAACGCCTGCTTGCACGCTTGTTCAAACGTCGATAGTTTTTGCTTTGAAAATAAAGAAGGACTTTTTCGCTGGTTAATTTCCTTTTGTTTATTTTCTGATTTGTGGAGGACACATCAACATGGCCTATAAACTCATGCTTAAGTTCAATGGTGAGATTGTTTCTGAGTACACCTTGGAAAACGTAGAAACAACGATCGGACGAAAATCCGAAAATACCATTCATATTGATAATATGGCGGTAAGTAGCCATCATGCCCGTGTTGTTTTGGTGGGAAACAAGGCTATTTTTGAAGACATGGGCAGTACCAACGGTACTGTTGTCAATGGTCGTCAAGTCACCAAACATGTATTAAAACATGGCGACCAAATTATTATGGGGAAGCATGAATTAATTTTTATTGATACCTCCATGGGCGAATTACCCACCGCGCAAGAAGAAGTGGCTGCTGGCGAAGGCGATATGGAAAAAACCATGGTGTTGACTGCACAAGGTCGCATGAACGCCTTTGGTTCAGCCGAGCCTGTGAGCAATAAACCATCGCTTCCTTTGGCATCGGTGCAAATTCTTTCTGGTCCGCAAGCAGGAAAAACGATTGAGTTGACCGCTTCGATTACCAGTATGGGCAAAGGTGATGGTTGTAAAATTATTGTTAAAGGCTTGACCGTTGGTAAACAAGCGGCTGTGATTACACGTCGTCCTACAGGCTACCATATTACTCAATTAGAGGGGCTATCTCGAACTAGGGTCAATAACGACAGTATATCGTCAGAGCCACGCATTTTAAAAGATGGTGATATTATCACCCTTAGTGATATGAAAATGGAATTTTTTAATAAGGTTGGCTAAGGTAAGGAAGGGTAGATTAGCGTCTTCCCTCACGGTGCATCAATAAAAAACCTGCGATACCACCAAAAAAAAGAATAGGCAACCAAGCAGCATAGGCTGGTGGCAAACGATCACCGCCTGCTAACATGCTGCTGGCGTTGCTTAGTACATAAAACGATAAACCCACGCCAATACTTGCTGCTAGACCAAGCGAATTAGCCGCTAACCTAGACCCCATATTCATGCATAATGCCACAGCCAGTATTGCCATAATCAAGCAACTTAATGGCGCAGTTAACTTTTGCTGCAAGGTGAAGACATAACTGCCATTGCTCATCCCTGCTTGCTGCAATAATTGAATGTAATTGATCAACTCAAACAAACGCATGTGACTTGCCTTGGGTGGGTCTGCGGCATTGGGGCCTGCTGCTGATGTGAAAACAATATGTTTTGTATGGCGTAAAAGCATGCCTTCTTGATCATCAGGTTCGCTAATATGAACATCCGTTAGCTGCCATTGACCATCAGTATAGATAGCTTTGCTGGCATCCATGCGTTGCAACCATCGACCTTGTGCATCGGTTTGCAATACCATCATGGCAAAACTTTGCTCTCCTAACGGCTTTAATCTAATCATGCGATCACCATCACGAAGCCATTGAACGTCGTATTGATTAGCCGCACGATGATGAACATTGACCCGTTCAATCGTATCTAACCGTTGATTGGTGATGGGTGTTACCCATTCATTGATGGTAAAACCAACGATCATGGCACACCATGCAATGGCAAGTAAAGGTTGTAAAATTTTACCTAAGCCTACGCCAGCAGCGCGTAATGCTGCTATTTCTTGATGGTGTGATAATTCGGTCAGGTAAATACTTAACCCCAAGAGTACAATGATAGGCATCAATTGTGATGCCATGTAAGGGAGTTTAAGTAAGAGGTATTCTGTTAAAATGGCAGCGTCCATGCCATGCCCTAACAAACGGGACTTATCAAACAATTCAACGATGATAAAAATACCCAGCACCACCAGCATAGTGCCAAGTACTCGCGTCATGCCTTGCCAAAATAACCAGCGAAAAATAATACTCATGAAATTAAGGCCAGTAGGCGGGCCAAACCAATAGGCTTAGCGCGCAAGTCATATCACGCCACCAAGCACACCATAGCCACCAACCATCATCACCACGCCACAAAGAAAAACCAGTAGCGCAAGCGTGGAGTAAAAATAATGCCGCTAAATACCAGACCAATGATGGTTGAACAACAATGTAAGGAATAGCCGTGCAGACCACTAGAATCCAAAATGCAGAAGCATACATAGACCACGGTAACGAGCGACTGGCATGATCCGAAGAATGATTGATTAAACGCAAGAGTAAGTCGGCAGTTACAGCCACCAACAACAAGCAACTGGCAAGCAACAGCCAACGTAACTCAATATTTACGCCAAAAGCAGGCGTTCCGCCACCATAAGTCAAGCGTAAAGGAAGAAGTAAGATGGGTGTCAGCAAAGCAATACTCAACCAGATATAAATAGTTTGTTGAGTATTGCCTTGCTGATTTATTTCATTCACTTGATTTAAATGCGGTCTAACACGCCCTGATGGGTAACAATATCATGTTGATCACGAATGGATGCCATCCAACGAGCAAAACGGGCAGCACTCTTAGCACGTTTGGCTTCAGTTAAAATGGTTTCTTTCTGCTGTTCAAACTCTTCTTCTGAAGCAGCAATAACATCTTGGGTATAAACAATTGCCATGCCCCGAGAGGTTTCAACCATGGTGTTTTTCCACTGCCCTTTGGGTGTGTTAAAGGCAGCATCAATAATCGCTTGTGTTAACCATGTCGAATCATCCCCTAAACCACTGCGGCTAACAGGCTTCGATAAAAATTTTGCCTGCCCCGCTTGTTGCGCAACATCATCGGGCGATTGTGTGATCAGCTTACCATCATTTTTTAATAAAGCATTGGCAAGTTTTCGTGCATTAACCAACGCACGATCTGCTTTGGCATCATCATAAACGCTGCCTGCTACATCTTTAAAGGGTAATAATTCTGGTTGAATCCTTTTTACAATCTCAACAGCAACAAACCGTCCATCTTTTAATTCAGTAATATGTACGACATCCCCTGGTTGACCACGAAAGGTTAATTGCAATAATTCTTGACTGCTGCCTAATAGGGGGTCTGCTAAGGCTTCATTGCGATCCATCGCGGGGATTTCATGCAGTGTTATATCGGTTGCTTTGGCTGCCGCTTGAAGGGAGTCTTCCATGCCCAATCCATCATCAAGGTCTTGCGATAGATTGTAGGCTTCTTCTTTGGCAAGCTCCAAGCGTAAGGACTCTACCAACTGATCGCGCACTTCAGCGAGTGGCTTGATGCCTTCGGCTACGATGTTTTCTAATTTAAGCAAGACTAGACCATTGCTGCTTTTAATGGCATCACTGACGGTATCTTTTTCCATGCTGAAAAGCACTTCATCCACCGCAGGCGGAAGTTTCCCTGACGTGATTAAACCAAGGTCGCCGCCATCTTCGGCAGTAATGTCATCGGATTCAGCTTTAGCAACCATTGCAAAATCGTCGCCTGCAGCCAATCGCGCTTGCACACGTTTCATTTTTTCTGCTGCTTTTTCCCAATCTGCATCATCCGCAGCTAATCCGACACGCAATAAAATTTGACGTGCATGTCGTTCTTCGGGTGTCGTAAAAGAATCAATCTTCTCGTCATAGCTTGCATTGATTTTCTCATCTGACACTTCAAGATCAGCAGTCATTTGTTGGGGGTCAATGACAACAATATGGGCAGTGATTTTTTCTTTGGATTGATAACGGTTTTGATGCGCTTCATACCATGCTCGTGCATCAGCATCGTTGATGGTGATAGCTGCTAATAAATCATCAGGATCAATCATGATGGCAGCAATAACCCGTTGTTCATAATCACGATCAAAGCGATTACGTAATTCAGTATCGCTGATGCGAACACCATCGGCAACAGCTTTTTGTAATACATCAACCATCAGGTTTAAGCGCATTTCATTTTCGTAATCAATGGTGGTGCGAAAGCCCATATTGCGGGTAATAATACGGTAGGCTTGCGGATCAAAGCTTCCTGCTGATTGAAAGGATGGATTATTGCGGACTTGGCTAACCAATACCGCTTCTGATGTGGTTAAGCCCAATTGCTGCGCTTCATCGACCAGCAAACGACGGTTAATGAGCGTTTGTAGTGTGTTTGATTTCAAGCCCAGTTGCTTGATCATATCTTTAGATAAATCACGCCCCATCATAGCACGGTAACCGTTAATTTGCCGTTCAAACGCCTGTTGAAACTCAAGGCTTGAAATCGGCGAATCATCCACTTCAGCGATGTTTTCGCTATTGCCATTCATAAAATAATCGCCAACGCCCCACAAGGCAAACGACAAGGCAATGCCACCTAAAATTACTTTCGCCAACCATGATTGCGCCTGATTGCGCATAATCTCAAGCATAGGAACCCCAATAGATCAATATAAAAAATGCCTCTACAGGCACACCAAACAAAAGGCAATGCTAACTACGCAGGTGAGAAGTCGCAAGGCATACACGCTGATGATTTAAATTTAACCTGCCTGCCCATTGATATAAGCCAACGTCAATGGGTCACGCGGATGATCAAATAAATGCACACATTGACCAAACTCAATCAGTGTGCCGACCTGTTCTTTCATCCAAAAAAAGGCGGCATAATTAGCGACTCGTCGAGCTTGGGCTAAGTTATGGGTGACAATCACTACGGTATAACGCCCTTGCAAGCGTTTGATCAACGCCTCAACCACGCCAGAGGCAATGGGGTCAAGTGCGCTGCATGGCTCATCCATTAGCAAGATCTCTGGCGCTAGCACCAATGCTCTGGCAATGCATAAACGTTGTTGTTGCCCACCTGATAAAGCCAGTGCTGAATCATCAAGACGGTCTTTCACTTCTTCCCATAAACCCACGTCTTTTAAAACACGTTCAACTTTTTCGTTTAATACCGCACGATTACGAACGCCATGTTCGCGCAGCGGTAAGGTTAAGTTTCGACGAATAGACAATGGAAAAGGATTAGGCTTTTGAAAAATCATGCCGATACGACGGCGCAAACGCATGACATCTATACGATCATGCACAATATCATCATGATCAAAATAAATATGCCCTGAAACAGAAGCCTGCGGCGTTAATGCGATCAATCGGTTAAGGCTGGATAAAAAACTCGTCTTGCCACAACCTGATGGGCCAATGAGCGCGGTAATGCAGCCTTTGTAAATATCCAAAGAAACATCATCCAGCACAGTATGACCACCATAAGCAATGGATAATTGCTTGATTTGCAGGTGTGGCACAGGAACGCAACAGGGTTGCTTCAATGTCATATTGCCTACCGTGTAGGCTGTTGTTGACGCATCCATACTCATGCAGAAAAAATTCTTTGCTGTATCCAGCGATCGGTCATGGCTTGCGCTACAACATTAAGCAACACAATCAAGCCAACCAAGACCAAGGCTGAAGCATAGGCAGCATCATTACCCCCTGTTACGTTCATGGATAAATCATAAATATGCACCGCCAAAGCACGTCCTGAATCCATCAATGATTCAGGCATACGGTCAACATAACCACTGGTAAAAATAAGCGCGGCTGTTTCAGCGGTAGCACGTCCAATACCGAGCATCAGCCCCGCAAGAATAGCAGGTGCAGCCGCAGGCAATAAAATATACCAAATCGCGCTACTTCGACTCATACCTAGAGCCAATGCGCCATGCCGCCAGCCATGCTGAATCGCCGCTAAACCCACCTCACAATTACGAATAAAAACAGGAATAATCATACATGCTAAAGTAAGCCCCCCCGATAGAATCGAAAAACCAAGACCTGAAAAAATACTAAAGAAAGCATTACCAAACAAACCATAGACAATAGAAGGTACGCCTGCCAAAACATCTAAAGATAATCGAATGCTTTGCCCTAAGATACCCCCTTGGCGACTAAATTCTGCCAACCAAATAGCAGCACCTAATCCCAGTGGTAGAGCCACCAATAAAGCCACCGCTAAAATCAACACCGTTGATACCAATATGGGAGCAATACCCCCATCACGCCCTGCATGCTCGGGCGACTCAACCATAAACGCCCATGATAAATGCGGTACGCCATGCCATACCGTATCAGCAAGCAGCCATAGCAGACCACCTGTCACCATGAATGCTGTAGCCCAGATGAATACGGTAAACACGCGCTCAGGCATAGTGGTTCTTTTGCATACCGCGTGAGGCAAACCATGCCAAGCCCAGCACCAACAACGTGAGTAACAACCCAGAAGTAAACAAACCAGCCCGATGAAAATCAGTAGCGTAGCCCATTTCAAGGGCTATGTTCGCAGTTAAGGTGCGTACAGGGTCAAAAATACTGTGGGGTGTTTGCACCACATTACCTCCAACCATTAAAACTACCATGGTCTCGCCCAGTGCGCGTGCTGTCGCAAGTACCATGCCAGCCCAAATACCGTGGCGTGCCGCAGGAATCAACACGCCCAATAATTGCCCCTGTCGTGTCATTCCCAAAGCGATAGCTGCCGTATGCAGCGTAGGAGGCACGCCTTCTAATGCTGCCAAGCTGGTCAGTGCCACCGTGGGGATAATCATCAAAGCTAATACAAAACTCGCAGCCAACACACTTGCCCCCGGCTCATGATATTGCGCAATCATAGGAACAATCACTGTTAATCCCCATAAACCATATACCACAGAAGGCATGCCCGCGAGCAATGCCAACATCAATCGGTAGGGGGCATGCAAAAAAGAAGGGGCATAAAAACGAACAAATAAAGCATTAGCCAGCCCTAGCGGCGCAGCAAATAGCAAGGCAAGCACAACAATGGCCAACGATGCCCAGAGCATCGGCAGCAAGCCAAACATCTTTTCTAAAGGGTACCAGCCGTCATCATAAAAAAAAGATCGCCAACCACCATCATGCAGTGCTGGTGCTGCTTCGTACAACAAAAAAGCAACAATTAGCAGCAACAATACGCCACATAAAACAGCAATCATTGCCAATAACGGCTGCCATAATCGGTCAGCGTTGCGAGGCAACAGCAACAAAGAACTGTGCTTGTACCAAGTCACGCACTGCAGGTGATTGGGCAAAATCAATAAATAATTGCGCTAACGGTGATATAGCCCCATTGGTGACAAGGTTTAAGGGGCGTGATAATGGGAATACACCCAACCGAACTTGTGCTGTTGTCGGTGCAATACCAGCCATCGGCAAACGCTGAATCGGTGTGCCTTGTGCTTCTTCATATTCGGCAGTTCCAATCGAGACATAACCAATAGCATTGGGGTTGCCTGCGACGGTTTTAATACCTTGTTGATTATCACCAATAATAACATCGGCTTTAATTTGACTGTTTTTAAGTGTGAAATGGTGCAAAAATAGTTCTAAGGTAGAATGCCCTTCTGCTTTGTTAACCACGGTAATACTGCGGTCTTCGCCACCAACTTGCTTCCAGTTACGAATCTTTCCTGTGAAAATGGCAATAATTTGCGCATCGGTTAGCTTTTTAACGGGGTTATTTTTATGCAAAATAATACTGATACCATCCATACCAATAAGGTGTGATGTTAAATCTTGTTCGGTGGGCTTTAGTGCGCGAGATGCCATGCCAATATCTGCCGTGCCAGCACGAGCATCCAAAACACCACGGGTGGAACCCCCTGTTTGTACGTCCACACGCACGTTCGGGTGTTGTTGTTCAAAGCGTTTTCCGATCTCTAATGCCAACGGTGCAACGGTGCTAGAGCCTGTTAAAATCAGTCGTTCGCCGCCTGCGTATGCAGGCTGATTCCATACGATCATGCATACTAGCGCAGCGAACATTATTTTTAGGGTATTCATTGATTTATTCCTTTGTTGTTTGTGATCAAATTAGAAGCAGAGTCGAAAAAGCAACAAATATATTACAATAATTTGTAACATCAGTGATTAATCATCAACGCTAACAATCGCCGAATCCCTGTTGGTAAAGCAGGAAGTTTTGATAATAAAAACCACTGTCCCTCTTGATTGGTGGGTGGTGAGTCTTGCATGAAAACGCCATACAAGTGTAAGCGTCGGTGGGTCAGCACATGCACCAATGTTGGTGGTTTATGGTTCGGTTGATGGGATTCATTGATCGGAGGAGACCACAGCCCGCCCCAGATGCCATCATGGGGTCTGCGGGTAAGCCATAGGCTTGCACCTTCTTTGCTGCGGTATAATTGCACTTGCCAATGTACATTACGCACGGTTATTTTGTTTTTTTTGATTGGGCTAAGTGCTTCTGCTTTAAAGGCATTGTTGCATTGTTCCTGCATGGGGCAATCAGCACATAAGGGTTTACTGCGAAGGCAGCAGGTTGCGCCTAATTCCATCATGGCTTGATTCCATAAAGCGGGGTTGGTGCTTGCTTTGATCATCAACTCGGCTTGTTGCCATTGCGCTTTGTTGGTGGAAGGGGCAATACAGCGGTGCAACACCCGTTGAACATTGCCATCTAATACGGGGTAGCTATCGCCAAAAGCAAACGAAGCAATCGCACCAGCCGTTGAGCGTCCAATACCCGGTAAGGCGAGAATACTTTCAAAAGAGCGAGGGAATATGCCCTGATGCGCTGTCATGATCTGCTTTGCTGCACGGTGAGCATAACGCGCACGGCGATAATACCCCAAGCCTTGCCACACTTGCATGACTTCATCTTCATTCGCTGCTGCCAAGGCGTTGATGCTGGGGAAAATATCAAACCATGCGGCATAACGCGGCAAGACCGTGGCAACTTGGGTTTGTTGCAGCATGATTTCTGAAATCCAAATCGGGTAAGCATCGGTAACATCTCGCCACGGCAAGTCGCGCTTGTTTTTGTTATACCATGCCAGTAAGGGCGAAGGGTTAAAGCGTTCTAAAAACAATTTTATCGTCAATCACCTCAAAGGTTAGATAAAAACTTGCGCGGTCTAAGCCCCAAGAGCGAGGCAAGGGCTTAAAGGGTGCGGCGGCATAAATCGCCTCAACGGCACTTTCATTCAGTTCTGGGATGGGGCTACCCCGCAACATTTCAAGGTTGCCAAGTTGCCCGTTGTATTCAATGGTCAGTCGCATCAATACTTGGCGTTCTTGTTCTTGGTATTTTTTATAATCAGCCTCCCCTGGTCGCCATTGTTCTTCTAGGGCGCGAATCAATGCATGGGCATAAGGCGCGTATTTCGCCTCGCGGGTATTGATGGGAATATCGGCTTCTTTGGCAAGCATTTGTTTTAATCGTCGTTCACGCTCAAAATCACGGGATAATTCTGATAATGCCATGCTTGATGGAATAAGATTTGCCAAAGGAATGTTTAATGGCTGTTTTTGAGGCTTTTTTTGCGCCATCTTGGTGACTTTTTTAGGCTCTACCGCAATGGTTTTAGGGGCTGACTTTTGGGTGATCACCGCTTTTTTAGGCAGCGTTGCCTTAGGCGTTACCTTTTTAGGGCTTGGCTTCAGCATAGCCTTTAGCACGGGTTTAGGGGGGGCTTGTTGCCGTTCTTTGGCAGGCGGTGGAGCTTTTGCTCGACGGGTGCTGTGATCTTTTGCTGCTTTGCTGCTTCCTTTTAAGGTGCGGTTAGCAATGGTTTTGGCATCAGGGTTTTCTTTTGCAGGTTTGGGCATGGTACGTGGGTCAAACAATACCACATCCATCACTTTTGGCGTTTCTTTTTTGACCATCTCAGGTTCAGGGTTCACAAATGTAATGAGAAAAACCAGCAAGCCATGCAACAGCACAGACAAGACCAAGGCAGCAACTAGCCTTAAATTCATAGCTTTCAGATCAATCCTTTATGGCTTCTTTAATTCCCGTTTTAAGGAAGCGACAATGTAACTGGCTAACGCACCGTTAAGCCAACCCGTGGCGCATGATAGCAGCAGTAACGGCGATAGTAGATAAAATAATGCAGCTTGTTGAATAAAGATATATTCAACCACCAAAAATTGGGTCAACATATGCGCCAAAGCGGCAAGTAAACTAACCCCGATTAAGGTAATGCCGCTGATGTACCGCCAAGAGAGAATCATCACCGTGGTCGCAGCAAGCGTTCCTGCCAGACTCATCACAAAGGTAGGTGAAAAAAGCGTCCCAATCATAAAAGCACCAATAATAACGCGTGCTAAGGCGATCCATAATGCGGCACGAATGCCCATCAAGACCAGCACCAACAAGGTGATAATATTTGCCAAGCCCAATTTAAACCAAGGACCTAAAGCAGGCAATGCCGATTCAAAGATATGCAAACCACTGGCTAAAACCAAAAAGCCCAACCAACGCGCATGGAAGATTACAATGTCTAAGGGAGGGGCTGTTCCTTTATCTGCATTCCTTAGTTTTGATTGGTTAGGAGAGTGGCTACCTGATGAGTCAATCGTATTATTCTGCATGGTTACCAGTCCAAAACCAAAGTAATCCATCGTGAATTTTGCACGCTAATACACGATAATAGATGCTAATTTTAACAGACCAACTGATCTTATGCACTAAGAAACGTACCAGCTTCCCTTTTAAGACGGGATAGAAATAAAACCAAGGGGTTACGGCACATTAAAAAATCACTGCTTATCCACCATATTGCAACAAAAATTATAAATTAGCTTTGCTTTTTTAGTTGCATATTGTCCCGTCTTACACGGGAAACTCTTATTTGCAACAATAATATCCATTCAACCTAAAAATTTAACCATGATGGCATGGTTGAATGCTATCATTGTGCAATAGCATCAGGCAAGCCCTCACCTTGAGCACCGCCTTGAATAACCACCAAAATACGGTTCGGAACGCAAGCCAATATATCGTTGATATGATGGTGTTTGCCACTTAGCACACAACGCTGACTGCGACATGGTGCAGCGGTAAAAGATACATGACCATCAATAATATCAATGGTTGATACGCCAATATCACCCTTTGCTTGAAAGCTAATAGGCAAAGGCGCATGCAAAGGGTAATGTGCCAGCAACACTTTACCATGATATATATAGACCATGGCAGGACCATCTTGCATCCGTTGTTGCACCAACCACCACAGTCCCGCAATAGCGATAAGACAGCACAGCAATACACATCGGTCGATGCGGCTACCCATGATCCAATCACGAAAGCGCATTATGGAATAGTAGTAGTGGGGTCTTTCTTAATAATGGGGGCAAGTTCAAGGACGGGTGGGGGTGTACCTGTATGCCTTTTGGGTGGTGTTAAACCTTCTAGTATATTAATACTATCTTGGTTTTTGGGTTTGTTTCGATGAATATCGGCATCTTGAACCAATGACGTAATCCATGATGCTACGGCTTCATGTTGCAATACATGAACAATTTCTTTTTTTGCTTCAGAGAAAGACTGCATACTGCCTGTTTTGCGCCCTTTAAGTTGGATAATGTGCCAGCCACTATTGGTTTGAACAGGCTTACTTATATCACCTTTCTTTTTTAATAAAAATGCAATTTCTTCAAACGGCTTTGCCATAATTCCCCGAGGAAACCAGTTTAAATCACCACCGCGACTGCTGTTGCTATCATCCAATGAGCGTTTCATTGCCATGGCTGAAAATTGACTGGGGTCTTTTTTTAAGGTCGTGTACAGCGCATCAGCATCTTTTTTATTTCGCAAAAGAATATGCGCCGCGTGAATTTGTTCAGGCATGGCAAAATCACGTTGGTGTGTATCATAATAATGCCGCAAGGCTGTCTTTGTCGGCAAAGGGAGATTGCTTAAGTATTGTTTTTTCAAGGCATCGATCAAAATATCATCACGAGAACGTCGAATGCGGGCAAAAACATCAGGGTTAAGATCTAAACCTTGAACGACAGCTTGTTGCGCCAGCACGGCACGACGAATCAATATATCTTCAACACGTCGTCGTATTTCAGGTGTGTTGGCTATCTTTTGCAAGGCGGTAGGCATTTGTTGCACTTCGGCATCGACATCTGAATCAAAGATGATGGTGTTGCCAACCTCTGCAACAATGGGCATTCCAGTGTTTTGTTGAAGCGGTAATTCAAATACATCTTCTTGCTCTGAGCAGGCAGTTAACCATGACAGCAATAATAAAGACACTACAAACGGACGGTAAACATATTTCAACGGTATATCCCTTTAACTACGGATGATTACGTTTCATGCACAAGCATGCGGCTAGAGTAGCTTGCGGGTTGTCAAAGTTCAATCATTGCGCGTCATGCCCTCATTGTTTTTTAGTGCCGTCTCTTTTTTTCTTGCAAAAAAAACAATTGACACCCTAATAACAAACTCTACAATGCACCGCCCGTAAAAAATCCGTGGTGCGTTGTGGCTGATTATTGAGGCAAGCGTTTACAACGGGAAGCTTGTTCTTAATGGATCAAAATTGGAGATTGGACGATGAAAACTTGGACTGTTCGACCTAACGATATTGAACGAAAATGGTATATTGTAGATGCGCAAGAATTGATTCTTGGTCGATTGGCAACCGAGGTTGCTCGTATTTTGCGTGGCAAGCATCGCCCTGAGTTCACCCCCAATGCTGATTGTGGTGATCATATTATTGTCATCAACGCTGAAAAAATTCGCGTAACAGGCAAAAAAGAAACCGATAAAATCTATTATCACCATACAGGTCACCCTGGTGGCTTAAAAAGTATCACACTCGAAAAACAACGGGCAGAGTTCCCTGAACGTGTTATTGAATCTGCAGTGCGCGGCATGATGCCTAAAACACCACTGGGTCGTAGCATGTTGAAAAAACTCAAAGTTTACGCAGGTGAAGATCACCCGCATAGCGCACAACAACCCCAGCCCCTGATTTTGGCATAAGGATTTAGAGCAATGGCAGAAGATTTCTATCGCGGCACAGGTCGCCGTAAAAGTAGCGTAGCACGTGTTATGATGAAACTCGGTAGCGGTAGCATCGAAATAAACGGTCGCACCATTGAAGATTATTTCCCTATTGAAATTATCCGTCAACAGGCATTGTTGCCTTTAAGCACGGTTGACCTTGAAGGACGCATGGACATTAAAGTGAATGTGCATGGTGGTGGTGTTTCGGGTCAAGCAGGTGCATTGCGTCATGGTATATCACGGGCATTATTGGCTTATGATGAAGCCTTTCGCGCACAGTTAAAACCTTTAGGCTTTTTGACCCGTGATGCACGTAAAGTGGAACGTAAGAAAGCAGGTCTAAAAAAAGCCAGACGTGCGCCACAGTTCTCAAAACGTTAATTAAATATAGCCCCCAGCCTTGCTGGGGGCTATAACTTATTGGCAAGATTTCATAACTTTAATCGCCTTATCTTCGTTATATTATTCCTTATTATTAATGAGTTTAAGGTTTTCTAGATTCTTTTTTTCATCCTCCACCATGCGATACAATGGTGCCGCAAGCCACTGGCTCATACCCGTTGAGCATACAATGCGTCTGATTCACAACCAAAGCCTTCCACGGCAGTTTAATCAATAACTGATGTTACGCACTTGACCTTTTTAAAGCATATTGATAATTAGAGCCTCGTTCCCATGCTCCTGCGTGGGAACGGATATTCAATATACTTACCCATATCCCACGCAGGAGCATGGGAACGAGAGGCTGATTTAGTACAACTGCGTAATATCAGTCAATAACTTGGAGAACAGCATGACCCCAGTGGTAATGACTATTTTGGTACTATCATTGTACCTTGTTTTTTATCATTTTTATGCGCGTGGTTTTTTAGGGCGCAAGGTGTTTGTTCTTGATGATGCACAAACCACGCCTGCGCATACTATGGCCGATGGTGTGGATTATGTCCCCGCAAATAAGTATATTTTATTTGGGCACCATTATGCTTCTATTGCTGGGCTTGCGCCGATGCTTGGCCCTGCGATTGCGGTCATTTGGGGCTGGGTTCCTGCTTTGTGCTGGGTGGTTTTTGGTACTTTATTGATTGGTGCAGTGCATGATTTTTCTGCCTTGGTGTTGTCGATTCGTCACCGTGGACAAAGCATAGGAACGATCGCTTCTACGGTAATCAGTGCGCGTACCCGTTTGTTGTTTTTGTTGGTGATTTTCTTTTTGGTAGCACTGGCCATGGGCGTGTTTGTGCTGGTTATTTCGGGTTTGTTTGCTGCCCCTGATGTTGCCAATATTCCTGCGACAGCACACCCTGAAGCAGTTTTCCCTACCTATGCCTTGATGCTGATTGCCATGTTGATTGGCTTTTTGGTCTACAAAAAGAACCTGCCCATGTGGCCATTGATTGGGGTAGGTTTTATCTTGATGATGATTACCACTGCGATTGGTTTAACCATGCCTGTAACAGGGGTTAGTGCCACAACATGGACGTGGACGCTGCTTATTTATGCCTTTGTTGCCAGTGTGTTGCCTGTGTGGTTGTTGTTGCAACCTCGCGACTTTTTAAACTCTCTGCTGCTTTATTTGGCATTGTTTGCGATGTTGCTTGGCTTTTTTATATTGTCGCCAGATTGGGCAGCCCCTGCCATCAACCCCAACCCTGTTGGCGCACCACCGATGCTTCCCTTTTTGTTTATTGTGATTGCCTGTGGTGCAGTCTCTGGTTTTCATGGATTGGTTGCATCGGGTACAACATCGAAACAATTAAACCAAGAGAGTGATGCGCCTCTGGTGGGGTATGGTGGGATGATTGGTGAATCGCTGTTGGCATTGCTTGCTGTACTTGCCACCACCGCAGGTGCATTCTCTAGCCGTGTCGAGTGGGAAAATTTTTATGGTTCTTGGGAAAAAGCCGTCGGGCTGCATCAAAAACTGGGCATCTTTATTCAAGGGAATGCCAATTTTATTCATCAACTGGGGGTGCCACTCGATTATGCAGCGGCGTTTATCAGTGTGGTGGTGGTGGGTTTTGCCATGACCAGTGTTGATACAGGTGCGCGTTTACTGCGTTTTAATTTGCAAGAGATTGGTAATACCTTGGGTATCAAAGGTCTAGAAAACCGTTATATCGCTACCGCCTTAGCCGTTTCTGCCATTGGCTTTTTTGCATTTTTCCAAATGGATGGTAAACCTGCTGGGTTATTCTTGTGGACGCTGTTTGGTACAACAAACCAGATTTTAGCAGGACTAACCCTGCTCACTGTGACCATTTATTTATACCGTAAAAAGAAACCGATTTTGTACACCATGTTACCGATGCTGTTGGTGTTAGGGGCAACGGTCTCTGGTATGGTAATGGGTATCATCAAGGCGTTGGGTCATGGACAATGGACTGTTGCGGCTGTCGGAGTAGTGATATTCCTGTTGGCTTTTTGGGTGCTTATTGAGGCTGTATTGGTGGTCGTTCGTATTCGTAAGGAGCGTGCATGATGAATGCTTTAACCATTAAAGGGTTAAGTAAATCGTATGGTGGCAAACAAGCATTGCACGATATTTCACTAAATATACCTGAAGGATCATTTTTTGCCTTACTCGGACCTAATGGCGCAGGGAAAAGCACGCTGATTAATATTTTAGCAGATATTGTAACACATGAGCAAGGCACGATTGAGCTATTAGGGCATGATTTGTTTAAAGCGCGTGGTTGGTGCAAACGCCGCTTGGGTGTTGTACCCCAAGAAGTTGCTTTTGATCCATTTTTTTCCCCTCGTGAGATTTTACGTTTTAGCAGTGGCATGTTTGGTGTTAAACCCGACGAAGATTGGATTGAAGAATTACTGCTTCGTTTAGAACTCAAGCCTCATGCTGAAAAAAACACCCGTCAACTCTCTGGAGGCATGCGTCGCCGTTTGTTGGTTGCCCAAGCTTTGGTGCATCGCCCTCGTGTGGTGGTGCTTGATGAACCGACCGCAGGGGTGGATGTTGAACTTCGTAAACGCTTATGGACGTTTATGCGAGAACTCAACGCCGCTGGAACAACGGTGCTTTTAACCACCCATTATTTAGAAGAAGCCGAAGAACTTTGCGATCAAGTTGCCATTATTGACCAAGGAAAATTGCTGATGCATCGTTCCATGGAAGCATTGTTGGCAACGGCTGCAGTGCGTTTATTGCGCTTAAGCTATGCGCAACCGATTGTATTAAATACTGAACAACACGCTGCACTATCGCAGTGGCGACCACGCATTGATCAAAACGACATTGACCTTGCCATGCCAAGCAATCAACACAGATCTAGCTTTCATACCGTTTACAGTGCGGCGGTTGAAGCATTGGGCGCACCCATAGAAGTCACTATCGTTCAAGAAGATCTAGAAGATATATTTTTGCGCCTAACAGGAGATAATCATGCAGGATCGTTATAATCCACGGGGTGCATGGACGTTGTTTCAACGCGAAACTCGTCGTTTTATGCGCGTGAAAATGCAAACCATTGTCGCCCCTGCGCTTACTGCCGTCATGTATTTGATTGTCTTTCGTTATGCCATGGGAGATCGTCATGTGCCAGGCTTGAACGTACCTTATTTTGAATTTCTCATCCCCGGATTAATCATGATGGCGATGTTGCAAAATGCTTTTGCCAATACATCCAGCTCATTGATTACCAGCAAGGTGATGAATGTTCACGTTTTCTTGTTGATGGCACCACTATCGGCAACAGAGGTGGTGTTAGCCGCACTTGCCGCAGCAACCATGCGTGCGTTGGTGGTGGCGGGAATATTATTGTTGGTCTTGGTTCCTTTTGCCAATATTCATGTGGCTCACCTTTGGATGATTCTTCTTTATGGTATTTGTGGCAGTGTGATTATGGGCGGCATTGGCATACTAGCAGGCATGTGGGCGCAGCGGTTTGATGATATGGCAACCATCAGTAATTTTATTATTTTACCATTAACCTTTCTTTCGGGCGTGTTTTATTCGGTGCAACAACTACCTGTATTTTGGCAACAGGTGAATCAATTCAATCCCTTCTTTTATTTGATTGACGGCTTTCGTTATGGTTTTTTGGGTACGGGTGACTCCGACCCAACCAAAGCGGCGGTTATTGTTTGTTTTGCGGCGGTCATGATTACATTATGCTGTTGGCATGCTTGGCGTTTGGGCTGGAAAATGAAATCATAAGTTTTCGTTGCTAAGTTGCGTCAATAATGACATCCAGTTTTTGCCTGGGGTTATTTGCCCCGTACAGCTTGCATGACGTGCGCCCGTTACTTCAGGGTAAGTGTTGGGCAAGCCCCGCACTGTTTGATTTGCCAGTACAGCAAAACTAATCGCTTCGATGGCATCGGCAGGGTAGCCTGATTGATCGGTAGCTATAACACTTGCTGGTGAGAACTGTTGTTGTAATAGTCGCATGATGGTACGGTTATGTACACCGCCGCCACAAACGAGCCATTGCTCAGGTGCTTCGGGTAAAAATCGTATACAGTCACTGATAGCACGCACGGTGAGCATGGCAGCCGTTGCCATACGACTACCGTCATCAAGTTCTGGCCAGCGTAGCAGTGGCTCTAGCATGGCATCGCCAAAATCTTCTCGCCCTGTAGACTTTGGTGGGTAACTGGCGAAATACGGGTGGGTCAAACATTCTTCTAACAAAGCCACACAAGGCTCACCCATGGCAGCGAGTGCGCCCTCATCATCATAACCGTGGCGACCATCGCTTAAATACAGCATCAAGGCATCCATCAGCATATTGCCAGGGCCTGTATCGAATCCTAAAACATCGCCGTTTTTCCCCAGCCATGTTATATTGGCAATACCACCGATATTTAATACGGCAATATTGGCATCATCACGGGCAAATAATTGACGATGAACCCACGGCGTTAAAGGTGCGCCTTGACCATCCGCTGCCATATCTCGACGGCGAAAATCGCTCACTACGGTAATGCCTGTGTATTCGGCAATACGCGCAGGGCAACCAATTTGCAAAGTAAAGGGCATGCCACCATCCATGCGTTGCGGACGATGGCGAACGGTTTGCCCATGACTACCAATCAATCGAATGCATGAATTAGGAAGGCCATAATGGCATAATGTTGTTTCAACGGCCTTTGCCAACGCTTCGCCCAAGGCTTGATCCAAATGCCCTAGGTGATCAATATCATCCATGCTGGGTTCAGCCAAACGAAGCAATGATTCTTGTAAATCGGTAGTTAAGGGGTGGGCTTGAAAGCCTCGCAAGGCATGGCTCTCGGCATCAATAATGGCAACATCAATAGCGTCGCAGGATGTGCCTGTCATCAGACCAATAAGAAATTCTTTGGGTTTCATGGGATAACCTTCTCGGGTACGTCAAAACATTCAGCTTCGACATAAATACAAGCGGGATAAATAGGACCTGCATCAACAATGTACCATTCATTATTGCGTAGCCCTAGCTCAACGTCCAACACATCACCCACTTGCAATAAAGCGATAATAGTTTCAGGAAGGGTAATGGTCGCAATATGTTGTTGCTGGTTATCAAAGCCAACCGACAATGTATGGTTGTTGATGGCGACAATACGGGCATGACCTTCGATAAAATCAGTGAACCTTTTTTCACGGTTTCGTGGCGACATGGCAGAACCTAAGCGAATAAAATGAAAAAGAATATGTGCCGCCTGACACACGCGCACGGACTCTTTTACTGTATCTTCAAGGGCTGTGCGGTAAGCAATAAACGTTAGCGGGTCTATTGCTGCTTGCTGATGTAAAAATGTCACCCATTGCAGCAGTGTTTTTTTGTGTTTTTGCACAGTTAGGCTATTGGTATCAGCTTCGCGTAACAAAAACCATGCCAAAAAATCGCGCAAATGTTCAACATTTAATTGAGTAAGCGTTAAAGCACCCAAATTAGTCACAGCATCAACATCACCCTCAAGCAGTTCTTCCATCAGCAGGTCTAACGGTTGCTCCCACTCCTCTTGTTCCAAAGGTTCGGATTCTTCTTGATCAAAAGAAAGGTCTGAATAATAAACGATATATTCGCCAAATAGTTCTAAGGTTTCAAGGCTTTCTTGTTGCGCGTCATCTTGTTGGGTGTGTACAAATTGATCAAAGGCCTCTTGGATCAACATATCTGTTTTATTCACTGATGGTATGTACCTGATAAGTCTGCATCGCAGCAGGCACATACCAATGTTCATTGTCATAACTGATGCCAGCAGAGCCTTGCCTAATACCATGAATTCGTTTATGCAATACAGGCAAGGCATACGGTGCGTACAAAAACACCAGCGGGACATCATCAAACAAAGCTTGTTGCATCTGGTCATACCATATTTTTCGTTGTTTGCGGTCAAAGGTTCGACGGGCTTGATCCAATGCCTGATCGACTGTGTCGTTCTGGTAGCTTAAAAAGTTAAATTCACGCGGCCCTGTTTGCGAGGAATGCCACATGGCGTATTGATCAGGTTCGGGGCTTAATGACCAACCAAGAATCACCGCATCAAAATTACGTTTATTGATAAACTTTTCAATGAATGCCGACCATTCAATCAAACGGACTTGCACATCAATGCCCAAGGTTTTCAATCGTTCTTTGATGATCGTCGCGGCATCGGCTCGTTGTTTGTTACCATTGTTGGTTAATAAGGTGAAACCCAAGGTTTGACCATCTTTATCTCGCCAACCATCACCATTGCTATCTTTCCAGCCTGCTTCATCAAGCAGCCGTGCTGCGGTTGTTGGGTCAAAGGCTCTGGGTTTTAACGCTGTGTTTTGCCAGTATGTACCAGGCTTGTAGGGCGAAGCAATGGCTTCGCCTTGCCCCATCAATACGCCATCAATAATTTCGCCACGGTCTATGCCCAAGGCAATTGCCTTGCGTACCCGAAGATCAGAAAACAATGGTCGCTTAAGGTTGAAACCAAGGTAGGTGTAGCCAAAATCTAAATAATGATAGCGTTGATAGTTTTTTTTCAGTATCGGTTTGCTATCAAACAAGCGTGTGTATTGCATCGGGGTTAAGCCCATAGCGTCTAAACGACCTGCTGAAAGTTCAAGGAATTGCGTTGCTGTATCAGGAATAATACGGGTTAAACGCTCACTGATCCATACCGTACCATCATAATAATGGGGATTGGCTTTTAATAAAATATTTTGCTGCGAATCCCAACGCTCCAAGGTATAAGGACCACTCGTTGCCTGCGGTGTTCGAGATAGACTGGTATTCATAATATCTACGCCGTCAAAGATATGCTGTGGCAAAATAGCCAAACTTGCCCAGCTTGATAGGGCGGGTGAAAATGTTTCTTTGTAATAAACCACGAAGGTATAAGGGTCGGGGGCTTCGCTGTGGTCAACCAGCATATAGTCCGATTTAAAGGCCGATTGTGTATACTTATCTTGAATGAGTTGAAGGGTGAAAACACAATCCGCGCTGGTCAATGGTACATTATCAGTCCAACGAAGATCAGGTTTTAAATGAAAGGTGATGGATAATTGATCATCCGATACGGTCCAATCTTTTGCCAAAGCACCCGTTAGTTGCAAGCTGTTATCATACTTTAATAACGATAAATACAAACGCCCTGCCACATCATGACTGGCAGAATCACCTGCAATCATGGGGATGAGGTTGGATGCATCACCAATACTTGCCGTGACCAAACGATCGCCTTTTGCAGGTATTTCTGATTGAATATCGGCTGTGGTCAATGCTATTGGTGTTTGCGCATCAGATACTTCATTGCTTGATGTACAAGCCGCAAGGCTGGCTATAATCAATAGCGACAAATAAAAGAGACGAAAAAAAATCACGTTAGGCTATCCTTGGTCTAGAGAGGGGGTTAAAGGTTGAGGGTTAAAAACATCAGCAATAATACTGCCATCATGCCCAATGCCATGATACGGTTACGGTCGGGCTGCCTTCGCACTACAATTTTCACAGCAATCAATAATGGTATGGCTTCTAAACATGATGTTTTGGCAGCAAGGGTCAACGCTTCAGAAACTGCTAAAGCAGGAAGTAAGATATAAGGGATAAACCAAGACATCACAATTAATAAAAGTTCTAACCCTGAGGTGAGAATCATTTCATGATGCCCTTTGAATACAATTTTTAATGCTGACCAGATGGATAAAACAAAAACAAAACCAAGTGCATACCATGGTAAATTAAAATGTTGGTAGCTTGATATATTCCATACATACAAAATCACAAAGCCTGCCAAGTAAAGCAAGGCATAGACGATGTTCAGACGTTCTTGATGTTCTTTCCAAGGGAATACCAGCAGCAATAATAAAAATGTTGCCCATACGATATGGTATGCATTCGAAGGGATGGTATCAACAAAAAAGAAGGGCAATACAAGACCAAATAAAATAACAAATCGAAACCAGTTTAAACTTTTTCCAATAATTCTAACCAACAGCCCTTTGAGTTCCCTTTGTTGTGTACAAGAAATATGCTGTGCAATATTGTAGCCACAAGATTCGCACAGGCTAAGACCACCATACAATACAGCACAAGCCATCAATGCCAGTGAAAAGTTCACCCAATCTGCTTGACCGTGCAGGAGCAATGCAAGAAAACCAAAGGCAAATCCCAGCACATATATCAACGTTACCACCGCAGCATGAGAAAACCCTAAATGCAATAGTCGATGATGCAAATGGGTTTTATCGGGAGAAACAGGGCTTTTTCCATTCATGATCCGCTTCACCATAACCCACAGTGTATCTGAAATTGGAACCATTAAAATAATCGCAAGGGTCATCGGTGCAGGCATAAAATCAGACTTAAAATCAATCAAATACACCATTAAGCCTGCCATGAAAAAACCAAGGGTTAAGCTTCCTGTATCACCCATAAATAATTTGGCAGGGTGGGTGTTAAACTTAAGAAAACCAAAAACACCGCCCAACACCGCTAAAATAATGGCAACGCTCAACATATTACCCGCATGCAGTGCCAATACCGACATAAAAATTGCAGCAATCGCGGTAAGTCCTGCTGCTAAACCATCCAAACCATCGGATAAATTGAATGCATTGATAATGCCAAGCATGCAAAACAAGGTGATTAAAAGACTATTCCACCCTGAAAAGTAGATTGCCCCAAGCCCCAATAAATCACCAAAGGACTCTAAACGCAATCCCGACAACAACAAAAACAGCAAGCAAGCAACAATCTGCCCTGCTATTTTTTGCGCAGGCGATATTTGATACAAATCATCAACCACACCTGTTGCTACAATCACCCCAACACCCAACAAAAAAGCCACCAGTATTTGGTTAAGCTCGACAAACAAAAGCAGTGCAATCACCGCAGAAAGTGCCATACCCAAGCCACCCATGCGCGGCATGGCTCGGGTATGAACACTTCGGTCAACAGGCAAATCAATTGCACCAATCATGTAGGCGAACTTAATAGATGCAGGGGTTAACAACAGTGATAACACCAGTGCAGTAAAAAAAAGAAGCCCTAAGTCTTCAAATGCCAATGGTTTTCTCCATGTGTAAAAAATCAGCCTTCCCTTTTAAGACGGGACAGCAATAAAATCAAGGGGTTACAGCATATTAGAAAATCACTGCTAATCCACCATATTGCAACAAAAACTATGGATTAGCTTTGCTTTTTTAATTGCAGGTTGTCCCATCTTAAAAGGAAAGGCAATAGTAGCCATCGATTCATGGTATGAAAACTTGTTTGCGGTAATAAGCCAGTTCAGCAATGGACTCATTAATATCATCCAAAGCGCGGTGGCTTTCTTTTTTAGCAGGAATCTCAACGCTTGGATACCAACGGCGAACCAGTTCTTTTATGGTACTCACATCAAGGTTGCGGTAATGAAAGAAACCCTCTAATTGTGGCATGTAACGGCGTAAAAAACGACGGTCTTGATGAATGCTGTTGCCACACAATGGCGGTGCATCGGTAATACCTTGGCTAGAAAAATAAGCTTGCAAAAAATCCAAGGTTTCAGCTTCTGCTTTTGCTTGTAATATTTGTGACGCTTTCACCCGAGCCGTTAAGCCTGATGCACCGTGGTGTTCTATGCACCACGGGTTCATGCTTTTTAGCACATGATCGGGGTGATGAATCACCAACTCGGGCCCTTTTGCCAAGACATGAAGGTCGGCATCGGTAATCAATGTTGCAATCTCTAAAATTACATCTTGATCTGGTTCAAGACCAGTCATTTCAAGATCCATCCAAACCAAAGGTGGTTGCATTGTGTGTCCTTACTGTTGACTTAAAAAATTATCTGTCTCTTGCACATAATCATCCAAACGATTTTCCCAGCCTGCAAGCCAGCGTTGCTCATGCCGATGGCGAGGCGATAGCCGAACCCGTTCACGCAAGCCCTCTTTTGCCGAGGCAACAAACGATACGATGGCATCACGGTCATGGCTAGTGCCTTGCATGGCCAATAAAACCTGCAACAAGCCCCAACCTTGACCTTGGTAATGTTCGCTTGGGCGAAGACCTTCGCCTTTAAAATTGACGTAATCCATCAATGCAAAATAACCCATAGGTGCATCAACCATGCGCTGGTATTGTTGCGCTACATGCCGCGCATCGCTTGCTGTTAAGTCTGCAACCATACGCGGTAATGCAGCATCCAACCGTACCTTGATAAACAAGACTTGCTCATTCCTGCTGGCATCTAACCATTGCCGCAGTTGAATCATGTGTGGTGTTGCTATTGCTGCCTGAAACGCTGCACGGTTTTGCCACGGGTTTCCCTGTAGGGTTTTCAGCCATTCAGGCATAGTAATCACGCGCCGTTGCTGCACAAAATGCAACAACGAAGGAAAACTTTCGTGAAAGCGTTGGTTCGTAACCCCCGCAGGATACCAAATAAAATGACCAATACCCAACGAAGCAAAATCTTCGCCCTTGTTCCAACTGGTAAGGCAAACAGGATCTGAGCCACATTCATGGCGGTAGATCAGATCCCCAATGTAATTGCGCTGGGCGGCATCAAGCTCGGTGGCTTGTGGGGTATTGCTGTTACATACTACTGCCATACAGCATAACAGTAGGGAAAAGCTATATTTAAAAACGGAAAGTGACACCGATGGAAGCAACAGGGTAAAATTTCATATTGCTTAAAGCGTTATCCAGTTTTTGTTTTTCTGCGGCAACAGAAGCGGCTAAAGCGGGGTTGGCCGCTGCACCTGTAGCAGTAATCGCTGTTTTGGGTTGCCCCATATACAATACGCCCAGATCAAGATTAAAGCCAATAGGGCTACCACTAGAAATAGGATCGCCAAAACCAATGCCTGCATAGGGGGCAACTTTATTAAAATCAACAGTCGAGGTAAGACTTCCTACTTGTGCTGCGGTATATACTGTACCATTAATATTATAAGTCCCAGCCAATGGCGTTCCTGTCATGGTTAATTTGTTGCCATTGTAATACAAGCCACCTGTCAAACGAAACTTTCCTGCAAACGGGTAGACATCTGCTAATGCGCCAAAAGAAAACAATTTCAACTTGGCATCATAGCTAACTTGGGTGTCTGTAATGGTTTTATTTAGATTATAGCCATTTAACTGTAGCCGTGCATTAACCAGCATCGGCACAACATTGCTGACAATTTCAACGCCAGCACCTAAAGTTCCGATTTTTGCGCCAATAGCCATATCACCAGCTACGGCAGGTTGTACCAAGCCCATTGTTGCCAAACAAGCAACCATCAAGGTTTTTTTCATTATGACCCTCCTGTTTACGATTTTTAATACTCGCCAAGAATCGCAGAATAGCTAAAAAATGGCAAGCAACAAACCCAAGGATGCAACAAATATACATGGATCAATCCACAGTGAAACATAAAACGAATGCTACACGTCCAAATATTGGCATTTTAATCACCAATCTCGGCACGCCAGATGCACCGACGACAGCAGCACTTCGTCGCTATTTACAAGAGTTTTTATCCGATCACCGTGTGGTAGACATGAACCGCATGCTTTGGTGGTTGATCTTACATGGCATCATCTTAAACACACGCCCCGCACGCTCTGCCAAGGCATACCAAGGCGTTTGGTCAGACGAGGGCTCCCCTTTGATGGTACACAGCAAACGGCAATGCGCTGCCTTATCAACATTGTTTCAACAAACAGAAGATAAGCAGGTGGTAGTTGCATTGGCAATGCGTTATGGCAGCCCTTCTATTGCCAAAGGGTTGGATGCATTGCGTCAACAAGGCTGTGGGAAAATTTTAGTCTTTCCTTTGTATCCCCAATATGCAGCATCAACGACAGGTTCTACTTTTGATGCCGTTGCCGATGCGCTCAAGCAATGGCGGTGGGTTCCAACGTTGCGCATGATTAATACTTACCATGATCACCCTGCCTATATTGAGGCATTGGCAGCCAGCGTGAAAAGACATTGGCAGCAATATGGGCGACCTGATCGGTTATTAATATCTTTTCATGGTATTCCCGAACGTTATGCCAGACAAGGTGATCCTTACCCTTGTTTGTGTAAAAAAACAGCGCGTTTATTGGCTGCGGCACTGGAGCTTGATGATGGTGATTGGCTGATTAGCTTTCAATCTCGTTTTGGTAAAGAGCCATGGTTACAACCGTATACCGATGAAACATTACAATCGTGGGGGCGCGAAGGTCTGGGGCGCGTTGATGTCATCTGCCCTGGTTTTGCTGCTGACTGCTTGGAAACATTGGAAGAAATAGCCGTTGAAAATCGTGATTACTACACCAAATCAGGGGGTGAACGGCTTACGTATATTCCAGCACTCAATGCCAACGACGACCATATTCAGGCACTTTTCACCATTATCGGGGAACATCTGCAAGGTTGGCTGTGAACAATCACTTGCAACAATAGCGTAGATGGTTAAAAATGCGCAAGACTCTCGCCTAAAGGATCTGATACAATGAACAAACAATACGAACGTGGTTTTTCACTGCTCGAAATCATGGTGGTGTTGATCATCATTGGTGTGCTTGCTGCCATGGTTGCACCGCGTTTTATTGACCGTGCTGATGAAGCCAAGGTTGAAACAACACGGATACAAATGAAAACCATTGGCGGAGCTTTAAAATTGTACCGTTTGCAACACAGTAAATACCCAAGCTCCAGCGAAGGTCTGAATGTGCTGGTTCAAGCAGGGACTGGCGGCAAAGTGTATTTGGATGAAATGCCTAAAGATGCTTGGGGTAAGGTGTTTATTTATTTATCCCCCGGTGTGCATGGCGATTTTGATATTCTTTCTTATGGTGCTGATGGTCGCGCTGGCGGCAGTGGCTTTGATGCAGATATTGGTAACTGGAATTAAATCAGCATTCCTAAATCGCATAATCCATAAACAATCCGAAAAATATTGCCGCGCCAAGGTAATGATTGTTTAAAAAAGCATCAAAACATGCAGCACGTTCTCGGTTGCGAATGAGATACTGCTGATAAGCAGCAAAACAAACCGCTGTCATAAGCCCAAGGTAATAAAACACGCCCCAGCATTGATCGATGCCTAAGCCATAGAGCAGTGAAAACATGGCTGTTTGAAGCAGTAAAATAATCGTTTTATCATGACTGCCAAATAAGATAGCTGTTGATTTGACACCAATTTGGCAATCATCGTTGCGATCAACCATGGCATACATGGTATCATAAGCAACCACCCAAAGTAGGGTCGCAAGAAAAATGATCCATGCTGGATACGGCACGGTGTTCTGTATGGCAGCAAACGCCATGGGGATCGACCAAGCAAAGGCAACACCCAAAACAAATTGGGGCAAATGACTCCAACGTTTCACAAAAGGGTAAAAAGCGGCAAGCAGCACCGCCGCAATCGCTAACTTCAATGTGAAAGGATTAAGCAATAGCACCAATAAGAACGCAATGGCAATAAGCACAGCAAACAACACCAGTCCTTCAACACTGCTGATTTCACCCGTAACTAAGGGACGGTTTTTAGTTCGTTCGATGTGTGCATCGACATGGCGATCTGCATAATCATTAATCACACAGCCCGCAGAACGCATGATAAATGCACCCAATAAAAAAACCAATACAATAAAGCCATCAGGATGACCCTTGCCTGCAATCCATAAAGCCCACAGCATCGGCCAGCAAACAAGGTAGGTTCCAATGGGTTTGTCCACACGCATCAAACGTGCATAAGCTGATGGTTTACATTTTATACGCATGGCGCAATGATGCCAAGAAGTGAAGGAGATTACGATGTCAAATAACGCTGATGCAACAGAGCGGTGTATATTAGTACCCACAGATTTTTCAGATTATGCTAGCGAAGCAATGACCCGTGCCGTTCGTTTGTCGCAATTGTTAGCAGCACGCATTCATGTATTGTATGTGATGGAAACCTCCATTATGAACTATGCCAGTGATGTAGATGGTCTACCAATACCGATGAGTGCAGAGATTGACGATTCGTTGATTGATATGGCAAATAGCCGTTTGGCTACATGGCTAGAGTCATGGCAGCAAGAGTCAATCAGCAGCGAGGTTTTGCAAGACAGCGGACCTTTGGCTCGGATTATTTGCCGCACGGCCGAACATATTGGTGCGCAATTGATTGTGATGGGTAAACATGGACATCAAAGTGCGCTGGAACATTTGTTGATTGGTTCAACCACAGAGCGGGTGGTTCGCCATGCTTCGTGCAGTGTGTTGGTTGCTATGCCCCATGGTATTTTAGGAGAATAAAAAAAGATGAATATATATTTGCGTTGGTTTGCTGTATCAGCTTTAGTTATCGGCATGGTGGTGGCTCTTTTTTTGATGGCTCCAGAACCACAAAAAAAATTAGGGCAAGGTGATGTGGCGATTGCTGTGACGTTGCCAGATTTGCAAGGAAATCCGCATAGCTTGGTCAAGGGCGATGTGATGTTGCTTCATTTTTGGGCGACATGGTGTACCCCATGCCGTGCAGAAATCCCATCCATGATTAAAGTATACAATCAATTCAAAGATGATGGCTTAAACATTCTCGCGGTCTCGACCGATCAAAGCGGTGATGATATCCGTGACTTTATTGATATGTTCCATATTAACTTTCAAGTGGTACGTGATGTGGATATGGCAATTGCCAATCGTTATGGTATCACGGGTTATCCTGAAACTTATATCATTGATCGCAATGGCGTGATTCAGAAACACATCATTGGCCCTGCCCCGTGGGAAGATGCCAATATGCAGGCATGGTTAAAACAATTATTGCAACAAGCGCCGCAACGCAACGAGCAAAGCACGGCAGCGGTGCGTCAACCAGAATCTTAATGGAACGAATTAACGACCTTCGCCAATTATTAAAAACCTACAATTATTATTATTATGTGTTGGATCAACCCACTGTATCCGATGTAGAATATGATCGTTTATTGCGCGAGTTGGAACAGTTAGAGCAAGCCAGCGATGCCCCCATTCCTGCGGACTCTCCCACACAAACCGTAGGCGCACCGCCATCAACGGCGTTTACTTCGGTGGCGCATGGCACACCATTATTATCACTCGCCAATGCTTTTGATAATGATGAAATAAAAGCGTTTATGCAACGTGCGACAGCGCGTTTAGGGATGCCGCCGAAAGGCATTATTGCTGAACCTAAAATTGATGGGCTAGCGGTCAACCTTCGTTACGAACAAGGCTTTTTGATGCAAGCTGCCACCCGTGGTGATGGGCAGAATGGTGAAGATATCACCCACAATATCCGCACGGTTACAGGGATCCCTGATCAACTCCATGCGGATGTTTCATTGCCTGATGTGTTAGAAGTTCGTGGTGAGGTGTATATTCCTAGCCAGATATTTGAGGTATTGAATGAACAGCGTAGCAATGCAGGGGAAAAACTATTTGCCAACCCGCGCAATGCTGCGGCAGGCTCATTGCGCGCACTTGATGCCCGTATCACAGCCACACGCGGCCTACATTTTTTTGCCTATGGGGTAGGACTGGGTGGCGATGCTGTCGGTACAACACAATCAACATGTTTTGAACGATTAAAGCAAGCAGGCTTTGCCATTCAATCGTACCAGCTTTTATCTGATACCGATGCCATGTTGGGCTGGTATCAAACTTTTCTCGCGCAACGCGCCAGATGGCCTTATGAAGTTGATGGTCTGGTGTTTAAACTCAATGATCGTGAAGAACAACAAATACTGGGGCAGATTGCACGCAGCCCACGCTGGGCGATTGCCTATAAGTTCCCTGCGATGGAAGTTACAACACGGGTGTTGAACATCGTTTGGCAAGTCGGGCGAACAGGGGTAATCACCCCTGTGGCAGAAATGCAGCCTGTCGCCGTAGGCGGTGTGCAAGTGTCGCGGGCAACATTGCATAATATTGACGAATTACAACGCAAAGATATTCGCGCTGATGATGAAGTCATTATTCGTCGTGCGGGCGATGTTATTCCTGAAGTGGTTGGGCTAGCGAGCAGCGTAGACGATGCTTCACGGCAAACACCAACAGCCATTCCCACGCATTGCCCCGTTTGTGGCGGGGAAGCAAAACGAGAAGATAATGCATCGGCACTGCGCTGCACCGCAGGTTTTGCTTGCTCGGCACAACGTCAAGAGGCGATCTGTCATTTTGTTTCTAGGCAAGCAATGGATATTGATGGTCTTGGTGCTAAAATGATTGCCCGTCTCATCACACAAGGTTTATTGCATACTGTTGTCGATTTGTATACCTTAGATTGGTCGCAACTGTTGAGGCAAATTGGCATTGGTGAAAAAACCATTGCCAATTTGCAACGTGCAATTGATGCCAGTCGTTCTCGCCCTTTGGCACAGTTTTTGTTTGCCTTAGGCATTCGTCATGTGGGGCAAAACACCGCACGCGCATTGGCTGAACATTTCCACACATTAGCGGCGATACAAAAAGCTGATGATGAATCATTGATGGAAGTTAATGATGTCGGGACTGAAGTTGCGAGCAGTGTGCGAGCATTCTTTGCCAATGAACAAAATCAAAGCGTTTTAGCACAACTCAAAGCCTTGCATGTTACCCCTGAAGAAACAGCGGCTAATAATACGCCTGTAAACCACCCGCTTGCAGGCAAACGGGTGGTATTAACAGGAATCTTTCATGCCATCAAACGACAAGATGCCAGCGAGCAGCTTCGCCAATATGGGGCAGTGATTACAAGCAGTGTTTCAAGCAAAACAGAGGTAGTTATTGCAGGCGAGAAAGCGGGCAGTAAATTAACAAAAGCCAAACAGTTAGGCGTGAGCATTGCAGATGAGTCACAACTAATGGCTTGGTTAAAAGATGCAACACCTTTTACTTCACTGATACGGACTTCCCTTTTAAGACGGGAATCCTCTTGCATGAAGGGCTAAGTGAAAAACGGGCTTGCATACAATCAACCCCTACCATGTAGTATGATAGGGGTTGATTGTATGCAAGCGTTGTTTACACTGTTGCAGCACTTTGGCATCACCTTGGGTTCGCTTGATATCACACCAACGTATTAAGGCTTGTTCATGGTCGGGGCGGATGGCTAAAATACGTTGCAATGCCGTTTCTACACTCATACCGCGTGGTGCGCCTCTGGCTAGGCTGGCAAACATGGCATCAGCGATGGCAAAACCTGCCCAACGATTGTCAGGTGCGGCTTGATGCGCCAGCATGAATAAGCGCATGGCGTTGGGGGCTTGGTTGGTAGATGGTGGCGATAATTCGCTTAATTGCCCACGCATGATGAGCGATGTTGCTGCCCATGCGCGTTTGAATATTTTTTTATTCTGCGGCGGTATATGCCAATACACTATGGCGTTAGCTAGCGTTGGGCGTGTATGCAAAAGCTGCTGCAATACCACAGGCAAGGTGCTGTTACCGTAATGCATGCGTGGTAACATGTATTCAATCACGGGCCACCATTCATCTTGTAAACGACCTTTTATCTTCCCCTGCAAGATAGATTGGGCATTGCCTTGGTAACGGCTTAACCATGTCCAAACACGCTCGCCAGCTAAGGCTTGCTGTTGTGCGTTTGCATCCAGTGATTGCCAAGCATGTACGATGCCCTCAGCCTTAGCATACGTCCCTTTATAACCCACCATGCCAAGACGAAAACCATCAATAAACATGGCATTATTGGGGTAAACATGGGCAAAACTGCGCAATACCACTGCCAAGCTATTTGGGTCAAATTGATTCAATGCCAGCCATTGGCAAAACAAACCATCAGGGCGCAAATGGTCACGGGCGCGCTCAAATTGTTGCACCGATAATAATTGCCCACGCCCCACCAAATCAGGGTGAAACAAATCGCCCACAATCACATCATAATCATGCCCCGATGGCTGCATCAAAAAACGCCGTGCATCGTCTTGAATAATGGTGATGTGTTTGGCAACATCGTGATTCGATTCGGTGAAGTCATGCTTGGCTGCTTGAATAGCACCTGCCGATAGCTCAACGGCTGTAATGTTTACATCAGCCCAAGCTAACGCTGCCGATGCCGTGATGCCTGTACCCAAACCAAGAAACAATACATCGTGTGCCACGCCATGCAACAACATAGGGAGTCGTGCCTCGTTGCGCTGAACTGCCACTGCCGTGGGGTTAGTGGAAGCATCAAGCCGTTGCAAATCAGCCAGTAAAATACGTTCGCCACTGGGTTGTTTAATCACATGAGTGATGGACAATGCATCTTCGTAGACCATCAACGCTTCCGCCTGAGAAAATTCGCCCGACAATAACGAAGCAACCGATGGAAAACTATTGTTCCACAGCATCAACGGCAGCGCAAACAAAGCAAAGATCAAAATGCGTTGCCAGCGATAATTCCCCCAATAGCAACCACAGATAACAATCAATACCGTAGCCAATAACCAACACATAACGCTGCCATAAAGAGGAATCAACACAAAACCTGCCACGATACCACCAAGGCAAGCGCCGATACTGTTGATACCATACAGCCAAGCACCATCCCATTGCTGTTGATCGTTGTGGTGCATCAATAAGGGCAGCCATGCACCCAAAACAAGGGTTACAGGCACAGTCAACAAAGCCAGCACGCCTGCTTGTGCCAACACGGCTAGCCATAAACTATTGTATTGCCAGCCATGAATCCATTGGCTTACCACAGGAAACAACAACAAGGCAAGCAAAGCCGCGCCACCAAGAACCAATGGCATCAGCCGCAATGCCGCTTCACGGCGTAATCGTGGCGCAAGCAAGCTACCGCCGCCAATGCCGAGTAAAAAAATCGCCAAAATCATTGCCATGACATATTCAGTCCGTAAAAAAATCATGCCATACATGCGAATCCAGACAATTTCTAACATCAAAGCCCCTGCCCCAATGCCTGCATAATTCAACAAACACCCAAGAGGCGGGCGAACGTATTGGCTAGATGGCAGCGTTGATGCATGCATCACAGCACATGATTGCCCAATAATAAAAAAGCCAACAGCAAGCAGAAAACCAAGCACAGCAACACATTGCAAGGCAACACTCCAGCCGAGAACAGGCAACAACAACAAGGGTAACAATGCCCCTAATGCACCGCCTGCGGCATTCCAACCATACAAACTGTGTAAAGCTATACCGCACTGGCTACCTGCACGAATTGCCAAAGGAAAAGCAAAACCCAACAGTACAGCAGGAATGAATAAAATACCCATTGCCAGCCCATGAGTAGCCACACCATCCCATACCCCCAACCATGTTCGCCAAGCAAACAACTCCGCACTGATCGAGGGTAATAACAAGGCATACAGTGCAACCACGCCTTCAATCATTGCGAGGGCGTGAAGCAATGAGCGAAAGTTTTGAAAACGCTGTGTTTTTGCCCCCAACACGCTGCCCACACCTAAGCCCAACATAAAAGCAGAAACGGTGATGACTACGGCAGTATTGCTCGCACCAAAAACAACCCCCAACATGCGTGACCACAACACTTCATAAGCCAGTGCGGTTACACCAGCTACAGCATACAGGGGCAATAACCAACGCATGATCGGTGATGGATTGGGATTAGAAGAAGACATGGCAACCTACAAAAGATAAAGTTGACGGTAGGCTATAGCGGGCAGTATGTAAGGAAAGCAACAATGATCACTGGCATTGCTGCCCTGTATTTATTATGGGTTGCATGGAATCAACAATTTGAACTGGCAGTGATGCAATTATTACTGACCGCATGCTTGCTGTGTTATGCCGATGGTGGACTTACTGTTTTATCGCAAGCGTGGCATTTATTGCGTTGGTTGTTGTTGCCAATTGTGCTGCTGCATGCTTTTTTCACCCCTGGTGCATTGTTGATTGCTGATCTGCCATTGACACAAGAAGGTGTGCAAAAAGGTGGCTGGCTGGCATTGCACCTAAGTTCTTTATACCTCGCGGCAATGTTGTTCAGTCGCTTGTTGTCGCTGCATCTGTTGATGCGTTTAGCAGCATGCAACCGACACAGCCAACGATTAGTACCCATCTACATTCGCTTGTTGCCACCGATTATGCAAGGGATACAAACCGAAGTACAACAACATGCCCAGCAATGGCGAGCGCAAGGGCATGCAATACGGCAACTGCCTCGCGTATTACTTCAATTGGTGATCCACATGGAACAACAATCACGCACTATCGCGCAAAAAGTAGCCTCTGATTGGCCGTCTGCGCCGATCATTCATGATTTTCGGATACCTAAGCAACGTGCCATGTGGGTGTGTTGGTGGCTTGGCGGGAGTATGCTGGGAGGTATCACCCATGCAAATATGATCAACATCTTATAAGCTAGAATCTGACAATAAAAAATCCCCCAATCGCAAGATTGGGGGATTTTTGTTTAATTTCTGGCATTGACCTACTCTCCCACAGGGAACCCTGCAGTACCATCGGC
>CAYWFG010000013.1:0-61036 GCA_964458185.1 uncultured Zetaproteobacteria bacterium
CACGCAGGAGCATGGGAACGAGAGGCTGGTTTTAGTATAACTGCGTAACATCAGTCATTAAGAGATGATACACAATTGCGAGCAGTTAGTCATTTCTTTTGTCCCGTCTTAAAAGGGAAGCCGAGGAATGTTTTTGCAGAGCATATAAAGGAAAGGGGGATAGAATCAAGAATTAGTGATTTCCTAACATGCTCTAATCCGTTCCTTTTACTGGCTGTCCCACCTTAAAAGGAAAGCCAATTTGCAGATTACTGTATAGGCTACTCTTTTCAAGAGGGTTGCCATTTTCAAGTTGGTGTTTTAGGCTAAAAATTTTTAGAGGTGCATGATTATAACAACCCATGGATATTCATAAGTTTACATCAGTCTGGGATATGGCACACATGGATCTTGGCGAGCTTGTGTCCAAACCTTTTGACCATATCAAAGCACGTTTGTTTGATTATAAAACCAAACCTGATGCCGACGATATTAAAGAATTACGCATGTTGGTACAGGGTTATTTACGTGATATGAACCGCAATAATAAAATACCACTATCACAGCGGCTGACCGTGATGGATGTTTTGGGTTCATATATTATGATTTTGCAAGAACTTGGCGTGCCAAACTTGTTAGAAAGCTACGATAAAGTGATTGCCCCGATTGCCGAGCGGGCCGACAAGAAAGCACTCTTTGCAGAAGCATTGATAGAACTGACTGCTTTATCATACCATGTGATTGTTGCTGATTTGCAACGAACGTTGATGCAGTACCGTACGGTATCATTGGTTTCTGTTCGTCGGGCATTGTCGTTAATGCACACAGTTTTAAAAATATTTCGCAAACATAAATTACCCTCGAACCCTTGGTTGGTACGATTAAGCAGACTCTATGTGGTGCATGAACTATTGCGCGTGGTTAATACTTATGCCATGACCACTGAAGCGCAAAAAGCTGCGGTACTGCAATTACGCAAGCACATGGAGGGAGGGACTGCCGTCAATCTCCGTTTTTTCTTTGCTGGTGAACACATTGAATGTACAGGCTTGGTGTTAATGACTGACCCGCAAAAGCCTCATGCTGCACCAGTGCGAGCTTTGCGTTTTGATGCTGTAGCAGAACACGATATAATCGTGCTTGATTTTGATACCCTCGCACAAAAGTCACTGGCTGAAATGCGCCATGCACAAAAAAAGATCAGCCCTCAACACCAAGGCAAGCATGGCGATTATGTGATGGTTTCTGATGCTCTGCACGATGCGATTGCCTTGGGTGAAATGATGCGAGAAGTGATGTATACGCGCCCGAGGCAACATCCTAGAGAACGCCCCCATCATAAAAAAAATATTGCGGTAGAAACAAAGTTAGATGAAGGCTTACATCTATTGCATCAACATCAATGTCATTTGCATCAAGGCGAATCAATGACAATGCCCAATGCAGAAAAACTATGGCATGTGATTGATCAATCGGATGGTGGTTTTTATGTTGAGCAAATGCCGATCAGAGAGCGGGTACAATCCGCATTCTCCACCCATCAATACGAAGAAAAATCACCTCCGATGGAAGTAGGCATTCTGGTTGCCTATGCCTTGCTTGAACCCAGTGTCTCATTATTAGGGGATGTCGCGCAAGCTGAATTGTTGGATTGTGGCGTTGCTAAAATATCGTGGTTTCGTATTAGTAATAATGATATAAAAAGTATTGGCGTTGCCAAGATCATGACGGGTGAAATTAAGCACATTAAAATTATTCGTGAGATGCTTTCAACCACTGCCAGCGATCAATTTTATAGCTGGGTAGAAGTTGTTGATCATGAGTACCAAAAAATTTGGTCAACGCAAGAACATTTAACAGCAGGCACACCCATTGCCGTACGCAGTAGTAATGCTGAGACACAAAAAGGGAGGGTCATTAAGATGGTTGATCGGGGAGTCAATTACGTGGTTCATTTATGCAAAATAGATAGCAAGGATGAAAAATAATGATACGGCAAGGCTTTTTTTTATTGCTGTTGACCCTTCCTGCATGCACTGCTTGGGCTGAGGTCTACCACTGCAAAACAGGACGTGGGACAATTAATTACACCAATGTACCGTGTATTGATGAAGCCCCCCCCAAGCTTGTGAAACATGCTCTTGTAGGCGGAAAAAAAGTAGAATGGGTTGATCCATCGCAGCTTCCTCAGCCATCTAAGGTTGCTACCATTGAACCGATTGCCGTAGATCATAGCAACAACGCCCCCATGCCAACAGCAAAAGCTACCGTGCAAGATAGTTACACAACAGCGATCATTGAACCGTATACCGAAACAACACCCCCAAGTAGCACCCAAACCGCTACGGTATTGGTGGGCAGCCAATACAAAGCAGGCATGCGCTGGTTGCTGCGTAGCAGTGGAACCTATGTGACTTATGAACACTATGAAATTACCCATGTAAAAAACCAAATTGTTAGTTGGACGCGCACCTTGCTCAATGCCAATAAACAACCGTTTGCTGGTGGCTTAACTGAAACCTTCACCATGGACCTTCGTCAGCAACCAGTAGCATCCGATGAACCTACGCAATTGCGTTTAGCAGGTTATGTATTTGATGCCTACAAGCATCAAACAGAGCAAGCGGTTAGCTGGCATGTGAGTAACTTGCCCTTAATTACCCCATTGATTCGTTACCGCAGTGGCGATACAACGGAATTGGTTGAGTTTAACCCTTAATGATAGATGCAACCATTAACGCCATGCAACATTGGTCATTTCTTAGCATTCCCATAAGCCGTTGGTTGCTGGCATTGCTGTGCTTGTTTTTCACTATTGTTTTTCAACGTTATTTTAATAGCACCCTGCATGCATGGTTTTACCAGTTGGCATCACAAACACGCACCCGATTAGATAATATTGTGTTAACAGCCGCTGAAAAGCCAGCCAGTTGGTTGCTGCTTATCCTTGGTGTATGGGCGAGCTTGCATGTATTGCAACCACCAGCAGCCTTTTTGCCAATTTTAGCGTTGGCAGATAAAATGGGGCGTTTGCTTGCTATTGTAACCACGATATGGTTTGTCTGGCGCATGGTCGATGGGTTGAGTTCTTACTTTGAAGTCAAGGCAAAACAAACTGATTCGCCCCTTGATGATCAATTGATTCCTTTTGTACGAAAAACATTGAAAATATTTTTGGCAATGACGGGGGTATTGGTGATTGCGCAAAACATGGGTTACTCTATTTCTGGTTTGCTTGCCTCGCTGGGGATTGGTGGTATTGCGGTGGCGATGGCAGCCAAAGACACGGTTGCCAATGTCTTTGGCTCAATCATGATTTTATTGGATCGTCCGTTTACGGTGGGGGATTGGATCAAAACCAAAGAGTTTGAAGGCGTGGTGGAAGATGTTGGTTTTCGTTCGACCCGTATCCGTACCTTTGCCAAAACATTGGTGAATGTGCCTAACTCACTGATGGCGAATATGGTGATTGACAATATTGATGCACGCTCCAAACGACGTATAAAAATGCGTATCGGCATCACTTACGACACGACCCCTGCACAAATGCAAGCAGCCATTGAAGGCATTGAGTGTTTATTGCGTGAACATGCAGGGGTCGATCAAGATTATGCCTTGGTGAAGTTTGATGAATTTGAAGACTCATCGTTATCTATCTTTCTTTATTACTTTTCAGCCAGCCCCGTTTGGGAAGAATACCTGCAAGTTCGCCAAGAGATAAACATGCAAATCATGGTCTTGCTCAAAGAGCTTGGGCTAGCATTTGCCTTTCCTACCCGCACACTTGAACTACACTCATCAGAGAAAGCGGGCTAATCATGGCATCACTCAGTGCTGGCATACAACTACAACAAAAACTATCCCACAAGTTAAACGTTGGGCCACAAATGCTGCAAAGTCTTAATCTTTTGGCGATGAATAGTTTTGATTTACAACAATCCATCAATGAATACTTAGAAAGCAATCCTTTGTTAGAGCATTGCCCTGAGAATCCCGAACCAGCCAACGAATCAATATTGGGGAAAGAAGAAGATATTATCGTTCATGCTGAAGGTGCGGATGATAGTTGGGATATGTTACACAGCAAAAACAACCGTAATGCCAATGACACAGACAGCGAGCAACAATGGCATCAAGTAGATTTGCCTTTGCACGATACGCTGCATCAACAGCTAGAGCGCGAACCGATGGAAGCACACACCCGCGCCATTGCCACGGCGATTGTTGATTCATTGGATGATGATGGTTATTTTCGTGCTGACCCGATGGATATTGCCACGTTGTGTGAATCACAGATCAGTGAAGTATGGCAGGTTTTATGCAATACTGTTCAGCACTTAGAGCCTGCTGGTATTGCAGCGCGTGATGTAGCAGAATGTTTATTGCTGCAACTAAAAGACTTGGGCTGTGATAGTGAAGTGATGGCTATTGCTGAACAATTATTATTAGGCGAAGACTCAACACTGTATGAATCCAATGATTTTTTGGCAGAAAAACTCCATTGCCCTGTGGCAATCATTGCCAAAGCGCGAGAGCAACTCCGTCACCTTGATCCTAGCCCTGGGCTTAATCAGGTAAGCCCTGATATTTATGTTTACCCTGAACTTTACTTTAGCCTATTGCGCAATGGTAACATTGAGGTTGAAGTACGGCGCATCAACGGTAGCAATATTCGTTTAACCGAACAATGGAAAAATCAGCAGTGGTCAGGGTCTGAAAAAGATTTTATCAACCATGCAAAAAAAGAAGCCCAATGGTTGTTGCAAGCATTGGCTTTGCGCCATGAAACGATTGCAAAAGTGGGTTTATTTTTGGCAGAACATCAAAAAGAGTTTTTAACTTACGGCGTTGCCAGCATCAAACCTTTAACGCTGGCGATGGTCGCTGAAGCTTGTGGTGTTCACGAGTCTACAGTTTCTCGTATTACCAATGGCAAATATGCGCAAACACCGTTAGGGCTGATTGAGTTGCGTCATTTTTTTTCTGCAGGTATCGAAACACGCAGTGGCGATATGATTGCTGTGGCACAGGTGCAGCGACGCATCAAACACATGATCGAAAAAGAACCCGCCAACAAAACTTTATCCGACCAAGCTATTTGCAAGCAGTTGGCGCACGAAGGCATCACCATTGCTCGTCGCACGGTTGCCAAATACCGCGAGCAACTGGGTTTTGCTTCCAGTGCGCAAAGAAAAAAAGCGCGAGCATCATCAACATAAAAACCTTCCATTTATTTCCGATTCGTTCGCTGGCAAGCAAAATTAGTGTATGGCTGGTGATTGTCTTTATTGTGGTGGCATTGTTTGGCTGGGATATTATTAAAGACATGGAGCGGCTACAAAACGAAGCCATCATCATTGAACAAAACAATAGCAAAAGTCATGCCTTGCATGCTATTGAAATTGCCGTTACTGATTCCGTAGGAACAGTACGAGAATTTCTTATTACGGGTGATTACCGTTTGGTGCAACAGTTTTATGCGGCGCATGAACAATTGATTGCATCCATGATGATGTATGAACATAAGCATCAGGGTAATGGTTTGCCCACCCTTATTGCCAGTGCTATGCAAATGAAAGCTACAGCCGCAGAAGTATTTGCTTTGCCTTTTGCCGTAGGAAACATGGAAGGTCCGATTCTTTTGCAAGAAATCAAGGGTGATATGCAAAAGGCAATAGCGCAACTTTCGGCTCAACACCATGCCTTGGATTATCAAGTCAGTGGTGCGATGCAAATGGTGAAAGGGCTAAGAATGGATATGCGCAGTGATGCTTTGGCGTTGCTGTTTGTTTTGTTTTTCACCTTGTTATTGCTGACTTATTTTATTTACAGTCAAATCGTTATTCCTTTGATTAAGATGAAAAAAACAGCGCAGAAGATTGGTCAAGGGGAGTTTAGCAGTGAATGCATGATTACCAGCGACGATGAAATCGGCGATCTGGCGAGGGCATTCAATGCCATGGCATTGGCATTGCAAGAACGCGATGTGCAATTAGGGCGCACCCGTGCTTTGGCAGCATACCATGAGAAGATGAACGCATTAGGCTTTATTTCAACAGGTATCGCGCATGAAATTGGTAATCCGCTTGCCGCTGTTTCTATTTCGTTGCAATTGGCAGAACGAAAATTATCATCGAACGATCAGCATGCGGTAAAAAAACAATTACGCATTGCCTTGGCAGAAACAGAACGCATTGAATCTATTATTCATCTGATGTTAAACTTTTCTCGTCAAGACCATGATACACAGCGGCACTTTTTTGATAGCGCGAAGGTGATTGATGATGCCATTAAGCTGGCGAAAATATCCCCCAAGCATCCGCATATTACCATCACAAAACATATTGCATCTGATTTACCCCATGCCTTTGCCTCCGATGGTATATTGTTGCAAGTGATCATGAATCTTATTTTCAATGCCATGCATGCATGCCAACACCAAGGAGACATCACCATTATGGCGCATGCCGAACAAGAAAAACTTGTTGTTGATGTGAGAGATACAGGGCATGGGATTCCTGTGGCACAACAACAAGCCATCTTTAGTCCTCATTTCACCACCAAGGAAAAAGGCGAAGGAACTGGCTTAGGACTAGCCATAAGCCGTGAGCTAATGAACAGTATTGGTGGTTCATTAGTATTGCTTGAAGATGATTCGATTCAAACATGCTTTCGATTGCATGTACCCATCAATAAGGCAGCACCATGTTAATTTTAGTGATTGAAGATGAACAACGCATCCGTGAAGGTATCGCCTTGATGCTTGCTGAAGAAGGCTACGATGTGTTGCAGGCAGGCAGCTTGGCGGAAGCCAAAGAGCAATTAGAAGAAGACCCTGCGATTGTATTGTCTGATATTAATTTGCCCGATGGCGATGCTTTTATGCTGTTGTCGTATTGTCATGATCTGGGGATGAAAGGATCATTTGTATTCATGACTGCCTTTGGTAGCCGTGATATTGCTATCAAAGCTTTTGCACAGGGGGCTGCTGATTATATATCGAAGCCACTTCGCTTTGATGAATTGTTTGCCCGATTGCACCGCATTAAAGAGATGCAAAGCTTGCGCGGTCAAGTGCAACGTAAAGCAGTGAGAAAGCTTGCAGTGAGCAGTCTTGCTATTTTAGGCGCATCCAAAACCATGCAGTTGGTAAGATTAATGGCTGAAAAAGCTGCTGCATGTGATGTGCCTTTGTTGATTACTGGAGAAACGGGCGTGGGTAAAGGGTTGTTGGCGAAGTTAATTCACGCCAGCAGCCCCCGCAACGAAAAGCCATTTATCAGTGTGAATTGTGCATCCATTCCTGAAACACTGCTTGAGTCAGAACTTTTTGGATACCGCAAGGGTGCATTCACGGGTGCAAATCACAATAAAAAAGGCTTACTGGAAGAAGTGGCTGACGGCGTATTGTTTTTGGATGAAATTGGTGAAATGCCGCTATTGCTTCAAGCTAAATTATTGCATGTGTTAGATGACGGTACGTTTCGTCCCTTGGGCAGCACCAAAAGCCTGCAATTTAAAGGGCGAGTCATTACCGCAACCAATGTATCGCCACAAGACTTAGCCGAAGGAAAATCCTTTCGCACTGATTTGTATTACCGTGTTTCTGTCATCCATATTGATATTCCCCCCCTGCGTGATCGTCCAGAAGATATACTCCCCATTGCCGAACGCATGTATCAAGAATTAGCCCTAGATATGGGGAAACAAGCACAGCTATTACCATCTTTCATTGCCATGCAACTGCAACAACAATCATGGTCGGGTAATGTGCGCGAATTGCGCAATCACCTTGAACGCGCCCTTATCTTTGATGGTGATATGGATGCCAGCAGCAAGTTTACCTTGCATGAATCAGTCCAGCATTTTGAGCAAGCATTGATTAAACGAACCATCGAAGAATGCAAAGGCAACAAAGAGGCAGCCGCCTCACAGCTCGGGCTTGCCTTGTCTACATTGTACCGAAAGCTAGAACAGTAATACCTCTGCTGCATTCCCAACGGTGAGAATGTTACCGTTCCTGATTCTTATTATCGGGAATTTCATTCACCTGTAAAAAAAACTTGTATCACCCTATCTTATTGCTACAAAAGGGTATAATTATTTATTTGATTAAATATTGATAACGCACAATTATTGGCATAATACTTTCTACAAGGGAGCTAATCGCAACGCGATAAGCAAATGGGAGGTATTTACCAAATGAAAAAAATAATAATGGGTACAGTGGTGGGCGCATTTTCGCTTGTCGGTACGTTAACATTCTTTGCCGATGATGCCGATGCTATTCCAGTGTTCGCTAGAAAATATGGCATGTCATGCAATTCATGTCACACCATGTTTCCCAAGCTGAGTAAAATGGGCGTAGCGTTCCGTGAACGTGGTTTTCGTTTTGCTGAAGGAAAGGACGATTTTGATATGCAAAATGGCCCTGGTAAAAACATTGAGGCTGATGAAAAGGCGATTGTTGCCAGCAATTTTCCATTTACTGTGCGCACGCAGGTAGTACTTTCTGGCTCTGGTCCTATCACCGATACAGCAGGTATCCCTGTGATGCCTGGTCATCGCTTTGGCATGGTTGATGGTGGTTTGACCCAAAAACCTAATGGTGATCTACAATCGAATTACAAAATTGGTTTTGGTGAGCTGGGGCTTATCTCCTCTGGTTCTTATGACAATTGGTTTTGGTGGTTAGATGCTAATACCGTTAATGGTATTGGTATGCTAGAGGGTGGTTACTATGTGAGTGACTTGTTAAAAATTCGTTTTGGTCGCGTACAAAACAATGTCGGTTATGGCATGACCATGATGAGTCAACGACCCTTAGGCTTTGGCGCAGTGGATGCAGCACAGATGGCTGGGGCAACTATGCTCATGATGGGTGATGGTATCTCTATTCATGGTACGACTGATGGTGATACTGGCGTAGGCACTTATTATAACTTCTCTGCCTTTACTTATGGTTCTAACCCGATTGATGTTTTACAAAACGGCAACCCAAGAGCTTTGGCTGGTTTAAAAAGCACCGCTTATTATGGCCGTGTTGCGCAAGAGTTCCTAGGCAATCATATTGTTGGTGTCTATGGCTATAAAGGCACTAACTGGGCTAGTGATTTGATGGGTGGCGAAGCCAATATGTTAATGGCGATGGCACCTATGGGTTCTACAACCACAACAGCAACAGCCATGGAATTTAAAGACGTTACTCGTTATGGTATTGACTTTGCCTTTAATTATGGTGAACCCATGCAAGTTTGGGGCGCATATACTGTGGGTAACAACAAAAGTGCCAGTACAGGTCAGAGCCTAAAAGTCAAAGCTGCAACCTTAGTTGGTGAATTTATTGTGACTGAAGGCGTGATGATTGGTGTGAAATATGATTATACGCAAGTTGATTTGCAAATGGGAACAGCAAAGGCCTTAACACCATTGGCATCCAGCAATACTTCTATCTATGGTATCTATCAAGTTGCTGAAAATGTGCAAGGATTTGTTACCTATACGCAATCAAGCAATTTAGTAACTGATATGACTATGGCAGGTATGGGAGCAATGGCTAAAACTGTAGCCACTCAAAAATCATTCAATACTGCTATTGCAGGAGTTGACCTAGCATTTTAATGTTGTTTTGTGAGTAATTTAAGACAGGGGGGGCTATTTTTCCCCCTTGATTGTTTGAAGTTTTTGTATGTTTTGAGAATCAACACAACCAATGGAGAATTATTGTGAACAATAGCCTAAGATCGGCTTTATCGCCCGTGCATCATGGCATAGCCATGGGCTTGCTGGCATTGATATGTGGCGGCGTTTGGGCTGGCTATATTGCTACCCATCATGAGTTATTACACGGTAGCTTTGAAGCTGCTGAAGCCAGCATTAAACAAGAAAAAGCCAAAAAAGCGATGGCAGATATGGATATGAATGCAATGAGCATGGGGCATGACCATGCTGTAGGCAGTGTAGAGAATCATGATAAGGCTTCAACACCCAGCCACGGCACTGAAGGACACCACGCTGATGGTGGTGGTCATGGTCATGCCAATGGTGAACAACACAGTCATTCAGGCAGTTTAGCCACTGATGCCATGCAACGCTTGCTCCGTGGTCATATTCATTTTATGGGCATTGGTTTGTTGGCTATCCTGATGTTGGTTCTGGTCGCTTCAACAAGCCTTAAACCCTGCTGGAAAAAAGTATTTGGCTGGACGTTTGGACTTGGTGCATTGATGTACCCACCAGCATGGATCTTGATGGGCTTTCGCACCGTAGAGCTAGGCCCTCAAGCCGCTGAAGCGAGTGTGTTGTGGCTATTTGGGCCTGCTGTTGGTTTATTGATTGGCTCGCTGATTGCTTTGTTTGCCGTGCTTTCTATGGAATGCACAGGACTCAAAAATTTAGCCGCATTTAGTTGGGCATTTGAGGGAAATTCTCCCGCCCCAAAAAACAAATAAACATCCTGTAGGGGCAGATTCCATATCTGCCTCTTTTTTCTATTTTGCCTTCTATCAAAGCTTACAACCCAGTGCTGTCAACAAGCCTTTCACCTTATGGTTGGTTTCTTCCCATTCTTGTTCAGCGATGGAATCAGCTACAATGCCAGCGCCTGCTGCCCAGTGTAATGTTTGCCCTTGATGCCAAAATGAACGAATTAGGATATTGCTGTCGCAACTGCCATCGGTGGCAATATAGCCTAGGCTGCCTGTGTAGGCGGTGCGAGGCTGTGGCTCTAACTCGCAGATGATTTCCATGCAGCGAACTTTGGGGCAACCTGTAATCGTGCCACCAGGGAATAACGCTGAAAAGACATCGACAATATCAATATCTTCGCGCAATTGTCCGCGAACATTAGAAACAATATGTTGCACCGTAGCATAACGCTCAATCACCATTCGTTCATTGACTTCGATACTACCCACTTGGCAGACACGCCCTAAATCATTGCGCTCTAAATCAACCAGCATGATGTGTTCCGCTTGTTCTTTTTCAGAGAGCAATAACGCTTTAGAAAACGCTTGATCACGATCGCCTTCACCACGCGGGCGTGTGCCAGCAATAGGGCGAGTATTGAGCCAACCATCAGCGGTGATTTGAAACAAGCGTTCAGGGGATGACGATACAATGGTCAATCCACCAGCGCGAAAAAAGGCAGCAAAAGGGGCTGGGTTTTTTTGCCGTAACACGGCATAGAGTTCGGGGAGTTCATCCGATGCATAGGCAGTATGCCAAAAGCGTGCAATATTGACCTGAAAAACATCGCCTGCATGGATATAATCTTTGACTCTTTCCACATTTCTGCAGTAATCACTTACCACCTCATGGTAGCCATCGCTTGCCACGTTTTTTTTCAGTGGTGGATGCAAATAAGGTGCGACGTTGGCTATTATTTTCTCAACATGATCTAACCACGCCTCTTTTTTGGAGGCAAGGTAAATTAAACTTTGTTGATGATTCAAGCATAATGACCAATCAGGTTCATGAATATACAGTATCGGGGCATCGGTAAGCGTGCGTGGTTGGGGGATTATTTCTAACCAATGCATGGCTTCATAGGCAATATAAAAGACTTGGCAAATACCCAAGCCACCATTCACAACCTTAGGAAGTGATGACTTCCACTGTTTTAATGCATCGTTATCAGCCAGAGAAAATGATTGAGAATGACCTGCGGCAGATACCAGTATTTGCCGCCCTGATTGATTGGGGTTTTCTAATAGCGCGCCAAATGCATGGGGTTGTGATTGAAAAATATCGTGAACATTGATGCCAAAGGGCAAGGGTATGGTGCGAAAGTATGTCATATTTACCCTAGAACCTAAGCCCTGCAACTGTTCGTGCAGGGTAACCGTTCACCTACCCCCTGATTTTCCCTCCTACAGCGTTGAAAGTGCTCATTTACCATAGCGTAAACTGCGCGCTTTCGCCTTGTAGGCAAAAAAATCAGGGGGTAAGTGAACGGTTACAAGAAAAGGTGTTTTCCATCTTCTTTTTTAAGAAAAGGCTTGAAGAATCACCGTGGCATTGGTTCCACCAAAACCAAATGAATTAGATACAGCAATACTGATCTTTTCTTGACGTGCTTCGTGGGGAACAAAGTCCAAGTTACATTGCGGATCTTGTTGATCCAAGTTAATGGTTGGCGGCACAACACCCTGTTGCAATGCCAAGGCAACAAACGCCGCTTCGATACCACCAGCCGCACCGAGTAAATGCCCCGTCATCGATTTTGATGATGATACCATCAGGCGTTTACTATGCTCGCCAAAAACAGCCTTAATACCTTGAGCTTCAGCCAAATCACCCGCAGGTGTGGATGTGCCATGGGCATTGATGTAATCGACCGCATCAGGGGCAATGCTAGCGCGTTGCAGTGCCATGCGCATGCAACGCGCGCCACCTTCACCTGCAGGCGCAGGGGCAGTCATGTGGTGGGCATCGCCAGACATGCCATAACCGATGACTTCTGCAATGATGTTGGCTCCGCGTGCGCGGGCAGCATCTAACGATTCTAACACCATCACACCTGCACCTTCACCCATGACAAAACCATCACGATCAACATCCCATGGACGCGAGGCGGTGGTGGGGTCATCGTTGCGCGTTGACAATGCTTTGCTGGCACAAAAGCCACCCACGCCGAGTTCACAAACACATGCTTCCGCACCACCTGCAATCATGGCATCTGCATCGCCACGGGCAATGATCTCAAAGGCATCGCCGACGGCATGCGTCCCTGTTGCACAAGCAGTGACGGTCGCTAAATTCGGACCTTTGGCACCAGAATACATGGATACCCAACCAGAAATCATATTGATAATGGTTTGGGGAATGAAAAAAGGCGATATTTTTCGCGCACCGCCTTTTTCATAGGCACGCATGGTGCGCTCAATCATGGTCAGCCCACCAATGCCTGAACCAATGACCACGCCAACACGGTCTGCATTGGCATCGTTGATGGTCAACCCTGAATGAGTCAGTGCCATCTGTGCCGCTGCTACGCCGTATTGAATGAAGGTATCCATCTTGCGGGCATCTTTGCGATTGATAAATGCATTGACATCAAAATCAGGAACTTCGCCTGCAATGGTACACGTCATCTTTGCAGCTTCAGCGTCAAAGCGAGAAATACGCCCGATACCTGATTCTCCTGCAATTAAACGTTGCCAGCTTGTTTCCGTACCTACCCCTAAGGGGGTAATCAGACCAATGCCTGTGATGACAACACGTTTACTCACAATTATTCCGCTTTGGCTGCAATATAATCAATAGCGTTTTGAACGCTTTGAATTTTTTCAGCGTCATCATCAGGAATTTCAATACCAAATTCTTCTTCAAAAGCCATCACTAATTCTACGGTATCTAAAGAATCCGCGCCAAGATCATCAACAAATGAAGAATCTGAATTAATTTCAGAACCTTCAACATTTAATTGATCAGCAACGATTTTTATGACTTTTTCTTCGATTTCTGCAGACATTTAAGCCCTCCCAGTTTGAAATAAAGGTTTGCTTGCTAGCAGAACAACGCTTACTAGACAAGCAATCTTGTTTGAATGATTAAAACTTTGGTGTGCTTGAAAGCATCACATATACATGCCACCGTTAATCTGTAACACCTGACCTGTAATATAATTGCCACCAGCACCCGCAAGAAAAGATACCGCAGTTGCAATATCGTCGGGTGAACCCATGCGCCCTAAGGGAATTTTCTGCACCAACGATTGATGCGCATCATCGCCCAATTGGGCGGTCATATCGGTGGCAATAAAACCGGGGGCAATGGCATTGACGGTAATGTTTCGTGAGCCAACTTCTCGTGCTAAGGATCGGGTCATGGCATCCACGCCACCCTTGCTGGCACAATAATTAATTTGACCCGCGTTGCCCATGCTGGCAACAACCGACGATATATTGATAATTCGACCCTGTTTGGCACGCATCATTGGTTTTAATGCCGCTTGTGAGGCAAAAAACACCGATGATAGGTTGGTGTCGATCACCGACTGCCATTGTTCGGGTTTCATGCGCATAGCAAGTGTATCGCGGGTGATGCCTGCATTGTTGACCAATACTGCCAAGCCGCCCAATGTTTTTACGGTTTCTTGTACAAAGCCTTGAATAGAGGCTTGCTCGCTGACATCAACCACCTTGGCAAACACGGTTTGATCGCTGATTGCTGCCAAAGCTTCTGTCGCTTTGGCTATGCTGCCTTCACTGGTGGCACAAATTGCCAATTGAAAGCCATCGTTTGCCAAGCCTTTGGCAATAGCAAGCCCAATACCACGGCTAGCACCCGTGACGATGGCAACAGGTGGTTTATTCATTGTCATTCTCCAATGCTGTTGCATCAATCGCTTGTTGCAATAGTTTAGCTGTATACGTTGGGTATACAGGCATGGTTTTATCAATCCGTCGCGCTAAGCCTGTTAGCACTTTTCCTGCGCCCATTTCTACCGCATCGGTGACACCGCTGGCAATCATTTGACGAACACAATCAGTCCAACGGACGGGGGATGTGAGTTGCGCAATCAAACCCTCTCGAATCATATCAACATCACAGGTCGCGGTGGCATCAACATTGCGCCACAATGGGCATGAGGGAGGGTGCATGGGGGTGTGCTGCAAGCGATCTGCCATCGCATTAGCGGCAGGCTGCATCAAGGGGGTATGCGATGGTACGCTAACTGGCAAAGGCAATATGCGCCGTGCTTTTGCTGCGGTACATGCAATCATGGCACGCTCTACCCCTGCGACATGCCCTGCAATCACCAATTGCCCTGGGCAATTATCGTTAGCCAACCACACTTGATGCGCATCATCACTGGCTTGCTGACAAATAGCATCCACACGATCACGCTCAAGGCTTAGCACCGCAACCATTTTACCCATACCCGTTGGCAAGGCTTCTGCCATCACTTGACCACGGTAAGCAACCAAGGCAACGGCATCAGAAAAATTCAGGCAACCAGCAGCAACCAAGGCTGCGTATTCGCCCAAACTATGCCCTGCCACGCAATACGGTAAAACGCCTTCGCGTTGTCGCCATAAACGAAACAATGCCGTGGAAGCCGTGAGTAATGCCGCTTGTGTGTATTCGGTTTGGTTTAAACGATTATCAGGGTTATCAGCAATCAGTGCCAACATATCATAGTTTAGCACATCGGATGCTTGCTCAAAACATGTGCGAACGGTTGCTTCTTGTGCCACCGTATCAAGCAGCATGCCTTGTGATTGTGAGCCTTGCCCAGGGAATAAAAATGCAGTGTGTTTAATCATATCGTTTTTTTCTGTGTGCGTTATTTATTTACAAGACCAGCGCAACATGTTTGCGCCCCAAGCAAAACCACCAGCAAAAGCCTCTAGCAACAGCAATTGCCCATGTTGTAAGCGACCTTGTCGGTACAGATGATTCAAAGCTAACGGCACACTGGCAGAAGAAGTATTGGCATGTTGGTCAACCGTAATCGCCATGCGTTCTAGTGGGAGTTGTAGCTTTTTTGCAGTGGCGTGCAAAATACGAATGTTCGCTTGATGGGGAATCAGCCAATCAATATCATCTTTGAGTACATCATTGGCAGCCAACACTTCGTCAACGACTTCACCTAATTTGGTGACGGCAACACGAAAGACTTCATTGCCTCGCATTTGAATCGCAGAGACACCTGCGGCATCCATGCTCATGGTGGCAACACGCCCTGATCGGGGTGCTTGCCCCCGTTGACCATGTTTTGCCATCAGCAGCTCGCGGTAACTACCATCGCAGTGCAACACTGAACGCATCAGACCACAGCCATCAGCATCACCGACTGAAAGCACCACTGCGCCTGCACCATCGCCAAACAACACACAGGTGTTGCGGTCGCTCCAGTCAACAATGTGCGACATGGATTCAGCACCAATAAGCAACACATGGCGAAACATGCCTGCCCGCATCATGCCTTCGACTTGCGCCAGACCATAGACGAAGCCCGAACAGACGGCTTGAATATCCCAAGCGGGGAAGCCTTGCCCGCCCAGCTTGGCTTGTACAATGCTTGCCGTCGCAGGAAAAACCATATCAGGGGTAGTGGTTGCCACCACCAAGGCATCCAAATCTGCCACTGTTAGCCCTGCATCATCCAACGCTTGAAAGCCAGCCTTGCATGCCAAATCAGCGGTCATTTCGTTGCTGCCAACAAGGTGGCGTTGGGTAATGCCCGTGCGGCTACGAATCCATTCGTCTGAGGTGTCAACCATCTCTGCCAGCTCATCGTTTGCCATCACCCGTTCAGGCAAATAACCACCAACGCCACGAATATGAACCACGGGTTGACTGCAAGGTGTGGATGTATTCATGCAGGAACGGTCATATCGTTCATGCCAGCGGCAATGGCAGCTTTTAAATCAGCACGGACTTCAACACAGGCAGCGTTGATGGCACAAGCAAAAGCATAGGCATCGGAAGAACCGTGGCTTTTAACCACTACGCCGTTCAGTCCCATCAGGGGTGCGCCGTTGTGTTCGCTAGGGTGCAGGGTTTCTTTAAGGTTTTTTAAGGCAGGCATTGCCAACCATGCGCCAACTTTGCTGCGCATCGAAGACTGAAGCTCTTGTTTCATTTGTTCCAAAATATGACGGGCGATTCCTTCCATTGATTTTAGCGCAATATTGCCGACAAAACCATCACAAATAATCACGTCAACATTCCCCGTGAACAAGTCTGTGCCTTCGACATTGCCAATAAAGTTCAGTTCGGTTTTTGCCAGTTGTTGCGATGCATATTTCACCACATCCGTGCCTTTGATGTCTTCTGTGCCAATGTTTAATAAGCCAATGCGCGGCGAACTATCACCACAGATCACTTGCCGATAACAATGCCCCATGACACCAAATTGAATCAAATGGTTGGATGAACAATCAATGTTAGCACCAATGTCTAATAGCAGTGTACCACCGTGTTTAGAGGGAATCATGGCAGCAATCGCAGGGCGATCAATACCCGGAATGGTTTTAATCACCATCTTAGAAATCGCCATCAATGCGCCCGTATTGCCACCGCTAACCAAAGCATCCCACGCACCATCGCGCACGGCACGCGCACCAATATGAATAGAAGACTTGCGCTTACGGCGCAAAGCAAGGGCTGGAGGGTCACTCATTTCAATAATATCTTCTGATTCCACAACTTCAACACGACCTTCAAGGTTATGTTTTGCCAAAGCAGCGTGCATCATGTCAGATCGCCCGACAATGCCCATCGTTGGCGCATCAGGTTTGTCCAGCATTAAGGCAATCGCCTCAAGCACGACATCGGGGGCAAGATCTCCACCATGACCATCAATCAGAATGCGCATCGCAATCTCCAGTTTTTGCAAGTACCGATAGAAATCTAGATTTGGCGATCCTTGTAAGTACCACAATGACCGCAAGCATGGTGTGAGCGAACAGCCTCACCACAGTTGGTGCATGTTTGAACGTTTGCCATGGTCAAGCCATCATGGGCGCGACGCATATTGCGTTTAGATTTACTGGTTTTTCTCTTAGGAACTGCCATATTATACTCTCTATTGGGTGTTGCCCAAGTATTTAAACACGAATGATTCGATGCGTGTTTTTATTGTTTTAACTTTTGCAAAGCGGCAAAAGGATGATCTTCATCTTGACTAAAAGGCGTGCAAGTTGATTTATTTAAAGAACTTGCAGCCGCAAGCCCTTGACACGCTTTATCGCAAACCAACACGGCTCGCCAAGCCAACCATATTTCTTCGCGTAGTAAATCGACAAGATTCAAACGCCCTGGGTGGGGTAAAAAATCAATGATTTGAATGTTTTCTTCATCGTGATTTTCCACCGCAGTACCAAGCACGAACTCACGCTTGTTTTCTTCTTTCAGCAACCAATCAAACATGCTTAAGCAACGATCACAACGGCGTTCAATGTGCAACGAAAACGATGCTTGCATGTGAAAGCCATCAGCCGTTCGCAACAGGCTTCCTGACCAATGGGCATCCGAGCAAGCAACATCCACCGCATCGAGAACGCCCACCGTTGCATCGCGCAATAGTGCAGAAGGAATGGTTTCTGTCCAATGTTTACCTGCGGATGATAGAGCAGCAAGATCAAAATCAAAGCTGTGATAGTCCAACGTCATGCTCCTACAAGTTCAAGGTCACGGTCAAAATGAGCGCGGCATTATCATGAACAGCTAACATCCGTCAAGGCTGACAATTCACGCAAGATAAAATAGCTTGCGCCGCTAGCAGGAGAGTACCCATGATTAAAAATATTATTATACTGGCTTTGATTGGCATCATTGCTTGGCTTATTTGGTTGATCGAAACCGATGATAGCCGCTATTCACCCAACAAACAATCAGTGAAAGAAAAAGTCCACGAAGCGGTCAAAGAAACAGGCGAAAAAACCTTGGAAGGGCTGAAGGTAACAGGTGAAATTATCAACGAATCAAGAAAAAAAGTGCTTGAAGAAAACAACGCGCCCACGCCACAAGAAAACTAATCCTCTTCAAAAAACCAGCGGACATCAGCAATATTATCAGTAATACGTGCTGGTGGTAGGTTGTATGCCACTTCTCGTCCATAGCTTTTTTGGTACAAGCGAGAATCAAGAATCGCCATCACACCACGATCATCGGCATGGCGAATCAATCGCCCGATGCCTTGGCGCAATACGGCAATGGCTTCAGGTAGTTGAATATCGTTAAAGCCATTGCCACCTGCTGCCTCACAGCGGGCAATGCGGGCTTGCAACAATGGATCAGAAGGCGGGGCAAAGGGCATTTTATCAATAATGACTAGCGATAATGTTTCCCCCGGTACGTCCACGCCTTCCCAAAAACTGCGTGTGCCACACAAGATCGAATGGGTGTCTTTGCGAAACTCCCCTAAAATATAATCGCGGCTACCATCAATGCCTTGAATATACACATTCCACGGTAAACGCTTGGCTAATTCAGGGGCAATGCTGTTCATGCTTTGGTAGGCTGTGAACAACACAAATGCCCGTCCTTGTGAGGCGCGCAATAAAGTTTCCATCTCACTTAATAATGCCGTCTTCCCCGCAGGTGTACGGCTATCAGGCAGGTGACGGGGTAAATAATTCAGTGCCTGTGTGGCATAATCAAACGGCGAAGGATGGTACACTTCGCTGGCATCTTCGGGTAAACCCAATCGTTCTTTAATATGCACAAAAGAGTGCGATAAACGCAAGGTAGCAGAAAGCAGCACAAAACCTGCCTCCCGCATCCATAAATGTTCTGCCAGCAAAGGGCCTGTTTCAATCGGCGCAGCAACGTAACGAAAAAAATCGCCCTCACCTTCGCACCAAGCAACAAAATCGTTGCTCGGGGCAGCAAGAAACGCCATATCTGCCATCAAATCATTGGCGCGTGTTGCCAACGAAATCACATCTTCGCTGCGCTCACGGCGTGATTCAATCAGCGACTGCAATGGTTTCCATGCTTGTTGCAAGGTATCTAGCGAGCGTTCTGCCCAAACCTCCAACACAATACGCCCTTGCTCAAGCATTTCTTGTTTGAGTGCTGTTTCATCACCGAATGTCTCTAGCACGGTTTGCGCATCGTTGAGCCATGTAATCAATCGCATGCGCCCTAAGTTGATGCCAAAATGCTGACTGGCAAGGGTTGGTAAGGCATGGGCTTCATCCAACACATAGGCAGAAAATTCGGGCAGTACCGCACCAAACTCGCCTGATTTTAACGCCGCATCCGCCAGCAATAAGCTATGATTGGCAATCACAATGTCCGCATCTTGCGCTTTCATGCGCGCTTTCATCAGCGGGCATGCATGAAAGCATTCACAGTTGCCGCCCACACATTGATCTGCCGTGGCTGTAACCATCGAACCAATATTTTTTTCAAAGGGGTCAAAGGGTAGATCATTTAAATCGCCCGTGGGCGTTTTTTTTGCCCAGTGGTGTACGCGCAGCAAGGGACGTTGTTGCCATACATCTAACTGCGCACTGCCCATGAATTTTGCCAATCGTTGCGGGCATAGGTAATTCAGTCGCCCTTTAAGCAGGGCAACACTGCGGCGAAGTCCCGTCGCTTGCTCAATCGCGGGTAAATCGCGGTGCATCAATTGATCTTGCAAAGCGCGGGTGTGGGTAGAAATTAAAATTTTTTCATCGCTGCGCAAAGCAGGCAATAAATACGCCAGTGTCTTGCCTGTGCCTGTCTCTGCCTCGGCAATCAATACTTGTTGCAGGCTAAAAGCGGTAGCGATTTCTTGGCTTAATTGAATTTGCTGGGGGCGCGGTTGGTAATCAGAAAAATGCGCTGCCAGCGGCGAATCGCGTGAAAAATCATCGGCGACTTGGCAAACCAAAGGCAAGGGAGCATCCCTAGTCACGGTGTTGATTCAATCGGGTGCAAACAGGCATGACCTGCATCATTTAGCTGCATCGCCGTATCCGCACAATCAGCCTGCGCCTTGATGCAACGCAAGCGAAAAGGGCAGCCATTATCCGCTGTTTGTTCGGGGTCAACAGGCGGATCATCGCTGCTGTCGCGGCGCAACGAAGGGTGAGCAATCGGCATCGCTTGCAACAATGCCGCAGTGTACGGATGCTGAGGGTTTGCAAGCACGCGAGAGGCTGAGCCTGATTCCAATACATGCCCTGCAAACATCACCAACACATCATCAGCGATGTGGCGAACCACCGATAAATCGTGCGAAATAAAGATATAAGTCAAGCCATGATCGCCTTGAAGCTGACGCAATAAATTAAGGATTTGCGCTTGCACCGATACATCCAGCGCCGACACAGGCTCATCCAATACCAACACATCGGGCTGCACCACCAAGGCACGGGCAATGCCGATACGTTGCCGTTGCCCACCTGAAAACTGATGGGGGTAACGGGGCATGGCATCAGCATTCATGCCACATTGTTGCAGCACTGCCGCGACTTGTTGATCCCGTTGCGCACGGCTTAATTTCGGTTGATGCACACGCAAGCCTTCGCCCACGGTATTGCCAATGGTCATCCGTGGATTGAGCGAAGCAAAAGGGTCTTGGAAAACCATTTGAATATGCTGCCGCTTGCGTCGCAAGGCTGCCCCGCGCAAATGGCTGATGGATTCACCATGCAACAACACATCCCCCGAATCGGGTGTTAATAAACGCATGATTAACCGTGCCAAGGTCGATTTGCCACTGCCCGATTCACCGACTACTGCCAGTGTTTTACCCTTTTGCACACTAAAACTAACATCGTTCACAGCGCGCTTGGCAGTGTTTTTGTGCCACACGCCAGCACGAGAAAAACTTTTGCTCAATGATCGCACTTCAAGAATGGTCATGATTGTTCACCATGCACACAGCGCGCCTGATGCCCACCATCTTGCCATGCATCTTCGGCAATCGGTAAGCCACAAGCCTCATCCACCAAGTTACACCGCGTCGCAAAGCGACAGCCTTTGCCGTATTGCCCCGGCGCGGGTACTTGCCCTGCAATCACAGGTAACATCCCCCCTTGGCTTTGCGCTTCGGGTCTGCACCCCATTAAGGCGCGGGTATAAGGGTGACGAGGGTTATCAAAAATTTCATGCACACTGCCACGCTCAACAATCTGCCCTGCATACATCACTGCCACATCATCACACATTTCTGCCACCAGACCAAAATCATGGGTCACCAATAACATCCCTTGTTGATGCTCAAGTTGCAAGCGGCGCAACAAGGCAATAATTCGTTTTTGCACCGATACATCCAATGCGGTGGTAGGTTCATCGGCAATAATAAAACGAGGGTGAGGTGCCATCGCCATAGCAATCAGTATACGTTGGCGCATCCCTCCTGATAAAGTATCGGGGTATTGCCCCATCAACACGGACGCTTCAGGCATGCCAACTTCATGCAACAATGCCATAGCGCGTGCTTCAGCAGCTTTTTTATCAAGGTCGAGGTGCAGGCGAATGACTTCGGTGATTTGTGTTCCCACGGTGAACACAGGATTGAGCGCGGTCATGGGTTCTTGAAAAATCATGGCAACCTGCCCACCACGAAACGTGCGCAACGCGGCATCGCTCATGGCAAAAATACTTTGCCCACCCAGTAAAATATCACCACCACAATGGTTTACGCTTTGATGCTCGCCCAAGCGCAACAATGCCTGCGCCGTCAGCGATTTACCACAGCCCGATTCGCCAACTAAGCCCATCACGCGACCCGCATGCAAACACAACGAGACATCCGATACCGCTTCAACATACTGCCCCGCAATAGGCACAGCCAAAGACAAGTGGAAAATTTCCAGTGATGGGGCAGAAGAGGTAAGCGACATGGCGCAAGTTTGAATATTTTAACCAAAGAAGCCAGCGTGACAGGGGTTAGGGGGCGAATATTCTATATACTTACCCATAATATGCATTCCCACGCAGGAGTGTGGGAACGAGCGGCGAGTTTTAGCATAACTGCGTAACATCAGTTAAGAAATTAGGGTTGCCTTTGCCCAACTGATGATCTTTTAAGCACCCAATAACCCACCACCCCTGATAACAACGAACCAATAAGGATCGCCAGTTTATCGGTATATTGAAACATTTGGTCGTTATCAAACGCCAGTGAGACAATAAACAGACTCATGGTGAAGCCAATACCTGTTAATAACGACACCCCATAGAGTTGTAACCAGTTACTGTCTTTCGGTAGTGATGCCAGATTCATTTTAATTGCCAGCCAGCTAAAGCCAAACACCCCCAGTTGCTTGCCAACAAACAAGCCCAGCATAATTCCCAAAGGTACAGCGCCTGACATTTGGTGAAGGGAGATATCAGTGATTTTGACCCCTGCATTTACAAAGGCAAACAAGGGAAGGATAAAAAAAGCAACCCAAAAATGGAGGCTGTGTTCGATTTCTTTTAGCGGTGATATGGGCTGTTTGTTTTCATCCTGCCCATGCAATGGAATGGTAAACGCCAATGCTACCCCTGCCAAGGTTGCATGCACCCCTGATTTTAACACGCTCACCCAGAGTATGATGCCAACGATGATATAAGCCGTTTTTTTAGTCACGCCAAACAGGTTTAAGGCAATCAATACGATCAACGCGCTTACCGCAATGGTGATAGATAATGTTGATAAATCGACGGTATAAAAAACAGCAATAATAACAATCGCGCCCAAGTCATCAATGATTGCCAACGCCATTAAAAATATTTTAAGCGAAGGGGGAACGCCTTTGCCAAGCAAGGAAAGAATCCCCAAGGCAAAAGCAATATCAGTTGCCGTTGGGATTGCCCAGCCATTAACAGCAATAGGGTCATGCATGTTAAATGCCAAATAAATCATAGCAGGAACAACCATGCCGCCAATGGCAGCAATGCCCGGCAATGCAATGTGATTAAGTGATGATAAATGCCCCTCCAGCATCTCTCTTTTGACCTCAAGACCAATGAATAAAAAAAAGATTGCCATCAAACCATCGTTGACCCAATGGTACAACGATTTATCCAGTTGCAATGCACCGACCCGTATTTCTACAGGGATATGTAAAAAGTATTCATACACGGAAGACATGGCAGTATTATTGAATGCCAGTGCCAATACTGTTGCAGCAATAAGCAAGATGCCACTCGCAGATTCTTGCTGCATAAATTTTTTAATCAGGTTCATGTCATTCCTTGTTGATCCATGTGCTTTTTTAGCCAATGATTAATCGTGTGTTGTATCTCATGCATGCGTTGGGGCGTTTCAGCCTCGAAGCGTAACACTAGCATGGCTTGTGTGTTAGAGGCGCGTAAAAGTCCCCAGCCATCTTGCCAAGTAATACGGACACCATCTAAGTTAGTGACTTCAAACCCTTGCTGGGTGAAGTATTGCAACGCATGCCAAACAATAGAAAACTTCACATCATCAGCACAAGGGATACGAATTTCAGGGGTGATGGCAGAGGGTGCGACATCGCTTAACAAACAGGAGGAAACACCGCGTTGCTTGGCTAATAATTGCAGCAGCCTTGCACCTGCATACACCGCATCATCATAACCATAAAAACGATCTGCAAAAAAAATATGCCCGCTCACTTCGCCCGCTAATAATGCGCCTGTTTGTTGCATTTTTTCTTTGATCAAAGCATGTCCTGTATGCCACATGATGCCATGCCCACCTGCTTGCGCGATACCTTGGTACAATCGCATGGAGCTTTTGCTTTCGGCAATAATGCAGGCTTGAGGGTGGTCGCGCAGCAGATCTCGGGCGAGCATCAGTAGCAAGCGATCAGCAGCAATCATGTTGCCACATTCATCAACCATGCCAATGCGGTCGCCGTCACCATCAAAAGCCAGCCCTAAATCAGCATGGTGCTGGCGTACATGGGCTGCCAGATCACGCATGTTTTCTTCACAAGTGGGGTCGGGGTGGTGGTTGGGGAATCGACCATCGGGTTCACAATACAATGCAATCACATCACAACCCATCGCTCGATACAACGGCACAGCCATCAGCCCCGCAGGACCATTGCCTGCATCAATAACCACCTTTAAAGGGCGTTGTAGGGTGCAATCGTTGCGCACAATGGCGACATATTCATCCAACAAATCCAGATGCTGCAACGTCCCTTGTTGTATCGCTTTGGCAGGCAAGGGCGATTCAAGCTTTTGCCGCAGTAATTGAATGGCTTCGCCATACAGGCTTTGTTGCCCGACCATCATTTTAAAGCCGTTATCTGTTGCAGGGTTATGGCTGGCAGTTACTTGAATGCAACCTGCAAGTTCGCGCCTGAAAACACTGAAATAGGTCAAGGGCGTGGCAACCATACCAAGATCGAATACCGATAGCCCTCCATCCAGCAAACCTTGAATCAAGGCATCATGCAATGCGGGACTGCTTAAGCGAACGTCCCGACCAACGGCAATAGGGCGTTGGTCTTGATTTATAAAATCAGGATACATGCGTCCTAAACGGTAGGCCAATGTGGTGGATACTTCTGTGATGGCTTGCCCACGAATATCGTAAGCGCGGAAAATACTTGAAGGGAAAAGCGTGTGCATCAATACCCATTGGGCGAAAAATAAGGAATGTCCATGGAATAACTTAGGCAACTTGGGCGCAGGATTTTTGTTCGACACCAAGGCGTGGAACTGGCGCATAGCCTCGCTATGTAACAGTTTCACAACGCTGGTGTCGGGCAAAAAGACAAGTTCAAGTTGCCTAAGTTATTTCATGCACGTTCCTAAGGTGGCGGAAGGGGTGGGATTTGAACCCACGGAAGTGTTACCTTCGCCGGTTTTCAAGACCGGTGCATTCGACCGCTCTGCCACCCTTCCTTACCAAGTGACGCTGTCGCAGCGAGCGCGCATCATAGCGATTGATGGATTATTAGGCAATGTTTTTGCCTAATAATTTTTTATCTACCATGCATAGACTTGAGTTTCCAGCCAAGCTATTGCATGATAACGGCTTTAAATGAATGGTGGGGGGAAGAACTCAATGATTGAAACGGATTATACCACAGGCTTTGAAGCAGCAAGAAAAAACATGGTCGAGCATCAGATTCGTTGCTGTAAAGTGCTGGATGCTGATTTACTGGATATGCTAGAAACCATCCCCAGAGAAGAATTTTTACCCCAAAATATTCGTAGCATGGCATACATGGAAGGTCATGTTCCCTTGCCTTGCGGTCAAGAAATGCTTACCCCGTTGCAAGAAGCAACTTTTTTGCAGCATTTGCAGTTGCGGGGTAATGAATCAGTATTGTTGATTGGTGCAGGCTCTGGCTTTATGACCATGCTGCTCGCATTGCGCGCTGCCCATGTGACTGCCTGTGAGTTGCATGCTGATTTAGCAGCCATGGCAAAAAAGAATCTAACGAATCATGGCATCATCAATGCCGATGTATTGCAAGTTAACGCGATGGATACATCTGCCATGCAAGCCATGCTCAAAAACAAACAGTTTGACGTGCTGGTGATTGCAGCATCGTTAAAAGATATTCCCTCACACTTACAGCAACGGGTGGTTGAAGGCGGTCAAATTATGGCATTTTTAGGCGATGCCCCCGTGGTGACGTTGCAACACCGTCATCTTCAAGGATCGGCGTGTATTACCACACCGTTGTTGGAAACGTCATTGTTAGGCATGGAAGGTATGGTTAAGGCACGGGTGTTGGAATTTTAACGCATGTTACGAAAAAGGTCAAAGTTTTAACCCTCCTAGTTCATGAGAACTAGGAGGGTTATGTCTTCGCTAATAGCGAGCCTTTTTTATAACCATCAATCTATTGAATAGTTGATAAAAGATCAGGGTTTTCAACCAAGTTTCTTACACCATGACCGTGGTTTTCTTTAAAGACATTCTTTTCACACCATTTGCCAACAGTTGCAATATTAACCTTGGCAACATGCGGACGAACGCTCCATGTTACTTGAAAAGGGGAACCTTTTTCATTGTAACCAGGACCAGTTGTTGAGCCTTCATACTGTACTGCTGCGCCAGTGTTGTGAGGAATACCCACCGCTTGATACAAGCCGCCTTTTGTTTTCTCAAATTTTGTTAGGTCTTTAAAATCCAATGCTTTTTTATCATTAACCAGCACATAAACCTGTGTTTCTACGCGCAGTTGTGGGTTTTTGATGGCATCGCTTAAGCAAGAAGCGAGCGTCGGGCCAGGTGTGACCTTTGCGGTGCTGTAGACATAATGCACCTCAATGGTATCCCCTGAAAGAAGCGCGCCATCACCATGATGACTATTGCACATTTTTGTATGCAGTGGTTTGAGTTCTTTTTTGGTTAATGTTCCTGAATATTTATAACCACTCAAATAACCATAGCCATTACCATTACCTGCATAAACAGAGAAGTCTTTGGCTTTATGCTCTGCATTTTTATGGAAATGAATATTGCATAAGTTCATCGCTGTCGATACAGGTGCAGTATTAAAAGTGCGAGTGTTGTTTCCCGAAATAGCATCAATATCTCTTGGTGACTGAGGGCCAAAACCTTGCCCTTTGGTCGTGTCTGCAAGAATCTCACGTTCTTTGGCAATAACAGTGTCTGCGACAGGTGAGTTCGATGCGCCATGATGCCCAGTCTCTGAAGCCATCGCTGGTGCAGCAAGCAATACGCCTGTTGCCATTGCCATGACAATACGTTTCATAATCATAAGTCCTCCTAATGGTTAGTCCTCATTCAAAGTCGAAAGGTTACAGGGCATTTTTCAATCGCCAAGTTAGACCAAGGGGTAATCATTGCACCTATGCGCAAGCTCGCTATTCACTGTTGTTTTTGCGTGATCTCATTATGATTCGTGGCATGTGTGATTCTATTTCTTCTCCTACGCCTAATTTTTGTGTCTCTTTTGCAGGGCTTTCGTTGCAAACACCACTGGTTTTACTATCTGGTTGTGTCGGCTTTGGCGATAGCTACCCTTGTGTGCAGGGCTTCAGTCATCACGATATTGGTGCTATTATTTTAAAGGGTACAACCTTAGAAGCACGCATGGGAAATGCGCCTCATCGGGTGTATGAAACGCCATCGGGCATGTTAAATGCGATTGGCTTACAAAACCCAGGGGCGCGTTATGTGGTTGATCATATTTTGCCATCATTGCCTCATGATGAAACCCAATTCTGGGCGAATGCCAATGGCACATCACCCGAAGAATATGCCGAGGTAGCACGAATTTTTGATGATTCTCCTGTAACAGCAATTGAAATTAACATTTCTTGCCCCAATGTTAAAGAAGGTGGTGTTCACTTTGGCAATGACCCTGCCATGGCTGCACGGGTAGTTGCTGCCATGCGTAAAGCGACCAATAAACCATTGATTACCAAATTATCACCCAATAATGCAGATATTGCTGAAACTGCCCGTTGCTGCATAGAGGCAGGCTCCGATGGCTTTGCCGTGATTAACACACTGGTTGGCATGGCTGTAAATACAGAAAAACGAACGCCTGTGATTGCAAACATTTCAGGCGGACTATCGGGCCCTGCGATTAAACCCGTAGCCTTGTGGAAACTGCACCAAGTTCGCACCGTGACGGAAAAACATGGTATTCCTATTGTTGGGCAAGGTGGCATTGCTAGCGCGCAAGATGCGCTAGAATTTGCCATTGTTGGTGCTGATGCATTGGGTGTGGGTACGGGCTTGTTTTATGACCCTTTGTTGTGCGCTAAAATCATTGAAGGCATCGGTGATTATTTACAACAGCATGAAATGGATGCCTACCATGATCTTATTGGGAGTTTACAATCTACATGAATACCATGATACGTTTTTTACCAGTCGTCTTTATCTTATGCATAGCGTCGTCCATCGCGCATGCTGGTAGTTTTAGCTATGTAGAAAAGGGTGAATGGGTGACTGTTGCCAAAGTCCTTGATGGCGATACGTTTAAAACAGACCGAGGCATCAAGGTTCGTTTGTTGGGAATCAACACCCCTGAGATTCCCCACGGCAGCAAGCCAGGGCAAGTCATGGGTGCTGCCGCAACCAAAGCCTTGAAAAAATTCATCGACGGAAAAACGGTCCGTCTTTCTTTTGACCGTGAACGAAAAGACCGTTATCGGCGAAAATTGGCGCAAGTCTGGTTGCGCGATGGTCGTTGGGTGAATGGTATGCTGATTGAGCAAGGCTACGCCCATGTTTACACCTTTGTCCCCAACCTTCGTTGGGCAAATAAATTACTGGCATTAGAGAAAAAAGCCATTGCAGCAAAGCTGGGGATATGGCGTACGCCACGTTTTTCATTGATCTTGGCAACGGCGATCAGCGAAAAAAACATTGGTGAATTTCGCATCGTTGACGGGCGTATCGGTTCACAGTTAGATAAACGTGGTTGGTATTTTAAGGTTGGCACGCTTCGTGTCAGTGTGCCTAAAAAATACCGAAAGTGGTTTAAACAGCCACCTGCGATCAATCACGGAGGCAATGATGTGCGTTTGAGAGGGCGTATTCGTGCCGCAAACAATGGTGCATTGTACCTAGCTTTGCATTCACCTGCTGATTTGGAGTTTTTACCATGAAACGAATATTATTATTTGGGTTATTACTCCTAAGTGTGTCTGCTTGTGCGACAAACCCTGTTTCAAAAAACAAAGAGTTTGTCATGATGAGTGAAAAGCAAGAACTAAGTCTTGGGCAACAATTGGCAGCAGAATATGGTAAGACCTTATCGTTATTGCCTGATCATGACCCTTTGGCTCAATACGTTGATCGTGTTGGTCAAAAAGTGGCAGCAGTCTCTGATCGCCCTAATTTGTTTTTTGAGTTTCATGTGGTAGATAATGCAACGATTAATGCCTTTGCCTTGCCCGGTGGTCATATTTATATTCACCGTGGGTTATTGGCACATTTAAACTCTGAAGCTGAACTGGCTGCCGTATTGGCACACGAAGTCGGGCATGTGACGGCACGCCACGCGGTTGCCCGCTACACACAGATAAAAGGTTATCAACTGGGTATGATGATTACCTCAATTTTTGTACCGATTCCACAATCACTGGGGCAGCTTAGTAGCCTGATGGCACAAAGTTTTATTATGGGGTTTGGTAGAAAACAAGAGCTACAATCAGATATGCTGGCATTAAAGTATTCGCCGCTTGCAGGGTATGACCCACAGGCAGTGGTTAAACTGCTGGCGACGTTAAAGCGGCTAGAAGACATCAATGCCTTAGAAAAAAAAGATGTGGGTGATAAAGTACCTGAATACCACGGTGCATTTGCCACTCACCCTGAAACCAAAACACGCATCCAGCAAGCAACTCAGCAGGCAATTTTTGCTAACCCTGGTGGTATTATTGCTCACAAGGCGATGCTTAATGCCATTAAAGGTTATCCGTATGGTGATAGCCCAAAAGATGGTGCAGTGATTGGTCAGCGTTTTATTCACCCTGATTTAGGCATTCAACTGGCATTCCCATCACGTTGGGCAATAACCAATACCCCTGATGCATTGATTGCGCGGGTGCGTAAAGAAAAATCTTTTTTTATGCTCAGCATGAAAAAGTTAAGCAAACGAGCATCTGCCAGTGCAGTGTTAAAATCTATGTTTAAGCGGCGGCAAGTCGGTGAGATTACCACAGGCATGCTGGCGGGGCAGCCTTATGCCAGAGCGATGGTGAAAGCAAGCGCACCGAAAGTCAGTAAGGCATGGATTGATGTTACCGTACGTTTAGATGGTGCTAATGCCATGGTGATGTCGATGTGGTGTCCGCGTGATCAATTGCCTAACTTCCGCAAAGATTTTGATCAAATATTCCAATCATTTCACGCTTACAGCAAAAGAAAGAATGGCGATGTGCCACGTATTGCATTGCACCGTTGGAAGCATGTCGACAACTGGAAAAAGCTGGCTAAAGAATCCCATAATATTTTGGGTAAATTTACCGCAGAAAAACTTGCCGTATTAAATGGCATGGATGTTAACACTATGCCAAAAAACAATCAGCTCATAAAAACTGTTCGTTAAGAAATGTGCATTTTTGGTTGAATATGCTATGTCTTGCCGTTAATATCCGACTTTAAGACTGGGTTATTATTAACCAGTCGTATTGAGGTACCGTTATGCGTTTAACAAGTCGAGGTCGTCATGCTGTTTCAGCTATGGTTGACTTAAAAAACAATAGCCACAAAAACAATGGCAAGCCGATTACGCTGGCATCCATTGCCGAACGGCAATTTATTTCACTGTCGTATTTAGAACAATTATTTCGTAACTTGCGTGAAAATGGTTTGGTTCGTTCTGTGCGTGGGCCAGGTGGTGGTTATTTTTTAAACAAAGAGGCGACAGAGATTACGGTTTCAGCGATTGTTAAAGCAGTCAATGAACCGATGCATGCAACCATGTGTGAAAACGCTGCGCGAGGTTGTCATCGTGGCAACCGTTGTGATACGCATCAACTTTGGCGGGCTTTAGAAGGTTATATATTGCGCTTTATGGATGCTGTAACATTGCAACAAATCGTGGATAAATCCGTGCTTTTAGATGAATTAGCAATGGGTGAGCTAAGCGATTACATGGAAAAAGAAAATAAAACGGATATTGCCATTGCAAAGATACCTTGACCATAATGCCAGCAGCCCCATGCTGGCATGCGCACTAGAAGCGTGGCAAGAGGCTGCGCTACACGCATCAGGTAATCCATCGAGCATGCATTGGGCAGGGCGACAAGCTCGCCGAGCATTGGATGATGCCAGAGATAGTTTGGCTGATTATTTCGCCGTAGAAAGCAGTGCTATTATTTTCACTTCGGGTGGAACAGAAGCCAATAACCTTTGCTTGGCTGGCGTGCTTGCCAAACGCACGGGCGCAATGTGTATCGCCAGCACCGAACACCCCTCAGTATTAACCACAGCAACAGCATTGTGCATGCAACAACAACGCCCCTTGGTTGAATTTAAGGTAAATCAACACGGTCAGATTGACCCTGATGATGTGTGCGCACAGATCAATGCAGATACAGCAATGGTTAGTATCATGTTAGCCAACAATGAAAGCGGTGTGATACATTCACTGGCAAGCATTGGCGCGCATTGCCGTTCGTTAGGTGTACCATTTCATGTCGATGCCGTTCAAGCACTGGGAAAAATCCCTGTATCAATTAACACATTGCAAGCTGATTTTTTATCATGTTCTGCCCACAAGGTTGGGGGGGCAAAAGGCACGGGTGCATTGATTCAACGGCGTGGTATGTCGTTAGATACTTGGATGCACGGTGGCGGGCAAGAACGAAAACGCCGCTCTGGCACTGAAAATATTGCAGGCGCAGCCGCATTTTCTGCCGCATTAAAAGTATGTGACTTTAGCATCTGCGCGTCTTTGCGTAATCATTTTGAACAATTATTGTTGGCTGCCATGCCCGATGTTACCCTTCATGGTGCAACCGTTGAACGTTTACCCAACACAAGTTTTTTTAGCGTTCCCAATATGGATGGTGAAACGTTGTTGATGCAATTAGATTTAGCAGGTTTTGCTGTGGCATCGGGTTCCGCCTGTTCATCAGGAAAACGCGAGCCATCGCATGTATTGCGTGCGATGGGCGTATCGATAGCACTGGCACGATCAAGCCTGCGCATTAGCTTTGGTACAGAACACACTACCGATGATGCTAAAGCTTTGGTTGAAGCCTTGGTTCATATTCGCACACTGTTGCAAAAAATGGCGGGGAAATTTAGAAATTAAATTTTGCCCAAGGTTAGACTTCGCTCGCTAATATAATGATAATGGGGCTTACTCATGGAGTTTCCTTATGGTGTTTCTGATTTTCAATCTATTATTGAAGATAAGCTTTTTTATGTGGATCGTACCCATTTAATCCCTGCTATCGAAGCTGCAGGGCGACAACTGATATTCTTACGCCCGCGCCTTTTTGGTAAAAGCCTCTGCCTTTCGATGCTAGAGAATTACTATGATATTGCCAAAAAAGAGCATTTTTCCTCGTTGTTTGGTCATTTGACGATAGGTAAGAACCCTACACCTTTTCGCAATCGTTATGTGATTATGCGCTGGGATTTTTCTATGGTGAGTGCCGAGGGTAATGCGGCAGATATTAGCCGTTGTTTGCATCAGCATATTAATGAACTGACGTTAGGCACTTGACCTTTTTAAAGCATATTGCTGATTAGAGCCTCGTTCCCACGCAGGAGTGTGGGAACGAGAGGCTGGTTTTAGTATAACTGGGCTTCCCTTTTAAGACGGGACAGCAATAAAATTAAGGGGTTACAGCATGTTAAAAAATCACTGCTTATCCACCATATTGCAATAAAAATTATAGATTAACTTTGCTTTTTTAGTTGCATATTGTCCCGTCTTACACGGGAAACCGATTTAAGTATGATCGTGCGCCCTGATATGCGCCATTATGATATTTTTGATGTGTTGATGGAATTCAAATTCATCAAAATTTCAGCGACAGGAATGACAGGAAAAGAAGTAGCAGATGCTAGTAATGATACGCTTCATGCCCTACCTGTTGTGAGTGATGCATTTTCACAAGCTTGCAAATAATTACAGCATTATATGCCTGTACTGCAAGAAAAATACGGCGATACCATGAAGCTATGCAGCTTTGCCGTGGTGGCAGTGGGATTTGATCGTTTATTGTGGCAAAAAGTGAAGGCGAAAAGGCTACACCAATAAAACCACCGCAGCATAACGTGCCACCTTACCCAGTAATACAAGCACAATAAACACAGCAAAATGAAAACGTAACCCTCCCGCGACCAAGCACAGTGGGTCACCAATCACAGGCAGCCATGCAAACAACAAGGCAACACCACCAAAACGCTGAAAGTGTCTTTCAGCTTGTTGCTGCCGTTTGGCAGAAACCTGCAACCAAACAGGTATAGGGTAAGGTGTTGTTTGCATCGCTTGCATGCCATAATAACCCATGCCATAGGTGATCATGCTGCCCAACACATTCCCCACTGTTGCTGCCGCAATGCACCATGAAGGCGCATTGCCTTGTTGTATGCTGTACAGCAACAAAAGCTCTGAGCCACCAGGGAATAAGGTTGATGAAACAAGGGCAGAAAAAAACAGTGCTGCGAGTTCAGTAGTGCTAGGCACTACACGTTGTTTGATCCTTGCTCATGCGGCGAGGTGATGGCGTGGTTCCGTTTTCTCCGCGTAGCCCCAGTTTGGCAAAAAGACGCTGGTCGGCATCTTCGGTTTGATTATCTGCGGTTAACAGTGTTTCGCCATAAAAAATAGAATTCGCCCCCGCAAGAAAACACAAGGCCTGTACTTCATCGCTCATGGTTTCTCGCCCTGCCGATAAACGTACATACGATGATGGCATGGTAATGCGTGATACGGCAATGGTGCGGACGAATTCCAACGCATCAAAATCAGCGACATCAGCGAGCGGCGTGCCTTCAATACGGATCAACATATTGATTGGAACAGATTCAGGGTGCGGTTTCATGCGTGCTAGTTGTGCGACTAAGCCAGCTCGATGCGCCCGTGTTTCACCCATGCCGACAATACCACCACAACATACATGCATGGCCGCGCTGCGCACATGTTTTAAGGTATCCAAACGGTCTTGGTAATCACGGCTAGAGATAATATCGCTGTAAAATTCAGGGTCAGCGTCTAAGTTATGATTGTAATAATCTAAACCAGCGTCTTTTAATGCCATCGCTTGCGTTTGGGTAAGCATGCCCAAGGTCGCACAGGCTTCCATATCCAAGGCTTTAATATCACGCACCATCGCCAGCACGGCTTCAAAAGCGCGACCTTTGGGTTCACGCCATGCTGCGCCAATACAAAAACGTGTTGCACCGCGTGCTTTGGCTGTTTGTGCTGCCTCAATGACGGCATCTTTTGCCATCAATAACTCTGATTCTACATCGGTGTTATAATGACTGCTTTGTGGGCAGTATTTACAGTCTTCGGGGCAACCCCCTGTTTTGATAGATAGCAAGGTGGAACGTTGCACAGTATTGGGGTCAAAATACTGTCGGTGGCATTGTTGCGCTTGAAACATGAGATCATTAAAGGGAAGGTTGAACATTGCTTCAATTTCTTTTTTCGTCCAATTAAACCGCATGAGGATTCTCCTGTGTTGGCATCATGGCGCGTAACTCGGCAATCAAATCAGGATGTTGCTGATGAAATAATAATTTTTTATGGTATTCCTCGGGGTCAAGGGTCGTCGTCAAACCACCTTCGCGGGGGTAGAGCGCATCATAAAGGCGTGAGACCCAAAAGCGCATCGCTGATAAACACAAAAGTTCAGGTAGCGCATGCCATTCATCGGCATGAAGTGGACGAATGCTATGGTAACCTGCCAACAATGCCGCAGGACGACTGATATCAAAGGTACTCACTTCCATGCAAAGGGCATTCATGGCAATAGCAAGATCAAGTGCATAAACAGCATCATGAGCATAATAAAAATCAATCACGCCACTGATGGAATCACCCGTGAATAACATATTATCACGAAAATAATCGCCATGAATCACACCTGTTGGGAGTGTTTTTTCAACCATGGACTGTTGTTTATTTAAAGCATCGGATAAACATTGCCATGTGGCATTGCCATAACGCTGTTGCACTCCTGTTTTCACCTTATTCACTTGCGCCTGCAACCATGATAGATCACTCGGACTGCTGCGATGTTGAGGGAAATCATTGCCTGCATGGTGCAAACGCGCCAATGCCTTGCCTGCATCATGGAGTTGTGCGGTGTTTAGTGCATCCAGCACTTGCCCTAATAGGCAAGAAACAATGCAGCCGTGATGGTGATTATTTTCCTCATCAACAAAGGTGAATAATGATTCACCTGTTAACCGTTGTTGAACAGCAGGACTGCAAAAACCTTTGCCTGCAAGGTGATGCATTAAATCCATGAAATAGGGTAGTTCATCGACCCCCATGCGTTCAAAGATAGTTAATACATAACGACCACTGCTGGTGTTAATAAAAAAATTACTGTTTTCGATGCCGCCTAATATGCCACTGAATGAATCCAGTGTGCCTAGCGAGTATTCGTTTAATAGATTGGAAATATCATGATGATCAAGTTGTGTATAAACAGACATAGCCCGAATTGTGCTTGATTCATGGATGCAGTTCAAATTTATTCCCTATCGTTTCTTGCATCCTGTGTGTTCTTGTAGATTATTCCCCCTTCCGTTGTGATTCAGATGAGACGTTGGAATGGAGGAATGGATGAAACATCTATACTTATGCTTTATTGTGCTGTTTTTTATGTCGGGGTGTGCAACACTCAATCAAGAAAGCTACGACACCCTGATGAGCCTACCACCCAAGGTTGATACTTTAAAAAATAAAATTGCTCAACTTGAAGATAACAAAGAAACCGTACACACCACCACCCAAATCACTGCCGCACCTGCACCCGCACCTGAATTAACAAAAAAAGAGGTGGATCCTAGTGCGCAAACGGTTGATGCATTAACCCAGCAAATGCGTGACGAAATTGATAGCCATGCTGTCAGTGTACGTGCAACAGCACCACGAACTGTTCAAATAACCATGCAACAACGTGTATTGTTTGCATCAGGCTCGGCATCGGTCAACAAGCAAGGCAAAGCTTTTTTGCAAAAGTTTTTAAGGGTTGCTAAAAACCTCCCCAAAGATGCCCGCGTTCGTATTGTGGGGCATAGCGATAATCGCCAACTGGGCTGGGAAAAACGGCAGCGTTTTAAAGACAATCAAGGTCTATCAAAAGCCAGAGCCAATGCCGTTAAGAGTATTTTAACTGAAGGGCATGCCTTGATGGCTGATATGTTGCTTGCAGAAGGGCGAGGCGCATCAGACCCGATTGGTAATAATGGTACGGCAGAAGGTCGCGCATTAAATCGACGGATTGATATTTTCGTGGAAAATATTTGATTGATTCTCAAAAAATTGAAGTGCTGACGATGATGTTTAAGAAGGGCTGCGGCATAGCCGTTAGTATGGGCTTATGAAAAATTTTTTTTCTCGTGTTGGGCGTTTTTTTACCATTGTTAAAAACATTTTGGTATCACTGCTTGTTATCTTATTGCTGGCTGAAATCGTCGCGTTGGTTGTTTTATCACAACCCTCGTTAGCTGATTCTGGGGTGCTTGTGTTTTCTCCTCAGGGCAGTTTGGTTGAGCAGGTTCGTGAACCTGAAGCAGGTAAATTTCCCTTTGCCTTGCCTGACCCTAACCAAACACGGGTGCGCGATGTCATCAAGGTATTGCATGCCGCAGCCAGCGACCCCCGCGTACTTGCGTTGGAGCTTGACCTAGAAGGAATGAACCAAGCCTCATTGTCTAAGCTGGAAGATATTCGTAAGGCGATTGTCGAATTTAAAGCGAGTGGTAAACCTGTTTTGGCAGCGCAATACAATTATAGCCAAGCGCAATACTTTTTGGCAACAACGGCAGATCAATTATGGTTGCATCCGATGGGCAGCATTACCTTGGGCGGCATTGGCGTGTATCGAAATTATTTTCGTGATGCGTTGGATAAACTGGACGTTGATATTCATATTTTTCGCGCAGGAAAGTATAAATCTGCGGTGGAGCCGTTGATTCGCAACTCCATGTCAACAGCAGATCATGATGCTACTGCCGTGTGGATGGGAAGTATGTGGCATATTATCCAACAAGGAATTATGGATACACGCGGCGTATCCCCCAAGCATTTGCAAGATATGCTGGATCACCCTGCCACTTATTTGAAAACACATGAAGGCGATATGGCAAGCCTGCTAAAAGATGAGAAATTAATTGATCACATTGGCGACCCTCGGGAAGCAGAGCAACAATTGGCAGTGCAGTTGGGGTTTGAGGCTCGCAATGATATGGATGCTATATCTTTTAAAGATTACCTTAGAAGCTTACCGCAGCCTGCCATTGAAAGTAAGCAACGTGTCGCTATTGTTACTGCCAGTGGAACGATTGTTTCAGGCGATCAACCTGCGGGGGTAATCGGTAGCGAAACGCTGGCTGATCTATTGGATGAAGCGGCTAATGATGAAAAAATCAAGGCTGTAGTGCTGCGTATTGATAGCCCCGGTGGTTCAGCACAAGCATCCGAAGTGATTCGTGCGGCAGTTGCCCGCGTGCAAGCCAAAGGGAAACCTGTGGTGGTGTCGATGGGTTCGGTCGCAGCATCAGGCGGCTATTGGATAGCGGCTGGCGCAGATGAAATTTGGGCGCAACCTTCAACCTTAACAGGGTCGATTGGTGTCTTTGGTGTGATCCCTAATATCACCAAGGGCTTGGCACGGTTGGGTATTCATTCCGATGGACTAGGCACGACCCTTAGCGCAGAAGGCATTCGCTTGGATCGCCCCATCCCACTTGAGATGCAAGCCGTGGTTCAAATGGGCGTGAATCATATTTACCATCAATTCGTCACTATTGTTGCCAAAGGGCGAAATATCACACCCGAGCAAGTCGATGACTTAGCCCAAGGGCGAGTATGGAGTGCTAACGATGCATTGCGCTTGGGATTGGTCGATAAACTGGGTGATCTTCAACAAGCTATTACCTCGGCAGCAGAACATGCCAACATCAGCAAAAGCTACCAAGCTTATGATTTAACGCCGCCAAAAGGCTGGTTGACGGTGTTAATGAAAGGTATGTTTGAAAGCAGCATGATTCAGCTTTCTTGGAACGATACCCCTTGGCTTGCTTTTGTCCCTGCTGAATTATGGCAACAGTTAGAACCACTGAAGATTTTGATGGCAGAACCGACTTCTGTTTATGCTTACAGTGGTTTGGTAGTCAATCATTAATAACTTTGGAGAGCGACACGCATGAACGAAACAGTCAAAAAAAACTGGCAACCATCACGGGGTGATTGGGTGTTTATTGCTGTGGTTGCGGTGGTAATCCTTACCCTTGTGTTAGGTAGTAGCGAGCGAAGAACCAAATCAACCCCCGATAATGCGATGCATCAAACGGCAACATCACGGGCAGCATGCATGAGTTGCCACAATGCCGAGGGCATTAAACCACAGCCTGCAGGGCATGTTAAAGCGGATCAATGTTTTCAATGTCATACCCAGCCTGAGGGTTGGAAACAACGCTAATGCAATGCATCGGCATTATCGTCAAGCAAGGCGATGCAGCAGCAGAAGCCTTGGCTCACGAGGTTGCGACATGGATCAGTGATTGCGGTTATCGCGTTTGCATCAGTCAAGCAGGCTTGCCATCGCAAGTGGCTGATACCATGCCTATCACAACCATGGTTAATTGTGTTGATATGATGCTGGTATTGGGTGGCGATGGTACGTTGTTGGGTGTTGGGCGTTGTTTTATTGGTACGGGTATTCCTATTTTAGGTATTAATATGGGGCGTTTAGGCTTTTTAACGGATACCCCAGCAGGCAATGTGTCGGTTGCCTTATCGCAAGTATTAGCAGGCGAGTTTAAAACCATTGAACACATCAGTTTAAAAGCCGATATTGTGCGTGATGGTGAAGTATTAGCTTCAGGTTATGCCATGAATGACGTGGTGATTCAGCGCAATAACTCGCGCCCCATTGAACTGGATGTCCATATCCGTGAGCAATTAGCATTTCGATTGCATGCTGATGGACTGATTCTGGCAACGCCCGCAGGTTCAACGGCTTATGCTTTATCATCAGGTGGGCCGATTATCCACCCCAGTGTTCATGCCCTTGCCGTCGTCCCCATTTGCCCGCATACCTTAAGTAATCGTCCGATCATCATTTCTGCAGACGATGATGTTGAAATGCGTTTGTCTGCAAGCCCACAACCAGCAAGTCTGAATGTTGATGGTGAACCCTTGCATGATGTGGCTGTCAATGATGTGGTGCGGGTATGCCAAAGTGGAAAAATTACGCTGATTTATTTGCCCGATCATCATTACTACAACACCCTTCGCAGTAAACTCCATTGGGCTGGTCATATTGTTTCGAGTCATGAATGATACTGCTTGAATTGCACATCAAGCAATTTGCATTGGTGGAGGAAGTTCGTCTAGCATTAACCCATGGCATGACAGTATTCACTGGCGAAACAGGGGCAGGGAAATCTATTTTGGTGGATGCCTTAGGTGCTGTTTTTGGCAGGCGAGCAACCGCAGAATGGGTGCGCCATGGCGCAAAACAAGCTGAAATATCGGCCTGTATTGACTACAATGATGATCACGTTGATGCATTAGGCATTGTTGAAAAAACAGCAGCAATGGCAAACCCAGTTGGATGCGCTAGAAACAGCATCATGGGATCAAGAGCGTCTACAAGCCGCCGTAACCACCGCAAAAAAACATTACACCACTGCCGCGAAGGCATTGCATGATGCGCGGGTTAATGCAGCGACACGATTAACGAATGCCCTGCGTCCATGTCTGGATCGTTTAGCGTTGGCAGATATGCGTGTGCGGATTGATGTGTTGCCCAACAGCAACGAAAAGGGCTGGCGAGACAACGGCTGGGATGATGTGGTGTTTATGCTTGCCAGCAATGTAGGCGAACCGTTCAAATCATTGCAACAAGTTGCCTCTGGCGGCGAGTTATCTCGGCTAGCATTGGCATTAAAAGCATGCAATGCCACCGTAGATGCACCAGCAATTACCGTATTTGATGAAGTGGATGTTGGTCTCGGTGGTGAAACAGCATGGTGCATCGCCAAACTTTTGGCTGATATGGGGCAGCAACGGCAGGTGTTGGTGGTATCACATTTGGCACAAGTTGCCGCTGTTAGCGATCATCATATTTGCATCAACAAATTCAACGATGATAACCGAACACGTTGTGAGTTGACGACATTATCAGCAGAAGAACGGCAACAAGAACTGGCGCGCACATGCTAGGCGATAGCAGCGAACAAGGGCGTGAACAAGCCAAACTATTGCAGCAGAAGGAAAAGAACCTTCACTGACTTAAGAATGTGCATGGAATAACTTAGGCAACTTGGGCGCAGGATTTTTGATCGTTTTCTAGGCGCGTAAACAGGCGCATAACCTTTTATGAAACTGTTTACGTAACGACGAAAACGAAATGGGGTCAGGCTTGCATCCTATTGTTATATTCCAGTTGTTTCACCTTGAATGAGAGAAGTCTATCCAATAATCTTGATTTATTACTTTGCTCTAGTGAATGAGAGGTCTATTTTTTCAATGAGTGTTGGTAAAAAAGATGGATTTAGATACGGTGAAAAGCTTAATTGTTGGCTATATGGTTTACCGAAAGCATTGAAGATGCTGTTATTTATAGAGGTTCTTATCTATAATTGGCATTAAAATACCTTAAAAAGGGAAGCCATTATTTCCCTTCAGGTTATGATGCAAAATTGGGCATCCTTCATATTACCCCAAAAGTAGTTGACACTTTTTTGGATAAAATAGATTTTTGACAATAGAATACCCAAACCATCAAAAGATGGCTTGAAAAACAAATACAGCAATGTTTAACGGGCTAGTGAGTTAAGCAGGCTTTTATTACCTTGGACTTATTAGCCTAACCCGAATTATTCACAAATGCTGCCGCGCCCTCGCTTGCTCCTTTGTCCGCAACGAATCCTTTACCAATCGACCGTATGCATGGCTACGGCACTCATGGTAAAAAATTCGTTGCAAACAAAGCCTGTGCGCGATCATCACGGCGATTTATGAATAATGCGGGCTAAGTTTTTTAGTAAGGTGCCAGTGGTGGTGGCGTGAAATATGGTAAAAGAGTATACTGTCCCTCATTTTTCTTGCAGGAGTTAAGCTACCATCTTCTCAACGTGAACATCAACGTGAACATCATCAAAAGGGCAGACAACGCCACCACTGTCGGTACGATATACCAGACCAAGATCACGAAGAGCAACAATGTCGTCATGTACTCTTCTAACATCCCTCCCGATACTGCGTGCTAACTCCCTTATGCCAATCTCGCCTGAATCCACAAGCTTGTGCAATAGTTTCCAGCGATTGCCTGTTAACATGGAAAAGAATTCATCTGCACGTTGGAAATTGAGCGTCTCTCCCTCATACTTACCTTCTCCAGCTTTGCATGCAGATGCACACAATTTTCCTTTCCAATCGCTATCTATCGTTATGGTTAGTGTTCGCTTTTCCAATTTTCTACCTCCACGATGAAATCATTGACCAGTTTTTCCAGTCCAGTAAAGCAATAGCTGCTTTCCTTCCCCCTGTTATGACAATGATCCCCTTTGCCTCTCTCATTATCAAAGCCTATCACTCTACTTCCATCTACAACCAAGACCAAGCTGTATTTGAATGAGTGTAAGCATGGCGGCACTGATTTTGGAACTCGCCAGATAACCATTTCGATAATCCAACCTTCTGGTGAAACATCTTTATGGCGTGTTATTAACTCAGCCTTCATGTTGTCAATTGTGACAACATTTAATAAGGAGTCAAATACAAATGCGGATAAATCGGGGAGAGTGTATTCTTTTCCTGATCATCTAGCCCACATTATTCACAAATACAGTTGCGCCCTTGCTTGTGCCGAATGTCAACATCGGACATTAGGTGTGAAGCATAGATACTTTTAAAGCTCGCTTTATTTCAAAAAAACACCCTAAGATATAACCCTACTGTATATTTAACGCTCTAATGCTAGCTTGCGAGCCATGTATATGATTGACTTTTCTGATCGCAAATGGGCTTGCTTGCTTGCTTTATTGTGGTTGATGCTAACCTTGCCTGCCTTGGGCATGGTGCCATTGTTTGATTACGATGAAACTATTTATGCACAAACTGCTGCAGATATGATGCGGCTGGGGCAATGGATTGTCCCTACGGCTAACGGCATGGATTTTTTTGAAAAGCCACCGTTCACCTATTACCTTATGGATCTAGCATTCAAGGTTTTTGGTGAAAACTCTTTTGCTGCACGGCTACCTTCGGCATTGTTTACCCTGTTGACTGCATTATTATTATTTCGTTTTGGCGAACACCGTGGTGATTCACGCATGGGTTTATGGGCTGCCTTGGTTTTTCTTTCCATGTTTGAAGTGGGCTTGTTGGCGCATGCCGCTATTTTAGATGCGGTGTTAAACTTTTTTATTGTGGGTACGTTGCTGTATTACTTGCGCTGGCTGGTCGATCACTCGATGCGCTATGCCTTGATCTGCGCCGCCATGATGGGGCTTGCCGTTGCCATTAAAGGGCCTGTTGGCGTTGTGATTCCTGTGATGGTGATGGTTATTGATCGGCTTTTGGTTGGAGCGTTATGGCAAACGCTCCAACGCATCCCTTGGCTTGCGGCACTGCCTGTTTTTATCATCTGTGCTTCGCCATGGTACGTGATGATTTTTTGGCTGCATGGCTATGATTTTTTGCATGAGTTTATTTGGGTTCATAACATTGGGCGTGCCTTGCACCCGATGCAAGGGCATGGCGGTGGTTGGCATTATTATATCGTGGTGTTTATCGTATCTTCATTGCCATGGTTGTTGTGGTTGCCGTGGTTATTTCGCCAATGCACGCTGCCTAGCACAACGCCTGATTTACACCTTATTCGCTTTGCGGTGATATGGCTGTTAAGCGTGATCGTCTTGTTTAGTTTTGCCCAAACAAAGCTGCCTCATTATATTTCTTGCATTTACCCCGCGCTAGCACTCGCCTTGGCAGTCGCGTGGCAACGAAAATCATCCCCTTTGCCACGCTATATTGGCTATGGAACTGTTATCTTGCTAATGCCCATTGCAGTGTTGTTGTTGTTGTTTCCTTGGTTATACAGTGTTGCCCCTGATTATGTTCATCACCCTAGGGCAGTGGCTATTTTGGCACAAAGTATTAATCCATCATTAACCATTTCTATTGCTGGCTTCGTCCTTTTAGCGGTATTGGCTTGGTTGTTGTCTGCGGGTAAAAAGCAAAGCCTTGGCATGTTTGTTTTATTAGGGATGGTATTACAAAGTGCCTTAATGTGGCCGCTAGCCTCCTTTGCAGGACGATTGATGCAAGCACCCACCATGCATGCAGCAAGCATTATTCGCAGTCTGCCATCAGAAACAATAATTTTTAGCTATAACCTTAATGCCCCGTCCGTATCTTTTTATGCGGGGCGTAATTACCGCATTGTTTTGGACGAAAAAGGGCGACGAACTTGGGCATCCACACCTGCTCCTAAAATTCTATTGATGCGTAGCGAATCAAGAAAATATTTCCCATCGCTTGACGATCATCAATTGCTACTGAATCAAGGTGGCTATTTAATGTTTCAGGGCAAGTGAGGATGATAAAAAAAGTAATGGTCAAACCCGCCATGATTTCTATGATGACTAAAAAAACACCCCAACAAGGATTTTCATGAGTGATTTAAAAAAGACCGCATTGTATGATGAACACCAAAAATCAGGAGGGAAAATGGTTCCCTTTGCAGGTTTTTCCATGCCTGTACAGTATGCCAAGGGTGCATTAAAAGAATACCATTGTGTTCGTGGCACAGGGGCTGGCATCTTTGACATCAGCCACATGGGGCAAGTGCGCGTTCGCGGCACAGATGCGCTCCCTTTTTTGCAATATGCAACCACCAACAATGTTGCCACCTTGGTTGATGGGCAAGTGCAATATGCTGCTTTATTGAATGATCAAGGCACATTTATTGATGACATCACCACCTACCGTGTCGATGCTAGCCATTATTATTTATGCATTAATGCTGCCAATCGAGCGAAGGATGTGGCGCATTTACAAGCCTTGGCCGCGAATTTTGATGTTGATGTCATTGATGAGTCCGATGAAACCACCTTGCTCGCGCTGCAAGGTGAAAGTGCAGAACGCATGCTGCAATGCTTAATAGCTGATAACTTAGAGACCATCAGCTATTATCATTTTTCATTATGCACGATCACGGTAGATACGCTCCCATGTGATGTCATTATTTCGCGCACAGGCTACACGGGGGAAGATGGCTTTGAGTTGTACCTACCCAACCATGCTGCGGTTGCAGTGTGGTATGCTTTAACGAATGCAGGTGCTGAACCCATTGGGCTAGCGGCACGAGACATGTTACGCAGTGAAATGGGCTATGCCTTGTATGGTCACGAAATTAACGATCAAGTAACCCCTGTAGAAGCTCGTTTAATGTGGATTACTAAATTTGATAAAGGCGATTTTATCGGACGAGATGCCGTACTTGCACGCAAAGAAGCGGGTGCTTGCCAATGTTTGATTGCCCTGCAATTAACGGGACGAGGTATTCCCCGCGAAGGTTATGCGGTGATGTGTGCGGATGTGGTTGTCGGGAAAGTCACCACAGGGCAACATTCGCCACTGGCAAAAGCAGGCATTGCCCTTGCCTATATTGAGTCCAAGTATGCAACATATGATGATTTTTCAATCTCTATTCGCAACAAATCCGTGCCTGCAAAAATCACATCGTTGCCCTTTGTGCGCAGTCGTGTACGAAAAAACAATAAATAACAACAAGGAGACAATACCATGAGTATTCCAGAAAACTTAAAATATACCAAAGATCATGAGTGGGTTTGTATCGAAGGTGACGAAGCGACCTTTGGTGTGAGCGATCATGCACAAGAAGCCGTTGGTGACGTGGTTTTTGTTGAGCTACCTGAAGTGGGTCAACAAGTCACCGCAGGCGAATCTTTTGCCGTCATTGAATCAAGCAAGGCAGTATCTGATGTGTATGCCCCCGTTTCAGGCGAAGTGGTTGCCGTGAACGATACCCTTGAGGACAATGCCGAATACATCAATGAAGACCCTTATGGCAAAGGCTGGATTGCACGCATCAAAACCGTAGGCAATGAACATCAAGAATTGATGGGTGCAGCAAGTTATGGTGTGTTTTTAGCGGAGTAATGCAGTGATCGCAGCGGCTATTGCCCAAGTAGCGCGTGGGCGCAATGGTGCGCAGGATTTACCCATGCAGCAAGCACGAAAGGTTTTGCATGCCTTGCTAAAAAATGATGCTGACCCTTTGCAACTGGGGGCTTTTCTTATTGCCCAACGGATGAAAGGCGAAACAGCAGAAGAGTTGGCAGGCTTTGTGCTTGCTGCACGCGATCAAATCAATGGCTTTCATCAACAAAGCATCCATGAAGATTGGGTTGATCTTCCTTGTTATGCTGGCAAGCGTCGTGCTGCCCCTGCTCATCTTGTTGCTGCCCTGCGCTGGCGCGATCAAGGTCATTTCGTGGTTGTTCATGGTGTGCCGCATATTGAAGGGCGTTGTACGGCATGGGCGTTATTGCAAAAAATGGGCGTAGCACAGGCAAACACCTTAGCAGAGGCAGCGCAAATAATGCAGCGTGAGCATATCGTGTATCTTGATTTATCCACTATTTGTCCACCGTTAATGCGTTTGTATGACCTGCGAGAACGACTGGGTGTGCGCAGCTTTGTGCATACCGTTGCCCGTCTGTTAAACCCGCTGCGCTGTGGTGGCCAACTCAATGGTGTCTTTCATACGCCCTATGTGGAACGCATGATTACGGTAAATCGTCTGCTGCAACAACCGCGCTCCATCATTTTTATGGGTGCTGAGGGTGAGCCTGAATTGTACAGCCATCGTCAAAAACGTGTTATGGTGCAAACACATAATCAAGCAAAGACTATTACACTGCAAGACCTAAGCGGTATTGCCTACCCAAAAGAAATACGCGATGCACAATATATAGAAACACAATGTATGGGTATGTTCCATAGCACAAGCGATGATGACCAGCATCGTATTAATCGTTCGATAGCCGCCTTGCGATGGGCAGCAGGTAAGTCAGACAGGGTTGATTTTTAAGAGGTATACTACTATGGAAAATATAGCACAAATTATGTGGGGCGTATTGTTTGGTGGCATCGGTATGGCTTATTTTGTCTATGGTAAAAAGCAGAAAAAAATTGTTCCGTTATGTTCTGGCATTGCCTTGTGTGTGTTTCCTTACTTTATTAGCAATACCTATGTGTTTGTTTTTGTCGGCGCGGCACTATTGGCTGTTCCTTATTTTATTAAAGGTTAATATTGATCATGCATTACACGCTTAGTTTTTGCTTATTGGCTTTAGTTTTGTTACTGCCTGCTTGTCACTGGTCTGACAACAATGTTTCTTCAGGTTTGTTTGTGAATAAAAACTGGCACGCTGAGTCCATTGCTCTATGGAACCATGACCGCCCTGATATGCTGCATTTATCGAAAGATGGCACAATGCTGTTTCTTAGTTTTGAGAACAAAGGTATCAGCAAAGGCATGCTTCAAGAATCACCTGCATTAGGACGCATTGATTTGCAAACAGGTGCAAGTGAAATATTATTGCGTGGGCTGGTTGCTAGCGATGGCTTAAGGCTTGATTCACAGGGAGATTTATGGTTAGGCGAAGAATTCTCTGATGGTTATGTTTGGCATATTCACCAGCCACAATCATTACCAGCAGAACAACATATAAAACGCGAGAAAAAAATCAGTTCACACCCTAATATTACGCTTGCCAACGGAGCAGGGCGTATGTCGCATGAAGGGTTAGCTTTTTCTCGTGATGGTCAATACCTCTATTTGCTGGATGAATGGCATCATGGTGGCTTGTATCGACTGCATCAAACAAGCAAACAGTTGCAGGTCTTTAACAAAGATGAAGGCTGGCTTGCTATTGCCCACCCTGATGATGCACGAGTTGAAGCACAAAAAATAGGGGCAACGCCTTTTAATCGCGGTGAAGATATGGAAACATTACCTGATGGTCGCATTGCGTTTGCCGAAACAGAAACAGCAACGATTCATATCTTGGATGACTCAGGTAAGCGACCAACGGTTTTACCATGGCTTAGGTTTAAAGACATTGAACACCCCGACAACCTAAAATGGGACCAACATCGAAATTGGTTATGGATTACCGATGATAGCCAGCCTTCTGAGTTATGGGTGTGGGATGGTACGCTGTTTCACCGTATTCTCACCTATCATCATGGTGAAATCACAGGCGTAGAAACTGATCTTGATGGGCGCGTTTGGATCAACCTTAAAGGTGAAACAAACCGTATGGATCAAACCATACTGTTAACAGAGCATGAATAACATTATATTTGGACATTCCAGCATGATTATGGTGGTATCCCTGCGATGAAAATGTTATTTGATTTCCTCCCCGTAGCCTTGTTTTTTGCTGCATTTAAATTGTATGATCTTTATGTGGCAACGGCGGTGTTAATGGCTGCCTCACTACTGCAAACCCTTGCATGGTGGCTAGTTCACCGCCGCTTTGAAAAAATGCATGTTATCACCTTGGTGTTGGTCTGTTTATTAGGCGGTGCAACCTTATTGCTGCATGATGAAATGTTTATCAAATGGAAGCCGAGTATTGTCAACTGGCTATTCGCTGCCGTTTTTATTGGTAGTCATTTTATCGGAGAAAAAGTACTGGTGAAACGCATGATGTCAGATCATATTCATTTACCCAACAGTATTTGGTTGCGTTTAAATATTGCTTGGACTGTCTTTTTTATCGCCATGGGCGCATTGAATTTATTCGTCATGTATAATTTTGATACTGAAACATGGGTGAATTTTAAAATGTTTGGTCTGCTAGGTCTAACCTTTGCCTTCGTCATTGCACAAAGCCTGATGCTATCACGCTACATCGAAGTGCCGAACGATGGCAACGACCTTTCGCCAAAAAAAGATGAGGAATAAGCTGATGAAAAGTATTCAAACCAATCAAGCACCTGCTGCGGTAGGGCCTTACAGTCAGGGGGTTATCCACCAAGGCATACTGTACGCCTCGGGGCAAATCGGACTAGACCCCGCAACAGGCTCACTGGTTGGCAATGACGTAACCAGCCAAACCACCCGTTTGATGGACAATCTTTCTGCAGTACTACAATCAGCAGGAAGCAACAAAAACAGCATCTTGAAAGTAAATATCTACCTTGTAGATATGGATGACTTCAAACAAGTGAACACCCTCTATGCAGCATGGCTGGGCGATCATCGACCTGCCCGTGCCACAGTTTCGGTGGCAGCGCTGCCACTCGATGCAAAAGTTGAAATGGATCTTATAGCCTATATTTAGGCATAGAAAACCCGTCTTAGAGCGATCAAGGTGTAAGGCTGGTATAGAGGTATGAATGATGCAACTCCCCTACGGTATTTGTGATTAGGAAAACCCATAAGTGTATCATAAAGGCTTATTGACGGTGCTTGCTAAAGCTTTCGTTGCTTGGTGCATGCAGAGGCTTATGCTTGCACCTTGGCAGCCTTAGTCTTAGGAGTGATCAGATGGTGGATGTTAATATTGGGGGTTGGATGCTTAACCCCAATCTATGGTTTATTGTGGGTTTTATCATATTGGGCTTAGGGATGATGATTGATGGCATGGATGTTGCCCTAATACTGGGTGTCCCCTCGTTAATCATTTCACTTCTTATTGCCATTTTCCCCCACCTCTTACAAACGTGGGTGGCAGTCAGTCTTGTTTATATCGCGCTGATTGTGGTTGGTTTTTTTCTGTTGATCCGCTTTAAAAATAATATTGGTGGCGATTATGATGTGAACGAGGATTAGACTTAGGCTTATGCGCCCAGCAATGGTGCAATGACTAACGAAACAATTGCCATGACGTTAATTAAAATATTCATCGCAGGTCCTGAAGTATCTTTAAACGGATCACCCACGGTATCACCGACCACCACGGCTGTATGAACGCTTGAGCCTTTGCCGCCATAATGACCTTTTTCTACATGTTTTTTTGCATTGTCCCAAGCACCGCCAGCATTTGCCATGGTTAGTGCCATCAACACACAACCCACCAATGCCCCTGCCAACATGCCACCTAATGCCGCAGCACCCAGCACGAAACCGATCAATACAGGCGCAGTAATAGCGAGCATACTGGGGACAATCATGCGTTTAAGCGCGGCATTGGTAGCAATATCAATACAACGATCATAATCAGGCTCGACCTTGCCTTCCATCAAGCCTGCAATTTCATGGAACTGCCTGCGAATTTCGTGGATCATTTCATGGGCTGCATCGCCAACTGCGGTCATGGTTAATGAAGCCACGATAAAAGGAAACATGCCACCGATAAACATCCCCACCAATACCTGCGGGTCATTCAAGGTGATGGTAAAGTCTGGTACATGCATACTGACTGTTTCAACAAAAGCAGCAATAATAGCAAGGGCTGCCAACGCCGCTGCACCAACAGCAAAGCCTTTGCCGATAGCTGCCGTAGTGTTACCCAGTTCGTCCAATGAATCGGTAATAGCGCGGGTTTCTTTGCCTAGACCTGCCATTTCTGCAATACCACCTGCATTGTCGGCAACAGGGCCATAGGCATCAATCGCCATGGTAATGCCCACCGTTGCCAACATGCCAACAGCAGCAATACCGACACCATACAAACCACACCAATGGGTCGATAGCAATATAATGGCACAAATGCACAATACAGGAATTAATACTGACATCATCCCCGTTGCCAGCCCTGTGATCAGCACCGTTGCTGCCCCTGTTTCACCTGCTTTGGCAATATCACGAACGGGTTTTCCTGCAGTGTAATACTCGGTGACAACACCAATAATAATACCACCTGCTGCGCCGCTCACCACGGCAAACCATACCGCTGCATCCACGCCACTGTAATCAATCACAAACCATGCTGCCGTCATAAACAATAGCGATGCACCCACCGTACCACTGCGCAGCGCAAACTGTGGTGACTGCTGGCAAAAGAAACGCACCAAGCCCATGCCTACCAATGAACAAAGCAGCCCTGCCGAAGCCAATGCCAGCGGCAAAAACATCAAAGACGATTGCGCGCCCAATTGTGCAAGCATGGCAGCATTCAACGTGCCAGCAATGGCAATGGTGGCAATCATTGCGCCGCAATACGATTCAAAAATATCAGACCCCATGCCTGCCACATCCCCCACATTATCGCCGACATTATCGGCAATCACACCGGGGTTGCGCGGGTCATCTTCGGGGATGCCTGCCTCAACCTTGCCCACCAAATCTGCACCAATATCAGCACTTTTAGTAAAAATACCGCCACCAACACGCGAAAACAACGCCACCAATGATGCGCCCATGCCAAAGCCATGAATGGCATGAACAGCGGCTGGATTATCAGAAAACACCATATAAAGCGTCCCTAAACCAAGCAGACCCAACGCAGCAACGGTAAGTCCCATAATAGAGCCGCCATAAAAAGCGACATTCAATGCTGATGCTTGACCGTGATTGTGTGCTGCCATGGTGGTTCGCACGTTCGCCCGTGTTGCCGAAAACATACCAATCAAACCTGCCGCAGCCGAGCAAATAGCCCCCGTGATAAAAGCGATCATGGTGAATATGCCCAAACCACTGAAGGCAATGCACACAGCAACCAGCGCAACAAACATAAATAAAATCATATATTCGCGTTTTAAAAAGCTCATCGCTCCATGGTGGATCACTTCACCAATATGGCGAACTTTGCCATCACCGCCATCGTATTGAATCACCAACCAATACAAGCCGCCAGCCGAAGCAAGACCAATACAACCGATCCATAAGGGTAATGTTATCAGCATGGCTGTCTCCTCAGTGGTTTAAAAAATAGGCTACGCCGACAAATGCGATAAATCACCCAATTGCAAAAATAAATAACGCAACCGTGCCAACAATGCTAAACGATTGCTGCGCACCGCAACATCATCATCCATGACCATGACTTCAGTAAAAAATTGGTCAATCACGCCATGCAAGCCTGCCAAGGTATGCAATTGTTCAGTGGCATCATGGTTTAAAAAGCCTTTCTCTGCTTCTTGCAAATGCTGAAATAACAGTTGTTCCGCAGGAAGATGAAATAACCCTTCATTAACCACCGCCGTGGCACTTGCTTCGATCTGTTGTTTGCGCAAAATATTGGCAACACGTTTGTTGGCGGCTGCAATGGCTTGCCCTGTATTACTACTGGCAAAACCATCAAGCATGGTGGCTAATCCAATATGCTGATAGAGAGGACGCTGTATATTTGCTGCCCAGACTGCCGATAATGCAGCTTTTGACACCCCTAAAAGACTTGCCATGCCCAGCATGCGCTCCACCACAAACAAATAAACAGCGTGGCTGGTTTGCTCACTAATGGCGACAGTCACCCGTTGTTCATTCCATTGTTTGCGCGATTGGGCGAGCAATTCATCCAAGGTAATGTCTAAAGGTTGAGCGTGATCAGCCAATAAACGAATCATGCCAATGCAAGCACGGCGCAAACCAAAAGGATCGGCACTGGCAGTGGGAATACGCCCTAAATGGAAATAACCCAATAATTTATCCATACGCTCTGCAACACCAATACAACGGGCAATGTTTGAGTTAGGTAAATCATCATCCGCTTGAATCGGCTTGTAATGTTCGGCAATGGCAATGGCAACAGGCATGGGTTCATCGTTCATATCGGCATAAATGCCACCCATATAACCTTGTAACTCGGGGAATTCGGCAACCAACCCTGTGGTTAAATCTGATTTACACAAATAGGCAGCACGTTGTGCAATCGCGCCATCAATACCAAAGCTGTTGGCATTATCCATCACAAATCCACGCAAACGCCGCACTTGATCGCTCAACATGCCAAGACCATCGTGAAACACGACATGGTTGAGCATTTCCACCCGCTCCTCTAGGCTATGTTTCGGGTCACGGTTAAAATAAAATGCCGCATCGGCTAAACGAGCATTAACCACCCGTTCATTGCCATGTGCCACCCATTCAGGTTGGGTTGAGGGGATGTTTGCCACTGCAAAAAATACAGCGCTTGCCGTACCATCATCACACTGGGTAACAAAACAACGCTGATGATTCTTCAGTTCCACCCGACTAACTTCTTGAGGAAGGCGTAAAAATGATGCATCGTAATGCCCAGCAACAACTTGTGGCCATTCGGTCAAATCGGTCACTTCATCGAGTAGCGCAGGATCATCCAGCAAGCGGATGTTTTCATGTACTGCCGCAAGATCCAGTTGTTCAGCAATCCATCGCCGCCTAGCATCACGGTCGGCAACCACATATTGCAATTTTAATTGTTCAAAAGGATGATAAGGGTCTAACTCACACGAGGGTTCGCCCAAAATACGATGGCCACGCGAAGTAAAACCTGCTGCCACCCCAGCATACGAAAAAGAAATCAAGGCATCACCCAAACGGGCAACAATCCAACGAATCGGGCGAATAAAGCCATCATTTCGCGCTGCACCATCTTGCCAGCGCATTTGTTTTCCGCAAGGTAGATTGCGAATAATATCTGCCATGTTTGCGGCAAGAATATCTACCACGGGCTGCCCCGCTTGCAAGCTGGAGGCACGCATATAACGCCCTTTGCCATCGCCCTTGTCGAGCAACTCAAACGATTCCAGCGGCAAACCACTTTTGCGGGCAAAGCCGAGTGCAGCCTTCGTTGGCTCGCCGTTTGCATAAGCCACCCGTTCAGGTGGCCCCCAGATAATCTGTTCACGATCTGCTTGCATCACAGGGCAATTAACGGCATGCAACAGCAAACGACGCGGCGTAACCCCTAATTTAATCTGCCCGACATCGACCCGAGCATCGTGCAATAATGCTGCCACAGCATCACGCAGGGCTTCGCCCATTTTCGGCGCAAGGGCAGCGGGAATTTCTTCTACACCGATTTCAATCAATAATGCATCTTTATGGTTTGCTACGGATGAATTCATTGATCTGCTCCCACATAAGCCTGTGCCACAGCCCGCGTTAAGCTACGCACACGACCAATAAAGCGTTGTCGTTCAGCAACAGAAATCGCTCCCCGTGCATCCAATAAATTAAAGGCATGCGAGGCTTTCATAATTTCTTCGTAAGCGGGGCGCGGTAGTTGATGCTCGCTTAGCCGCACACATTCTCGTTCAGCGGCATCAAATTGTTGCTGCAACCAATCAACATCGGCATATTCAAAATTATACCTTGACCATTCAACCTCATTGGCATGAAAAACATCACCATAGCTGACTTGGCTACCATCGGGACGCTCCACCCATAGTAAATCATAGATATTATCAACACCCTGCAAATACATCGCCAAACGCTCCAAGCCATAGGTAATTTCCCCTGGCGTTCGTGGCAGTTCAATCCCTCCGACTTGTTGAAAATAAGTAAACTGGGTGACTTCCATGCCATTAAGCCACACTTCCCAACCCAAACCCCAAGCACCAAGGGTGGGTGACTCCCAATCATCTTCAACAAAACGAATATCATGCGCACGGGTATCAATACCGATTTCATTCAATGAAGCGGTGTACAGATCAAGTATATCAGCAGGTGCAGGTTTAAGAATCACCTGAAATTGATAATAATGCTGCAAACGATTCGGGTTTTCACCATAACGCCCATCAGTAGGGCGGCGGCATGGCTGCACGTAGGCAGTATTCCAGTTTTTTTTATCCAGCACCCGCAAAAATGTCGCAGGGTGAAACGTACCTGCGCCCATGGATGAATCATACGGCTGTTGAATCACACAACCTTGCCGCGCCCAATAATTTTGTAGGGTTAATATTAAATCTTGAAAACTCAGCAAGGGAGTAGCTCCGTTTTTATTGTTGTAGCATCATTGATGTTAGACGTATATTTCATTGGAATTTTTTTATTTAATCTTTGATCGGCAATTAATTGTTTTTTTAAGGATTTGGCTAAACAGTAGGCTAAATTACAAGGAACTGCATTGCCAACCATTTTATAACCAGCCATAAGATTATGGTAATAAAAAATATGACTATCTGGAAAGGTTTGTATTCTTGCACACTCCCTAACACTTAAACGTCGATACAAATACTCCTTACCTTGAACAAAAACTCTTTTGTCTTGTTCAATAAATTGCATTTTTGGTGCTTGTGGATGAATCGGTGCATGTCTTCCGCCAGCTTGTATGGTAAAAGATGGCTCATTCCAACTGCGCACCCGATTTCTAGACATATAAATACTCGAAAAACCACCCGTCATGTATTCATGATTAGGCAAGCAACATTGCTCGCCATTGGTTTTTTGTTTTTCTTTTGCAGACAATGCACTTTCTTGAATATCGGCAATAACATCTTTTAAACATTGCTTTTTTCTTAATGGCTTAGGAAACTCAAATGTAATGTTTAAGTCTTTTCTAATGCCAATAAAAAATACTCTTTTTCTATCTTGCGGTGTACCATAATCAACGGCATTTAAAAGAGCGAAAGATAAATGATAACCACTTTCTGAAAACAATGCCTTAATATTTTTTATTGCCTGTGCATGGCGTTGGGCTAACATGCCTGATACATTTTCTGCAAGAAAAAACTTTGGTTTCTTATCCCTTAAAATTCTAATAAACTCAAAAAACAATTGCCCTCTTTGATCCTCAATGCCTTTTAAAGTCCCTGCCTCGCTCCAACTTTGGCAAGGTGGTCCACCAATAATGCCATCACAATAAGGTATCTCATGGGATGGAATATCCCTGATAGAACGGCGGTCTAACGCAGTGTTGGGAAAGTTTTTTTCAAAGGTTTCCCAAATATCTTTATCGTATTCATTAGCCCATACAGTTTGAAATCCTGCCGCTTCAAAACCTTTATCTAATCCACCTGCCCCAGAAAACAACGATATGATGTTCATGACCTTTGGTACTTCATCACTCCCAATCGCATTCATCTGCTTTTAAACCATAACGTGCCGTTACAATATCATCCCAATGCCCTAACGCTAAAATCAGACCTTCAGCCAATTCACGTACTGCACCATGACCGCCAGCAACAGACGAAACCCAATCGACACGTTGGCAAACGCCAATATGGGCATCCGCAGGAGCAGTGCTTAGTGCGCAGCCCTTCATGGCAGGTAAATCAACCACGTCATCACCCATGTAAGCACAACAACGACGGGCGATGGCTGTTTGTTGGCATAAGTGTGCCATGCCTTCGTCTTTGTTTAATGAGCCTTGAATAATATAAGTAATGCCTAGCTCTTTGGCACGATGACTAACGATGTTGGAATTTCTTCCTGTGAGCAGGGCAACCTCAACCCCACAGCGTTGCAACATCTTGATACCATGACCATCGCGCACATTAAAAGATTTCGCTTCTTCGCCATCATTGAGTAAAATAATACGACCATCACTCAATACGCCATCAACATCCAGTACCAACATGCGTACACATTTGGCTAACTCAAAAGGGAAATATTTCTTTGCAATATGCGCTGTCATCTTAATTTAAACCACTTTGCAATGCATCGTGTAAGTGAACGATACCTACAACCTGTGTTTGTTCACAAACGAATAATGATGTCACTTTCAAATCCTCCATGAGGCGAATAGCCTCACTGGCTAACACATTGGGCGCAATGGTATGTGGCAGGGTGTGCATGAATGCCTTGGCGGGTTGCGCTAAGTTCACATCGCCTGATTCTAAAATACGGCGAAGATCACCATCAGTAATACAGCCGCATAAACCTTCGTTATTTTTCACACCTGTAATACCCATACGGTGACTGCTCATGGTGGTAATCGCATCGCGTAAGGGTTGCGTTTGTAACACCATGGGTACATCCGTATGCATCACATCTTCAACCTTTAGAAGTTTGCGACCAAGGCTGCCTGCGGGGTGAACACGGGCAAAGTCTTCTTCACGGAAACCACGTTCTTTAAGCACCACCACTGCCAAAGCATCGCCCAAGGCAAGGGCTGCTGTGGTCGATGCGGTCGGGGCTAAATTCATCGGGCAGGCCTCTTGGCTCACAGGAATATGCAACACCATATCGGCATGTTTGGCGAGGGTGGCATCAGGGTTTCCTGTCATGGCAATCAAGGTTGCACCCAAGCGGCGCAGCGGCGGCAAGAGGTTGCATACCTCTTCGGTTTCACCACTGTGAGAGAGTAATAACACCGCATCTTGACGGGTAATCATGCCTAAATCGCCATGTTGCGCTTCGGCAGCATGAACAAAAAAAGCAGGCGTACCCGTAGAGGCAAAGGTAGCTGCAATTTTACGGGCAATAATCCCCGATTTACCCATGCCCACTACCACCAAGCGACCTTGAAGTTCAAGAATACAGGCGATGACATCACAGAAATCATTAGCAAGCGAGGCTTGCAATGCCTCCAGTGCTGAAATTTCTATACTCAAAACCTTGTTGGCTTTGTTTAGCCAGCGTTGTCGAGCATCATCGTTCAATGATGGTTATTCCTTATCCCCATGGGGTTGATTGTTGATGCAGGGCATAGCGTTCTAAGCTTTGGTAGGAAGCTTTCGTTGCCTGTTTAAACCGTACCATTTCTTTTTTGGCAATCGGTACACCTGCTTCACGACGTACATGCAAGGGGTTGATGGCTTTGTTGCCATGGCGGTATTCAAAATGCAAATGAGGACCTGTTGCCAAACCGCTCATGCCCACGTAGCCAATCACCTGACCTTGATGTACATGCACCCCACGGTGAATGCCTTTACCATAACGACTTAAATGCCCATAACGGGTATTGATACCGTTACGATGATTGATCCGAACATAACGACCATAACCACCATGACGACCCGCGTCTTTGATGATGCCATCAGCAACGGCATGAATCGGTGTTCCCGTCCTTGCAGCATAGTCCACGCCTTTGTGCGCACGGGTATAGCCCAAAATAGGATGCTTGCGTCCATGAGAAAAACGGGAGGAAATACGTGAGTATTTTACAGGTGCTTTAAGAAAATCTTTCTTTAAATTGCTACCATTTAAAGCATAGTAACTTTCTTTACCTTGTTTGTCGGTATAACGAACGGCCGCATAACTTTTTCCTCGGTTGATAAACCGTGCTGCTAAGATGGTGGTTGAAACAAGCGCACCACGATTGTCGTAGGCTTCTTCGTAATACACATCAAAACGGTCACCTTTGCGTAGGTTGCGAGCGAAATCAATATCCCATGCGAACACATCTATCAATGCCATGGTGGTGCGCTCGTCCATGCCTGCTTTTTTTGCGGCAATAAACAAGCTTCCTTCAATAATGCCATGAGTATGTTGTTTAAAACGACGAAGCGGGCGAGGCAATAGCGAAGCCTTCCATGCAGTATCGCCTTTTTTCTCTAATTGCAAACGCTGTGTGGCATCAACATCGTACCACACACGGGTAAATCCCCCTTGGTCTTTACGCTGAATGCGATGCCCTGCACGCATCTTTTTAAATGAAAAAACGCTGCGACTGGCAGTATTCATATCCAACACATCTTGGTAATTAAAATTCATTGTTTGTAACACAGAACTGCTAACGTCGCCCCGTTGCAAAGTGTAATCCCACACGGGATCGGTGTTGGTATCAGCCGTGGAAAGTTCTGCAGGCAGCCATTCCACATGCGACATACGGATGCTAGCGCGCACATCAGGACCAGGAAGCATTGCCAACAGCAGCAATAGTGTCGCAGCATAAGGAATAAGTTTTCGAGGGTGGTGAATTGGCGTGCGCCGCCAAATATGCCACCAGTAACGACCAACGCGAGAGAGCGTATTGCCCAAGGTTCGTTCCTTAACATACAAGAAACGCATCATTTTTTGTTGCACGAGCAACTCCTAAACCAAAACATGCCCTCACCGAGCAGGGCAAGCATGGCTATTTTGCACTGTACTGTCAAAACAAGTTACGCTTCATCTTCAGCAACAGCCTCGCTCCATTTGCATTCTTCGTTGACGCATACCCATTCTGTACCACGACGTTTGGTCGTTTTTTTGGTAATAAAAGGTGCTTGGCATTGCGGGCAAGGGCGTGCAACAGGGGGATTCCACAAAGCGTTTTTGCATTTGGGGTAAGTAGAGCAGGAATAAAAGATTTTTCCTCGACGGGATTTTTTTTCTAAAAATGTTCCTTTATTGCATTCAGGGCAGGCTACACCTGTATCTTTGGGTTTTTCCATGGGTTGAATATTGCGGCATTCAGGGTAAGCCGAACAACCAAGGAATTTACCGTAACGCCCTACTTTAATCACCATCTGTGCATTGCATTTTTCACATGTTTGGTCGCTAAGCTCTGGTTCTGCCGTGGGTTTATCTTTATCGTCGTTCAAGGGTTTAGCATTTTTGCATTCAGGGTAGCCCGTACAGGCTAAAAAACGTCCGTAACGCCCCAATTTAATTGCCATAGGCTTACCACATTGATCACATACTTGATCGGTTTCAGTATGGGTGACATCAGCGCGGGTGACGTTCTCCATAGTATGATCGACTTGTTTTTTAAAGGGTGCCCAAAACTCACGCAACAAAGGCTTCCACTCGCAGTCACCGCGAGCGATAGCATCCAGTTTGTCTTCTACACCTGCGGTAAAGCCTACATCGACCACATCATCAAAATAACGGGTAAGAAAAGTATTAACAATTTCACCCACTTCGGTAGGAACAAAACGCTTGCGATCCATATCGACGTATTTACGTTCACGCAATACATTCAAAATGGAGGCATAGGTGGAAGGACGACCAATGCCGTGACTTTCTAAATCTTTGACCAGTGTCGCTTCTGAAAAGCGTGGTTTGGGTTCAGTGAAATGTTGTTTGGGCGTAACATTACTGATGGTTACTGCATCTCCGACGGTTAATGGTGGCAATAAGCCTTGCGATTCTTCTTTGACAGGCTCATCCGTGCCTTCGATATACAAGGTTCTAAAACCTGCAAAGACCAAGGTTGAGCCAGAAGCTCGCAACATCAATGATTGACTGCGAATATCAGCACGAACTTGATCCAACAAAGCAGGCGACATTTGGGTGGCTAGGGTACGCTTCCAAATCAAGTCGTACAAACGCCATGCATCATGCTCTAAGGTGTTTTTAAGTTTTTCAGGTGTACGATCGACAGCGGTCGGGCGAATCGCTTCATGGGCTTCTTGTGCATTCTTGCTTTTGGTTTTAAAACGGCGTGCCTGTTTGGGGAGGTAAGAAGCATCAAAGTTTGCGGCAATATACTGGCGCATATCATCAATGGCTTCTTCGGATATAGATACCGAATCGGTACGCATATAACTGATCAAACCCACCCGTTCGCCGTCGATTTCTTCGCCTTCGTACAAACGCTGTGCCAACTGCATGGTTTTTCGCGCTGTGAAGCCGAGTTTGCGTGCAGCCTCCATTTGTAGCGTTGAGGTAATAAAAGGCGGTGCAGGCTGTTGTTTGGCTTGTTTTTTTTGTACAGTCTCAACTGTGAACTTGGCTTTTTCGACCCGTTTGGCAGCCGCTTTGGCTGGCACACTACTTTCAATGGCAAACTTGGTGAGGTTTTTACCATCCATGGCATGAAGCTGAGTGGAAAATATGCCATCACCCACCTGACAATCGTTATGAATCGTCCAATATTCGCGTGGTTTAAAATCACGAATGTGCGCTTCGCGTTCACAAATAAGGCGCAAAGATACCGATTGCACCCGCCCAGCAGACAAGCCGCTGCGCACTTTTCGCCACAACAAGGGTGATAATGTAAAACCCACCAAATAATCCAAAGCACTGCGTGCTTGTTGCGCATCCACCAAAGGCATATTAATTTGCGATGGTTTGGCTATCGCCAATTGAATCGCCTTGCGGGTGATCTCATGGAAGGTGATACGCTCGACAGTCTTCCCTTCCAGACAACCACGGGATTTTAACTCATCGGCTACATGCCATGCAATGGCTTCACCCTCACGATCCAAATCGCTGGCTAGTATAAGGGTATCAGCACGTTTTAATGCTTTTTCGATAGCATCAAGGCGTTTCTTTTTGTCTTCAATGACTTCATAGGTTAACGCAAAGTCATGTTCGGGGGCAACAGAGCCATCTTTTTTGGGGAAGGCACGAACGTGACCGTAAGAGGCAAGCACTTTGTAGCCTGCACCAAGGTATTTCTCAATTGTCTTTGCCTTAGCAGGCGATTCTACCACCACAACAGCGCTCATTTACGGACTCCATGACGATTGTTTTCACCCAACAGCAAGGGGCGAATGGCGGCGCATCCTTCAGAGTAGCTCTGTTTTTGCAATAATTTTAGCAGGGAAGTAATAAGTTTATGGCGTAAATTAGCGTGTGTTTAAAATTTTCGTTGACGAATAGAATAAACCACAACAGACTGCGCCGCCCGTGATTCACACGGGTCTTGGTTAATTCGGGGTGTAGCGCAGCCTGGTAGCGCATCTGGTTTGGGACCAGAGGGTCGGGGGTTCGAATCCCTCCACCCCGACCATTAACCAACTTTTTCACAACCTGCGCCTGTAGCTCAATCGGATAGAGCAACGGACTTCTAATCCGTAGGTTGCAGGTTCGATTCCTGCCAGGCGCACCAATGCCGATGCAGGAAGCCGTTACGATGGTGGACGTAGTTCAATGGTAGAGCCCTGGCTTGTGATGCCAGTTGTTGGGGGTTCGAATCCCCTCGTCCACCCCAGTTATGGGGGCGTTAGCTCAGTTGGTAGAGCAGCTGACTCTTAATCAGCGGGTCGTTGGTTCGAAACCAACACGCCCCACCATATAAATCAATAACTTACAGACTTTTTATATTTTCTTGCTTTTATTTCGGTCGCGCTGTGGTTGAGCACAGGAATATCAAGCAAGCCTTGGTCAATTAAAAACAATAGGTTAAGGATTCTCCCCGTCCGTCCATTACCGTCCGTGAACGGGTGAATGGCTTCAAACTGATAATGACCTGGGAGGCTCTTGTAAAACTCAAGTGGGTTAGCAGAATTTATTGACCTTAGAAAAGTCG
>CAYWFG010000014.1:0-59242 GCA_964458185.1 uncultured Zetaproteobacteria bacterium
GAATGACAGGGTAAACTTCGCGCAGAATGACAGGATAAACTTCGGGCTTTCCTTTTAAGACGGGACAAGCTGCAACTAAAAAAGTGATTTTCTAACATGCTGTAACCCCTTGATTTTATTATTGTCCCGTCTTAAAAGGGAAGCCAACATATTTATAGGTCGTTGCCTGCATACGAGCAGTTGAATGATTTATTCACCAAAGGGAAGTCAGGCACAGGCACAGTACGCACTGCCAGTTCCAACCCCAACCAATTGATCACTGAAGGGTCACGAACAAAATAACGATCAATCCATCCTCCTTCAGCAAAACGCACCCACGCGGCAATTTCACCACGCCAGCCTTCAATAGAGGCAAAACCCGATACGCCTACAGTTGGTGATTTCCATGGGGTCTGAATATCACCGTCAGGCAGGGTCTCCAGCAAGCTTATAATCATGCGTGCTGCATCGGCGATTTCTTCAAACCGAACCCAAACACGGGTCGCAACGCCGCCTTGTTTGCCTTGCGGGATTGCAACATCAAGATCATTGTAAGGGGCATAGGCTTCTTCGATACGTTCGTCGGGGTAATGCCCTGATGCTCGCCCCACATAGCCGAGCAAACCTATATCTGCTGCGGCATTAACCGTGACGATACCTGCGCCAATCACCCGTTGTTGAATGGATGGTGTGTCGGCATAAATAGTGCGTAATCGCTCTATCTCTGCGGCAATGGTTCGGGTTTGTTGTAGCAGTTGTTGGCAAGCTGCTGGATCAAGGTCGTTTGCCACACCGCCCATGGTGATGGTATTCATCAATAAACGATGATTAAACACTTTGGCATGCAAACGTGCCATATCTTCGCGTAGCCGTGCGCATTGCCCATGCATAAAGGGGAATGCAGCATCGTTACAAATAGCACCAATATCACCAATATGGTTTGCCATTCGTTCACGCTCGCACAACACGCCACGAATATAACTGGCACGTTTAGCTATATTGATATTCGCTGCATATTCACACGCTTGAGCAAACGCCCAACCATGCGCCACGGTCGAATCACCTGAAATGCGACTGGCAAGCATTAACCCTTGATTGACATTGCGACCTTCCATCGCTTTTTCAATGCCTTTATGCACATAGCCCAAGCGCGCTTCCATGTTGAGGATTTTTTCACCCACTGCCAAAAAACGGAAATGCCCCGGTTCAATAATCCCTGCATGCACAGGCCCTACGGGAATTTCATACACGCATTCGCTGTCGCAACTGACATAATCATAATCAATGCCGCTGCGGTCAGGGTCAGATACTAAAGGGGTTTTGCCATCGAACTCATGCCGCAAAGGGGTTGCATCATCTTGCCAATGTTCGTGTTTGATCCATGCTCTGCTATCAGATGTTTTTTGTAGGGTGATGCCAAACATATCGTGCATATGGCGTTCCATGCGAGAGGCGGCGATGTAATGCGCACTGATGCTGGCAATTTCTGGTTTGTCTAACCGTACAGGGCTACGCAATAAAACATGGCGATGTTGAGGGTGGGCGTAAGCCATATAAGCATACAAATGTTTTTGATCATCATGATGCCCCGCTGTTGCCAGCCATAGGGCAACAAAACGCATGCTTAACCGTTTGGCTTCTTCGGCAGCATGCGCCCAATCCAAACGTCTGATTTCTAAACAAGGCATGTGGGCAGGGTGATGATCTTCAAGGTAGCGTGAATGAATACCATGATCCCCCAAGCGTTCGGCAAACCATGTGTTGCTTGTTTTGCTCATCCATGGCTCCCTGTAATTAACGTAGCAGCTTGATGGTACCATTGGGATAAAAACTCTGGAATAGCAAGCCCCAACAACAGTGCCAAACCAAAATGGATATACACAGGCATCATACTCACCGATACATGCCTAGCTTGTGTGCTGGTGTCACCATACACCATCGGTTGTACAAATCGGAACAAACCAGCCATGGCAATCAACAAGCCTAACAACAGTGGCACAGCAAGCCACGGGTATGATTCCAACGTCGCCGTAAACAATAAAAACTCACTCATGAAGACACCAAAGGGCGGGAAGCCTGCAATCGCTGCCGTACCAATCAACAAACCCCATGCAATGGCAGGGTTATGATCCATTAAACCACGAATGGCTGACATCTTTTGCGTTCCCATGATTTGAGCCACATGACCAACAGTGAAAAAGATGCCTGATTTAACCAAAGAATGCACCGTCATGTGCAACAATGCCGCAAACGCTGCCAATGGCGTGCCAATGCCAAAAGCAAAGGTCATCAATGCCATGTGTTCAATGGATGAAAAAGAAAACATGCGTTTAATATCACGTTGCTTGTGCAGCGACATGGCAGCAACGAGTAGCGAAACCATGCCAAAGCCCATCATGATATGCCCTGCCATATCCCCCCCTGTTGCCCCATCGACCAGCATTTTAAAACGCACCAAGGCATACAAGGCAAGATTCAGTAGCAAGCCTGATAACACTGCCGATACAGGGGTCGGCCCTTCACCATGAGCATCGGGCAACCATGCATGCATAGGAACGAGACCAACCTTGGTACCATAACCCACCATCAAAAAGCAAAAGGCAATGCCCATCACCGCAGGGTCAAGTTCGCTTGCATGGGCATAAAGCAACGACCATGTTAACGCTTCATTGCCATGCCCCAACACCGTTGACGATGTGAAAAACACCAAAATCGTGCCAAACAATGCCAATGCAATGCCCATACCGCACAATATAAAATACTTCCATGCCGCCGCAATGGCTGCAGGGGTACGGTAGAGCGAGACCAGCAACACGGTCGCCAAGGTTGCCAGTTCTAATGATACCCACAACACGCCAATATTATTGCTGGTAAAGCCCAACAACATGCCAAATTGAAAAAACTGATACATGCTATGGTAAAGCCGCATACGGCGTTCGTTGACGCGACCCGTTTCCCATTCGTGGCGCATATAAGGCTTGGAAAAAACCGTCGTCGTCATGCCGACAAAAGCAGTCAATGCAACAAGAAATACATTGTAAGCATCGACATAAAACCAATCATTCATGGCATGAATGGTGTTTTCTCCCAACACTTCAACAGCCAAAAATAAACTAAAGATAAATGTTAACGATGAGACAGCAATATTTACCCGCGCCGCAACAATAGGGCTGCGAATCACGGCAAGCAGTAATCCCCCCAGCAACGGTGTACACAGTGTGCCAAGAAAAAATATCATTCGTCGTCATCCTGATGAATCAACGAGGCATTGAGGGTATCAAGCTCCATTGATTCAAATGTGTTGCGAATTTGAAAGAAAAACAAACCAAAAATCAGCGCGGCAATCAATACATCAAAAGCAATGCCAATTTCTACCACGAGGGGCATGCCATTGGTCGCACCAATGGCAGCAAAAAACAAGGAATTTTCTACCGCAAGAAAACCAATCACCTGTGTGATGGCTTTTTTTCGAGTAATCATCATCAACATACTTAAAAACACACAAGCCGTTGCAATCGCCAAAGAATTTCGCGTCATTAAATCAGAATGGACTTCTATCGGGTGAATAATATGAAACGAAAAAAGGGTGATGCCAATGGCAAGGATTACCGTCAGCCCACTGTTCATCAAAGGCTCTACCTCACGATGTACATGCAACTGGCGAATCACCCGCCATAGCATCCAAGGCAACAAAAGACCTTTGAGGAAAAAAGTCATGATTGCTGATATATACAACGCATGCTCGCCCGAACTGTAAGCAACCACGGCAGCGGTAGCAGCAAGCAACAAGCCTTGTGCCGCAAACCAGTGCAACACTGAAAGCATCCGATGCTGTGCCAGCAGTGCAAAAGAAATCAGCAAGGTCAGTGCAGCCATGCCATTGATCAAGGGTTGAAATGATAAAGCACTCATGCCGCGACCTCCAGCATGTAATGGATCATCAGACCTAAAAAGGCTAACACAAAAGCCGTTCCTAAGTATTCGGGGATGTCAAACAACCTTAATTTAGCCATTGATGTTTCAAACACTGCCAACACCACCAATAAAACCATCAATTTAAACAGCCATAATGCCAAAGCCAACACAATCCCCAACCATGAAGGATCGGCACTGATGCCCCACGGTATAAACAGATCAATGATCAAGGTCGCAAACAGCAATAGTTTGATCATCGAAGCCCATTCCATCAAGGCTAAGTGTCGCCCTGAATACTCCAGCAACATTGCTTCATGGATCATGGTTAGTTCCAAATGTGTGGTGGGGTTATCTATCGGAATACGCCCTGTTTCTGCCACGGCAATCATCAACATCGCTGCCAAAGCAAAAAGAATCGAAGGTTGCAAGAAAAAAGGCGTGGCAAGACTGTGGGCAATCATGGTGGTGATGTTGGTGCTGTGCGCACCAATTGCCAACACCAATACACTCATCAACATGGCAGGTTCAGCAAGGGCAGAAAACGTCATTTCACGGCTTGCCCCCATGCCACCAAAAGCCGTGCCAATATCCATCCCCGCTAAGGCTAAGAAAAAACGTGCCAATGCCAGCAATGCCACCAGTGCAATCACATCAGCAGTCAACGATAATGGTGTATCAAGCAATAACGCAGGAACGACACTCGCTGCCATCACCGTGGCAGTAAACACCACATAAGGCGTGAAACGAAAAATCCACGAAGCGTGATCAGCCAAGACCACTTCTTTGGCGAATAATTTTTGAATATCACGCCAAGGTTGCATCATGCCAGCACCGCGTCGGTTTTGTAGACGTGCTTTGATGGTCGATAAAAAACCAACCACCAAAGGAGCCAACATGATCATTAAAACAGCTTGAAAAGATTGAAAAAAGATGGAGTTCATGCAAAAACCACCAACAGCAATAACACCGTAGCAAAGGTGTAAGCCAAGTAGGCATGAATACCACGTTGGTGTTCGTGTTGAATCCATTTTGCACACCATAGTGTTGCACGCCCCAAGGGGTAATAAAGCCGTGTAACCGCTAAATCACTGACATGCACCACATATTTAATGCGTGTGGTAAGCAATGGGTGTTGATGCCGTTCGGCATGTTCATGTTCATCAGGCTGATAAAAATAGGTAAAAATACGTCGCAGTGGTTGCGAAAAACTGGTGGCATTGTATTGCATGCGGGTATGGGTATGGGGGTTGCCACAACTCCACATCTTGCTACGTCGAATGGTGGTTCCTTTGGGGTGCAACCACCAAAAAGCCAATCCGCCAAGCAACAACATACCGAATAATACAGTGGGCGCAGAATACGAGGCATGCGAAGCATCAATAGGCGTTAGCCATAGCCAATCCATTCCCACTATGGCTTGCCCGTGGTTTGAGGCGAGCAATGATGTCTGCAATAATGATTGTGCAACATGGTCAATCATGGGAATAAAAAGGGCAGGTAATACCCCCAGCAGCAAACAACAGAGCGCGGGAATGATCATGCCTACCAGCATCCAAGCATCGACCTCTTTGGCATCGGCTGCTCTATCGCTGCGTGCATGACCTAAAAAAACCACGCCAAAAACTTTGACGAAACAGGTTGCCGCCAAAGCACCAGCCAATGCCAGCATGGCTGCGGAAAATGGCACAATCGCAGTAAGCAACGCACCGTCCAACTGGGGAGCCATCAACGCCGTTTGAAAGGTCAACCATTCAGAAACAAAACCATTAAAAGGCGGCAGCGCAGAAATCGAAATACACGCCACCAAAAACAAGGCTGCCGTCCAAGGCATGCGATGAATCAAACCACCCATGGCTTCCATATTGCGCGAGCCAGTGCTGTGCAACACCGCACCAGCCCCCATAAACAACAAGCCTTTAAACAAGGCATGGTTGATGGTGTGGTACAAGGCAGCAATCAAACCTAAAGCGGCAAGCGTGGTGTGACCAAAGTGTGCCAACAACATCGCCAAACCCAAACCAATAAGAATGATGCCGATATTTTCAATCGAGTGATACGCCAGCAAACGTTTAAGATCATGCTGCTGCAACGCCATCAAAACGCCCGACACTGCCGAGCTTGAGCCTGCTGCCAAGACCAATGTACCCCACCACCACTGAAAATCACCACTGCCCATTAAATCCCAAGTGATGCGAATAAAACCAAAAATAGCGACTTTAAGCATGATGCCACTCATCAATGCCGATACATTCGAGGGCGCGACAGGGTGGGCATCAGGCAACCAACCATGCATGGGAACAACACCCGCCTTAGTACCAAAACCAAAACCAGCCAACAAAAACGCCAGCGAAGCCCATAACGGCGATAACGATGCATCACGCATGGCAGCAAAGGCAAACGATCCTGATGCGGCATACAAGGTGGCAAAACTACCCAAAATTAACAGCCCAGCCATGTGAGCCATCAACAAATAAATAAAGCCTGCTTTGCGATTTTCAGCATGATGATGCTCATGAACCACTAAGAAATACGACGAGACGCTCATCAACTCCCAAAATAGCATAAAAGTAAAAGCATCATCGGCAAGCACGACCCCAAGCATGCCAAGCACAAACAAAGGCAAGAAAACAGCCATCGGGGTAAGCCGTTGTTCATGTTTTAAATACCCTTGCGAATAAATTGCCACAGGTACAATCAATGCCCCCAGCACCAACAAAAAAAACGCGCCTAAAGCATCCAGCCGCAAATGCATGGGTAGCCAAGGAAGTCCCAGCGGTAATACGATGTGACCACCGCCATCAAGCAGCCCTACAACACCTGCAATGCAGGCAAACATTCCCGTCAACGCTAATAATGCACACAATACGCTCCGTTGCGTATTGGCGTGATATTGTAATAATGGTGCTGCAATCGCTGCCATGATCGTCAGCAATAGCGACAGCAAGGAAGCCGTTAATGCAACAGATGAGATCATCGAGAACGTACCATCAATAATTCACAGGGCGCATCAGAGGTATTGCGCCAATTGTGTTGCTTGCGGGCATCGTAATACAACGATTGCATTTCAGTGAGCGGGTATTCACCATCATCATATTCCAATACAACTTGCCCACTACGCACCCAAACAAAGGCATGCGCACTGTTTATGCCATATTGACCTTCATCAAAACTGCCACCTACATCCAGTTGCACCAACATCGGCTCAAAACCAATCGGGTGATGCAAGGCAGTGAGCGGAATAAACCGACCGCCCTGATTGAGTGATACCATAGGGCGATCATTAAGATCAAAAATTTCAACATCTTTTTGATTCCCTGTATCAAGAAAAAAGGCAGCGATAGCAATGCCTAAGCCATCGGCAAGTTTTTCTAAGGTTGCCACAGACGGTGAATTTTGCCCTGATTCCAGTTGTGATAACGCAGCAGCACTGATGCCAGCTTGTTCGGCAAGGGCGCGTTGGGATAGGTTTTGTTGTTGGCGTAGGGCTTTTATTTTATCGCTAATATGTTGCATGGGGGGCAGCATTATTCATTATAACGAAGCGTTGTAAAGATTATTTAACGGTCATATTGATATTTTAGCCTTCTATATTAACTGATGTTACGCACTTGACCTTTTTAAAGCATATTGATGATTAGAGCCTCGTTCACTTGCTTTATAGCAAAACGCCTGAAGCTTGACGAAGCTGTTGTGATACACGCATGGTTAGTGTTTACCTTCTATGCGGCGAATACTGTTCATTCGACTCATTGATCGCATGGACTGTGTTGCTTCGACGGACATTACTTCTGTGATATGAAACACGGCATAATTAACGCCCATGTCACCTGTTGGTGTCATGCGACAAACCGTATGTGCTTTGTGTTCACGTTTGATATTCACGGTCATGGCTACGGGTTTTCCCTGCCAACCACCCAACCAGACATTCCAGCCTGAGGGAACTTTTTCTAATAATGCTAGCCAGTATTTTTCTAATGAATCAGAGGAACTAAAATTCAACAGGGCTATTTTAGCTGAAACAACCTCTGAAGCGATAAACTCTATACCGCAGCGCACATCGCCTTGCAAGGTTGCACGGTACCAGCGCACTAAGCCATAACGCGGTGTTGATGATAAGTTAATCTCAATCAAAGCAGAGACAGGAAAGGGGGCGTGATTACTTTCTAGCATAACACCATACTTAGATAAATTCACTACCCCCCAATCATCATACAAGATGCTACTATCGACGGCATATACGCCTTCAGTCTGCGTCAATGCTAGCCGTACAGGCACGGTTAAATGCGATTCGCTTAAGCCTTGTCTGCTGGAGCGTTCTTCGCTTTTGAATGTTTTTAATAGCATTTTAGCACAAAGGGAAAAGGAGTCTGCATCATCTTCTAAATGAAGTTCAGCCAGTTCTAGTTTTATTGGCGTGACCCCGCCCATGCCCTCGACCCCCGCAACGGCTTGTTGAAACATCTGCTCTGCATGGATAAGAAAAGCATTCATTAAAATAATATCTGATAAATGCCCAGAACGGCGCGGTTTTAAGTGGGGGTAATCCATGCGAGAGACCAAATAAGGTCCTGTATCAATACAGTAAGGCCCTTCTCCTGCACGTAAATACTCAATGTTGGCATGCTGCACAAAGTCATGTAATCGTTTGTTGACGATGGCTTGCTCTTGTGAGGTAAGACTAAACATGTCCATACGGCGCAACAATTCATGTTGAATCATAGCGTGTTTAAGTCGCAAAATATCTTCAGAGGCTTTGTCTTGATCCAAGGTTCGTGCAATCACCAGCCCTAAACGAGCCAAGTCAAAAGTTTGGCGAACATCCAAAATAGAAGGGCTTAAGTGCAAAGCAAAACCACGCAGCATATTGCGCACGGCAAGCTCAATCGCAACGCCTGTAACATGCACCATTTCTTGGTACAATGCTGTACTTTGGCTGGCTTTTTCTTTGATGTGTAACACACCAACTTTGTATGCACGCATCACCAACGAACCCATATCTTCTGCAATCAAATCTAAATAGGATTCAATTTTTTTTAAATGCTTAATGCGAAAAGCAAGGGGGATAAAAGCACTGCGGTTAAGACTGCTTAACCATTGGCGAATGCGTTCTGATTGAAAGGCTATCTGGGCTTCATCGCGGCTAGCACGCAGGGCATCAAGCTCTGCAATGATATTAACAAATTGCACGCGCAATAAGTCGGTTAATGCATTGGCTTTATCATCGTCAATATTAATAATGGTTAAATTTATTTTTTGATTTAACTCAAAAACAGCAGCATCCAATAACTCATCACGCTCGCGTTGTTCTTTTTCTAGGCGCAGTGCTTTGCTCATGGTGCAGGTATTAAAGGCTTAATCGCAAGACAAACAGATCATGCTGTTTTTTTATCCAGCCGATAGACGCTGGTTCCTGCTAGAACATCGTGCAAGGCTTGTCGTTGCGGTGTAATTAGCATACAAAAAAGGCTGATTGCAGGAATAGCAGCACTTAAGAAAAAAATCAGATCATTGGTTTGTCGCATCGCCATATACATCAATGTTGTTGCCAAGGCGAGCCATGTTAAACTCAAGCAAAAGCCACGCACAATTGCCATAGATAATGTCGGATGATTGCCAGTATCCACCATGGCAACTTGCAGGTTCCACGGTCGCATGCCTGTGGTTGCCCCACCTTTGACCCAAAAGCCACTAAGGTATGCGAACACCAAGACGGTCAACAAAATTTGTTTTAACCATTCAGGTGATGCGCCAAATTGTTGTTCTGCCATAGAAACAGGAATAAAAGCAATAAACGCAACGGCAAGTATGATCATCAAATCATAGCAACCTGCTAACATACGGATGATTATCCCTGCTCTAACTGCTTCTTCCCGTGTTCTTTTTTTACCCATGATATTCCCCAGCTTAACATAAACATACAGCACAACATCAGCACAACAGTTGCCCCAGAGGGCCAGTCTTGAACATATGAGACATAAAGCCCCGTGTACGTGCCAGTTAACGCCACAAACATACTGATAGCCCACAACATCGACAGTGACCGCCCCCAAAACCACGCCGTTGCAGCAGGCAACACCAGCATACCTGTGGTCAACACAATACCAGCGAGTTTCACGCACATCATCACTGTCATGCCTACGGTGGCATACAACAAAATTCTCAAAGGGCCAACAGCAAGCCCTGATGCTGCCGCAGTCACAGGGTCAAAAGCAATGCTCCACCAACGACGAGAAAAAACAAGTAGCAACACAATAATAACAACCGCAACAAATACCAACCAACGGGATTCATCGGGATTGACGGTTAAAATATCGCCAAACAGTAAACTGAATAAGTTTACTTCACTTTGACTAACTTGCGATAACAGCACAATACCCAGTGCCATACTGCCTGCAAACAACAGCCCTGTTCCCGTATCTTCACTGATGCCATCAGACTTCGGCATCCATGCCAGCAATATCGCCAACATACACGAAATAAAGGTAGCCGTCGGCAAGAGCGGGAGTGATAATGTCACTGCCAAGCCCAGCCCTGCCAGTGAAGCATGAGAAACCCCGACCGTTAAAAATGACAAACGATGGGCTAAAATCATCACCGACATAGATGCCGTTACCACGGCAATCAAACCAGCAGGAAGCAACGCCCCATGAATCACAGGGCTGGTCAAAAAATCATGCAGCATACTAACCACAACCAATACAAGCCGCATCGTGGGCAATCACATGCATATGGCTACCATACATGCTGTGCCACACATCTTCAGGGATTTGTTCGCCTCGCATGGCATGAAAATGAATATGTTGGTTCAAACAAGCAACCGAATCAACATGCCCTGTGATGGCAGCTATATCATGTTCCACCATGATAATACTCATGCCGTTGTCATCGCACAATGCGCGCAATAAAACATAGAGTTGCTGTTGTTGTTTGCTATCGAGTGCGGCAGCAGGTTCATCAAGCAAGAGCAATTCAGGTTGATGCACCAAAGCACGCGCTAAACGCACCCGTTGCACTTGCCCACCTGAAAGTTCACGAAAATCATGGTATTGCATATTTAGCATATCGACTTTTTCTAACGCTTGTGCAATATTTATTTTACCCTGCACCGATTGCCACAAAGGCAAAGGCCAACGTGGTAGCCCCATCGCCACCACATCATTAACACGCATCGGCAAGTGTTCTTGATGCCCACGCAATTGATGCAAATACCCCACACGGCGAAGCAACCGCCCTCTGTTGCGTGCGGTTAATGGCTGACCAAACAAACGCAAATGACCGTGGCAAGGCGTATGGATACCGATAAACAATGAAATAAGGCTGCTTTTTCCTGCACCATTAGGACCAACAATCCCCATAAAGTGACCTGTGCCTAGCGACAATGAAACATCATTGAGTACAGTTTTCCCTGCTAGACGAAGCCCTATATGGTCTGCTTCTAATATGGTGTCGTTTGTACTCACTTTGCCGTGACTGCGCTTGCAAGGCGGTCGATGTTTTGTTGCATCAATAAAGGCCATGGTTGATTGCATTGTCCTATAGCATCCAAATAGATCAATGGGCTGCTGGGATGTTGCCGTTGCAACCATTTTAAGCCTTTGTCATCATGTCGTTTATCGGCAATCAATAGCGCGTCAGGGTGCTGTTGTAATTGCTTCAGTGCTTGATCAAGTTTTTTTGCATTATAACCATGCTGATGCCCTGCACTGCTTGCTTCTAACACACTCAACACAGGAATATGGTAGGCTTTAAACAAGGGTAGCCAAGCGGCATGCTGCATCATCACACCGCGCTTTCGCAGCGAAACAGCAAGTGTTTCCCAAGCTTGCTGTACAGCATCTATATCTTTCTCAAGATTAGATTTTCGTGCTTCAATGCTATGTTGATACTGGGGGAACTGACGTACTAAAGCACGGGTAATAATAGGTACAATGTTCTCAATGTCAGACGGTAACAACCAAGCGTGATTATTGCCCTTTTTATCATACTGCCAAAGATCAAGCACATGCGTAGACTGTACACGCTGGGCTTTAAACCATGCCAGATCATCGCGGCTGCTGCGAACCAGCAATACACTGTTGTTGGCACGTTCTAATTGCCTCGCACTGGGGTGAAAATGATGGGGTTCTGCCCCTTCAGGCAATAAGCAATGCACATTAATTTCTGGTGCGATCCAATGCAATACGCTGCCAATGGCTGGCAACGTGGCTTCAATAGGGGCGTGGGCTGCGCGTTCTTCTGCTGTTACATCTGTGATGCAGGTCACACATAAAACAATAAAAATAACGATTATCGCATGGCTGGTAAAAATGTGAGACGTTCTCCTATGTTGTGTGTTCCATGATTGTATAGATTGCTTTGTATTGTGTTTGATCAACATCGCGGCAAGGCTAAGTGGACAACCGCCGACAGGCAATGACCCTCGCTGTATTGCTTACGCATGCTTAAGGAGTTTTTATTCAATGTTGTCCCCTGATTATTTTGAATACCGTTGGAGTTGGTACCGTCCAATTATTGCACGCGGTGACGAGCCAACGGCACTGTGCAACATTGATGTGCGACGCATGCCAATACGCATATCAGGCGAGGATGCCCGCGAATACTTGCCTTATGCCTTAGAAAACGAACTGCTGAATATTTTCTCGGCGGCAATTAAGCATTTATACGATTATACCGAACGTTATATTATTAAGGGTACGCGAGTATCGGGGCATCAGTTGCCAAAGATGAGTCCGCTAGCGCGTGAAATGATACAATTTTTACGCAAGCGTTACCCTCATATCCCCCAAAATTTATTGCACCATTGGTCAGCAGAAGCCAATGGTGGTGTCGCCTTGATTGAAACATGGCATAAAATGTGGCAGCAGTCGTGGCGGCAAGACAAAGCCGATACCGCACCTTGGATTGCAGCCGTTAATATCTTGATGCTTCGGCTATTGCGCGAAGGCATCAGTAACTTACCCCATAAATATGAAGGGCAAACAGATCATATTATGGTCTGCGTTATTGGCGGTTTGTACGATTGGGCATTGCGCCGTTTTCTTCAAGACAATGTGGAAGGCACGGTAGAAATCAATCGCATTGTTGCTTATGAGTTGATGACTATTCCTGTCACTCCGATTGCTTTTTTAAACCGTCAGCCTAACGCTTCATTGCTGGGGGATGATCGTTATGTGATCATGGCTTATGGTTTAGAGCCAGAGCTTATTCCACGATTGCGTAAGTTGCGTGAAAAAATTGATGCCAAACATGAGGCGGGCATGCTTCCCTTGCTTGCCAAAGATCGCATGGGTGAACACTTTTTAAAGCGTAGCTGGGTACGTTTATCGTTATGGGATTTAGCCGAAAAAACAGGTCAAGGCATTTGGATGCAATGGGTATTAGATGCCAAAAAATTGGATCAATTACTCGCTAAACCAGAAACACTTCCTGTTGGCGTATTAAAACTTTTGCAAGATAGCAAAGGCATATTACTGGTTGATTGGCTGATCATGCGTATTGCAGGAAAAACGCCAAAAACAGAAAAACCTTGGCTGGCTGATGAGCGTATTCTTAATGCCTTTCGTGTATTTGAAGAAGACGTGCGGATTGAATGCGCACGCCGCATTTCCGAACAAGTATGGCAAGACAAACGTGGCAGCATGGGTGAGAAAAAACGCGGTGCTGAATCAGACAAGTTACTGGTAACCCATTGGGAAGATGGTGAGTTAATTTATTTCCGTACAGATGCTAATCTTTCACTGCACAGCGGCACATCATTATCCACCAAACAAGCTTGCTTGCGTGTTGCTTGGTCAGATTATTTGGTGGGCATTGCTTTTGCGCATAAAGAAATTTCTATTTTTTTAGAAAAAGAATTGATGCCGCAGTTTCTTGACTTAGTAAAAAAGAGTCCGCATTTATTCTTGGATGACATCTCAGCATCGGGTTGTTCTGTGCGTGGTTTGGTTCGTCCTCTCACTAACTTTTGTCTTGATTTGCGTGCATTGTTGAATCACTTGTTTAAAGAAGTTAGCACCAAGTTTGAAAAGGCAGAAATTCACCCAATCTCGATGTGTGTGACGCTCATTGGTGACTGGAATTTTGCCGCTTACAATCGCCCTGGTGATCGAAAGTACGATATGGCAGTATCACCTGCTGTGGTGCAGGCTGATGCTGGTGTGTCGCATGACGATGGTGCAGGTCAAGTGATTGCTTGGCGCGATCATAAAGCCGTAAGAAAACCTTTGGGCGGCGTGCGTGTCGAGCGAATTGATGTCGGCGCGGGGCAAGCTGTTTCGATGCTGTACAACACAGGTTTTGGACTGACCAAGCAGGTGGTCAACGAATTGATTGTTGGGCTAGGAAACAGTATTTATATCCGAGAATTTAGCCTAGACAAAGAATCTGGGCTTCCCTTGTTTGCGCGTTTTCGCATTCCTATGCTACATTTAGAGTTTATTGTTTTTTCTACCCGCGCTGAACCCAAAGAACGTACTATTTTGCTCAAAGTCGGTCGCCCACGGTTGGCGAGTGTTGATGTAGACTTATACGAATGGTTGGACTCAGATTCTGAAGCCTACACTGAAATAAACGATCATTTTCTCACTAACTGGCCAAAACCCTGAAGGTATTAGTTGATGCCGAGCAATGGCTAGCTGCTTCCGCGTGTGCATTGGATTTATTAAAAGTAAAGCGGCAAGCTATTGCTGTAGGCTGGTCTGGCGGCGTTGATTCTACCGCTCTTTTATTGGCGTTAAAGCAAGGTGGCTATAATGTCCATGCATGGCATATTGACCATGCATGGCATGATGACTCGGCAATATGCTGTGACCAATTAGCCGCTCAAGCAAAGGAATGGGGCATTCCTTTTTTTCATCAACGCCTGCCTTCTCCTCAACAAAATAATCGTGAAGGTTTAGCACGCGAGGGGCGTTATCAAGCGTTTTCTTACCTTGGTAAGCAACACAATACAACAACCCTATGCCTAGCCCATCATGCCGATGATCAGGCAGAAACGGTATGCATGCGTTTGTTGCAAGGCGCGAGTTTTAAAGGCTGTCGTGGTATGCATGATGAACGATGGATATCAGGGTTACATATTCTTCGCCCTTTGTTGCATATTAGCAAAAATCGGTTGAGTGCAGCCCTTATTCAAGCAGGCGTAACGACCATTGAAGACCCAAGCAACGATGATCTTTCCTTGTGGCGCAATCGCATACGGCATCGGTTATTTCCAGCAATGACCACAGCAGGCTACGCGCCCACTCTGCTTTTTCTTCGTTGGCAGAAACAAGCTACCCTATTAAATCATCAAGTGATGCAACTTGCTGATACCATTATTATAGACAAAAAAACACAGCACTGCCAAGTACCATGGTTAGCATGGCAGGCATGCGTTCAACCCGTGCGTGTAGAAATATTACAACGCATGATGGCACACACTTGTGGCGCAGGACGTGTTTTAGGGCGCAGGCATATTCAGTTGATTGATACTTGGTTGCAACAAGGTGGGCATCATGGATTAGATTTAACTGGTTGTCGTTTGTCGCATCAAAAAAGTATATTAGTACTATCTGTGTAGCATCAATGATATACTGATTGCAGTACCCGTTTCATTTGCTGCTCTCATTGATACCATTGGCGGCAAAACATGTGCTTTAGGGAGTGGCTTTATATTATGTCTGAAAAACCTTGGGGTGGTCGTTTTGCATCACCGACCAATGAATTTGTTGAGGCGTTTAACACCTCTATTCACGTTGATGCCCGCATGTATCGAGAGGATATTGCAGGCTCGCGGGCGCATGCCCGTATGCTTGGGGTACAAAAAATTCTTAGTAAAGATGATGTGCAAACTATTCTTCAAGGTCTGGATGATGTTGAGGCAGAAATTGCCAGTGGTGCATTCACTTTTCGTGTTGATTTAGAAGATGTGCATATGAACATTGAATCCCGCTTGACTGAAAAAATTGGTGATGCAGGCAAGCGTTTGCATACTGCGAGATCTCGGAACGATCAAGTAGCAACGGATACCCGTTTGTTTTTACGGTTGCGCGTTGATGCTTTGATTACGCGAATTTATACCCTGCAAAAGGTATTATTAACCTTGGCAGAAACGCATGCCGATACCGTCATGCCTGGTTTTACCCATTTGCAAAGTGCGCAGCCTGTGACTTTGGGACATCATTTATTGGCGTATATTGAGATGTTCTCGCGTGATCAAGGGCGTTTTTTCGATGCGCGAAAACGCATGAATGAATGCCCTTTAGGGGCAGCAGCATTGGCAGGCAGTACTTTCCCCATTGATCGTTGGCAAACGGCCAAAGAACTAGGCTTTGATGCACCAACGGCAAATTCATTGGATTCGGTTTCTGACCGTGATTTTATTATGGAGTTACTCGCTGCCGCCTCCATTACTGCTATTCATCTTTCACGTTTTTCAGAAGAATTGATTAACTGGATGAGTGCGCAATTTGCCTTTATTGATCTTCCTGATGCTTTTTGCACTGGCTCATCCATCATGCCACAAAAGAAAAACCCTGATATGCCTGAATTGGTACGGGGTAAATCAGGGCGTATTATTGGTGCGTTGGTCTCTATTTTAGTCACCATGAAGTCGCTACCGCTGGCTTACAACAAAGATATGCAAGAAGATAAAGAAGCTATTTTTGATGCCTTGGATAACCTCGAAGGGTGTTTGCGTGTGTTTGGTGATATGTTGCCAGACATCACAGTGCATAAAGCCCGCTTGCACGAAGCAGCATCATCGGGTTTTGCCACAGCCACAGACCTTGCCGATGCCTTGGTGCGTAAGGGTATTCCTTTTCGTGAAGCGCACGCCATTGTTGGGCAGTCTGTGGCGTGGTGTATTGCCAATGATTGCACCTTAGATGCCATGCCAGAGTCTGCATGCCGAAGTATTGATGCGCGTTTAGATGTTGCCATGGTGCGTGCATTATCGGTAGAACAATGTGTTGCTGCCCGTGACCATATTGGTGGCACAGCACCTGCGCAAGTGCGCAAACAATGCATCTTGTGGCGTGAGAAACTGGAGATTGAACACCTATGAAAAAAAATACATTCGGCGATTTTCGCCCATGGCTATGGTTGATTATCGCAGCCTTATTGTTTACTGCTTGTGGACGCAAAGAAGCACCGCAGGTGATGGCTAGCAATACCCCCCCCAAGATCAGTAAATTAGCTATCAGCCATAGCGAAAACGTTATGAAACTGACGTTCCACCTTGATGGCGGCGTGGGTGGTATTGGCTACCAACTTGATCGGGCGGAGTTAGACCCTTATTGCAAATGCCCTGATATGTGGCGACGCTATTTTGAGCAACAACCCCATTCACTGAATACAGGCAAAGAGATCACCAAAGTCATTCGCATGGAAGCGGGTACGCATCGCTTTTTGTACCGCCTTCGCGCTATTGATAGCGAAGGACGTTTAGGTGCTTGGAGTAAAACCATTCATGCGAAAGCTATGGCGGCTCATGAATAACCCCCGTTTGCAGCAATTGGATGATTACCCCTTTGTCCGTTTGCAAACGTTGCTGCAAGACCTTGCACCAGCAAATGATTTACCTATCATTTTAGCCAGTGTTGGTGAGCCACGTTTGCCATTGCCATCGTTTGTTGCACCGATACTTGCGCAGCACATGGCAGGCTTTAGCAAATACCCACCAACGGGCGGCATCTTGCCTTTGCGCCAAGCCATTGCCGATTGGTTGCAGCAGCGTTATTCCTTGCCCGCAATCAACCCCGAAACACAGGTACTCACTGCCAATGGAACCCGCGAGGCACTTTTTGGCATTGCTCATGCCGTGGTTGACCCTGATGCCCAAATAAAACCGTGGGTATTGATGCCCAACCCGATGTATCAAATTTATCAGGGTGCAGCGATTACCGCTGGCGCACGTCCTTTTGCTGTGCCTTGCATGGCAAACAATGGTTTTGCCCCCGATCTGGATGCTATCCCTGAGAGTGTGTGGAATAATACCGCATTGTTTTATGTTTGTTCCCCCAGTAATCCAACGGGCTGGGTTGCTGATGCTGGCTACTATACTCGCCTCTTGGCATTGGCTGACCGTTATGACTTTACCCTTGTGTCAGATGAGTGTTACTCAGAGATCTACATGGATACATCGCCTGTTGGTTTGCTGGCTGTGGCGCATGCTTTAGGGCGCAAGGATTACCACCGTTGTTTGGTAATGAACTCATTATCGAAACGCTCTGCGTTACCAGGGATACGCTCTGGCTTTATTGCAGGTGATGCTGTATTGATTGCTGCGTTTCTTCGTTTGCGCAGTTATAGCGGGGCTGCAACACCATTGCCATTGCAACATGTTGCTTGTCACGCATGGCAAGATGAAACCCATGTGCAACAACATTTGCATAGCTACCAGCAAAGTGTGCAGACTTTTGTGCAAACTTATGGTTGTAATATTACTACGCCTTCTGGTTCTTTCTTTATCTGGCTAGCTGTTAAAAATGGTGAAAACTTTGCTCGCAAGGCATGGGTTGAACAAGGTATTCGCTTATTACCGGGGGCTTATCTATCGGTATTGGGCGTAGATGATATTAACCCTGGGGAGGGTTATGTGCGCATTGCCTTGGTTGATGGCGTTGACCAAGCGAGGGAACTTGCCCAACGTTTACGAAAAATCAAAGAATAAAGGTGTGAACATGCGCGTGTTGGATCTTGGCTGCGGGCCAAACAAAGTCCCTGAAGCTATCGGCTTGGATCATCACCCATCATCGGATGCTGATGTATTGGCAGATTTTGAGCAAGGACATTTTCCTTTTGCCGATCAAAGCTTTGACCATGTGGTATGCAGCCATGTGATTGAACATGTGCGCTCACCCGTGCGTTTGATGGAAGAATGCTGGCGTGTGCTAGCACCCAATGGCACACTATTGGTCAAAACACCGCATTACACCCATTGGACAAGCTGGGGAGACCCGACGCATTACCATCACTTTGGTTCGCATGCCTTATTGCAATTCACCCAGCCTGCTAGCACTGTGTATTACCGTTGCTTTTATTCATTGATTGAGTTGAACTTACGGGTCTCGGCATTGCCCGCTAAGGTGTGCAAAGCATTGATGGGTCAAGAACGCTTCGAGCGTTCTTTTGCCAAGTTTTTTCCCATTCGCGAAATTATTGTGGTGTTAAAAAAAGAACCGATGCCTTAATGTGCCAAACGATCATCAGCGATACGGTAATTCGGATCTTCTTCAATATTTACTTCTACAAGATTATCTGCCACATCTAATAAATCGCGGCAATCACGGCTTAAGTGCCGCAATGTTAGGTCTTTTCCTGCGTTGCGGTATTTATCTGCCAGTTGATCAATAGCTTCAATCGCAGAATGATCAGCCACCCTTGAGTGAGAAAAATCAACAATTACCTGTTGTGGGTCTTCAGTAGGTGTGAACAACTCTGAAAAACGATGGGCTGAAGCAAAAAACAAAGGACCGTGCATATGGTAAATACGGGCATCTTTTTCATCAACAATCTCCGCACGAATTTGTGCCGCATGCTTCCAAGCGAACACCAATGCAGAAGCAATCACACCAGCAATCACAGCAATGGCAAGATCGGTAAACACAGTGACTACCGTGACCAATAAGCCGACAAAAGCGTCTGCACGCGGGATTTTATTGAGCAGATTAAAGCTGCCCCATTCAAACGTGCCAATAACCACCATGAACATCACCCCAACCAAGGCAGCGATAGGAATCATCTCAATCCACTTTGAGGCAAATAAAATAAACCCCAACAAAAAAAATGCGGCAGCAATACCCGATAAATTGCGTTGACCACCTGATGATATATTGATCATACTTTGCCCAATCATGGCACAGCCACCCATGCCACCAAAAAAGCCAGTGGCAACATTCGCCGCGCCTTGACCGATGCTAAGGCGATTGCCTTGACCACGGGTATGGGTCATTTCATCAATCACAGTCATCGTTAGCAACGATTCAATGAGACCAATCAATGCCAAAATAATGGCATAAGGCAAAATAATGATAAATGTTTCCCATGTAAAGGGAACTTCTGGCAAGTGAAAAGAGGGAAAATCTCCCGCAATGTTAGCAATGCTACCCACGGTTCGAGTATCTAACTGAGCATACAAAGCAAGCACCGTCACTGCCACAATAGCAACCAGCCCTGCAGGAATAGCGCGGGTGACTTTGGGTAAGAAAAACATAATCGCCATCGTTAAACCGACTAAGCCAACCATGATCGCCAAAGCATCACCTTGCATCCAGTGGGCAATGTGATTGGCATCTTCAATTTTAAAATGCTGCAATTGTGCCAAAAAAATAACAATCGCCAGACCATTCACAAAGCCGAGCATTACAGGGTAAGGAACCATGCGAATAAATTTACCCAAACGCATCATGCCAAACGCCAGTTGAAAAATCCCCATCAATACCACGGTAGCAAACAAGTACTCCACCCCATGCTGGGCCACCAGTGCCACCATCACCACTGCGAGCGCACCCGTTGCCCCTGAAATCATACCAGGGCGACCACCAATCACCGCCGTAATTAAGCCCACCATAAAGGCGGCATACAGTCCGACCAATGGATCAACCCCTGCCACAAAAGCAAAAGCCACCGCTTCAGGCACCAAGGCTAAGGCGACCGTTAAGCCTGATAAAATATCATCCTTGGCTTTAGCTGCATGGTTGTAATACAAATCAATCAAATAAAACTCCAAAGTTTAGCAATGTGGATTTAATCATGGCTGTACCGCAGACGGAATAGACAAAATAATACTGCCCCTGTCACATCAGCCAACCAATCAAAAACGCTGGCATCCCGACCGATTACAAAAGATTGATGCCATTCATCGGTGATGCCATAAAAAGCACACCATGCAATCACCATACTGGCTAATATATAGGGCTGTTTAGACCATCGAAATTGCCCTGCCTGCCAAAACAACCCTGCCATTACGGCGTAAGCGGTGGCATGAATGATTTTATCTTGCCCTTCAAAGGCGTTAGCCAGCGATGGTAAGGTCGAACGGCCCGATAGGTAAAAAATTAGTCCACAATACAATGCTAAAGCACACCACCACATGAGTTCGCGCTCCGTTTTATAAATGTTTTTTGCCCTTAGCCATGCGTTTTTTAGCTGCATGCACAAAGTCAACAAACAGTGGGTGGGGTTCGTAAGGTCGGGATAAAAATTCAGGGTGGAATTGGCATGCCAAAAACCATGGATGATTTGCCACCTCAATGATTTCAACCAGCGAATCATCAGGTAACGTGCCTGATACGATTAAGCCAGCGGCAACCAGTTGATCTCGGTAATCATCGTTGAATTCATAACGATGGCGGTGGCGTTCACGGATTGTATCTGTCTTGTAAGCTTTGGCTGCCAATGTGTCGGGCATGAGCTGGCATGGGTAGCCACCCAAACGCATGGTGCCCCCTAAATTGCCTTTAATATCGCGCTGAATGCGCCTGCCGTGCTGTTCCCATTCGGTCATGAGCGCAATGACGGGGGTTTTGGGGCGTTCTTCAAATTCGCTGCTGCAAGCATCAGGTAAGGATGCAATATGACGAGAAAACTCAACCACTGCCAGTTGCATACCCAAACAAATGCCGAAAAAAGGAATGTTATGCTCACGCGCTAACTGAATGGCTGCAACTTTACCCTCTGTTCCTCGTTGACCGAAGCCACCGGGAACCAAAATAGCATCCATCGCTTTTAAATCATCCAAGCCTGTTTTTTCCAGTGCTTCAGCGTCGACATAATGAATAATCACTTTAACGTGATTGGCAATGCCACCATGAATCAATGCTTCGTTTACCGATTTATAAGCATCAGGAAGTTCGACATATTTACCCACCATGGCAATGCTAACTTCAGCTTTAGGGTTTCGGATACAATGGCAAATATGTTCCCATGCTTGAAGGTCTGGTTGTTTGTCATCCATGCCAAAATGATTCAGTAATACCGTCCCAACACCACCCTCACGCAGCGAAAGCGGTACTGCATAAATAGTATCGCAATCAAGAACTTCAATCACCCCTTTCTTTTCGACATGGCAAAACATGGCAATTTTGTCTTTTTGCGATTGCGGAATGGGGTGTTCAGAGCGGCACAACAGCATGTCAGGCTGAATACCAATTTCACGCAATTTTTGTACCGAATGTTGGGTAGGCTTAGATTTCAACTCTTTTGCCGAAGCAATATAAGGCAACAATGTTAAATGGACAAAGGCAGTTTGTTCACGCCCTAGCATAAATCGAAGTTGTCGAATGGCCTCAAGAAAGGGCAATGATTCGATATCACCCACCGTGCCACCTACTTCAACCAAGGCAATATCGGGGTTATCTGCTGCCAAGGTTAAAATACTCGCCTTGATGGCATCGGTAATATGAGGAATTACTTGTACGGTTGCGCCCAAATAATCACCGCGTCGCTCGCGTTGGATGACATTTTCATAAATGCGCCCTGTGGTAACATTGGACTTTTGGCTGGTGCGTGAGCGCGAAAAACGCTCGTAATGCCCTAAGTCTAGGTCGGTTTCCGCGCCATCGTCGGTAACAAAAACCTCACCATGCTGGTAAGGACTCATGGTGCCAGGGTCAACATTGATGTAAGGATCAAGCTTTTGCATGACCACGCTAAGCCCGCGAGCCTCAAACAATGCAGCCATAGATGCCGCAGCAATGCCTTTCCCTAACGATGAAACCACGCCGCCAGTGACAAAAATAAATCGAGTGTTGATATTCATGGTGGCGGCAGATTAACCGACCATGATGAATTTACCACTTTATTATTTCATCTGTTCGCTTATGGGTAGCATTTTTTATTTAAGGGGTTAAAGTTCCGCCGCAGGTGAGATGAAGATACACGATGAGATCTTTATTCAACTCACCATCAGTTTTTATGCGATCTATCGCATAATACCCCTTGCTAACTGGGTTGGGCTCCGCACGGGAGCGTCCCGTGAACTCCGTCAGGTTCGGAAGAAAGCAGCGGCAGCGGATGCGTTTCGCGTTGCGGTTTCGTCCAGCTCAGTTGGCATCCTCATTTTTCGTTTGTTATATTACAGGATATGTCATGAACCACCCCATAAAATATGAAGGCAAGGGGAAAACCTTGTATGCCACGGATTCCGCCGATGAACTTATTCAAGTTTTTAAAGATGATGCCACAGCCTTTGATGGTAAAAAACATGATATCATTGCAGGCAAAGGGCAACTTAACTGTGCTATTTCCAGCTTTTTCTTTGAACAACTGCATGCCAAAGGCATCAAAAGCCATTATATAAAGCGAGAAAGCCCCGATAGCATGCGCATTCATGCTTTGGCAATGTTGCCAGTTGAGGTCGTGGTGCGTAATGTAGCGGCTGGTTCTATTTGTCGCAGGTTGGGTCTGCAAGAAGGTATTACCCTTGCCAAGCCATTAACCGAGTTGTTTTATAAATCAGATGCATTGGGTGACCCGATGATTAACACCGAACATGCCGAGTTGTTTGGCTGGGCCACGGCAGATCAATTGCATCAGATGCGTGGGTTAGCGCGTCAAATCAATACCATCATGTCGGCAATGCTGCATGATGTCGGCATTTGCCTGATTGATTTTAAACTTGAGTTTGGTGTGCAAAATAATCAAATCGTATTGGGTGATGAAATAACCCCTGATGGTTGCCGCTTGTGGGATATAGAAACAGGACGAAAGCTGGATAAAGATGTATTTCGTAGCGACCTAGGTGGTTTAAGCGAAGTCTACCATGAAGTCGCGAATCGTCTGGGAATTACACTATAAACTGGAGATAATACAATGAAAAAGGCAATCTATTTAGCAATGTTTTTATGTGCATGGGGAAGCTACAGCGTAGCGGCTTGGTCAACGATTGGTCCTGGTCATCATGTCAATATTGTATCGTTTCAACAAGATGATGATTTTAAAGGTACGGTAGACTACCCTGATACTATCAAGGGTAAAATGGGCGATCTAATTACCGCAATGGCTGGTAAAGCAGAAGCTTATTTAATGATTCATAGCCCACATATTCACCCTAAAGATATGCTCAATGCACAGGTTGATGCCTTGGGGCAACGTGATGATGGTTCGTTAGAAGATGATGGTCTTGATTGTGATTTTGTTTTTGATCAACAAGGCGATGACTTTACCTTAGCGGGGGTCTGCCATGTGATAACAGCCAACAGCATAGCCAATACCGAAGAAAAAGTAATCCTTAAACCACAAGCAGTACCTCATGATGGCAAGCATGAGATGCCAACATGGAAAAAACTGTATTCTAATACTAAGTCTGGCGTGGCCATTTATGCCAATATTGAACCTGCACATTGAGGTATAAATACTGATGGCAGGCACGGGGCGGCTGCCTGCCATTGTACTGGGTTCACACACCATTGATCCACCGTTATTGCTTGCCCCGATGGCTGGTATTACTGATCTCCCCTTTCGCCGTATTTGTCGGCGATTTGGGGTGGGCATGACTGTCACCGAAATGATTGCCTCACGCGCTGTCGAGCAAGGGCGAGAGCGCACTGCACGCATGGCAGAGCTGGATGTGAATGAACACCCTGTTGCCATTCAAATTGCAGGGGCTGAACCGAAGTTTGTCATTGAAGCGGCACGCTGGGCTGTGGCTCGCGGTGCAGATGTGGTCGATATTAACATGGGCTGCCCTGTCAAAAAAGTGTGCAAACAAGTGGCTGGCTCGGCGCTGCTCAAAGATGAAGTGGCTGTGGCACGTATTATTCATGCCGTGGTTCATGCCGTCGATGTTCCCGTCACCCTGAAAATTCGCACAGGGTGGGATAATAAGACCAAAAACGTTACCCGTATTGCGCGTATTGCAGAACAAGAAGGCATTCAAATGTTGACTGTTCATGGTCGCACACGGGCGCAAATGTTTCATGGTCATGCCAACTGGGAAGATATTGCCGCTGCCAAAGATGCCATTGGTATTCCTGTTATTGGCAACGGTGATATTGTCGATGCTGCCAGTGCATTAGCCATGCTTCGCACTGCTCATTGCGATGGGATCATGGTTGGTCGTGCGGTGCAGGGCAACCCATGGGTGTTGGCAGAAGTGTCTGCTGCTATCTGTGGTTCCCCCCCGCCTAAAAAACCAACAGCCCATGAACGCTGGCTGATTGTTGATGAACACATGCAAGCGTTGCTGCAACACCATGGGCAACGAACTGCCAGTAAATTAGCACGAAAACATATCACTTGGTACAGCAAGGGTTTGCGGGGTTCAGCAGAATTTCGCGCTACTTTTAATAGCATATTATGCTGGGATGATCAATGTCACGCTGCTAGGTCTTATTTTTTATCGCAAAGCGATGCGGATGCATAACAAAACAATAGATTACTCGCTTTTTGATTGGTTGCCCGCTGCTGTATTGGTACTGAATGATGCAGGAACGATTCAATACGCCAACGATGCTGCGCAAGCCTGTCTTGGTACTTCGTTACGGCGCGTAAAAAACCAATACTTAGGCAAGTATTTTTCTCCTGACGATGCCATTGCAACCATGCTTCGGCGTGCCAATGAAGGGGAGACCTTATCCGATGATGGCTGTTATAATCGTCGTGACCATACCCCTTACACTTTGCATATTGGTCCTGCGCCACCAACGACAGGCGGGGCTATTGCGTTATTGATCCCTGAGGGAAACCGTCATGAAGCTGAAGCATTGTTTCGCGCACAAGAGCGCACTGAAACCGTGGCGCGTATTGCCCTAGAGCGGGCGCATGAAGTCAAAAATCCTTTGACCTCCTTGCGTGGGGCAGCGCAATTATTGGGTGAGATTGTTACCCCTGAACAACAAGACCTATGCCAGCATATATTGGCAGATGCTGATCGCATCAAAGAACGTGTGGATGCTTTTTTACAATTAGGCCCTCGCGCCAGTGTTGAAATGTCGGCAGTGAACATTCACGCATTGCTCGATGATGTATGCAGGCCACGCGAAGGACTGCGCTTGCAACGGGTGTATGACCCGACGCTTCCCATGTTGATGCTTCATACCAGCCGTATTCGCCAAGCAATTGAAAACCTATGGTTTAATGCGCTAGAAGCGGGATCAGGTTTTATCGAGCTACAGACACGGGCAAACCCTTTGATTAAACTTCCCCACCATCAAGGGATGGTGTTAGAGATTCGTATCAGTAGCAATGGCGCGCCTGTTCCGCCACGCTTGCGTGATCGTTTGTTTGAACCTTACGTCTCTGCCAAAAGCCGTGGCAATGGTCTGGGGCTAGCGATTGTACAGCAGGTCATGCATGAACATGCAGGGCGCGTTAAATTTCGTGCTGATGGTCAATTGAGTCGTTTTATTTTAGAAATACCAATGGAAATGCCTAGGAGTACGTAAGCCGTGAAGGTACTGATTATTGATGATGATGATGGCATTCGATGGTTGTTATCACGGATTTTAAAAGAAGAAGGGTTCACCGTTACCGAGGCAAGCACACTTACCGATGGCTTGGCGCATCCCCTTGTTGACTTGGTGTTCCTTGATGTTTTTTTGCCCGATGGAAACGGCATGGAGGCATTGGCTGATCAGGCTTTTTCTTCGCCTGTTGTCATGTTAACGGCAGAAACAACCTTTGACCATGCAGCGCAAGCCTATCAATTAGGTGCGTTAGAGTATTTACCAAAGCCATTTGATGTGAACGAAGTACGCACTTTAGTGCGCCGTTTTCGTGAAGAACGCAGACCAAAAAAAAGCATGGCTTCCCCCCCCGTTAGCAGCAGCCTTATTATGGGTCGAAGCCCTGCTATGCAGCAGTTATTCCGTACCCTTGCTAAAGTTGCACCAACGAATTTAACCGTGTTGATCACTGGTGAAACAGGCACGGGGAAAGAGCTGGTAGCACAAGAACTTCACGCCCGAAGCAGCCGTGCTGATGCGGCTTTTATTGCCATTAATACCGCAGCAATTCCTGTTGAATTACTAGAGGCTGAATTGTTTGGTCATGAAAAAGGGGCTTTTACAGGGGCTGACAAAGCCCGTCAGGGTCGCTTTATTCAAGCGAATCATGGCACACTTTTTTTGGATGAAATTGGTGATATGCCTGCCTCGTTGCAAAGCAAGTTACTGCGTGTGCTTGAAACAGGCAAAGTCCAGCCTGTTGGCAGTCGCCAAGAAGTGAATGTAGATGTTCGCCTGCTTGCTGCCACCCATCAAAACTTGCAAGATAAAATTAAAGATGGTTTATTCCGTGAGGATTTATACTACCGCTTAAACGTTATTCCTGTACATATTCCACCGCTGCGTGAACGCCCCGACGATATTCCCGAGTTAGCCAATGCTTTTTTGCAGCAGGCTGCGAATGAATTAAAAATGGATTTACCCGTGTTGTTTGAAGATGCGGCAGCGTTGCTGATGCAACATCATTGGGAGGGGAATGTACGCGAGCTAAAAAATGTAATGCGCCGTTTGGCAATTTTAACCCCCGGCATCAGTATTGGAAAAAACGATGTTGCATTATCGTTAGGTCGTGCATCCCTTGAGAGCAAAAAAGATAACAATACAGGCAATCCATTAGAGCAAGCGGTGGTGCAGGCGATTCAGCATTATATCAACCAGTTGGGGCATGCAGATATTACCCAGTTGCATGCCCACCTTATTCATCAAATTGAGCCGCCTTTATTGCGCTTGGTATTAGAAAAGTGTCATGGTCATCAACTCAAATCAGCGACGATGCTGGGACTCAATCGCAATACCTTACGAAAATTATTGCGTCAGTATGCTATTGACCCCACAAATTATCAGTTCTGATGGATGATGATACGTTTGCTGCGGCAATGGGGGAAGTGACCCCGATTTCACAACAAAAAACACACATCATACCGAGCCGAAAAAAGCCAAAGCCACACGAGATTCTAGCCCAGCGTGAACAATACCAACAACCCTCTACACGCACACCTTTATTCCCACAACAGAGAACAGCATTAGACGATGATAAAGAGCCTTGGACGTTGCGTGCCAATGGTGTTTCACCCGTGGTGATGCGTCGTTTAGCAGCAGGTCAACCACCTGTTGTCATGACGTTAGACTTGCACGGTGAATACCGTGAACCTGCGCTACGCCAATTGCAACAAGCGATTGTTCAGGCATACCAAGAGGGTAAACGGGTATTGCGGGTGATTCATGGGCGCGGCATGCATTCGTCGGATAAACCCGTATTAAAACAGGCTGTCTATCATGATTTGCAATACGGCGTATGTGCTACGCATGTGTTGGCTGCAATCCCTGAAGTGGGTAGCAGAGGTGGCGCATGCCTTGTGTTGTTGCGACGGAAAAAATAATGGCACATTCCTTGCAAGTCATTCGCCATCAGATACAGGCTTACCCTGATGCCATCATCGAACAAGAAAAACGGGTGGCTGATGTGCTTGCCCATCGTTGCGGTAATACCCTCATTCTTACCATGCACCCGCCAGTTTTCACCTTGGGGACATCGGCGAATTCTAACGATATTTTACGACAGCAATTTGATGATGTTTATATTGAAGCCCATCAAACAGGGCGCGGCGGAGAAGTAACGTACCATGGGCCGGGGCAATTATTGTGCTATGTGATTGCAGATCTTCGCCAGCAACGTGATTTGCATCAGCATGTGCAACAGCTTGAACACATGGTTATTGCCACCTTACACGACATGGGCATTGATGCTGAACGCTCATCACGGGGGATAGGGGTGTGGGTGAAGGGTAATAAAATTGCTGCCGTTGGTGTCCGTTGCCGCAAGTGGATTACCTTTCATGGCATTGCCTTAAATATCTCGCCAAATTTACAGCACTTCACAGGTATTATTCCTTGCGGCATGCATGATAATCCTGTCACCTCGATTGCCATAGAGGGCGGCAATACCAAGCGCGATGCGGTGGAAGCGTTGTTAATGCATCATGCGGCTACGCTTTGGGGTTAATGTTACGCCGTTGACCGCGAAAGCCCGACAACAGCGGCAGGAACAGCCAATAGGTTCAACACAGGAATCATCATCAATAAAGAGCATGCCGCTGCCACACCAAGGTAAAATGTTTGATGTTGCTGAATATGCGCCTTGCGTTGTTGCCATGTTAAGTTTTGACGGCTAGCAGGGGTATCAAACAACTCAAATGCCAAAAACCGCATGCTGCCATAACCCCAAATGATGCTGGCAAGTGGCACACCCATGACAGGAATCAATAAACAAAGGATTGCTACCACAGCAAAAGGCAATAAATACACCAAGGGCATTGCTGTGTGGTAGATACTCACCATGATGTTTTGCCACCACGGTATAGCTTTCGGGTTATTGGGTGGTTTTTCGGCACGGGCAGCGAGTAGATCCAGCCACGGTGACATGATTGTGGCAGCCAGCACGGTATAGATCAACACCCCTGCCAATAGGGATAACAACATCACCAAAGGCCAAATAATGAAGTTGCTGATGGTATGCATGATCCATGTATCGGTGGTCGGCACATAGCGCGCGACAAGGGTTTCAGCCAGCCAAAACACGCCGCCCATACAGAGGACCATAAGTAACAACAATACGCCCAACATGCGCCACAGTATACGCCGTAAGGGGGCTTCGATCAGCAAAGCGCGAAGCCCCAAGACAAAACAAACAATACCTTGCCATGCTTGTTTCATGGGTGTTGGTTAGCTTGAACGACCAGAGTTTCGTGAACCCTGACGAGGGCGACGGGAGGGCGCATTGCTACCCCGTGCATTTCCTCCTGATCGACCACCACCAACTCGGCGGCGAGGGCGATGATTGGGTGCAGGGCGTACGCTACGCTCTTCTTCTACCGCCTCGTTAGGATCAGGAACAAAACCTTCAACCTCAACTTGCGGTACTTTTTTACCCATTAATTTTTCAATGCCACGCAATAATTTCATTTCTTCATGGCAGACCAGCGACACTGCTTCACCTGTGCGCCCAGCACGACCTGTTCGACCAATACGGTGAACATAATCTTCGGGCACATTCGGTAATTCATAGTTGACTACATGGGGTAACTGATCAATATCTAAGCCACGAGCAGCAATATCGGTTGCAACCAATACCCGAATGGCTCCTTGTTTAAAGCCTGCCAACGCTTTGGTTCGTGCTGTTTGGCTTTTGTTGCCATGAATGGCAGCAGCTTGAATACCATCTTTCCCCAATTGTTCGGTGAGGCGATTAGCACCATGTTTGGTGCGTGTGAAAACCAACACTTGTTGCCATTCTTGGGTGCGAATAAGGTGCGATAACAATGCACGCTTGCTGGACTTTCCAACAGGGTGAACGACCTGCGTTACTTGCCCTGATGCTTCATTTCTAGCGACTTCGACCAATACGGGTTGGTGTAAAATGCCGCTAGCAAGTCGTTTAATATCGTTAGAAAAGGTTGCCGAGAACAATAAGCTTTGGCGTTTTTTGGGCAGCATGGCGAGAACTTTCCGAATATCATGGATAAAACCCATGTCTAACATGCGGTCAGCTTCGTCCAGCACCAGAATCTCTACCTTAGATAAATTGACTACTTTTTGATTGACCAAATCAAGCAGTCGCCCCGGTGTTGCCACCAACACATCAACACCACGACGCAGGGTGTTAATTTGTGGTTTTATACCCACACCACCGAATACTACAGTCGAACGAACAGGAAGGTATTTACCATAAACACGAACACTTTCAGCTATTTGCGCGGCTAGCTCACGGGTAGGAGTTAAAATCAAAGCACGAATAGGACGATGACCATGATCCGCCTTGGCTTGATGCAGGCGTTGCAACATCGGCAAGGTAAAGCCTGCTGTTTTGCCTGTGCCTGTTTGCGCAGCAGCCATAATATCTTTGCCCTGCAATACGATAGGGATAGCCTGAGCCTGAACAGGGGACGGCGTATCATAGCCTTGATCGCGCACAGCGCGGAGGAGCTCATCACAGAGTCCAAAGTTTTCAAATGTCATTGTGATTTACTCCACCACGAAAAAAAAGGGAACGCATTGTACCATGCAACAATAAATTAACCAGTCGATTAATGCGAATAATGTTGGCATACTTTGCGTTTATGGTAAGAGTAGTGCTGGCATGGTCAATGATTCAATGGAGGCATTGTGGCAAAAAAATCTAAACATTATATTTGGCTCACTGATGGTGAAGACCTATTGTGTGCCGCAGAAGAAGGCATTTCTAAAGAGGGAAAAGTCTTGCTGTTGACCAACAAGCGATTGATTCTTATTCAGCAATTACCTAACAAAGAATTAGCTGATATTGATGATAAAATGTGGAAAGAATTTAAAACAGTGTCGTTGCGCCAAGCTTTTTGGAACAGCACCATCACCGTTAATTTTTCTGTTGAGACACCTTCAGACTTATGGGTTTTTCAAAAGGTTAAAAAAACTATTGCTGCTACGGCTTATCGATTGATGAAAAATAAAGAAATTGCGAAGCGAGAGGCGGTTAAGCCAAAGCCTTTGCCTGCAAAAAAAGAACCCGTCAAAGAACCACCGCTTTATGTTGATGTTAAAGTCCCTGTGAATGCCACCCCCTTACTTGAAAAAACACCACCACCTGTTATCAAAGATGATAAATTAGCACCACCCCCCGTTAAAGACACAAAGAAGGATGCTGCCCCCCCAATCAAAGAAGATATTCCTTCTTCTCCCACCAAAGAAGAGCCAAAAACAGCAGGCGTATTGGCTTTTATAAAGAAGAAACTAGCTAAGGATACTTAAAAAAATGAATGTGTTACTCTCTTTATTGTTGATTGTGTTTTTTATACATCTCAATCCAAGCTACGTTTTGGCAGCCTCCAGCAATGAACCTTCAGGTATTGTAGAAACCCAGTTATATATGTCCGATGAATCTTGCCAAGACTACCAGCAGCAAGATAAAGAAATGAATGACCTTTATAAAAGCCTTAAAAGATCCTATAAAAAAGATCGTGGTTTTTCAAAGCGTCTAAAAAAAGCGCAAAAACGCTGGCTCAAGTTCCGTGATGCCCATGTTTATATGATGTACCCCAAAACAACAAATAATCCCCGTGCTGCCAGCAGTAGAACCATGTGTCGTTGTATTTTGCTGGCTTCGATGACCGAAATACGTAACAATCAACTTCGTGCGATGCTCATGCCTGAAGAGGGTGATGTGTGTGCACTGCCTGCTCCTGCGATGCCAAATATTGAAAGTCCGTAAAAAACAGGTGTTTTTACTAGCTTGAAATAATCCATTTAAACTCGCCAACAGCAAAAGTGTGGTTAGCATATCGCAGATTTTACTTTTGTTAAAAGTCTTCGGAGGCCTCCATTGAAGTGTTTAAATTGCCAATTTGAAAACCCTGATGGAATGAAATTTTGTGGTGGCTGTGGCAGTGCTTTGCCGCCAGAGTCTACTTGCATCGATTGTGGCACGGAAAACCCCGAAGGCTTTAAGTTTTGTGGTAAATGTGGGCATCCACTGGCAGGCAATGCGCCTGTGAAACCTGCTAAAACTACCAAAACAACCAGCACAGCCCCTTTAACGCCAAAAGAATCAACCCGTTCACAACGCATGTATGCCGAGCGGCGACGCATGACGGTGTTATACTGCGGCATTGCCAATGCTGGTGATTTATCCGATGAACTTGATGCTGAAGACTTGCGTGAAATGTTTGGTGAATACCAACGCATGGTCACGGCTGCGATCGAAGGAATGGGCGGTCATGTGGCAAAAAACATGGGAGATGGCGTGCTTGCTTATTTTGGTTACCCGATAGCCCACGAAGATGACCCAGAACGAGCAATCAATGCAGGCTTAAATATCATCAGCGAGATGATTCCTCTTAATAAAAAAACGGTTGATACATTCAACCAAGGGATTGATGTGCATGTATGCATGCATACAGGCGATGTCGTTGTCGGAGAAATGGCAGATAACAGTAAAGATTTTTCTGTCCTTGGAAAAACCCCCAGTCTTGCGGCACATTTAGATGCCGTTACGCCTGATAATACGGTGGTGATTACCGAAGCAACGCATACGCTTGCCAAGCAAGCCTTTAGCTTTAATGACCTCGGCAAACAAGCCGTCAAAGGTATGCCTGAACCCATGCGTATCTATCAGGTAGTGAAAGCATCCGATGCTTTTGATTGGTCGGATGATGAGGGTATGTCTGATCGTCGTGGTCAGTTTATTGGGCGCGAAACTGAACTTAGCTTGATTCACAACCTGTGGAGCCGAGTGAAAACAGAAGCAGGGCAAGCGTTGTTGATCTCTGCTGATGTAGGCATGGGTAAAACACGGCTGGCACAAGAGTTTTGGCATCAAACAAAGGGCGATGGTGTGAATGTGGTGTATTTGCAGGCTTCAGAGTTTGCCAGTAACACCATGATTTTTCCGCTAACACGTTGGTTTCGACGTTGGCTAAAATACCGTGATAACGACACTAGCGATAGCGTATTAAATAAAATAGAACAATTTTTCGGTGGTGTTGAATCATTGCCGCTTGAGATCACCTTGTTGCTTAACTCTTTGTTAGGCAAAGAAGTTAAACTACCCGAAACCATTACCCCTGCTGCATTCTGGGGCATGACGATCAGTTTTTTAACCCAATTGATGCATCAATTTTGCAAAAACAATCAACAATTAATTATTATTGTTGAAGATTTGCAATGGATGGACTCATCCAGCAATGAATTTTTATCTTCATTGATTAAAGATGTTGAATTGCACCCTATTTTCATTCTTGCCACTTGCAGACCTGCAGCAGATTTACCGTGGAACAATATGCCACAGGTGCAAAAAATAACAGTCAATCGCTTGCTTGCTGATGATGGTAAAGCAATGGTCGAGGCACTTGCCAAAGATAGCAGTCTTAGCGAAAAGAACCGTGCTGAAATTGTCCGCAAGTCCGATGGTGTGCCGTTATTTATTGAAGAAATGACCCGTTTAGCCGTTGAGCAAGATAAGCAGGGCGGTGAAATATCTATCCCCGATCATTTGCGCGGCGTGCTGACTGCCCGCATGGATCGCAACCCTCGTGGTAAAATACTGTTGCAAACAGCCGCTGTGATTGGTAAAGAGTTTTGGCTTCCGTTACTGCAAGCGGTATTGAGTCATATGGATGAAACAGAGTTAAATACCTTACTGCTTGATTTAGGACGCAGTGGTATTTTGGTACAAAAAGGCAAAGGCAATGACACCCGTTATGTCTTTCGTCATGCCTTGATGCAAAGCGTTGCTTATGATGCGGTTTTGCGTGCCAAGAAGAAAGAGCTGCATCAAAAAATTGCTGCCATCATTAGCAAGAAGTTCACCAGTATTCGTGTTGCCCACCCCGATCAAGTGGCATGGCACTTTTGGAAGGGTGAATGCCCTGAAAAAGCACTGCCCTTGTATTTTGAGGCAGGCATGAAGTCGATGAGCCGCTCTGCCCATGGCGAAGCAATCAACCAGTTGCAGACAGGTATTGAGTGCCTGCAACAATTCCCTGATGGTCCTAAAAAGTATGGTTATGAAATTACTTTTTTAAGTCTTATTGGTAATGCCTTGATGGCAACCAAAGGCTTCTCTGCCAAAGAAGTGATTGAAGTATTTGCACGAGCGCAGAAAAAATTGGCCGAATGCCCCAATGCACCGGGGGCGCATCGTGTTTTGTATGGCTTTTGGGTTTTTGAGCTAACACGCGGAAACTTGAAGCGAGCAGAAGAAATTGCGCGTGGCATTGTTGACCGTTGTAACCCTGAAAAAATGCCTGATGTTGCCAGTGTTGCCAACCGTTGCTTGGCGATTGTAGAGTACCATGCAGGCAATGTGACTCAGGCAATACCTCATTTAGAAACATCGTTAACCCTGCTTAAAAAAGTTAAAAAACCAGAAGGCTTGAAGTTTATTTATGGTCAAGACCCTGAATGTGCCACCCATGCTTATATGGCACTGGCGCGTTTATGCACGGGTGAAGTTGACCGTGCCATGAGTCACTTGCATTTAGCGGAGCATCGCGCTGAAAAAATGCAACATGCACCGACCCGTTGTTATGTTGAAGTGAACAGCTTGGTTTTTCGTCAATTAATCATGGACTTTGATCGTTTCAGCGAACGTTCTGCTGAAGTATTAAAACGCTCACAAGACAATGGTTTACGCCTATGGGGCATGTGGGCATTGGCAATGGATGGCTGGTTTGAATGCAAAATGCGTGGTGCTAAAGCAGGTATTGAAAAGCTGATGACAGGCATTGGATTTTGCCAAGCAACAGGAACCCGTCTTTATCTTGGTTATCTATTAAACTTATTGGCAGATGCACAGTTGTTTGCTAATGCTGATGACCTAGCGATTGATACCATCACCAAAGCAGAAGTTCTTGCCGCTGAAACAGGCGATTATTTTGCCTACAGCCAAACACTTGCGATCAAAGCAAGATGGGCTTCTATTCACGGTAACTTTGACGAAACATTTGCCTTGTGGCGCGAGGCAATGAATTACGCTAAAAATCAAAACAATGCTGTTTTCCAAGTCAATGTAGCCTTCCGATTTGCACAATGGCTGTATGAAGAAGAAGAGTTTGAGAAAGTTAAGGAGCTGCTTGCCGATTTGCTCGATTACAACCCTTCATGCACCAAGCTGCCAATTTGGCAAAATATTATGCGTATTGCTGACAGTGTGGCTGCATCGCAGCTTGATTAATACCAGCGTGATATTTCCCACATAACGTCAGTGAGTCATCATCTAAACCGCCGCCAGTTTTTACAGCGACGCAGCAATACCGCTTCGCCAACACGTCCGCCTTGGTCGATTGCTGAAGCGGCATTTCAACATGCATGCACGCGCTGTGGTGACTGCATCAGGGCATGCCCCGAGCATATTTTAGTGCCTGAGTCTGCGCACGGCTTTCCCATGGTTGATTTTCGCCTTGGCGCATGCACTTTTTGTCAGTTGTGCTTAGAATCATGTTCTCACTTGGCGTTAATACCATCCAACGAACCATGGCAATGCCTACCCCATATTGTTGCATCCTGTTTACCGAAGCAGCAAGTAATATGCACGACCTGTGCAGAACAATGTGATGAAGACGCAATTACATTCCCTGCTTTACTAGGGGCAGTTGCACTGCCTCAGATTGATGCCAACCGATGCACGGGTTGTGGTGCTTGTGTTAGTCCTTGCCCCAGTGAATCACTTGGCGTATATTAACGCATGGTGAAGCAATGAATGACGATCAAAACAATGAATCTATTGGTTGTATTGTGGGTGCTATTATTCAATCAAAACCTGAATGTATCCATACTGTATCTGAGTATGTAAAAGCTTATGATGGCGTTGATATTCATGCCCAAGATGATTGCGCCCGCTTGGTCATTACCATCGAAGCAAAAGACAGCAAAGGTACATTGACCATTACAGAATCGCTTCAAAACATTCACGGGGTGTTAAGCATAACCCCCGTATACCAATACAATGAAGAAAATCAGACAGAAGGCGAACAAAGGGGATGGCAATGGCGGTAACACGTAGATCATTTATCAAATCAAGCGCGGCAACGGCGGCAGCATTGTCGATCAATATTAGCCTGCCCAGCATGGTTCAGGGCATGGATCTGTTCGATGCAGAAAAAAACACCATCCGCTGGGACAAAGCCCCTTGCCGTTTTTGTGGCGTGGGTTGCAGTGTGTTGGTTGGTACCAAAGATAACCGCATTGTTGCTACCCAAGCTGATCCAAAGTCTGAGGTTAATAAGGGCATCAATTGCATCAAAGGGTATTTTTTATCCAAGATCATGTATGGCAAAGACCGTTTAACCACGCCGCTATTGCGCATGAAGAATGGCAAATTTCATAAAGACGGCGAATTCACCCCTGTATCATGGGATCAAGCATTTGATACCATGGCAGAGAAGTGGAAAAAAACCCTGAAGGACAAAGGCCCTGAAGCCGTTGGTATGTTTGGTTCGGGTCAATGGACTATTCCTGAAGGCTATGCTGCCTCCAAGTTGATGAAGGCTGGCTTTCGCTCTAACAATATTGATCCCAATGCACGGCATTGCATGGCTTCTGCTGTCGGTGGCTTCATGCGAACTTTTGGCTCTGATGAACCCATGGGTTGCTATGATGATTTAGAACATGCCGATGCATTTGTTTTGTGGGGCTCTAACATGGCAGAGATGCACCCTATTTTATGGACGCGCATCACCGATACTCGCTTAAGCAAACCTGATAGCGAGGTGCATGTATTATCGACTTACACCCACCGTTGCTTTGACTTGGCAGATAATGGCATGGTGTTCACACCACAAACTGACATGGTTATTTTAAACTATATTGCCAATTATATCATTGAACATAAAGCTTATGATCAAAAGTTTCTGGATCAACATATCCACTTTAAAACGACACTGACCGATATTGGTTATGGTCTTCGCCCTGAACATCCATTGGAGAAAAAAGCGAAAAATGCAGGCAAGGGTACGATGCGCAACAGCACGCTGGAAGCATACGCTGAGTTAGTAAAACCTTATACCCTAGATTATGCAGCGACCATGTCAGGCGTACCCAAAGAGAATTTATTGCGCTTGGCAAAACTGTATGCCAACCCTAAAAAGAAAATAACATCTTTGTGGACAATGGGTTTTAATCAACATACCCGTGGGGTTTGGACGAATAGTCTTTTATATAATATCCATTTATTAACGGGCAAAATATCTGAACCTGGTAACAGCCCTTTTTCATTAACAGGACAGCCCTCTGCCTGTGGTACAGCACGAGAAGTCGGTACATTCTCCCACCGTTTACCCGCTGATTTGGTGGTAAAAAAGAAAGAACACCGTGATTTTGCCGAAAAAGTTTGGAAGCTTCCTGAAGGCACGATTCCTGCAAAACCTGGTTACCATGCCGTGCAACACAATCGCATGCTTAAAGATGGCGTAATCAATGCCTATTGGTCAATGTGCAACAATAATGTGCAAGCTGCGGCAAACATGAACGAAGAAACGCTCCCTGGCTACCGCAACCCTGATAATTTTATCGTGGTCTCTGACCCTTACCCAACGGTATCGGCGATGGCAGCAGACTTGATTCTTCCTACTGCCATGTGGGTGGAAAAAGAAGGGGCTTATGGCAATGCTGAACGACGTACCCAAGCATGGCGGCAACAGGTTGCTGCCCCTGAAGGCGCAAAGTCAGATCTATGGCAGTTGATGGAATTTTCCAAACGCTTTAAAGTTAAAGAAGTTTGGCCTGCTGATTTAATCGCTAAAAAACCAGCCTACCGCAATAAAACTTTGTATGACGTGTTGTACCGCAATGGTCATGTCGATAAATTCCCTGCTCAAAAGATTACTGATGATGCAGGCAATGAATACGCCAATGATGAGATGAAACATTTTGGCTTTTATGTGCAAAAAGGTTTGTTTGAAGAGTACCGTTATTTTGGCACGCATGGCCCTAAAAAAGGGCATAATTTGGCAGCATGGGATCAATTACACAAAGAACGTGGCATGCGCTGGCCTGTCGTCAACGGGAAAGAAACCAAATGGCGTTACCGTGAAGGTTCTGATCCATTTGTACCTAAAGGCAAAGGTTTATATTTTTATGGTCATAAAGATGGTAAAGCCAATATTATTTTTGCCCCCTATGAACAGCCCCCAGAAATGCCTGATGATACCTTTGATATGTGGTTATGTACGGGACGTGTGATTGAGCATTGGCATTCTGGTAGTATGACGCAGCGTGTACCAGAGTTGTACAAAGCAGTACCTGATGCACAAATTTTCATGCATCCCAACGATGCGAAAAAACGCGGCTTCAAACGGGGTGATCTGGCAAAAGTTGAAAGTCGCCGTGGTGAAATTACTGCACTGATTGAAACAAAGGGGCGCAATAAACCGCCTGAAGGATTGATCTTTGTACCGTGGTTTGATGCCCGTCGTTTGATCAATAAGGTGACGTTGGATGCCACTGATCCATTGTCCAAACAGACTGATTATAAAAAATGCGCTGTGCGCGTGATCAAGGCATAAAGGAGATAATGATGAAAAAAATAATCATGGTATTGGCGATATGTTCTTTTTCTTCACTTCTTATTGCAGGTGAGGGCGTGCATTCCTTGCGTGGCGATGTGCCGTTAGAGGCAGCATCTGTGACCACCACAGAAAAAGGATGGGTGGATGGCGAAGGAAAAGTCATTCGCAATTACCCGCAGCAACCACCTTTGATTCCTCATGTTATTGATGAGTTAACCATCAACAAAGAAGGCAATGATTGCTTAAGTTGCCACAACTGGAATTCAGAAATGCCAGGGGCAACGAAAGTTGCCGTGTCGCATTTTTTGACACGCGACAATCATGCCTTAGCAAATATATCACCGCGCCGTTATTTTTGCACCCAATGTCATGTACCGCAAAAAAATGCCAAGCCTTTGGTGAAAAATATGTTTGTGCCTGTAGGCGAATAATTAGCAAACATCACCCTCATTATGGATAAACCAACGGTACACCCCGTGCGTTTTTATAAGACTAAGCCTAAATCAGACTTATTAACGGATACGTTTAATCGAAGGCTTACTTACTTGCGTATTTCAGTCACAGACCGTTGTAATATGCGTTGCAATTACTGTCGTCCTACAAAAGATGACTACCGTGTTGAAACCCATAACCATTTATTACGTTATGAAGAAATTGAGCGCATTGTGGCTATCGCGGCACGACTAGGGGTCAATAAAATACGAATCACAGGCGGTGAACCTTTGGTTCGCCGTGATCTCCCTGTATTGATTCAAAAAATATCTGCTATTGCAGGTATCTCTGACCTTGCGATGACCAGCAATGCAACACTGCTTGAAAAACATGCACCCGCACTTGTAGCTGCGGGGTTGCAACGTATCAACATTAGCTTAGATAGCCTTAACCCACTGCGTTTTCGTACCCTGACAGGTGGCAAGCTAGAACCTGTGTTAGCTGGTATTGCTGCAGCAAACGATGCGGGGCTTACCCCCATTAAACTCAATACGGTTTTGATGCGTGGGGTGAATGACCATGAGGTGGCATCGCTGATTGATTTTGCAAACGAACGCCATGCAACCATTCGTTTTATTGAACTGATGCCGATGAAGCAAGGCATGGACTGGAAGACACACTATATTGGCATAGATGAAATCCTGCAACGTCCCGATGTACAAGAACGGGTCAACACTAAGGCAGAACACACAACAGGGCATGTTGCGGCGCGTTATTTACCAATGAAAAACAGCGCCGCAGAAGTGGGTTTCATTATGCCCATGTCGGATCGCTTTTGTGATGGATGCAATCGTTTGCGCCTAACGGCTGATGGCGGCTTAAGGGCTTGCCTTCCTGCTGACCATCAACTGAACCTACGCGACCTTATTCGCCGTGGTGGCAGCGATGATGATCTCACCGCTGTTTTTTTGCGTACTGCACTGATAAAACCAGAAATTGGCGTGTATGATTTTGATTCAAACAACAACAAACATTCGATGATCCATATTGGTGGTTGAGGCTACAGAATAACACTTGGTGTGTTGTTCTGTTTTTCTTATCATTAATTGACAACAATAAAAGGGCTTTTATGCTCGCCAAGTCGTTGACTTTTTAATGAAGCAAGGGGAAGTCGTTATGCAGATTATTGGCGTTGATATTGGCTTTGGGTTTACCAAAGCAACCGATGGTAAAGATTATCGGGTCTTTAAATCTATTTATGGTGAAGCCGTTGAGTTGCAATACCAAGAATCATTACTGGGCAGTGATGACCATGCCGAGCACCTTCATCTTGATATTGATGGTGCGGCATACTTTGTTGGTGATTTGGCAGAACGGCAAAGTTCTAGTCGGCAATTTACCTTGGAACAAAATCAGTTTGTTGCCGCAGCATCAAAGGTGTTGGCGTTGACCGCTATTTCTTGCTTTGCAACAGAACGCCAGCAAAGCGTGCATTTGGTGGTTGGCTTGCCGATTGGTAATTATCGGCAATACAAAGCAGAGTTGATGGGGCTGTTGCGTAAAACGCATGATATTATCGTAAGCAAAGCGAATGGTGAACGAAAAGAGATACGTGTTGCGGTCACTGATGTTCGCGTCATTCCACAACCGATAGGTTCGGTGATGGATCGCTTGCTTGATAATTATGGTCGCCCTGCTGAACGGCGTTTTGCCTTGGAAAAAATCGGCGTGATTGATGTGGGCTTTAAAACCACCGATTACACCATTTCAGATAAAACACGGTATTCCGAACGCGGTAGCATGACCAGTCAAAACGGTATTGCCAAAGCCTTTGCTACCATTGCTGCCAAGCTAAAAGATAATTGCGGTATCAATGTTGAGTTATACCGTTTGTTTGAAGCTGTCGAAACAGGCAGCATTAAAATTCGCGGTAAAGGGTATGACTTAAAGAAAATTACCCAGCATGCTTTTCAGCAACTGGCACAAAATATTGCCAGCGATGCCAACCGTATTTGGTCGGATGATTGGGATATTGATATGATCATGATTACAGGTGGTGGTGGCGCGGTCTTAGCACCACATTTGCAGCCCTTGCTTGAAGGTGTGATTGTACCGATGGAACAAGATTTAGACTACCGTCTGCATAATGTTCGTGGCTATTACAAATACGGCTGCAATGTTTGGCCAGCTACTCGCACCCTTCATCATCAACAAGAAACTGACGAAGAAGAGTAAAATAACGATAATGCCACCATCATTTGAGAGAATGATGGTGCTTTGGCTATGACATTAGCGTGTAAGCCCAATGGCTTTGCAGCCTCTGCCACTTGCGCACTGATGGCGATAATAATGGGTGTATTGGCTAAGGCGATGTTATTGATTCGCGCTACATAATGGGCAGCAGTACGACTACTCGCTAATAATACTGCATCAATGTGGTGTTGTTTTAATTGTTCTCTCATCTGTCTTTCTTCATCTGTGGCAACGGGGCAAATGCTACGGTAGGTGGGAATAAGGGTAATAAACACGCCTGCCGTATTCAGCGCATCCATTAAAAAATTACTGCCTTCTTCTGCACGAAAAAAGACCAACTTGCGAGGCAGTCCCTGCTGTTGATACACATCCAACATACCTTGTTGTGAAGCGTTCTTTGCTGATGGCATAAGATGGATGCCAACCCCTAGTTTTTTTAAGCTATTGGCTGTTTTTTTACCGACGCAGGCAATACGTGTGTGTTGCAACAAGGCAGGCAATGATGAAAACGTTGATGCTTGCAAAGCATCTTGCACAAAATTTACGGCATTGGCACTGGTAAATAATACATCGGAAGCTTGCTGCAACGATGCTAGACCCAGCGTAATAGTTTGGGGCAATGGCTGCATCACCAAACAAGGAAAACTTTGAGGAATAGCCTGATACGTGCGAACCAGAGAAGCCGTCGCTGCATATTGGTGGGCAGCACGGGTGATTAGGATCGTTTTATTTTTTAAGGGTGATGGGTTATTACGCAATAATGGTTGATACTCTTGGTTTTTTCTTTTTTGATGTTTTCATGGTAGCAGTGGTTAAAGTTGGAAGTATTAAACAATATGTTCAAAAGTAAATCATTAATAGAAACGCTTAAACATACAATAAAGAAACATTACAGTAAGGCAGTTGTTCATCATGCAAGGCATTTGTACTACAGTATTCCCTTTGCTTTTTTAGCGGGTACGCTGATGCAATTTGCCTTTTCACCCTATGATCAGTGGTGGCTGGCATGTTTGCTGCCTGCCTTTGTCTTGTGGTTGGCACAACGAGATCATGCGTTGGCTCATGGCTATGCCTTCGGAATCGGCTGGTTTGGTGTGGGCTCTTGGTGGTTGATCGAAACTTTTTATCTCTATGGTGGTGTACCTTATTGGGGCGGCATATTGATTGTTGCCTTGATAGGCATGGTGATGGGTGTGTTTCCTGCTTTATGGTTTGCTGTTGCATGCCGTTTGGCGCGTTCACCGCTGCATCTGCTGGCGTTATTTCCTGCTTCGGTGGTAGTCTTTGAATGGTTGCGGGGGCATCTGTTTACAGGGCTGCCGTGGACGGCGTTGGGTAATATTGTGTTAGACACCCCTGCTGTTGCTTGGGCAAGTGTGTTGGGTGTTTACGGTGTTGCTGCATTGCCTGCTCTGTGCATCGCTATTTTGGCACTGTTTCCTGTGTACCCTCGCTATGCTGCGGTCGCATCGTTGATGGCGATTGGGTTGTTTTGGGCTGCGCCTACACCTGTTGCGCCAAAGGGCGAGATGCAGACTGCCGCATTGATTCAAGGGAATATACCCCAAGACCAAAAATGGGATGCACGGTTTCTTCGTCAAACGTTGGATGATTATATTCAGCTATCAGTGGTAGCGGCTGATCATGTCGATGTGATTGTTTGGCCAGAGTCTGCCGTTCCTTTCTTTCCTTCTTTGATGCCCGATTGGGATCAATGGCTACAACATGAAATGGCATCTTGGCATACGCCTGTACTCTATGGCGGCGATCGTTTGTTACCCTCGAATAATAATGATCATGCACAAAGTGGCTTGTACGCCTTTGTTGAGGGCGAACGTACATTTTCTGGCAAACATCATTTAGTGCCTTTTGGTGAATATGTACCCAGTTGGTTACCTTTTATACGCACCATTATTCCTGCTATTGCAAACTTTATCCCTGCTAATGGAACAGGTGTGTTGCATGCAGGTGGCATGGTGTATGGTACATTGATTTGTTATGAATCTATCTTCCCCGAAGAAGCACGAAAACGTATTCAAAACGGTGCGCAAGTATTGATCGTTGCCAGCAATGATGCATGGTATGGTCGCTCACCTGCAGTATGGCAACACACGCAGGCAGCGCGGATGCGGGCAGTAGAAACAGGGCGTTATCTGTTGCGCGTGGGTAACACAGGGATTACTGCCGTCATCGCCCCCGATGGTCGCATCACCCATCAATTACCATGGTGGCAGCGGGCAAGCCTTGTTGCGCCCTTTTACACCAGCGAAAGGCTGACCCCTTATGTTCGCTGGGGCGACCTTCCCTCCTTGCTTTTGGCTTGTTTGTTGCTCATTCTTGGTGCGCTATTCCGATGGACAAGTGCAAACAATATGACACAATCTCGCCCATGACAGCACATATTCTCGATGGCAAGGCATTATCCGCACGGTTACGTACAGAAATGGGCGTATCCGTTGCTGGTATGCAGAAAAAATTTGGTCGCGCCCCTGGCTTGGCAGTGGTTCTGGTCGGTGCAGACCCTGCATCAGAAATTTACGTCAACAATAAAAAAACAGCCTGTGCAGCCATTGGTATTGAATCGTTTGCTCACCACTTACCTATTGAAACCAGCCAAGAGCATTTGCTTGGGCTTATTGGTGAAATGAATCAAGACCCACACATTGATGGTATATTGGTGCAACTGCCGTTGCCTGCACATATCAACCCCGACCGCATCATCGAAGCCATTGCCCCCCACAAAGATGTCGATGGTTTCCACCCTTACAATCTTGGTCGCTTAACGGCGAGAAAGCCTGCGCTTCGTTCTTGTACGCCTTACGGTTGCATGCGCTTGCTGGAAGAAACAGGGTGTAACTTTCATGGCTTAGAAGCCGTTGTTGTTGGTGCATCTAATATTGTGGGTCGCCCGATGGCAATGGAATTATTATTGGCAGGAAGCACCGTGACCATCACCCATCGTTTTACCGAGCATTTAGCGGCGCATATTGCCCGTGCAGATATTGTCGTGGCGGCGGCAGGTAAAGCAGGCTTAGTGCGTGGTGAATGGATCAAAGACGGTGCTATCGTGATTGATGTTGGCATTCATCGTCAACAAGACGGCAGTTTAACAGGCGATGTCGGTTTTGATGAGGCTGTTAAACGGGCTGCGTGGATCACGCCCGTCCCCGGTGGCGTTGGTCCGATGACGATTTGTATGTTGATGCAAAACACGGTGCAAGCTTACGCTGCTAGCCACACCTAATGAGTTTTTGATGCCTACCACACCATCGATGAACACACCCTTGCATCACCGCGTATTGGCACTGGCAGGGCTTGCACGCATTGCTTTTATGGTCAATGACCTTGCCCGCTTTGGTCGTTGCAACGAACGTAATTTTTCAGGTCTTATTGAGACACTTTTTGACCATGGTGAACCACAGAACATGCTACTTGAGCAGCGGCGGTCTATGCTGAATATGCTAAAAAAACAACTGTGCGGCGAATACCAAGACCATGCCAAAACCATGATGCATTATATGATGGGCTTAACGGCTTTAGAAAAAAACCTGATGAAAAATGCCGAGATGCTGCAAACCATCGGTAATAGTCTTGAAAAAGCTGATAAAAACCAAGCGTTTTTTGGTGAAGGATTGCATGAAAATACCGTTGCTGCCATTGCAGGGCTGTATGGCAACACCTTAAGTACCCTCAAACCTCGTATTATCGTTCATGGAAAAACAGAGTATTTAAACCATGCCAGCAACACCAACCGAGTGCGCGCCTTGCTATTGGTGGGCGTGCGAATGGCTTACTATTGGCGTTCTCATGGTGGCAATAGTTTTAGGCTGGTGTTTGAACGCAACAAAATGTTACGCATGATTGAAACCATGCAACAGGAGGCAAGGGGTGAATAAAACATTACACCAATGGTTGCAAAGAGGTCATACCGCTCAAGAACTGATTGGTACAACCATCACCTATGCAAGAAAAGTTTATGAAATTATTGATGTGTTGCACGAAGATCAGGCTTTGGTTTTAAGCAGCCAAGACCATGAACAAGTGCAAGATGATAGCTACGGTCGAGCGCATCGACTTGTCCCTCAGACTGAACTGCTGCACTTTTGCGATGAGCATGGTCAACCTGCGCATGTTTGTGATGACATCCTCTTGATGTCTGAAGGCGTATAGCCCCCTATTGAAACAATATGATAACATGATTCGAGTCCGTGGCGCACGGGTGCATAATCTTAAAAACATTGATCTCGATATTCCTCGCAATCAATTGGTGGTAATCACGGGGGTTTCAGGTTCTGGTAAATCCTCACTCGCGTTTGATACCTTGTATGCCGAAGGGCAGCGTCGTTATGTCGAATCATTGTCAGCCTATGCACGACAATTTTTGGGCATGATGGAACGCCCTGATGTTGATAGCATCGAAGGCTTATCGCCTGCTATTTCGATTGAACAAAAAACCACCAGCAAAAACCCCCGCTCCACCGTCGGAACCATTACCGAAGTGCATGATTATTTGCGCTTATTGTTTGCTCGCATTGGTGAACCCCATTGCCATCGTTGTGGTAAAGCGATTCAGGCACAAGCTGCCAGTGTTATCATTGACCACCTTTTAGCCTTGGCAGAAGGCACGCGCTTGCAATTGCTCGCCCCCTTGGCACAGCGTAAAAAAGGAACCTTCAAGCACGAGTTAGAACAAGCGAGCAAAGATGGTTTTGTGCGGGTACGCATCGACGGCGAGGTGTATACCTTAGATGATGGCTACCCTGAATTGGATAAACGCTACCGCCATGATATTGAATTGGTGGTTGACCGTTTGGTGTTGCGCCAAGGCATTCGCACACGCATGGCAGATTCGGTAGAAACAGCACTGCGTTATGGTTCAGGCATGTTGTTGGCAGTGATTGGGCATGGCGAAACCTTGCGCGAAGATCTTTTCTCTGAACACTTTGCCTGTGCTGATTGTGGTATTTCTTACCCTGATATTGAACCTCGTTTGTTTTCATTCAACTCTCCCCTTGGTGCATGCAAGCGTTGTGATGGTTTAGGCACGCGGATGCAGTTTGATGAAGATTTGGTGGTGCCTGATGCTGCCTTAAGTTTACATCAAGGTGCGATTGCACCTTGGGGCGAACGTGATGCGCCGATGTACCAACAAACCTTGGCAGCTATCGTCAACCATTTTTCTGTGGCGATGGACACACCCTTTAAAGCACTTCCCAAAGCGGTGAAACAGGCTTTGTTGTATGGTACAGGTCGTGAATCGGTGCGTTTTGAGTTTACCAGCACGGGGTCATCTCGCGTGGTGGAGCGTCCTTTTGAAGGGGTCATTCCTAATCTTGACCGCCGCTACCATGAATCAGGCTCTGATGATGTGCGTGCATCGCTGCGTCGTTATATTCGTGAAACTGCCTGCCCTGCTTGCGAAGGGCAGCGTTTGGGGCTGCTTGCCCGTCATGTCTTGGTGGCAGGGAAAAGCCTGCCCGATATTAACGCCATGCCATTGCGTGATGCCGCTGATTGGTTCAAGCATCTCACCCTCACGCCCAATCAACAAACGATTGCCGTTCGCATATTAGAAGAAATATCAGCCCGTTTGGGGTTTATGATCGAGGTTGGGCTTGATTACCTTAATCTGGGTCGTACTGCTGGCACGCTTTCAGGCGGAGAGGCGCAACGAATCCGCCTAGCCACACAAATTGGTTCAGCATTGGTTGGCGTGCTGTATATTTTAGATGAACCCTCTATTGGCTTGCATCAGCGCGACAACGATCGCCTACTAACAACGCTGAAACGGTTGCGTGATCTGGGTAATTCCGTGTTGGTGGTCGAACACGATGAAGATGCTATTCGTACTGCTGATTGGATTATTGATATGGGACCTTGCGCTGGTGAACATGGTGGCGAGGTTGTTGCCGCAGGTTCACTGGAGACGATCATGAAAGCCAACAGTTTAACCGCTGATTATTTGTCTGGTCGTCAAAGTATTGCTATTCCTAAGCGTCGAAGTATTACTAAAAAACACCCCATGCTAGGCGTGAAAGGCGCGACTGAACATAACTTAAAAAAAGTTACCTCACGCTTCCCCGTGGGTCGTTTTAGCTGTGTCACAGGGGTGTCTGGCTCAGGGAAGTCCACCCTTACGTTGGATACATTGTTTCGCGCTTTTGCTCAAAACAAAGGCTTAAAAACAGAACGCATGGGGGCGCATACGGCATTGATTGGTGGAAGCCTTGTTGATAAAGTTATTGATATTGACCAAAGCCCTATTGGTCGCACCCCCCGCTCGAACCCTGCGACCTACACGGGGATTTTCACCCCCATTCGAGAGCTGTTTGCCGCTGTGCCTGAATCACGGGCGCGAGGTTATAAAGTGGGGCGTTTTTCATTCAATGTCCGTGGTGGTCGCTGTGAGAATTGTCAGGGTGATGGCATGATTAAAGTAGAGATGCATTTTCTGCCTGATGTCTACGTGCCTTGTGAAACCTGTGAAGGCGCACGCTACAACCGAGAAACACTGGACATTCGCTACAAACAAAAAAACATTGCCGATGTATTGGCAATGACGGTCGATGATGCCGCTGAATTTTTTCAGCCTGTGCCAACATTAAAAAAACGCTTGCAAACATTGCAACAAGTGGGCTTGGGCTACATTCGCTTAGGGCAATCTGCGACCACATTATCAGGTGGTGAGGCGCAGCGCATCAAGCTTTCTCGTGAATTAGCAAGGCGTGCCACAGGCGATACCTTGTACATTTTAGATGAACCAACCACAGGCTTGCATTTTGATGATGTGGCACGCTTATTAAAAGTTTTGCATGCCTTAGTCGACCATGGTAATACCATGATTGTTATCGAACATAACCTTGATGTGATAAAAACCGCTGATTGGATTATTGACATGGGCCCCGAAGGTGGTGATCGAGGGGGTGAGTTATTGGTCTGCGGTACGCCTGAAAAAATTGCTGCTTGTGAGGAGTCTTGGACGGGAAAATATTTATTGCAGCATGGAATAAGAGCAAGTGTTTAACCCGATAGTAGGCGAATGCTGTTGAAAAAATGCCCAAAATGCCACAAAATAAAATTTATATGCATTTCTCGTAAACGCTGGATGCGTTTTATTCCATACAGCAAATACTACCGTTGTGCTTATTGCGATCATTGTGTGCTTCGATTTTTCACTTAGGAATGTGCATGGAATAATTTATTATTTTGTCTTCGTTGTTGTTCAATAATCACTTCGCGCTCTTGTAGTTTATGGTCAATGCATTCATTCAACGCATCACTAAAAGCAGGGTAACGATCACAAAATGCTAACACATTTTCGGTGCTAACCATAATCAGGCGCACCGATTGTATCGCACGCACATTGGCAGCGTGCGGTTCTTCTGTGACCAATGCAATTTCTCCTACTTCATCACCTGCACCAACTTTTCTTAACACAATATGTTGTGATGGTATATCGGGGTGATTGACCGATACTTCGGCCTGACCACTGATTAAAACACACATAAACTGATTGGCCGAGTCACCATCGCGGTACAATAGCTCGCCTTCGTTCAGCTTTACAAAGCGGGCATTGTAGAGAATGATTTCTCGTGCAGCAGCAGGCAAATGGTGAAAAACATGATTCACTGCCAAGGCACTGGAAGCAAGTCGATATTCGGATGTTTGCACAACAGAACGCCTAAACTGTTCGTTTCGATCCAAGATAGCATGCATTTCGTGGGAATGTATTTGATAAACAATGCTATTTTCAACCGTGGTAACGGTTGCCCCTGCGGCTGTTCCATACAAAAAAGATGATTCACCAAACATTTGCCCAGGGGTAATATATGCCAATGAATAAAGCCTATCATGGTAGACTTTTTCAACTTTCAATAAGCCTTCTTTTAATAGATAAAGGTAATGATTTTGTTGCCCTTCTTTGATCACCTGAACGCCTCTGCGAACATGAAAACCCATGGTCAACGTGCGCAGATAAATCAACTCACCTGATGACAATGAAGCCAAGACAGGAAATGTTTTACTATCACAATGAATAGAAGTTGAAGTATTAATTTCGTCCACGGCTGCATTATCTACCCTCAATCTCGTTAGGCAAGCGACGATGGTAATTATATACCTGCGTTACAAAGCTTTGTGTTTTTATGGGCTGTTTATTTGCTTCTATCTTGACAGCCCCAAGGCGCAAGCCTAAGTTAACTCGCCCTTTTCGGTGGTGATCGTGAAGCGGTACTCTTTTACAATGCTAAGTCTTATATCAACCCAAGGGGTAAGGCTTAATGACTTAAGGCGGAATCATGAAGTTGACAGGTGCGCAAATTTTTGTCGAATGTTTAAAACGCGAAGGCGTGGAAATGATTTTTGGTTACCCCGGTGGTGCGGTGCTGAATATTTATGATGAAATTTTTAAACAAGACACATTCACACATATTTTGGTGCGTCATGAGCAAGCAGCATTGCATGCTGCCAATGGTTATGCTCGCGTCTCTGGGCGTTGTGGTGTTGCCCTTGTCACATCAGGTCCTGGTGCAACCAATGCCGTAACAGGGCTGGCTGATTCAAACATGGACTCCATTCCCACGGTTTGTTTTTCAGGGCAAGTTCCTTCGCCATTGATTGGTAACGATGCCTTTCAAGAAGCCGATACCGTTGGCATTACCCGCTCGGTGACCAAGCACAATTTTTTGGTCAAAAGAGTAGAGGATTTGGCGCAAGTGATTCGAGAGGCTTTTTATATTGCCACATCAGGTCGCCCTGGTGCTGTATTGGTGGATATACCTAAAGATATCACGCAACACAGTTGTGAATTTGAATACCCTGAAACAGTCAATATTCGTTCTTATAAACCCATCAGCAAAGGCAATGAGCTACAAATTAAGCGTATTGCGCAAACACTTCGTGGTGCCAAACGCCCAATGTTGTATACAGGCGGCGGCGTGATCAGTTCGGCAGGTTCAGCCGCCTTATTGACGCAATTGGTCGATCAATTGAATCTACCGATTACCAATACCTTGATGGGCTTAGGTGGCATTGCCTATGACAATCCTCATTTTTTAGGCATGTTGGGGATGCATGGCACCTATGAGGCAAACATGGCAGTGTCAAACTGCGATGTATTGTTTGCTATTGGTGCGCGCTTTGATGATCGTGTCACTGCCAAAATCGAAGCTTTTGCTCCCAATGCACATATTATTCATATTGACGTTGATCCTTCATCTATTTCTAAAAATATCAAAGCGCACACCTCTGTCGTGGGTGATGTTGCAGTTGTCTTGCAACAACTGCTTGATGTGTTGGCTGCGCACCCGATGGATGCGGTAGATTTGTCGCCTTGGTGGCATGATATTGCCACATGGCGTGCCGTAGATTCATTGGCATATGATCAAGGTGATGATGAAGCCATTAAGCCGCAAACGGTGATTTGCCGCACCCATGCAATCACACAGGGCAATGCCATTGTTGCCACTGATGTTGGGCAGCATCAAATGTGGGCAGCACAATTTTATGGTTTTAAAGCTCCGAACCGCTGGCTAACGTCTGGTGGTTTAGGGACGATGGGGTATGGACTTCCTGCTGCATTAGGTGCGCAGTTGGCAGCGAAAGAAGGTGAACGTGCGATAGTTTTCACTGGTGATGCATCCATTCAAATGTGTATTCAAGAGTTGGCGACATTGTACCAATACAAACTTCCTGTGGTAATTATCATTTTAAATAATGGTTACATGGGAATGGTACGTCAATGGCAAGAGATGTTTTATGAATCGCGCTATTCTCATTCTTATTTTGATTCGCTACCTGATTTCGTCAGGTTGGCAGAGGCCTATGGTGGTATTGGTGTGAAAGTTGAGTCGCTTGATGCATTGGATGATGCATTAACTATGGCTTTTGATCAAACCGAGCGTTTTGTGATGCTTGACGTTCATGTTGCAGCACTGGAAAATGTATACCCGATGGTTCCTTCGGGGGCTGCTTTGTATGAAATGAAATTGGGCAAGGAGGACGAGTAATGCGACATGTTATTATGGTTATGGTTGAAAATGATGCCGGTGTGTTAACCCGTGTTGCAGGATTGTTTTCTGCCCGTGGTTACAATATTGAAAGCCTCAATGTTGCTGCAACACTGGACCCGAAAGTGAGCCGCATGACGCTCGTAACCCGTGGCAATGATCAAGTGATTGAACAAATCAAAAAACAACTCAATAAACTAATCCCCGTGATTAAGACAGACGATTTAGTACACTCCAGCCATCTAGAGCGAGAGATGTTGCTGGTTAAAGTAACTGCTAAAAATGAATCACGGGCAGAAGTATTGCGCATGGCAGATGTATTTCGCGCTAAAGTGATTGATGTCTCACCCCAAAGTTACACCATGGAGCTGACGGGGCATGCTGAAAAACTCAATGCTTTTATTGAAATGTTGCGACCCATGGGAATCATTGAATTAACACGCACAGGCCCTGTTGGCATGAGCCGTGGTAAAAAAGCATTTACGCTAGATCATTCATAAGGAACGAAAATACAATGCCCAGTTTTGATGTTGTTTGCGAAATAAACACCCATGAGTTGCAAAATGCTGTGGATCAAACCCAACGTGAAATCAATACACGCTATGACTTTAAAGGGAGCAATGCTTCAATCACGCTAGAAGATGGCAAGCTTGAATTATTAGCTGAAGATGTGAATCGTCTTCAAGCGATTGCTGAAATGCTTCGGGGTAAAATGGTGCGGCGTGGTCTTGATGCCAAAAGTTTAGACTATGGTGAACCTGAACGTGCTGCTGGCGATCAACAAAAACAGCGTATTGATGTTAAACAAGGCGTGGATCAAGCATTGGCAAAGTCCATCGTGAAACACATTAAGCAAGAAAAATTAAAGGTTCAGGCGGCGATTCAAGGCGATCAAATTCGCATCACAGGCAAAAAGCGCGATGATTTACAAGCTGCCATCACCCTCGTCAAAGGTATGGATGCAGACCGTCCTTTGCAGTATATAAACTTTCGTGATTAAGGTTAAATTCGTTGCCTTACTGCTTGTGCTATGGTTCAGTATGTCTGCTGCTGTTGCCGCAGAGCAAGAAGCCAAAACTGAGCTGCCTCTGTGGGAGTTGGGGGTTGGTTTTGGTGGTTTTAGTATACCGCAGTACATGGGAAGTAATGAACGTTATACTTTGCCTTTTGTGTTTCCGTTTTTGATCTACCGTGGCAAAGACTGGTGGTTAGACCGATCGGGGTTGCGCAATCGCTTGTTTAGTCACAATAGTCTTTCACTTGATGTAAGTTTATCTGGTGGCTTGCCCGCCAAAAACAACAATCAAGCACGACAAGGCATGGCAAAACTTCATCTTACGGGTGAATTTGGTCCCCGACTTAATTGGATTATCTACCAAGATTATCGTCATGATGTGCGGATGATGCTCCCTTGGCGGGTGGCAGTGAATACACGCGCTCAATTTGTAGGGTCTTTGATTGAGCCCGGGATGCAATACATTTATCAAAAAAACATGAACGAAGGGTATATCCGATTAAAACTTGCCGCAGGGTTGCTGTACACCTCGCAGCGTTTTAATGATGTTTATTATGCTGTTTCAGCGGTCGATGCCCGCCCGAATAGACCGATCTACCAAGCGCGTGGCGGTTTTCATTCAACGTTTGCTAAGGTAAGTTTGCGCTACCCCATCAATCGTGATTGGCAAGTGTTTGCCAGCACACGTTTCCGCAGCTTAGCCCGTGGTGTAGTGAACGATAGTCCACTGGTTCGTCAAAAGAGCTACACCAGTATTGCTGCTGGTGCTATTTGGATGTTTTCTCATTCACAAGAGAACGCCGTAGGGGAAGAGTAGTAACCATGGCTGTTTATGTGATTGGCGATATTCAAGGGTGCTACAATTCCCTGCGAACGTTGTTAGATACGGTAAACTTTGACCCTTCGTCGGATCAATTATGGTGCGCGGGTGATATGGTGAACCGTGGTAAAGATTCTTTGTTGACGTTGCGTTATTTACGCTCGCTTGGCGAGGCTGCGGTATGCGTCCTTGGCAACCATGATATTCATTTGCTGGAACAAGCGGCAGGCGCCCCAACGCGCCCCAAAGATACTTTAGATCAAGTCTTGCAAGCGGATGATGTCGATGAATTGCTGGATTGGTTGCGACACCGCCCTTTGTTATACCATGATAAAACCATGCAATTGACCATGGTACATGCTGGGCTTTCGCCTCGGTGGTCATTTAAAAAAGCCTGTCGTCGTGCGCGAAGCGTTGAATGCGTATTGCGGCAAGATGATTGGAAAAAGACTTGCAAAGAGTGGCGAGCTTCTTCATTCCCTGAATGGGAACCGATCAAAGGTGACCCACGTCGGGTGCTGTTTGCCATGGCTGTGTTGACCAATACGCGATTTTGCAATAAACAAGGCCGCTTTGATTGGCAAGCGAACCGCGCCGACGTGGAGCGAGAAGGAGATCAACCGTGGTATACACATGGACACCTTCCTTGGCATCATGATGCTGGCGTTGTATTGTTTGGTCATTGGGCAGCGAAAGGTTTAATTATTGATCAGCCCCATGTTTTAGGCTTAGACTCTGGTTGTGTGTGGGGTGGTCATTTAACGGTCGCACGCGTTGATTGTCACCCTTTTCAATTAACTAAATTGCGTTGTTCTTGTTGCCTACCTATTGCAGAATGATTGACATTTTGCTGTGATCAGGGTGTTATTGCCACTTGGTTTTGTTTTGCAATGTTGGTGGTAATTTTAGATTCATTGTTTCTTTTGCAATGTATCACGTCAAACTATCGGAGGGTGGAACTTATGTCATTGTATACCAAACGCTTCAATAAGCTAGGGGTTATTTTTGGCTGGCTGGCTGTGTTATGTTCCGCTCCGCTCTTATCTTCAGCCGCGCCGCCACTGAATGGCGCAGACCAAAAAGAATTTACACAAGCCATTGAAAACTTTCGCTTTAGTGACTTTGATTCGGCGATTGAAGGCTTTAAAGCTTTGTTGCAACGCCATCCCAATGATGCCGCTGTTACTGAATACCTCGGTCGCGCCTACGAAGAATCAGGTCATTACGATGATGCTGTGACACTGTATGGTCAATGGCTAAAACAAACTGCCAATCAAAAATCTGAAGAAGCCCGCTTTGCTTGGGTGGGTATGGCAAATGCATTAATCAAACTCAAGCGTGATGAAAGTGCGACCCGTTCATTGGCACAATGGATTAATTATCACCCCAACGATGCCGTTGCCTCTGTGTTGTATGGCAGCACATTGTTGCGCATGAAGCGTTACGATGATTCAAGCGCGCTATGGGATGCCATGTTACACAATGTGAGTATTTCTAGCAAAGACCAAGCTGCTGCCCATTATTACAAAGCTTTTCTTGCCTATAACCGTGGAGATTTAACGGCACAGCGTAAGCATGCAGCATTAAGTCTGCAAAAAGACCCTACAGGAGTCTATGCCAAACCTGCGCAACAATTTCTGGATGCAACGCCCGCTAGAAAGTTAGGTTTAACGGCATCAGCTTCGGTAGAGTTAGCTTATACCAGCAATGTAGAGTTATTGCCTGATCTTACTGCACCGCTTGCAGGCGGCTCAAAAGCCGATAGCACAACGCAACCTGCCATCTCTTTGTTGTATAATTTTGAAAAATTTTCGACTGGTTATATTTTTAGTGGCAACTTTCATGGTAAGCGCAATGATTTAGATTTGGCTTACCATAGCATGTATGGCTTATGGGCATACGGTTTATGGTTTGCCATGCCGCGTGTGGAATACATGACCTTGGGCAATACATTTTTAACCACTAGCGTAGGTGGCGATATTGGCTGGGGGAATGGTGATCTTCGGCTTATTTATGGTTTGCGTTATAATAAATACACCAATAATCTCAATGGTACGAATTTACGCCATTTAGGCGGTATTACCAACAGCCTTACGGGAGAAAAGTTTTGGCAAAAGGATGCCTTTGTTTTTTCTGCCAATGCTGCATTAAGTCAATTAATATCTACAGGTGATACTGTGTATGCTAAGAGTGATAGTTACTGGCAATCAGGGCTGGGTGGCTCATTAGGATGGAATCATGACGCTTTTAGCCTACAAGGAACAGCATCCACGTATTATCGAAAATACAAAGAAGCTGCACCACTGTCGCCTTTGTTGGTACGTCAAGACAGCAATATTACCATGAACATGAAATTATCATGGTTGATATTAGCGCGTGAGCAATACCTTCTGCGGTTGATCAGCAATACGGGTTGGCAAAAAAACAACTCCAATGATACAACCAAGGGTTATAAAGAATGGCATACTGGTGGCGGTATGCAGGTTGATTGGTAATGACCATCAAAGGAGCATGAGAATGTTACGTTTGTTTTATGCTATAGCATTGTGTTGTGTATTAATATTACCGAGCGAAGCTTATGCGGCGACTGCCGTTGGCTCAGTCGTTACTGTAAGTGGTGACGCACAGGTAGAACGTGCTGGAAAGCGTGTTGCGATAACGTTGCATCAAGCTGTTTTTCAAAGCGATACGATCATTACGGGTGCAAAAGGTCGTGTTAAATTAACCATGATAGACAAAAGTAAAGTCTATATTGGCTCACGCACAAAAATTTTATTATCAAAATATGATGTAGGAGATAAAGGTTTTATTCAAGCCTCCTTAGATATGGCTTGGGGCAAGGCGCGTTTCTTTGTCAATAAATTAGTTTCTCGAAAATCTTCTTTTGAAGTGCGCACTTCAACAGCGGTACTGGGTGTTCGTGGCACGGGGTGGTTAACGGAAGTCGCTAACGGTCAAACATTTGTTACCCAATTTGAAGGCGTATTATCTGTTCAAACAGCACAAGGAACGTTTAGCGTCCAGCATGGGCAAGTGGCATCCATTGATGTTGGCGGTGTTTTTAGTGTAAGACCTGCAACACGCAGAGAAATGTCTCGGCAAAAGATTGACCCTGATATTGGCGACAATGCCATGGGCAGCAGTAGTGGTCACCCTTCCAGTGGCAATGAGAAAAAAGGGAAAAATAAAAACACAGATAAAGCTGAAGCCAATAAGCCTCAAGCACCCCAGCCTAAAACCAACAACAATGAAGGCAGCAGCAAAGGCGATACTACCATCAATGTTCCACCTGTAGTTGCTCCCCAGCGAAAAACTGCTGTATTGGTACCCAAAGGGTTTACCCCTGCAACCACAACGAATACTGGAGGAGGTTCAGGAACTCCATCTACATCACAACCTACATCACAACCTACACCTGTATTACCACCGCCTCCAGCCCCGCCACCTGTTGTGATTCAAAATGCAACCCAACAAGCGAAAACAGCGGTACGGATTCAACCAAGTTTTGTACTTCCGTAGTTTTTTATTGATTGCTAGGCATCATGGAGAATAAAAATAGTAGCAATTTCTAGCAGCTTAACAACAGTCAAGCTGAACGAGAAAAGCAATCATGCATAATCCACTTTGGAGCAATCTATTTCGTGATCGTCATGACTGGGTAAAAAAAACCTGTCTCATGTGTGAGCAAAATCCTTTGTTTGCTGATGTGTCATCACAATCCATTACTTGGCTGGCTTCGCGTATGCATTTGCGTCGTTATGATAAAAACGAAGTTGTTTTTCGCATGGGCGACCCTGGTGCTGGGGCTGTATTGCTATTGTCGGGCAAGGTTAAAATTACAGTGAATGATGTCGTCGTTGCTTCTTTGGAACGCGGAGATTTGTTTGGCGAAGTGGCTTTAGCAACCAATTTGCCACGCACTGCTGAAGCCGTGACTACGGCAGCATCAGAGTTGGTCTTTTTTTTGCGTTCTGACTTAAAAGAATGGATGGAAACCAGTCCCAAGCAGGCATCTACATTATTGCTTAATCTCGCCAATATGCTGGCGCATCGTTTAATGCACTCAAACGAACGTTATTCACTATCTAATAATGAAACAAACGTTTGATGCTGGTTAGATTTTTTCGTCACCCTTTGGGTTTGACGCTATTTCTTTTTATTGTGGGCTTATTGTTTATTGCGGCTGCGTTAATCATCAGCGGGCCCATTCTTATTACGCTGGCAATTTCTTTCACATTGTATGCTTCTATGCGTCCCACTGTTGACTCTATGATGCGCAGTGGTCTGCAAGAAAATATTGCCGTTGCTTTGAGTATGATGTTGATTATTGCCATGCTTACCTTGGTTGTTGTGGCTGTATTCCCCTTGCTTTTGGAACAAATTACAGATTTTTCTTCACGAATGGCACATGTGGATGTGCAATTGCTCAGTGCGTTGAACCATTTGGATCAATGGCTGCAAGGTCATATAAAGTACAATTTTGACCCCGCCAGTGTGGCACAAAAACTATTAAACTACACAGGGATTTATCTTAATGAATTGTCTGAAAAGACAGTGTCATGGTTTAATGATATTTCCTTTTCATTGATATTGATTCCCTTGATTGTGTTTTTTTTATTGCGGGACTTTAATCAATTACGCAATGAAACATTACAATTATTGCCCAATCGTTATTTTGAATTGGGTTGGTTAATTTACAATGGTGTCTCAGCACAGCTAGCAAATTATATTCGTGGACTGTCCATTCAGGCCTTTGTTGTCGGCATGCTTTGTGGGCTAGGGTTTTACTTTATAGGTTTAGAGTTTGCGCCTTTATTAGGAATCATTGTTGCGTTACTTAATTTGATTCCTTTCTTTGGTATTTCATTGGCTAAAATACCGCCATTGGTTGTTGTTTTATTGTCTGATCAACCCGATTTTATGATGGTTGCCTTGACGTTAGGTATTATGTTTTTTGCACAAGCGATTGATACTACCTTATTGTTGCCCAAAGTGGTGGCTAAATCAGCCAATCTTCACCCATTGACGGTCATGCTTAGTGTTGCCTTGGCTGGGTATTATTATGGTTTTTTTGGCTTTATTTTGATTGTACCCGTATTGTTTTCAATGAAAGTCATCTTTAAAGAGTTATTAAAAGGCTTGCGCTCTATCCATGCCATGTAACATCAAGTGGTTGGGGCGAACATCCTATATGGTGACTTGGGATGCGATGCAACAACAGGTCAAAACAATGGCACACACACCAACAATAAAAGAGCAGATTTGGCTGTGTGAACATGCGCCAGTTTATACCACAGGACGGCGAGGCTTAGATAACCGACGAAACGACCGCTTGCCTGCACCATTGCACCGAGTTGACCGTGGGGGCGAAACGACATTCCATGGGGCTGGGCAAATTGTTATGTACCCTTTATTGCGCTTACGACAAAGACAACTTGGCGTTCGTGCTTATGTTTATTTATTAGAAACATCATGCATCAATGTTTTGGCCGATTATGGTATTCACGCCCAGCGAAAAAAAGGCTTTCCTGGTGTGTGGTTTAATGATGGGAAAATTGCTGCCGTTGGAGTGCGCATTCATCAAGGCATCAGCTACCATGGGATGGCTTTAAACATGCATGTTGATGCGGCATGCTTTGAAGCTATTAACCCTTGCGGCTTGGGGTATCCTGCGGTCAATATGCATGCATCACCGCCTTCTCAAGAACAATTAAAAACATGTGCGATTGCTTGGGCAACACAGCTGCAAGCATTGCTCACTGATATTCCAAAAAACACCAGCGAGTAAAAAAATATTTTAACTATCTGATGTTACGCAGTTATACTAAAACCAGCCTCTCGTTCCCATGCTCCTGCGT
>CAYWFG010000015.1:0-55629 GCA_964458185.1 uncultured Zetaproteobacteria bacterium
CAAGCAAGGCTGCAAGCGCAAGAAAAGGCTGCCGAACAAGCAAAAAAACAAAGACAAGACGATACGAATATACGGCATAAGATTCAAGCGAAGGCTGAAAGACAAGCAAAAATAAAATCAAGACAAAAAGCTATTGAAGAAGCGCAAAAAAAGGCACAAAAAGCCTTGGATGAGGCAACATTAAAAGAAAAAAGCACTTCAGCGCGTCCACATGCTACAGCGGCAGTTCCCGCTCAAGATGAAAGCATTGAACGTAATAGGTTTAGACCTGAAGGCATCAAAGATGGCGGCTCTGCAGGTCGGTCATCAGGGCAACGCAAGGCATCAGGGCGTTTTCTTCGCGTCGATGCAGCACGCTTAGAAGAACTATCAAGCTTTGTTGTAGAATTAAGTACGGAGCGCTCTCGCAATGAAGAAGTTGAAGCTGAATTTCGTGGTTTGTTGCATGAGTTTCGTGATTTGCGCATGCAGTGGCGTGGTTTGCAACGTGGCATCGGAGAGATGGATCCTGAAAAGCAAGCCATTTTAATGGAATCCATGGATCGTTCTTTTGATCGTGGCATGCGTAAAATGTCACGTTTCATGGAAAATCAACGTTTTAGCCAGCTTCGCGGAGAAATGATGCTGAAAGAGCTACGCGACCAAGTATTATCATTGATGCTTCGTCCCCTTGACAATATTTTCTCTACCTTCCCGCGTGCCGTGCGTGATGTTGCCGTTAAGCTTGGTAAACGTGTGAAATTAATGGTTGATGGAAGTGCGGTTGAAATTGATCAAGGTATTTCCGAAATGCTGGTTGAACCCTTGGTTCATTTATTGAACAACTCTGTTTCTCATGGTGTAGAAATGCCTGAAGAACGCAAACGTTTGGGTAAACCACCCATTGCTCAGGTATCTATTGTGGCGAGACAAAGTGGTAGTGAAATCCATATTGAAATCATTGATGATGGCCGTGGTTTGGATGAAGAGTTAATCAAAAGAACTGCCGTTGAACGCGGTGTAACGACACAAGTCGAAGCTGATCAAATGGCATCGGCAGAAATTCTTGAAATGATTTTCCGCCCTGGTTTTTCTACCAAAAAAGATGTCTCTGATGTCTCTGGGCGTGGTATCGGCATGAATGTGGTGCAAGATGCTGTGCGCCGATTAACGGGTTCTATTCGTATTGACTCTGAATTGGGTAAAGGAACACGTTTTCTCTTATCGCTGCCTGTGAGTATTGCCGTTCAGCATGCTTTAATGTTTCGCATGGCAAATGCAAACTTTGGTATGTTAACCCATTTGGTTGAACAAATCGTTCCGTTATCACAACAAAACATTGAAAAAGGCCCTGGTGATAAAGATTATATTCGTTATGGTCATAGCATGGTAGCACTGGTGGATATGCGCACCATGTTGGCAGACGGCGATGAATCAGAACTTGCAAAAGACCCCTATGTGATTATTGCTGAGCATATCGAAGGGTTTGTTGGCATTGTGGTTGATGACGTGTTGGATGAATTAGAAATCGTGGTGCGTGAACTTGACCCTTATGTGAAACGTTACCAGCCTCAAGGCTTGATGGGAACGACGATTGCAGCAGATGGTTCCGTGCTGATTTTGCTTGAACCTTATGGCATCAAAGAAATGGGACGCACAGCACCCGATCAAGAAATCACCATTGATATTGCTGAAGACGAAAAGATGGCATTCAGCGTCTTGCTGGTTGAAGATTCATTGATTGCACGGCAGATTGAAAAAGGTGTATTTGAAAGCATTGGCTTCACCGTAGAAACAGCCATTGATGGGCTTGATGGGCTTGATAAACTCAAAAAAGGAACCTTTGATTTAATTGTTACTGATTTAGAAATGCCACGCTTGGATGGTTTTGGTTTCGTCCGTCGTATTCGCAATCAACCCGAATACGAAGAATTACCCATCATGGTTATTTCAACCCGAGAAAGTGCAGAAGATCGCATGCGCGCACTGGAAGCTGGTGCTGATGCTTACATGATTAAGCAGCAGTTGCAGGGCGAAAAGATTTTAGAAACAGTGCAATCTTTGGTGGGTGAGACTGAATCAGTTTGATTGATTATGCTTATCGCGTTCAGGTGATGTCTATTCATTTTTTATTGCTACGCATGCTATATGCCTTGTCTATTGTTTTTTCCCTAGCCGTTGGCTCTGCACAAGCCTCTTCTTTTTTAGGGGCAACCCGTATTTGGGATGCACCAGATCACACCCGTATTGTTTTTGATGTCAATGGTGCAGTAAAATATACCCTGTTTTCACTGCAAAATCCTGAACGAATAGTGATTGATTTTCACAATACCCGCATGAATGGCAGCAAACATCAAATACCCCATAAAAAATCATTCATTCGCAAGATTCGTTACGGTCAGCATGATAATGGTTCTTTTCGCGTTGTGCTAGATATGAAAAAAAGTGTGCGAACAGCGTCTTCTTTATTACCCCCATCTAAAATGAAGCCTTTTCGTTTGGTTATCGATTTATGGCCAAAGGGAAGCACGGTAAAAACAACGACACCGCTTCCCCCCTCTGGCAAAAAACAACGCTCTCGCGGCGATCGAAAACATGGTCTAGTGATTGCCGTCGATGCAGGGCATGGTGGTGAAGACCCTGGTGCTATCGGTCCGACAGGATTGCAAGAAAAACGGGTGACTTTAAAGGTTGCCAAGGCATTGGCTCGTTTGATCAATCAACAAGCTGGCATGCGAGCGGTGTTGATTCGCACAGGCGATTATTTTGTACCATTAAAAAAACGTGTGGCTTTAGTGCGGCATGCTAATGCTGATTTAATGATCAGTCTACATGCTGATTCAGTCAAAGAAAAATGGGTAAAAGGAAGCAGCGTCTATACGATTTCTGAGCGGGGTGCGACAGGCGATAAAGTTGCGGCTGCCTTAGCAGCACGAGAAAACGCCTCTGATTTGATTGGTGGTGTGGTATTAAAACATCAGTCCTATGACCGCATGACCCGCAATGTATTGGGTGATATGGCACGACAAGATGCCTTTAATAGTTCACAGATTATGGCGGAACAAGTGTTGCATGAAATTAAGAGTGTGGGTGCATTAAAGTACAAACGCCCCAAGCGAGCGCGTTTTGTTGTGTTGGGTGCATTAGAAGTTCCCAGTGTATTGGTAGAAATGGATTATATTTCTAACCCCAAAAGAGAACGAAAGCTGCGCAGTAAAGCTTATCAACGTGCTATTGCAAAAGCATTGTTAAGAGCCACACGAAAATTTTTACGGCGCATGAGTATGGATGAAAAAACACGTTCCCCTGCCAAACAGATACCCGCTTCTTAAATGATATACCAACGATTATTGTCCTTTCTTACCCCTTACCGTGCGCGTTTGGCTTTGGCGATGGTGTGTATGGTAATTCTTGCGGGAACAACGGCGGGCGTTGCTTGGTTGTTGCAGCCTGCTTTAGATCACGCGCTTTCAGGCACTAAGCCTGAATACATTTATATGATTCCTGCTGCGGTGGTTGGTTTGTATGTTATTAAAGGTATCGCCTATTATGGGCAGGCTTATATGATGGGGTGGATTGGTCAACGGATTATTTTTGATTTGCGCAATGCTATTTACCGTCATTTAACCGCACAGTCACTGGGATTTTTTGCCCATCGAAAAACAGGTGAGTTGTTAGCGCGAATCAGCTATGATGTCACCTTGGTGCAAGCTGCCGTCAGTACAGCCGTCACCGCCTTGATGCGCGACACCATGAGTATTGTCTTTTTGCTTGGCGTGATTTTTTACCAAGATTGGATGCTGGCAATCATTGCCACACTTGTTTTTCCTGTGATTGTATACCCCATTATTCGATTCGGTAAAAAAATGCGTGCTGCCACTTACGATGGTCAAGTAGCGATGGGAGACATGTCTTCTTTGGTGGAAGAAAGCATCGGTGGCATTCGTGTGGTTAAAGCCTTTGGCATGGAGCATTACGAAAGAGGGCGTTTTGAGCAATTAACCAAAACTTTTATGGGGCATCAAATGCGTGTTATGCGCGTCAATGCATTGTCATTCCCTATTATGGAGCTGGTGGCGGGTTTTGGTATTGCTGGCGTATTGCTTTATGGTGGCTTACGAGTGATGCAGGGCGAAGCAACCGCTGGCACGCTTATTTCTTTTTTGGCTGCAGTGATCATGCTCTATGAACCTGTCAAACGTTTGTCTGGTGCAAACAATCAGATTCAACAAGGCGTTGCTGCTGCGGAACGCATTTTTTCTGTGTTGGACGAACCCATCACCATCAGCGATGATCCAAAAGCACATCATTTGCCATCGTTTGAACAGGGTATCTCCTTTCAGCATGTGTCGCTACGCTACCCTGATATGGAACGCATGGTATTGCATAATATTAATATCAATGTGGCAGCAGGTGAAGTGGTTGCATTGGTCGGGCGAAGCGGTGCAGGAAAAAGTTCATTGGTGAATTTAATACCGCGCTTTTTGGATATTACAGAAGGGAAAGTGTTGGTTGATGGTCATGATGTTCGCATGCTTTCGCAAGCATCGTTGCGTCAACACATGGCACTTGTCACCCAAGATATTATTTTGTTTAACGACACCGTAGCCAACAACATTGCCTATGGTCAAAAAGATATTTCAACAGAAGACCTTCATGCCATTGCCAAAGCTGCCAATGCCCATGATTTTATCTTGCAATTACCCGATGGCTACGACACACGGGTGGGCGAAAGGGGGGTGATTTTATCAGGTGGTCAACGGCAACGTTTAAGCCTTGCGCGGGCATTATTAAAAGATGCGCCTATTCTCATTTTGGATGAAGCGACCAGTAGCCTTGATACTGAATCAGAACGACTGGTACAACAAGCCATTGAACGCTTAATGAAAGGACGCACGGTGATTGTCATTGCCCATCGCTTGTCGACCATTCGTCATGCCCATCGTATTATCGTGCTGGATCAAGGCGAAGTATATGAGCAAGGCAGCCATGAACAATTGTTGGCAATGAATGGTTTGTATGCTGACTTGTATGCCATGCAATTTGCAGACTCGCATGAAGACTAAATTTCTTTCGTGGGGGATTCCTCGTGTTATTTGGTTTGCCCATACGGTATTGCGTTATACTGTGCGATGGAAGTTTGTGGGTAATGTTTATCAAAAAAATCAGCCTCAACGTTTTATGTTATCATTTTGGCATTCTCGGGTATTGATGATGCCCATGGGCTTTAAGGGCTGGAATGGACAAATGTTAATTTCAGAACACCGTGATGGTGCCTATATTGCTGATGCCGTAGCACTGATGGGTATTACTGCGGCTCGTGGTTCATCCACCCGTGGTGGGGCAAGAGCTGCGTTGCAAATGTTGCGTGCTGCACAACGAGAAAATCGTGATCTAGGGGTTACACCTGATGGCCCTAAAGGGCCTGTTGAGGTGGTAAAAACAGGTATTGTTCAGTTGGCAATGAAGGTGGGCTACCCTGTATTACCTGTAAGTTATGCCACCAAACGACACCTGCGGATGCGTTCATGGGATCGCTTTTATGTCCCACTGCCATTCACGCATGGCGTGTTTGTTTATGGTGATTATGTGTACCCTCAAGCGGATGAAAGCGTGGATGCATTTTTACAACGAGTACAACACGCCATGAATGAAACGAATCAACATGCAGAGTGTTATTTTAATCGTTAGGAAACTTGCCTGATAATGAGTGGGAATTATCATTAGATACTACAGTTGTGACAATGAGTTTGTTTTGATTCTCTTTTCTTAACGTACTTTTCGTGCTATAATCGCCCCTTATTGCTAAGTTTTTCTTGTTTTCGTTAACATGATGCCAAGCAAGCTGCCTGAAAATCATGATGGTGTGATGGGCATTGAATTTTTGAGTACGATCCTTTCTTTATGCTATGATTGATGGGAAAGTGCAGGGGCATATATGATTCTACAAAGAACGCTGGATCATTCCATCAAATGCAGTGGTATTGGTTTACATTCAGGTAAAAAAATTCAATTGCACTTGCATCCAGCAGAGGCTAATGCGGGCATCTCATTTACCAGAACCGATCTTGGGGTAACTATTCCTGCCAATGCAGCCCATGTCTGTGACACTCGGTTATGCACCACCATAGGGAAAGATGGCGCGACGGTTTCTACTGTCGAACATCTCTTGTCTGCTTTAGCGGGCTTAGGCATTGATAATGCGCGCATTGAAGTGGATGCTGCTGAAGTTCCTGTCATGGATGGTTCGGCTGCCCCGTTTGTTTTTTTAATTCAATGTGCAGGCATCCGCGAACTTTCTTTACCTAAAAAAATACTTCGTATCTTAAAACGGGTTGAAATTCAAGATGGCAATAAACATTGCGCTCTTTACCCTTCATCAGGCTTTAAAATATCTTATTTATTAGATTATGACCATCCCTTGTTGAAACAACGCCGTGTAAGCATTGATTTTTCTCGTCAGGCATACACACGAGAGATTAGTCGCGCACGAACCTTTGGCTTCTTGCACGAAATTGAACAGCTTCAAAAAGCAGGACTGGCATTAGGTGGCTCCTTAGAAAATGCGATTGTCTTGGACAAATACCGTGTCATCAACGAAGGTGGCTTGCGCTACGAAGATGAATGTGTCCGCCATAAAATACTGGATACATTGGGCGATTTATCGCTTGCGGGTTTACCCATTGCAGGTGCATTTGAAGGTGAACGAACAGGGCATGAAACTAACCATAAATTAGTTAGTGCATTGCTTGCTGATGAATCAGCATGGCGCATCGAAGATGCCAGTGCATCACCACAAGATAACGATATTACGGTTGGTAATGAACAACTAAACCTTATTTAACAGCTACTCAACCATTTTTCAATATGCAATCATTGGCGCAGATATAAAAAACATGTGCTATCTTTTTTCTTTTCATCAAATACTAACTTCTGCGCATTAGCCTGCGCGGGTTTATTTCTATCTACCCTCTTATTTTAAGGTTATACTATGTCTTCTTCATCTGATCCTTCACAGGACTCTAACGAATTATCATTTTCTATGCTTGGGCTTACAGATCCCGTTTTGCAAGCAGTGACTGATCTTGGTTATGAAACGCCTACACCGATTCAAGCTCAAATTATTCCCTTTGTATTAAAAGGGCAAGATGTGTTGGGTCAAGCGCAAACAGGAACGGGTAAAACTGCTGCTTTTGCCTTACCCTTATTATCACGCATTGACCCTAGCAAAAAAGGCGTACAAGCATTGGTGTTGGCGCCGACCAGAGAGCTTGCCATTCAAGTTGCTGAAGCCATTCACTCTTATGCCAAACACATCAAGGGTTTTCATGTTTTGCCTATTTATGGTGGGCAAAATTACACCACGCAATTAAAACAACTTAAACGTGGCGTTCAAGTGGTCGTTGGTACACCAGGGCGCGTGATTGATCATATTAAACGTGGCACATTAAACTTAGATAATATAGAAACTTTAGTGTTGGATGAAGCCGATGAAATGCTTCGCATGGGTTTCGTCGATGATGTTGAATGGGTATTAGAAAAAACACCTGAAACACGTCAAGTGGCATTGTTCTCTGCGACCATGCCAAGAGACATTCGCCGTATTGCTCAGCGTCACCTAAGAAATGCTAAAGAAGTATCGATTAAATTGCGTACAACGACGGCTGAAACCATTCGCCAACGTTATTGGATGGTTAGCGGCATGCGCAAGCTGGATGCGTTAACACGTATTTTAGAAGCAGAAGATGGCGTTGATGGCACGATCGTCTTTGTTCGTACCCGTAACGCAACCACTGAATTGGTCGAAAAACTGGATGCCCGTGGTTACGCCTGTTCTGCACTTAATGGTGAGATGCCACAAAACCAACGCGAGCAAGCCATCGAGCAATTAAAGTCAGGGCGTTTGGATGTCTTGGTTGCTACCGATGTGGCAGCACGCGGGCTGGATGTAGAACGAATCAGTCACGTCATTAACTTTGATATTCCCCACGATACTGAGTCTTATGTCCATCGCATTGGACGCACTGGCCGTGCAGGGCGTGCTGGCAATGCTATTTTATTTGTAACACCACGCGAACGTCGGATGTTAAATGCTATCGAACGTGCTACGCGGCAAAAAATTGAGCCGTTAACCTTACCCAGTACCGACCAAATCAACGATAAACGTATTGCTAGCTTCAAGCAAAAAATCACGGATACCATTGCCAATAGCGATACCTCATTTTATTTGCAATTATTGGAGAAATACCAACAAGAAAATGATGCTTCAGTGTTAGAGATTGCCGCTGCTCTAGCCCTACAAGGACAAGGGAAAGAACCTTTGTTATTAACGGAGCCAAAAGAACGCCCTCGCCGTGAAGATCGTCAACCAAGAGATCGTCAAGAACGGAGTTCAGGTCGTCGCAATGGTGGTCTGCGTCAAGAAGAAGGTATGGAGCGTTACCGCCTTGCCGTTGGACGGAGTCACGGTGTTCGTCCTGAACATATTGTTGGTGCTATTGCCAATAAAGCGAATATAACGAGCCGCCATATTGGACGCATTGATATTCGTGATGATTACAGCACTGTAGATTTACCTGAAGGCATGCCTTCTCATGTCTTGCATACGTTAAAAAACCTTCGCGTTGCAGGTCGCCCTTTGCTTATCAGCAAAAATCATGGCGGACGCTTTGCTCACAAAAACAAGCGCAATGATCGTTAATAGCTGAATTCTTACGTTCCCTAGTTATCCGTACCATTGATTGAAACTTGCAAGCATCGCTTAAAACAGTTTGAATAAGGTTTTTCTTGGGGAGGAAAGAATGGAAGGTTTGTGTATTCGCATTTATATGTTCGAATCAGATCGAATTGATGGCGAGCCAGCATTGCCTGCTATTGTTGCCTTGTGTCAACAAGCAGGCTTGCGTGGCGTAAGCGTCATGCGGGGGATTGAGGGGCTGGGGAGTCATGGTATTCATTCTGCTGCCTTTATCTCATTGGCACATCAATCACCGTTGATTGTTGAGGCTATAAATAAAGTGGACAAAGCATTGTTGTTTTTAGCCTCATACCTTCGCCCTTTTCTGGTTGCAACATGGCCTGTTAATCTATCACTGGCAGATCAAGCTGCGAGCGGAGCATGATAATGAACAATGCTTTTAAAAAAATTCCTTTGTTTTCAGATTTGAATGAAGAAGAATTAAAAGCCGTTGTAAATTTAGCATCCTCCCATCATTACCCAAGCAAAAGTGTTATTGTGCAAGAAGGCGACAATTCAAACTCATTGTTTGTCATTGTCGCGGGGCAAGTGAAAATATCTTACTATGCTATGGATGGGCGAGAGGTTATTCTTTCATTGATGCCAATGGGCTCATTTTTTGGTGAATTATCACTGCTCGACAGGCAACCCCGTTCAGCAACGGTGACTACTTTACAAAAAAGTACCTTAGCACAAATTCGCCGCTCTGATTTTGAACAATTATTGCTTCAACAACCCCAAATGTCACTTAAACTATTGCTTGAACTAACCTCACGCCTGCGTAAAACCAATTTATTACTGGAGCGCATCAGCACCTTGGATGTCCCTCACCGTTTGTACCACTTTCTCAATGATTTATGTGCCTGCATGGGACGCAACCCTGGTGAACACCATGTGCAATTAAAATTACCCACACATCAACTCATGGCAGATCAATTATCCACCAGTCGTGAAACTGTTTCGCGGGCTATTAGCAATCTAAAAAAAGATAAAGTGATTACACCATTAACACATTGTTCTGATGTTAAAATTGATATTGATGCATTAGAGGAGTTATTGTTTTCGGTTTAAATAATGCCGAAAACGTCGCCAATGCCATTGCTTACCAGGATCCCACTTTCGGTAGGGCGCAATGTCGGCATGACCAACAATACGTGCCATGGTAATACTGGGATGCAACCCTATCAAATGATGGCAGAGATCTGTCGTAGCTTGGTATTGTCCTGCGGTAAAAGGTGAATACTCATCACCAATGATTTCAATGCCAATGCTGTAATCATTGCACCGCGTGCGCCCCTGCCATAAAGAAACGCCCGCATGCCAAGCGCGGTCTTGATCAGCAACAAATTGTACAATATGCCCTTGACGATCAACAAGGTAATGCGCCGATACCCGAACGCCCTTTAAATGAACAAAGGAGGGGTGTTCATCACCAGTCAATTCACCCATAAACAATGCTGTAATGTAAGCAGAAGAAAACATGCCATCGGGCAAACTGATAGCATGCAACACCAACAGATCAATGCCTACCCCGACAGGTCGCGGATCACAATGCGGGCTGAATAGTCGTTTCGCAATCAATCGAACATGTAGTTAATGTTGACTCCGATGCCTGTTATACGAGCTTTGTTGATGATGAAATCTTGCTTGCCTGTATAACGCACATAATCAGCACCAATAGCCCAAGTGTCTACAATATGAATATTGAAACCAGCACCAAAACTTATGTCCGTTCCTTTTGTGTTGGTTGTTAAACCTGCATTGGTGTAATCCAAAGCTACGGATGTAAACCCTAGTAAGCCATAAATATGACCATAGCCTCCCAAAGGAAATTGAGGCTTCAATAGAATGCTACTAAGATTTGAGACAGTAACAGAATGATTTACCCAAGTGCTACCATTACGTTTTAAAGTTGATTTTCCAACAATTCCATAACGAAACTCTGTAGCAAAATATGGCGTAAAATCAGCACTGACCGTAATATAACTACCAAGTTTTGGATCGCCTTTAATGGTTCCAACCGTACTTGAACCATAATCAGAGGTGAAACTTCCAAGGCCAATCCCCATATAAAATTTGATATTTTCTGCTATTGCCATAGTACTACCACAAAATAACGCCATGCAAAACACGGTAGCTTGTATTCCCTTAATCATTTTTTCCCCCTATCTATTCATAGCACCCAAAGCTACATCAATCACACAGAAGATAAAATACGCAGCCCTTCAAGACGTAAAACCTGGAAGAAATAGCTTGGCACGGGTGAGGTGTGGTTGATTGGGGTAGAATTTAGCCGTGAAACGCGCATTATTGTGAGCTTTGAATCTCAAAGGGCTGAAGACAAGGGGTGGATCTAAAAATTAATGATGTTACGGGAGCTTCTTATTCCCCTAGGTTTACTTGGTTTTTATACGTAGTGAAAAACTGCTAGTGTTCGTGCAGTGATTGTATGCTATACATATACTATCACATTGATTTCGTTCAAAGGAATACCTCTATGAATATTGACCAGCATTTAAAAGTTGCCCAATGGCATATTGAACAGGCACGTTTGCATGCCGCAAATACGGCTCATGCTTGCGGTTGCCCTGTGAACCCACATGATCAAAAGGCAATTGATAGCATCGAATCAGGTAATGTTGAAGAAGAAGTAACTTGTTCAGTCGATAGCTGAATATTTGCGCCTTGATAAAAAAGCCTGTCTATGACAGGCTTTTTTCGTTTTATACCGTGGGTGAAAAATAAGGATGCTATGATGAATAGATATACGTTAAAGGCTATGGCAATAGGTGTTGCTTTATTAACCTTGGCGGGCTGTACCAATTATGCGCAAGACCCTGCTTACCGAAACACTCAACAAGGTGCAGCAGCAGGGGCAGCATTGGGTGCGGTTACGGGGGCGATTATTGGTTATCAAGGTGGGCGTGGTAAAGGTGCAATGCGTGGTGCATTGATTGGTGGTGTGGCAGGGGGTGCTTTGGGTGCGGGCGTTGGTCGTTATATGGATAAACAACAGGCAGAGTTTGAACGCCAATTGGCAACGGAGCGTCGCTCACATCAGTTAGAGATCCAGCGTTTGCAAGATGAAACATTAAAAATCACCATGAACAACGAAGTTTCTTTTGGCTTTAATTCATCTGCCATTAAACCTGCATTTCACCGCACCTTAAACAAAGTATCTGATGTATTAAAACGGTACAATCGCAGCATGGTTCGCGTGGTGGGTTATACCGATAGTATTGGCGCTGCATCTTACAATCTTAAATTATCAAGAGAACGAGCTGATGCTGTGGCATGGTATATGGAAGACCGTGGCATTGCCGCAAGTCGTATTGCCAGTGAAGGTCGCGGTGAAACATCCCCACGCGCCAGCAACGAAGCCGAAGCAGGTCGGCAACTGAATCGCCGTGTAGAGATTTTGATTGTGCCTGATCCTAATATTCAATAATCAATGGATTACCACTTATTGGCAGAAAAAAGCTGCTACCAAGGCTTTCTTTCGATCAAACGTCATACCGTAGAGCATGATACTTTTGCGGGTGGCACGCTCTGTGTTGAGCGCGAAAACATGGAACGCGGTGATGGTGTTGCTGTATTATTGTATGATAAAAGCACGGATGCTGTGTTATTATTAGAGCAATTTCGTATCGGTGCTGCGGTTCGCAAGGATCAAGCATGGTTGATTGAAATTGTTGCAGGTGTTGCTGAATTGGGTGAAGATACGATGATTACGGCGCGACGCGAATGTATCGAAGAAGCAGGGTATAACCCTTATCAATTGGATTTTTTGGGGCAATACTATGTCAGCCCTGGTGGTACTTCTGAACGTATCACCTTGTATTTGGGCTGGGTGAATCGTGATCAAGCGGTAAATGAGGGTGGCGGACTTGCCGAAGAACATGAAGATATTCGTTGCTTTTGGCTGCCTCGTGCAGAAGCCATGACGTTAATCACCCAAGGTATTGTTAATTCTGGCGCACCAATGCTGGCGTTGCTGCTAGCCTTTGGTCGTGATGCCCATGTGGCTACCGAGGCAGTATCATGATGCGGGTAATGCGTTCTTGGGACGCGGTAACTTCTTACCCTGAAGTGAAGGGCGGAGCAGTGACCCTTGGCAATTTTGATGGTGTACATTTAGGTCACAGACAGATATTGGCTGAATTACAAGGTCATGCCATGGCAGTGAACGGCCCTGCTACATTGGTCACTTTTGAGCCTCACCCGCGTGCGGTATTGTTCCCCGATGAAGCACCACGTCGCCTTTGTTTGTTGCATGATCGCCTTACTTGGATTCGTGAAGCTGGCGTGGCAGCTTCATTGGTGTTACCTTTTAATCGTGAATTGGCTGCATGTTCAGCCGAAGCATTTACCCGAAAATTGCATGATGCCTTTCAATTTAAACATATGCATGTGGGCTATGACTTTGCTTTTGGTCGCGGTCGTGAAGGGCATTCTGCGATGCTGCGTGAATTGGGTGATGTATTGAACTTTACGGTGAGTGAAGCATCAGCCTTTGAATTTCATAGCGCTGTGGTTTCATCCAGTCGTATTCGTTCGTTAATCGAAGCGGCTGATTTCAAAGAAACTGAGGCATTGTTGGGACGACCTTACGAAGTTTCAGGTCACGTTTGTTTGGGTGATCAACGAGGGCAACAAATAGGCTTCCCTACGGCGAATTTGGAAACAGATCAGTTAGTGCATCCACCTGCAGGTATTTATGCCGTATGGGCTGGTGTGGTTGATGCCGAGCATCACACTCGTTATTTTCCTGCTGTTGCTTATTTGGGGTACCGTCCTACATTTCAAGGTCGAAGCCTTATTTTAGAAACCCATTTGTTAGACCAAACCATGGATTTATACCATTCACGTTTAATTGTTCGTTTTGTTACACGTATTCGTGAAGATCGAACGTTTAAACATGCTGAAGCATTGGCTCGGCAAATTAAAAAAGATTGTGCCTATGCTGCGAGTATATTGGCGCACAGCATAGCACCTAAATAAAACAAAAAGAGAAAAAACATGCCTGAATCAAAAGCTGTTGCTGTTTTTATTGATGTGGAAAATATTCATTACTCATCATTAAATCATTATGCCGAAACCCCCAACTGGTCAAAAATTATTGATAGCTGCAAGCGTTATGGTCGTATTGTTTCCATTCAAGCTTTTGGCGATTGGGTGGCTTTTGCCAAAGAATTACCCGACATTCAACGCAATGCCATCCAACCCGTTTTTGTGCCATTATCTCAAGATGGCAAGAGCAGCTTAGACTGCCATTTAATCGTTGCAGCAATGAAATTGTTTTTTCAAAATCATTCGCTGGATACTATTATATTGGGTTCAGGAGATCGTGATTATATTCCACTCTTAGCAGAGCTAAAAGCACTAGGTAAACGAATTATTATTTTAGCAGTACCAGACACTTTATCACAAGATCTTACCCGTATCGCGGATGATGTAATTCCTTATGAAAGCGATAATGCTGAAATCACAGTGAATAATCACCTTAGCCTAGAAGATGATGTGAAGTTTGTCGTTGAAACATTGACTTCGTTGGAGCAAGCATCGTTTCAAGGTCGCTGGGTAAACTTAGCAACTCTTGGGCTTGAGTTGAAGCGACGCAAGCCAGATTTTAGTCATAAGAACCACCGTTATGGTAAGTTGGTTGAGATGTTGGATCATATTGACAGCATCGAGTTGAGTTACGATAACCATGAAAAAACCATTGCCATGGCACGCACCATCGGTGGTGGAGAAGTCGTTGCCTCTGCCCCCTTGCAATACGGTGAGATAATCAGTTTACGTGATACCTATGGTTTTATTCATCCCGATTTAGAAGATGAAAATATATTTTTTCATATCAGTAAGCTAGATGATGAGAGTATGGATAAGGTGGAAGTTGGTAGCCGTGTTTGTTATACCAGCTACCGTACACACCGTGGTAACAATGCTGAAAATGTTACCCTTGAAGCGATCAATAAAAAGGAACCTTCGGCATGAGTCATAGCGACTATCAAGCAACCATGAAGACCATCGGAGAAAAAGCGAAGCGTGCAGCGCGTTGTTTACGCAGTGCTTCCACACAGTCAAAAAACACTGCGTTATTGTATGCCGCATCGGCATTGCGAGCACAGATGGATGTGATTTTAGCAGCCAACGCAAAAGATATCGCTGCCGCAGCAGAACGCCAACTAGCCCCTGCACTCAAAGACCGTCTAGCATTGGATGCTACGCGGGTAGAATCAATGGCTGAAGGTCTTGAACAAATTGCTGCCTTGGCTGACCCTGTTGGTGCGATTGATCATCTGCAATACCGCCCCTCGGGTATTCAAGTAGGGCATATGCGTGTGCCGCTTGGGGTCATTGGTATTATTTACGAATCACGGCCTAATGTGACGGCGGATGCGGCTGCTTTGTGTTTAAAGTCGGGCAATGCGGCTGTTTTACGGGGAGGGTCTGAAGCGATTCATTCCAACAAAGCCATAGCGAATATTTTGCAACAAGCATTGAAACAAGCAAATTTACCCAGTGATGCGGTGCAATTGCTGCAACAAACTGATCGTGCCTTGGTAGGGGCAATGCTTGCTTGCGCCGATGGTATTGATGTGATTATTCCTCGTGGTGGAAAATCGTTAATTGAGCGTATTAGTCAAGATTCGAGAATTCCTGTAATCAAACATTTAGATGGTATTTGTCATGTCTATATTGATGCCGATGCCGATGCAAAAAAATCTGTTCGCATAGCAGTAAATGCCAAGACTCATCGTTATGGCGTATGCAATGCCATGGAAACATTATTGATTCATCAAGGTATGGTGGCAACTGTATTACCAGATATTTGCGCTGAAATGGTAGCCAAAGGCGTGAAGTTGCGCGGTTGTGAGCGAGCATGTGCGGCTGTTTCTACCCCGATGAGTATGGCTACCGAAGAAGATTGGGCAACAGAATACCTTGCCCCTATTTTATCCATTTGTGTGGTTGATGACATCAATGCTGCGATTGCTCATATCGAACGCTGGAGTTCTGCACACACTGAAACCATTGTGACAGAGCATCATGCGCGAGGTCAACAGTTCTTACGCGAAGTGGACTCATCGTCGGTAATGTGGAATGCCAGCACCCGTTTTGCTGATGGTTTTGAGTATGGCTTAGGTGCAGAAATTGGTATTTCTACCGATCGTTTGCATGTGCGAGGCCCTGTTGGATTGGAGGGATTGACCACGCAAAAATGGATCGTTCTCGGCAATGGCGAGATTCGTTAAGCTTCAACAGTAATCACTTGATTTTGTTGGAGCATGGTAAGATTGGGAATATTTTCAGCATTGACTTCTTCAATCACAATATCCATCACTTCAGGTTTGAGATGAAATAAATAAATAGGAATATCACCCAAACGATCAAGTTTTTTTAATTCTGTTGCCAAATCGCGGGGGATCAGATGACCACTGATATCTGCTAGCCTTTTGTACGCATTGGGAAAAGAGCAATCAATGATGATTCCTTGTAAATTTGGTTGTGCATTAGCAACTTTCCACAATCGGTCTGTCATCCCTGTATCTGCCGAATAAATAAATTGTGCGCTATGTTGGCTTAATAAAAAAGCCGTGCAAGGCACAGGGTGGTTGACAATAATGGGGGTGATAGAGACCCCATCTACCTCAATGACCTCTTCTGCTTCAAAAGGACGCATGGTAAGGATAGGCTTGCCATTTAAGGGTATATGGGTGAAATCAGGCCAAATACGATTGTTGAGAAAATCTTGTTTTAGGGTGTTGATGTTATCAGCAAGGCTGTGAATCATGATGTTATTATTACGAGATTTTTCACCCAGTAATTTTACGGAACGGTTATCGGCCAAAAAAGCAATGTCATTGATGTGATCAAGGTGGGTATGAGAAACAAAGATATGACGGATCAGCCATTGTTCTTCTAGGCTTAGCACAGTGGTTGGCGAGCCTGCATCGAGCAAAATCGTGTCATTCACCAAGAACGAACTAAGATGATACCCTAATAAACGACCCCCGTAGCAGCCGAGTATCTTGATTTTCATTTTTTTGACCGATTCATTGCAAACCTCATCGCTTCAACTGTTTTAAGTAACGAATGAGAACTATCAGCCACAGTGTTGTTGTGTGCTGTGACAATACTCACAAAGGCGGAGCCAACCACGACACCATCAGAAAAAGAGGCTATTTCACGCGCTTTTTCGGCTGTTTTGATGCCAAATCCGACACAAATGGGTATATCAGTGCGCTGACGCAACATGCTTACCCGTTGTTCAATGGCAGAAACATCACCCAATTCTGCGCCTGTAATGCCTGTTAATGCAACATAATAAATAAAACCACTGGCAGCTTCAATCACCCGATCAATACGCGCATCCGATGATGTGGGAGACAGTAAAAAAATTTGCTTTAATTGGTGGCGTTGTAAGGCATCATGGCATAGCTCACATTCTTCAGGTGGAATATCAACCAGTAAAACCCCATCTGCTCCTGCATCGGCAGCTTTTTCGCTGAATTTATCAAAACCAATACTGTAGGGAACATTGGCATAACCCATCAATACAATGGCAACATGGGGGTGTTGTGCGCGCACGCTACGGGTCAAGGCAAAGACATCAGCTAAGGTGCAGCCGCTTGCCAAAGCGCGTTCACTGGCAGCTTGAATCACTGGGCCATCAGCCATTGGATCAGAAAAAGGGATGCCTATTTCAACAATATCGGCATGGCTTGCCAAATTATTAAGCAACATATCAGAAGCTGAAACATTGGGGTCACCTGCGGTTAAATAGCCAACCAACGCAGCACGGTTTTCGTTTTTGCAGCGAGAAAAAACTTGATCCAATCGATTATTTGCCATGGTTTAATGATCCTTGTTTAATAGATTCATGACAGTATTCATATCTTTATCACCACGACCCGATAGGTTGATCATAACGATTTGATCGGGGCTCATGGTTGCTGCCAAACGCATACCCGCAGCCAAGGCGTGGCTGGATTCTAAAGCAGGGATAATGCCTTCTCGCCGTGTTAATGCTTGAAATGCAGCCATTGCCTGATCGTCGCTTGCCGTGCTTAACTCAAGTTCACCTGCTTCATGCATGGCAGCCAACTCAGGGCCGACTCCTGGGTAATCTAATCCTGCTGAAATGCTGTGAGTACCTTGAATTTGCCCTTCGTCGTTTTCTAACAAATAGGTTAAGTTACCGTGTAAAATACCTGCTCTTCCTGCGGCTAATGATGCGGCATGCTGCCCTGTTTCTAGCCCGTAACCTGCCGCCTCAACGGCAACCAAGCGTACGCCAGTATCGCGAAATGGATGCAATAAGCCCATGGCGTTAGAGCCACCACCGACACAAGCTACTGCCACATCAGGCAATCTCCCTGCTTGAGCAATACATTGTGCTTTGGCTTCTTGACCGATTACGGTATGAAATTGCCGCACCATCAACGGGTAAGGGTGAGGCCCTGCAACTGTACCAATAATATAAAAGGTTGAGGTACAACTGGCGACCCAATCACGCATGGCTTCGTTAAGGGCATCTTTTAAGGTGGCAGTGCCACAGTCAACAGGAATAACATTAGCCCCCAATAATTGCATGCGAAACACATTAGGGGCTTGTCGCGCCATATCTTCGCGTCCCATGTAGACATCACAATCCATGCCAAACATGGCAGCCACCGTTGCAGTAGCAACCCCATGTTGACCTGCACCTGTTTCGGCAATCACACGTTTTTTACCCATGCGTTTGGCAAGCAAGCCTTGACCAATGGTGTTGTTGATTTTATGCGCACCTGTATGGGTTAAGTCTTCACGCTTCAACCAAATTTGCGCGCCACCATTTTCTGCTGATAAGCGTTTGGCATGGTACAAAGGGGTAGCACGACCGACATAATGCTGCAATAAATCAAATCGCTCTTGATGAAAATCAGGGTCTTCCCAAGCCGTAAAAAAGGCATCTTGGAGTGCTTGTAAGGGTTCCATTAATGTTTCAGCAGCAAACTTACCGCCAAAACGACCAAAGTGACCACCAGCATCGGGCATGTGGGTGATCATTAAATCATAGCATTCTTTCATGGGGTAACCTTAATTCGCAGCGGGGTGTGCATTGACACTGTTGATAAAACATTGCATTTTTTTGTGGTCTTTAATGCCTGCTGAAAGCTCTACGCCTGAAGAGACATCAACAGCAAACCATGGTCGAATGGTCATGGCAGCAATAATATTTTCATTATTCAGTCCGCCAGCTAACAATAAAGGGTGATCATGCGAAAGGTCTTGTAGCAAAGACCAGTCAAAGGATGTTCCTGTACCGCCATACACACCAGCAGGCGCTTTGGCATCAAGCAATACAGTGCATGGGTAATGCTGCACCCTAGTGATATCATGGCAGTCTCGTATGGCAACAGCTTTGACCACACGACGTGATTGAGCCAAACAAAATTCAGGCGATTCATCACCATGCAATTGAATAACACCCAGCGAACACGTCATTAAAATATCATCAATGTATTGTTGGGTTGGGTTAACAAATAAGCCAACAGCAGAAACAAATGGCGGCAACTCACGGATAATATAGGCCGCTTTTTGTGGTGATATATAGCGGGGAGATTTTTCATAAAAAACAAACCCCAACGCATCCACCCCCATGCGGGCTGCATCAATGGCATCATCTAGCGAAGTGATGCCGCAAATTTTTATCCGCACGCGGGATGAAGGGTAAATAACTTGCATCGCAGAAGTTTAACAGAATGACATAAAAATTAAATGCCTGACTATAACTGTGTATTAACGAAGATCAGTGACTGTAGCGAGAAAGTTTTGCTTGTCTCCATTATCTAGCGTCAGTTCGATAGACATTTCCTCACCCAGTATTAACTTCCGCTTTAGCCCCATAAGCATAATGTGTTGTTGCCCTACACTCAAACGAATGGTTGTATGGGCAGCAATACTGAGTTGTTTCATGTCAACCATGTGCATCATGCCGTTGTTTTTATTCATGCCATGCATCATGGCAGTCTTGGCAATGGCACTATTGATGCCGATAATGGTGATGGCTTCATCCTTAGCATTGTAGATATTCACATAAACCGCTGCGCTGTTGCTTACAGGTGGGGGCAAACGAAGTATGGCATCGCTAAATTTTAATGATGCTGTTGCCTTACTGGGCAAGACCTGTGTTTGATATGGTACTAATTGACCATTAGCATCCAAATAGGCTGGCGTGTAGTGGTTCTTTTGAGTCGTTGGTTGCTGTTGGGTGCTTTGCCAAGCAATAAAAGCACAGGCAGTTGCCACCATAATGGATGCCGCGATAAACACCCCCCCAGGGCGCATTGAAGTACCGTTCGTCGGAGTAATATCAATCACTCCTTCATCTTGTTGCTGGCGATATTGACGACCGCGCCACCAAAGACGCAGGATCATGGTGGCGCGGTGTGCGGCAAACATGAGTAAAGCAGGACCAAAAAAGAACAATAAGGTTAGCAACAACATCCGAATCATGAGTGAATGAGCGCATTTATTCGTTGGATATATGCCTCCGTGTTAGGTTCATTATGCCCTTGTTCCGCATCAAACATAATACCGCCCAAAATTTCTACAACTGCATGAACCGCTGCATGACGATCTATTTTTTTTTGTTTTAATGCGTGTGTTAACCATGCGGTTATCTCCATGGGTTGATTCAATGCCAGTTGTTCTTCTATCGCCAAATGTAATGACAGATGAAGGTAAGGATTGCCTGCACCTGGGTTAATAGCTTGATCTAAAAATGTTTCTTCATCATTAAATAAATAATGGTATTCAGGGTGCAGATAAATAACTTGTACAATGCGTCTTTGTAGCGGGTCTAGTGGTAGGCTTTGTTGAGCGCGCAACCATGCAGCCCATAAAATTTGACGGTGCGCTCTTAATTGTGAGCGATCTGGTGTTGCATTTGTTGTTGATGACATGGGTTATTTTTTTTCCATCAATTCAATAGGCAAACGAAAGACCACGTCTTCTTCTATACTGCTGGATATTTCAATCTCTGATGCACCTAAGGCTTGTAAATGTGTGACCACTTCTTTGACCAATGTTTCAGGTGCAGATGCACCTGCTGTAACTCCAACGCAAGAAACACCTTCTAACCATGTGGGTTGAATCTCTGATGCCTCATCAATCAGCCACGATGCAGCACCACCACGCTTTGCTGTTTCACATAAACGCTGACTGTTAGATGAATTTTGTGAACCTATCACCAATACAATATCACATTGTTTTGCCAATTGTTTCACTGCCATTTGACGGTTGCTGGTCGCATAACAAATATCTTCACGCCGTGGGGTTTGAATGTCTGGAAAGCGTTGCCGTAAGGCTGTAACAACTGCCATCGTATCATCAATACTCAACGTTGTCTGGGTAACATAGGCTAATTCTTGTTCATTTTTTACCTGAAGGGCTTGTACATCATCAACAGTAGAGACCAACAATACCACGCCTGCTTTGGCTTGCCCCATCGTGCCTTCTACTTCGGGGTGTCCTGCATGACCAATAAGAATAATTTGTCGTCCTTGTTTGGCATGGCGAATCAGTTCTAAATGAACTTTTGTTACCAGTGGGCAGGTGGCATCAATAATATGCAAGCCACGAGAGAGTGCCGTTTCACGAACCTTACGACTTACGCCATGTGCTGAAAAAATTAATAATGAATCATCGGGGGCATCATGCACTTCATCGATAAACTGCGCACCTTTTTTTCGTAACGATACCACCACATGACGATTATGAACAATCTCATGGCGAACAAACACAGGCGCGCCAAACATGGCTAATGCACGTTCAACAATTTCAATAGCGCGATCTACGCCTGCACAAAAACCACGTGGCTGAGCCAGAAATATTTTCAATATTAACCCCATACAAGAATAAAAAAGCCAGCTTTCCACAAGGAAAACTGGCTTTCAAACAACATTACGTCATATCAGGAATTACCTTTTAGGCGCATCATTAAGTCCAGTGATTTCTTCAAGCTCGCCTAATAAGTTAGTTAAATCAGGATCAGTATCATCCAATGCTGATCTTGTTTGCAACGATACATCTAAATCGCCTGTCGATAATGATAAATCTAGGCCATCGTTATCATCATCATCCATTTCAATGCTGATTTCACTGGTGTCCATGTCATCAACCAACATCGACATGGTACTTAATGTTTTGGTCAGTTCGTCATCACCATCGTCACTTGGTGTTTCCATGGACTGCAAGGCAGGAGTAATATCATCAACCATTAAACTCATGCTATCCAATGATTCGGCAATATCCAAGCCATCCAGATCTATAGCAGGCGATTGTTGTTCTGCTTCCATGGTTACTGTGCTAATAAAGTCCAAGTTTTCAAAATCAGAGTCACCCGATGTTTCAGTGCTACCACTAAAGTCCGTAATAATAGTTTCATCACTGGACACATCATTGCTTGCATCATCGATCTCTGTTGGCAGATCATCAAAATCCATATCCAACATAGCAAGATCGTCACCGAGGTCAATTTCAGAGTCACCAAGGTCAAGTCCATTCGCATCATTGGTTGATGCATCAGTGCTATCACCATCATCATCAAACGAGAAGTCATCCATATCAAAATCAAAGTCTAAACCATCATCAGCAGTTGATGTGTTTTTATCAGTACTTGATGTTTCGATTTCATTGAGATCAGAAGTTCCTGTTAAATCCATCTCTCCCAAGTCAAAATCTAAATCATCTGTTGCTGCAATTGATTCTTGGGCTGTAGCCTGATCAGCGCCAACAGATGATAAATCAATATCGCCAAGATCAAAATCAAGATCACCAGAGACATCAGGTGAGGTTTCTGCTGAAGCCATCGCGGCATCAGTACCGACAGAAGAAAGATCAATATCACCAAGATCAAAATCAAGATCACCTTGATCTTGTTTTAATTGTCCCATATCAACTTCAGCGGTTGATTCCATGTCTGGCAGGGCAATATTGCTTTCTTCAACAGCCGTTTTTATTTCTGTTTTATCATCCATTTCAAGTGTTTTTGCTGTGGCAATAGCACCTTGAACATCAGATGCATTGATGCCTAATTCAGTCACTTCAGCTTCAAAGCTGGTTAGAGATTCTCCTGTTAATGCGCCACGGGCATGACCGATTGCCTCATCAACACCTTGTTTTTCGCCTTTCGCATGACGAATTTGCAACATTTTAACATGGGCTTGAGGATCAGCTTCATTAAGCTTCATTGCTAATTGTACTTGTTCTTCCGCTTCGTCTTCCATGCCATAACGAAGGTAAACATCAGCCTCAGTCAAATAATCAACATCAGGTGAGGGTGCTTCATCTTTTTCAACAAAAGCATCAAACTCGGACGTATCTTCATCGGTTAAGGGAGGTACTTGCTCAGAGGGTAGGTCGCCTTTATTTCGTGTTCCACCAATTGTTGATGAAAAATCATCGTCTTCTTCTCGGCTTGATTTTCTATCTTTTGCAGCATCAGCCACAGCCAATAAATCAGCAGCTTCCATTTCAGAAGCATCAAATTCATCAAGACCATCAGAGGATTGATCATTACCAGTCATTGCCGCTGTTGCAACAGTCCCAGCAGCAACAGCGGTAGCAGCCGCCGCTGCTTTGCCGTCACCACTTCGTTTGCGAAGTACAAGAAAAACAATAGCAACAATGAGTAGAATTAGAATAATCACTGCACCGATAACCCACATCAAAGGAAAGCCAAACACTAAGCTAGGTTCGCCCGTATCTTCCTCACCAGCATCAGTTTCTACTGCAACGTCCTCTTGCACAGGCGCTTCTTTGGCAGTTTCGGCTTTAGCGGCGGTTTCTTGCACCTTTTCTTCAGGTTTTTCCATGTTTTTTTCAACGGTTGGTTTGACTACAGCAGGGGCAATAACGGCAGCCGCTTTTGCTTCTTTGGCCACGGGTTTTTCCGTTGTTACGCTTGTAGGCGTATGGCTAGACTCTTTTTTCAACGAATCTAATTGGGCTTGTAAGCGTACAAGTTGCAACTCAAGCTTCTTATTTCGTGCTTCTAGCGCCGCTTGTTCTGCACTGGCAACCGTTTTTTGTTTGCCTTCTAGTTCTGCTAGCTTACTCTTGAGGTTTTTATTCTCCAGCATCAATGCCGTATTAGCGGCAGCATCGGCGTTGCTCGATGATTGTTCTTTTGCAGATAATTTGTTGCTTACAGGACTTGCCGTGCTTTTTTTCGCTTCAGCGACAGGTTTGGCAACACTGGTTTTTTTATTTTCCTTACTCACCTTGATCGGTTTTGCCGCAGCCCCGCCTGCTGTTTTACCCAAACGAACATGAGGGCGATAACGGTTGCGTTGTGCTTTTGCAATATCAGCGTATTTTGGTTTTTGAACCAGCTTCTTCCACTGGACGTTTTGTGAAACCAACATTCGACTGGCATCTCGGGGAGAGTATTTGCGCACTTCATCAGCACTTGGTATGTCTAAAAACACACCTGCCTTGATGAGGTTGATGTTAGCTTCACCAAATTTCGCTTTGTTTTTTTCAAACAATGCAATCATGACTTGAGCATTGGTAAAGGTGTCGTCAATACGTAACCGTTGAGCAACGGTAGTAATGGTATCACCGCGAACAATAGGACCATAGGTGGAAGTGCGAGACCAACCTTTAGCACGAGGTGTATTAGCCTTTAAACGGGTTGACTTCATGGCTGCACTGTTAGCATTCATGACGGGTACTGCTTTTTTATTGCTTGCCGCAGGCGCAGGTATTAAGGTGTAAGGATCGCTTGCGCCTGAAGGGGCATTCATCATGGTTGGTGTAGGCGTTGAATGTTTAACGCGCGAAACATCAGCCACCCGAAGGGCTGTGTTTTTGGTTGGGAGTTCTAAAAACACCACATATTTTTTAAAGTGTGTCGCATGACCATAACGAACTTTTAGTACTAAGTTAAAGAATGGCGTTTCAATATTACTGTTGGAGTTAATTTCAATGCGGCTGCCGCGTTTGTCTGTTTTTAGCCATGTTTTGATTTGTTTAAGTACGGGATCACGGTATACTTCAAGTACGCGATAATCCTCGGCACCTGCAATGTTGACCGAAACATTGGATACAACTTCATCATTTTCAAGCAGCAGTGGCACTTCGCCATAAAATGGTTCACTCAGGTGACTTGCTACTTCAATTTTACCCACAGAAACCGCCAATGCGGTACCTGTAAAAATAATTAAAAATACTGTAATTGCATAAAAACTAAACAAGAATTTACGTATCATGCCATGCCTCCCATCGGCTAATGCCCGTGTGTTATCACAGGCCAGTTTACGACCTTGAAATCAAAAACTCTGCTATCTGCACAGCATTTAGAGCTGCGCCTTTACGTATATTATCAGCCACCACCCATAAGTGCAAGGAATTCTTGAAAGAATTATCATTTCGGATGCGCCCAACCCAGACAGGATCAGTCCCCGTAGCCTCTGATGGCAAAGGATAATCTTCACCTGAAGGATCATCAACCACGCATATACCCGCAGCATCAGCAAGGATGTTTCTAGCGGCATCTGCGTCCATGGGGGCGGCAAAGGTAACATTGATTGATTCTGAGTGTCCATAAAAAACTGGCACGCGCACTGTCGTAGCAGTAACAGCAATGTCAGCGGCTAGAATTTTACGGGTTTCATCAATCATTTTCTGCTCTTCTTTGGTGTAACCATTATCAAGAAAAACATCAATATGAGGAATGATATTAAATGCAATACGGGCAGGAAATACGTTGCACTCGTATTCTTGCCCCACCAAAAGATTGCGTGTTTGATCGGCTAATTCCGTCATGGCTTCACGCCCAGCACCTGATACTGCTTGGTAGGTAGAAACCACCACCCGCTTGATCGGCACGGCATCATGAAGCGGCTTTAAGGCAACAACCATTTGAATGGTGGAGCAATTGGGATTGGCAATAATGCGATTAATGCGTGCTATTTCAAGAGCTTCAGGGTTGACTTCAGGTACCACCAGCGCCACATCATCGTGCATGCGCCAAGCACTGGAGTTATCAATAACATAGCAGCCAGCCTCAGCAAAACGCGGGGCGTATGTCAGCGATGTATCGCTACCTGCTGAAAACAAGGCTATATCAACACCTGTAGGATCAAAAGTAGCGAGGTCTTGCACCACATAATCTTGCCCTGAAAATGTAACCGTAGCACCCGCACTGCGGCTGGAGGCCAAGGGTACAATGGTAGCGACAGGGAACTTGCGTTCCGCCAATATCTCTAACATTACTTCACCAACAGCACCTGTTGCACCAACCACAGCAACGCAATAGCCCTGTTCTTTTTTGGCTAAAAAAGCATCCGTCATGATGAAGTAGCCTGACGCAATACTGCGCAAACAGCATCGCCCATGGCAGAGCATGATACAGCGGCGTTAGCATTATCGGTCAAGTCAGCCGTGCGCATGCCATTATCCAGCACTTGTTCCACAGCAGTCTCAATCCGTACGGCAAGGTCTTCACGAGCCAGCGAGAAGCGTAGCATCATTGCCACAGAAAGAATCGTTGCCAAAGGATTCGCCTTGTTTTGCCCCGCAATATCAGGCGCTGAACCATGAATGGGTTCGTACATGGCAAATGTTTCGCCAATGGACGCTGACGGCAGCATACCGATAGAGCCTGTCAACATGGATGCTTCATCAGAGAGAATATCGCCAAACAAGTTGGTGGTGACAATGACATCAAATTGCTTAGGCGCACGGATTAATTGCATCGCAGCATTATCAACATACATGTGAGATAATGTAATATCGGTGTATTCGCGGGCATGCAAGTCAATCACCACCGAACGCCAAAACTCCGTTGCTTCCAGCACATTGGCTTTATCAATACTGCACACGCGCCCATCACGTAGCCGTGCAGCCTCAAAAGCTTTGCGTGCAATACGCTCAATTTGTGACGTGGTATATTCTAAGGTATTAAATCCACGTTGTTGACCATCGGGGAGATCCTCTATGCCACGCGGTTGACCAAAATAAATGCCCGACACCAACTCTCGCACCACCAAAATATCAACACCTTCAATAATTTCAGGCTTTAAGGTGGAGGCCTGTAATAATTGTTTATGCACTTTGGCGGGACGATAATTAGCAAATAAGTCAAGATCTTGACGAATAGCCAACAAGCCCGCTTCAGGGCGCAGAGGTTTATCTAAAGATTCCCACTTTGACCCGCCAACAGCACCGAGCAATACTGCATCAGAGGCATGCACCAGTGTTTTTGTTTCTGTGGGGTAAGGGCTTCCGTGCTGGTCGTACGCTGCACCACCAATAACACCATGTTGCCATGCAATATCAAAATTAAAGTCCTCTTTTAATACTTGCAACACCTTAACGGCCTCGGTAACAATTTCAGTACCGATTCCGTCACCTGGCAAGATAGCTATATTAAGTGGCATGGTTAAGCTCCTCTGAAGGCTTGTGTTTAATAAATTGGAAATTGATCGGTTAAGGTGCGCACTTCAGCCGCCACAGCAGCATGAATATCGGCATCGTCTGCCGCTTGTAATACGCGAAGAATCATAGCTGCGATCATTTCAGCTTGTTCGGCTTTCATGCCACGGGCTGTAATAACCGACGTACCAATACGAATACCACTGGTAACAAAGGGTGATTCGGGATCAAAAGGAATAGTGTTCTTGTTGGTGGTAATCCCTGCTGCCTCTAGGGCTTCTTCGGCTTGCTTACCCGTTAAACCTTGCGGGCGAACATCAACACGGAACATGTGGCATTCAGTACCGCCAGAGACAATACGCAAACCGCCACGGGTCAGTGTTGCTGCCATCGCCTTAGCATTAACAATGACTTGCGCTTGATCCGCTTGAAACAAAGGCTGCAATGCCTCACCAAAAGCCACGGCTTTGGCAGCAATCACATGCATCAAAGGACCACCCTGAATACCAGGGAAGATACGGGAGTTAATCTTTTTCGCCAGTGTTTCATCATCAGTTAAGATCATGCCACCCCGAGGGCCACGCAATGTTTTGTGGGTGGTCGTAGTGATAATATGGGCATGCCCCACGGGGGATGGGTAGACACCCGCAGCAATCAAGCCTGCATAATGCGCCATATCAACCATTAACAAAGCACCGATGCTATCTGCAATGGCACGCATGCGTGCAAAGTCAATTTTTTGTTCATAGGCAGAAGCACCACCAACGATAATTTTTGGTCGATGAATTTCAGCCATCTTTTGCATGATATCATAATCAATCTGCTCGTCAGATTCACGCACACCGTAGGCGACAACTTCGTACAAACGTCCTGAAAAGTTCACTGGTGAACCGTGCGTCAAATGACCACCGTGGGATAAATCCATGCCCATGATCGTATCACCCGGTTGCAATACCGCCATATACACTGCCATATTGGCTTGAGAGCCAGAATGTGGTTGAACATTAGCATATTTTACGCCAAAAATTTCACAAGCACGGGCTTGCGCTAGTTTTTCTACTTCGTCAACATGCTCACAGCCACCGTAATAACGGCGACCGGGGTAGCCTTCGGCGTATTTGTTTGTGAGGACTGATCCTTGTGCTTGCATTACTGCGCGTGAAACAATGTTTTCACTGGCGATTAATTCAAGGGTATGCCGTTGGCGACCCAACTCTGCGGCAATGATCGCATTCACCTTCGTATCTTCCAGATCGTTTTCAAAAAACTGGCGACGTTCAGACATGCGCGCTCCTGATATATAATGTACAATAATTTAGTGTGCGGATTATGCCAATGGAAACAAAAAAAACCACCTATTGAAATTTCTATTATTGAATATGATAGTTGATGGTTTGAATCTGCCCTGCTCGCTCAACCTCTAATTGTATTTCTGCGGCTTTTTGTAACGATTGATACAATTGCATCGCCTGTGCTGCGCTGCTAATAACTTTTTGATTAACTTTTCGAATAATATCGCCATTGCGCAAGCCAATTTGCTGAAATAACGAGTTAGGTACAATATTATTAATCACAAAACCATCAGCTTTTCCGTTGGCAAAATGAGGAATAACCCGAGCTTGGGACAATAAGCTGGCGAAGTTTCGCGTCTGCCTATTAATCATTTTTCGGCTGATGTTTCGTTGCACCATGCCTGCTGGCGGCGGCAATGAAAGCTGGGGAGGGGCAAGTTGTTGGGTTGTGATATTTCCAGAAGGCTTGCGCAATTCAATGCGACGTTTTTCTGCATGATCAAGCACTTCTACGGCATCAGCCCAAACAATCTCTAGGGTTACGCCATCAGCAATAGACTCATGGAGATGAAACACCTTTTGCTCTGGCTTGCCGCCAATGGCTAAAATGGCAATGGATGATTCTGCTGCAACGACCGTCCCCCATAACTTCAAGGCTAAAGGCGGTGTTTTAACGGCTGCTATAGGCACTGCCTTTACAGCTATCGTTGCAACTTTTTTAACGACATCAATGGTACCAAACAATGGTGTATCTTTAATCAGTGAAGTATCAACTTGATGATCATTGCTATCGTTGACCATGGCTGTATCGCTATTGTTTGTGGCAACAAACACAACATCAGGTTGCATGATGATGCCCGCGAACAACCAAGCAACCATCAAGACCAGCACAAGTTCAATGCCACGAATGCTTTGTATCGCTGTTACCATGTTTGTCTTATCCCCAACGAAAAAACACGCCATTGATTTTTTGGCCACAGTGCTACGGGTTGCACTTGCTTGCCCAATTCACGAAAATGATAGCTTGTGGTCAACCGAGTGCTTGTGCCATTAGTATAGGTAAACAGTGGATAATCGGCATCAACTGTCCAACGAAGTCCTTGTTTACGATCAAATACTGTACCAGCAATGGCAGTATTTGTCGTGCGTACCGTTAGCGGCATGCCAAGACTTGCCCGTAGGCGAAAACGTCCATCTTCTGAACGTCCAATCGCAGCAAACCCAAACCAAGAGGCTTGAATGATCTCCCTAGCGATGCTTCCTGCTCCAGCGGGGAGACCATTAACAAAAAAAGATTGGCGTTTTTGCACATCTTGCTGCCAAGCAAGCCAGCCACCAAACGAAAATGAGGATGGAAAAGTGTCCCAATGGTACAAAATATCGGTACGAATTTCTTGATGTTGAATAGAAAGGGTGTTTTGTTGGGTGTTGCTAGCGGTAGCCCACTGCTCATTGTCTGCACCAAGGGTGGTTAATGCCTCCCCTGTTAAGACCCATTGCCAATGTTTAAAAAACGATTGTTGCAAGCGAAGCTGAAACAACGCTGCGCTACCGCTTGCTGATGAGGTCAGTGGTGTGCTGCCGCCATACCCTACCGTTTTTGGCATTATCTCTTTGTAGCTCCATGCTGCTGGGGCGAGTGTTGTTTCTACTTCTATGGCGTAACTTGCAGGTGGAAATATCATGATTGTCAGCAATAGCATTGTATATTTCATCATGTGCGTATGGTAGCTTTTATTATGCAATAGTGAACCAACGCGCTGATAGGGTGTGATCATCTTGCCTTAATTGAATATGCGTGGTGGTTTGAGGCAACAGCAAGGCAGCGCGTTTGGGCCATTCGACAATGCTTAACCATGGTGCTTTAAAATAATCGTCAACGCCCAGCATGATAACCTCATCAGCATCGTTTAAACGATACCAATCCATGTGTGCAATGCGTAGACCATTGTTGGCATTGTATTCTGCAATCAATGAAAAGCTTGGACTAGGGAGGGCATGATCACGCACCCCTAAAGCACGCATTAAAGCTCGTGAAAAAAAGCTTTTTCCTGCACCCAAGTCGCCTGATAATGCAACGCAATCACCTGCCTGAAGTGTCTTCGCCAGTATGTTAGCTTGCTGCATTGTTGCCGCTTCGTCGGGTAAAAAAATTGATTGTGTCATGCGGTATGACTGGGCATGGATTTAATATGAATATCTTGCTGTGGAAAGGGCGATTCAAAACCTTGATCTTGCAATACTTGGTGAACAGCGCGTAAAAAATCACTTTTGGTTTCAACGGGGTTGGTGGTTGCAATACGGTCAACCCAGACAATTAATTCAAAATCTAATGAGTATTCAGCAAGTTTAATGAGCCACACTTGCGGTATAAATGGTTGTTGATCAACGATAACATGGGGGAGTTTTGTCACTGCGTTTAATACAGCCGCCGATAAAGATGCTACATCACTGTTGCAGGCAACAGAAAAAGGAATATGCATCCGTTTAATATCATCGCTTAATGTCCAATTGATTACACGCTGCGAAATAAATGCACTGTTAGGAACAATAATTTCTACATTGTCATTGTTTTTGATAATCGTTGAGCGCATCCGTATTTCTTCGATATGACCATGTTGCCCACCATCAATCTCAACATAATCACCCACGCGAATAGAATGATCAAACAGTAATAATAAACCAGACATAAAATTATTGGCTATAGATTGCAGACCAAGACCGACCCCTACCGATAATGCACCTGCAATAATAGCAATATTACTTAAATCAAACCCAATCACCGATAAGGAGATAATCATACTGGTGATCACGACACCATAAAAAACTATCGTCGATATCGCAAAAGCAGTACCACGGGGAAGGTGAAAACGCAGGTGGATAACCCTGTTTAACAATTGCCGACTGTGCTTACCCAGCCAAAAACCAAGAATAGATATGGTTGCTGCCAAAATAAGCGTGGCAGGGGTGACAACAATGCCATTAAGGTGAAAAAGATCAGTATACAACATGTTCCAAGCACTATTCATATTTAAGCTTTGGCCATGCTGCCTGTAAGTATTTGTAGCCCGACCACAAGGTAAGCCCTGCTGCCAACCACAATAAAACTACGCCAAGGCTATGCATGGGGATAGAGAATATATATTCATGCAATAACAACGCTTCAATGGCGACCATTTGCACGGCAGTTTTCCACTTTCCCCATTGCGAGACGTGAACCACCTCTGATTGTTCTGCGAGCCATTCACGCAAAGCCCCAATAAGAATTTCACGCCCAATAATAATGCCAGCCAAAATACCTGAAACAAACCCAGCTTCAACCAACAATACCAACGATATAGCCACCAACAACTTATCGGCAACAGGGTCAAGAAAACGACCAAAAGCCGTCACTTCAGCGCGTTTTCGTGCCAAGTAACCATCTAGCCAATCAGTTAAAGCCGCAACGCCAAAAATGAATGCCGAGATATAATAACACCATGGCGCAGGCAACAGGTAAAAAGCACACAGCAACAAGGGGATCATTACAATGCGTCCAACGGTTAATTGATTTGATACTGTCCAACGCATGGTTACGTAAAAAGCCCCATTCTCTTTGCTTGCATTCCATCCCCCGTTTCAGCATACGCCTGTTATGCTGGTTGTTGCTAGAAAAAAATCCCAACTATGCATTTAAAAAGGAATAACAACCAGTTATTCAGCCATAATTCATTCAACGCTAGAGAATAGCATCATCTTTTTCAGGTAAAAACAAGGAGATAATGCATGTTATTTGATATTATAGATGCCAACAATAGCCGAAGAAAACAAGCTGAAACAATGATTCATGCCCGTTTTCAAGAAATCTATGGTGCAGATGTTCACCAATTTATGCCAAAATTTCTTCATTTAAGCAGTCGTGACCATCATGATATTGCCATGTTGGGTTTTCGCCCCGCCTGTGAAGAGCCGTTGTTTCTCGAACGTTATTTAAACTGCCCGATTGAAACAGCAATTGCCAGCCATATTGGTGAGTCTGTACCACGTAATACTATTGTAGAAGTTGGCAATTTAGCAGACTTCCAACCAGGGGGCGCACGCGCTGCTATTGTTGCAGCCTCTGCTTTTTTGTATGGTGTTGGCTACCATTGGGTGGTGTTTACAGGCGTAGCTGTACTGTACAATGCTTTCTATCGCCTTGGTCTTGAACCAGTGGTGATTGCTGAGGCCTCGCAGGCGTGCCTTAGCAGCAAAGAACAAGATGAATGGGGCAATTACTACGAGGCTTCGCCCAAGGTAATGTTTGGCAATATTCATCAAGGTCAAGAAGCCTTGGAATACAATAAAAATATATTGTACCCCCTGTGGAAAAAAGCTGTGGCGCAAGGGCGTATGAAGAGAAAAAACTAACAATTTCATTCAATCTATATTGGGTGCAAGCCACCGTTCTGCATCGGCTATGCTCATTCCTTTTCTGTTGGCATAATCACATACTTGTTCGGCGTTAATTTTTCCCACAGTAAAATAACGTGCTTCAGGATTGGCAAAATACAACCCTGATACGGCTGCGGCAGGCATCATGGCAAACGATTCGGTCAGTGTCATGCCAATACAATTTTCAACATCCAACAACTGCCAGAGTGTTCCCTTTTCACTGTGTTCAGGGCAAGCAGGGTAGCCTGCGGCAGGGCGAATCCCTTGGTATTTTTCACGCATGATTTCTTCTGCTGTGAATGATTCATTAGGCGCGTAGCCCCAGTGTTCACGGCGTACTTGTTGATGAAGCATTTCGGCTAATGCTTCTGCCAAACGATCGGCAATGACTTTAATCATAATGGCAGCATAATCATCGTGATCTGCAGCTAGTTTTTTAGCGCGTTCTTCAGCACCAAAAATAGCCACCGCAAAGCCACCTACATAATCATTCTTTGAGGCAATAAAATCACTTAAACATAAATTGGCGCGAGAGTCTTTTTTATCTAGCTGCTGGCGCAAAAAATGAAACCGTGCTTGTTCTGTTGTACCTGCTTCATCATAAACAATCACGCTATCATCATCGGTCGATACCGCAGGAAATAAACCAAAGATAGCTTTTGCGGTAAACCAGCCTTCATCAATAATTTTATTTAACCATTCTTGGGCTTCATCAAATACTTTTTGTGCTTCTTTGCCTTTGTGAGGATCATTAAGAATACGTGGGTATGCGCCATTGAGTTCCCATGCAGAAAAGAACGGTGTCCAATCAATGTAGGCGCGAAGATCAGCAATAGAAACATCATGGCGCGCTTGAACCCCTAATTGGGCAGGTGGTGAGGCTTGTTTGTCAGGGGTTAATGGTGTTTTATTGGCGCGTGCAGCAGCCAACGACAACCAATCCTTTTGCTTTGCTCGCCCTAAATAACGCTCACGAATACGGGTGTATTCTGCTTGTGTTTGTTGCACAAAGGTTTCACGATTGAGCTTGGAAATTAAATTTTGAGCCACACCAACGGCACGAGAAGCATCTTTTACCCAAATCACAGGATGATTATATTCAGGTACAATTTTCACCGCAGTATGCGCCTTAGAGGTCGTTGCTCCGCCCAGCATAATGGGGGTGGTACGCCCTAAACGGGTCATTTCTTTGGCTATGTGTACCATTTCATCCAAACTTGGGGTAATCAAGCCCGACAAACCAATGATATCAACTTGATGTTTTTCGGCCTCTTCTAAAATGCGATTGGCAGCAACCATTACACCCAAGTCAATCACCTCAAAGTTATTGCATTGCAGTACCACACCAACGATATTTTTGCCAATGTCATGAACATCACCTTTTACCGTTGCCATCAATATTTTACCATTGCTGCTGGATTCCTTCCCTTCTTTTTCAGCATCAATAAAGGGCAGTAAATACGCAACCGATTTTTTCATCACGCGGGCAGATTTAACTACTTGAGGTAAAAACATTTTACCCTCGCCAAACAAATCACCGACCACATTCATGCCATCCATCAATGGCCCTTCAATCACTTCAATGGGAGAAGAAAACAACAAGCGTGCCTCTTCGGTATCGGCATCAACATGAGCATCAATACCTTTGACCAAAGCGTGTTGCAAACGTTTGGAAACAGGTAAACTGCGCCATTCTTGATCGGCCTTTTTAGCTTGCACGCCGTCACCACGAAAGTCTTCGGCAATATCCAACAAACGGTCGGTGGCTTCAGGGTTGCGGTTTTGCACCACATCTTCGACTCGCTCACGCAATAAAGGTGAAAGATCATCATAAATTGCTAATTGCCCTGCATTGACGATGCCCATAGTCATACCGTTTTTAATCGCATGGTAAAGAAAGACCGCATGAATCGCTTCACGCACAGGGTTATTACCACGAAAAGAAAACGATACATTGGACACGCCACCTGAAATCATGGCATGGGGTAGGTTTGCTTTAATCCACTTGGTTGCCTCAATAAAGTCCATAGCATAGTTATTATGCTCTTCAATGCCTGTGGCAATGGCAAAAACATTGGGGTCAAAAATAATATCTTCGGGGGGGAAGCCGACCACTTCAGTCAATACTTTATAAGAACGCGCACAAATATCACATTTACGGGCGAAGGTGTCGGCTTGCCCGTCTTCATCAAACGCCATGACAATCACAGCAGCACCATATTGACGGCATAAACGAGCATGGTGAATAAAAATACCTTCACCTTCTTTCAGCGAAATAGAATTCACCACGCCTTTGCCTTGAATACATTTAAGTCCTGCTTCAATAATCTCCCACTTAGAAGAATCAATCATCACAGGGACGCGAGAAATATCAGGCTCGCTGGCGATCAGGTTAAGAAATTTTACCATGGCTTGCTTGCCATCAAGCATGGCTTCATCCATATTGACGTCAACAATTTGCGCGCCATTTTCGACTTGCTCACGGCAGACATCCAACGCCGTATTATAATCCCCTGCCATGATCAAACGCTTAAACATCGCCGATCCTGTTACATTGGCTCGCTCACCGATGTTCACAAACAATGATGTATCATTGATATGCAAGGGCTCAAGCCCCGACAAACGGCAGCACACGGGCAGGTCAGGGGCAACACGGGGAGCAACACCACGCACAGCATCTGCCATGGCACGAATATGGTCAGGGCTTGTGCCGCAACATCCACCAATAATGTTTAAAAAGCCTGATGTTGCCCATTCACGAATTTCCACAGCCATTTCTTCGGGCGTTTCATCGTAACCGCCAAAAGCATTGGGCAAGCCTGCATTGGGGTGAGCATTGATGGCACAAGAAATGGTGGCTGATAATTCAGCAACATATTGGCGAAGCTCGCCCGCCCCCAAAGCACAGTTCAAACCAACAGATACAGGGTTCGCATGCGCCAAGGCATTGTAAAACGCCGTCGCTGTTTGCCCCGACAATGTGCGCCCTGAAGCATCGGTAATGGTACCAGAAATCATGACGGGCCATGCACAGTCTCGTTCTTTAAATACTTCTTGCACAGCAAATACCGCAGCTTTGGCATTTAACGTGTCAAACACCGTTTCAATCAAAATAATATCCGCACCACCATCAAGCAAGCCACGGGTAGCGTCACTGTAGGTATCCACAAGGGTATCAAAGTCAATATTACGAAAACCGGGGTCATTGACATCAGGCGATAACGAACAGGTGCGACTGGTAGGCCCTAACACCCCTGCTACAAAACGAGGGTGATCGCTGGTGGCTATTGCATCGCAAGCGGTGCGCGCCAATGTTGCCCCTGTTTTATTGAGTTCATAGACCAATGCCTCCATGCCATAATCCGCCATGGAGGCATTGTTGGCATTGAAGGTGTTGGTTTCGACAATATCCGCGCCAGCTTGTAAGTATTGGCTATGAATATCACCAATAATATGCGGCTGGGTGAGCGATAATAAATCGTTATTCCCTTTCACTTCAGAAGGCCAATTGGCAAAACGCTCACCACGGTAATCCGCTTCTTCTAAACCATGCGCCTGAATCATGGTTCCCATGGCACCATCCAGCAGCAAGATGCGTTGCCGCATCTGCGTAAGTAAACGATCAAAATGTGTGCTGCGATGATTCATGGGCGACCTCAATAATAAAAGGTGCGGATGCTACATGACTGTGGTGTGTTTAAACAATAGGGAACCCCATGACAGGTTTTTGATGTTACGCTTAACAACAGTGGCTTATTCATGTTCACAGTTGTTGACGAAGTGTACCACTTTATCAACAATAGCGCGCTATGTTTTTCACGAACTTTCATTTTCCATCATTTACACTGGCGTTGCTACTCTGGTGCGTGGGTTCGTGCGTTTCTTTGGGATGATGCTTTAACACATCCATTAACCACGAGCTGCGATTTTATCGCAGCTTTTTTTTTGCCTTTCGACTGGAGATACACAATGAGCGAACGTTTATATATTTTTGACACTACCTTGCGTGATGGTGAACAATCACCGGGGTGTTCGATGGACTTGGATGAAAAAATCCGCATGGCACATGGCTTGGCTGCGTTGGGGGTTGATATTATTGAAGCAGGCTTTCCTATTGCCTCCCCCGGTGATTTTGAAGCTGTTCAGCGTATTGCTAGCGAGGTTCAAGGCCCTCGTATCGCAGGCTTGGCACGAGCGCGACGTGGTGATATTGAGGCAGCAGCCAAGGCGATTTCGCCCGCAGGCGATCGTGGGCGCATTCATACCTTTATTGCTACTAGCCCTATTCACATGCAAGCCAAATTACGGATGAATGAAGCTGACGTATTGGCGCAAGCTGTTGCATCGGTAACATTAGCGCGGTCATTGTCGCCTGAGGTTGAGTTCTCGGCGGAAGATGCTGGGCGTTCTGATATGGACTTTTTGTGCCGCATTGTTGAAGCTACGATTGCTGCTGGCGCACGTATTATTAACATTCCTGATACCGTTGGCTACATGACCCCCGACGAATTTGGTGCGCGTATCCGCATGTTGCGAGAACGGGTTCCCAATGCCGATCAAGCAATTTTTTCAGTGCATTGTCATAACGACTTGGGCTTGGCAGTGGCAAATTCCTTGGCTGCGATTGAGGCAGGAGCGCGTCAAGTGGAATGCACCATCAATGGTTTAGGCGAGCGTGCTGGCAATGCAGCATTAGAAGAAATCGTGATGATTTTGCACACCAGAAGCGACCGCTTTGCCATTGAAACAGGGATTCATACTGAAAAAATCGTGCCTACATCCAAAATGGCAAGCCAAATTACCAGCATGGCAGTGCAAGCGAATAAAGCCATTGTCGGCGCGAATGCCTTTGCCCATGAATCAGGCATTCATCAAGATGGGATGTTAAAACATAAACAAACCTATGAGATTATGACCCCTGCCTCGGTCGGTTGGCGCACCAACCGAATGGTGTTGGGTAAACACTCAGGGCGGGCAGCATTAAAAGATCGTTATATGCAATTGGGCGTAACCATTGAAGATAATCAATTAGATGCTGTATTTACCCGCTTCAAGGTCTTGGGTGACAAGAAAAAAGAAGTCTTTGATGAAGATTTATTGGCAATATTGAATGATGATAACAGTGAAGTGAACGAACGTATTCGCTTGGTTAGCTTGCATGTAGCATCAGGCACTCGTGATGTACCTGTCGCAGCAGTCACTTTAGACATTGATGGTGAAAAGCACAGTTCAACCAGTCATGGTGATGGTCCTGTCGATGCTGCTTTTAAAGCCATAAAATTATTGGTAGAACCGAATGGTCGCTTATTGTTGTATTCGGTCAACGCCATTACTTTAGGCACTGATGCCCAAGGTGAAGTGAGCGTTCGCTTGGAAAGTGAAGGGCGTATTGTCAATGGTCAAGGTGCAAATACAGATATTATCGTTGCTTCTGCTCAAGCATTTATTGCAGCATTAAATCGCTTGCCCAACACCCACGCTAAGGAAGTCCATGCCCAGTATTCTGGGGTTTGACATCCCGAATCTTGCCTTGTGGTTGGGATAATCTACTATCCTCGCTTTATGTGCTGCGATTTAGGAGGTGGTAAATGACACTGGATGAATTAAAAACAATGATTGCCCAAGGAACGCTGATTAGTGATGCGGATTTCTCTGGGCAAGATTTATCAGGTGTACCCTTGTCAGGTGCAAAAATGGAACACTGTAATTTATCGGGCTGTATGATGCGAGACGTGGATCTTCATCAAAGTTCATTGGTTGAATGCAATTTTAGCAACAGTGATCTGCGCGGCGCAAACTTGATGAATTGTGACCTTTACGGCTCTGATTTTACAGGGGCAAAAATGCGCCGTTCTAATTTAACAGGCTCTAATCGTATTGGCACAAAAATTCAACAATGGGCATTAAAAGGTGCATACATTGCAGGTGCAACGGCGTACGTAGATTAATGAATACTGTAACAACCATCCGTGGTCTCTTTCCACTGCATGAAGATAAAAACTATACCAGTGAAAGTGAATGGATAATTCTTAAATTATTGTGTCGCCCCTTGAATGGACTGGATCAAACCAATGCGCTGGAACTATCGCAAGCCAGTGGTGGGCAAATAAGCGAAGCGCGTTGCGATACACTGATTCGTATTGTGCAAATCAGCAAACTTTCAGGGCTAGGAACATGGATGGCACGTTTACTCGCTGACATTGGTCTCAATACCAACCAAGTGATTCATAACGATGCTGCAATCATCATGGATACAATCAACAAACGTGCAGGCTACCCCATTTGTAACGATGTCACGACCCGTGCTTTTGCTAGACTGCAAAAAGAATGGATCAGCAATGAGTAATGATGGCATAAAACGGTACGTTGTTACAGGTGGCGCGGGTTTTATCGGTAGCAATATTGCCGCTGCATTGCTGCAACAAGCCAATACTGAAGTGGTCATTGTGGATGACTTTTCTTCAGGTGATTGGCGTAATATGATTGACCTTGATTGTGAGGTTCGTGCTGCTGATTGTGATGATGCTACCCTGCTAAAAGAAATTGCAGCCAGTGAGTATGCGGGTATTTTTCATGAAGCTGCCATTACCGATACCACTGTGATGGATCAACGACGCATGGTTGAAGTCAACACCAACGCCTTTAAAAAACTATTGCAAGCCAGCGCAAGTTCAGCCACCCGCCTTGTTTATGCCTCATCGGCAGGAACCTATGGCAACACTGCCGCGCCGAATTGTGTTGGTGCAGGCGAGCAGCCTGAAAATATTTATGGCTTTTCAAAACTAGCAATGGATCGTATTGCAGCGCGTTATTATGCATCCCATCAAGGTGGTGTTGTGGGTTTGCGTTATTTTAACGTCTATGGATCAGGCGAACACCATAAACACGAACGGGTTGGCAACAATACGGCATCCATGATGTTGCAATTATACATGAAAGCCAAGGCGGGTGAACCATTGCGTTTGTTTAAGCATGGCGAACAACTGCGTGATTTTGTGTATGTTCGTGATGTTATTGATGCTAATTTGGCAGCGTTAAACGGTACTGTTTCGGGGGTATGTAATGTTGGTTCGGGTAAAGCACGTTGTTTTAATGATGTTGTCACTGTTTTAGGGAACAACCTTCATTGCTCATTTGATATTGAATACTTTGATAACCCCTTTGATTTTTACCAAATGCATACCGAAGCTGATTTATCAGAAACACGAAGAATATTGGATTGGCAGCCGGCCTACAGCTTAGAGCAAGGTATGCAGGATTATATTCAACGACTAGAAGCAGGGCAGCGCGGACCACTGGAGGCAAACAATGATTAAAGTAGGGCTGCTGATTGGCATGATGCTGGTATTGGGTGCTTGTCACAACCGTGTAATTCAACAAGGTAATGTTCTTAAAGAAGATAAACTAGAGCAAATCAAAGTGGGTGATTCTAAGTTTCAAGTCGAAACCTTAATGGGTTCCCCCGCAATAAACGATGCCTTGCATCCTCGTCATGTTTATTATATTGAGCAGTATGAAAACCCTGAAACCGATGAGTCCTTTATTCGCCGCGTTGAAATACACTATGATAAATCATTGCGAGTAACGGCTATTCACCATTTCAATATGGATAAAAAGGTAAACAACGATGGCTAAAATACCAGGGCAAGCATCATTTGTAACACTGATTGTCAGTAGCTTTTGGACTGTATTTATGCTTTTGATCATGATTTTTGGGCATTTATTGATGCTGCTTTGGGGTTGGCAAGTGTTTTTTCAAAATGCGGGCATGGATGAACTGGGTGAATTACTTGGTATTCCTGCTGATGTGTTGGTGGCAGTGATGGCAATGGCTATTATCTCTGATATTTGGGCGCATTTCAGTGCCAGAAAAAGTCTTGAAGACAGCATTAAACGCCGCCGTAGGTAAGAAACGGAAATTATATTATCCTTTCACTCTGAAGAGAACAAGCATACGATGAACACCCCTAACATAGCATTCCTAATACGCCAAATGGCACAACAACAACCCTACAAGATGGCAGTTTGTGCCTCACATCGACGGGATCAAGATGGGCGCATGCGTTACAGTCATGATACGTTTCTTCAACTTGAACAACGCAGTAACCGCTTTGCTATCGCCCTTGAACGCATGGGCATTACACGGGGAATGCGCACGGTGTTAATGGTTACGCCAGGGCCTACGTTTTTTGCCATCACCTTTGCCTTGTTTAAAATTGGTGCAATCCCCGTCATGATTGACCCAGGTATGGGCGTGAAAAACTTAAAAGCCTGTTTGGCAGAAGCTGAACCTGAAGCTTTTATTGGTATCGCCAAAGCACATGTTGCACGGTTACTTTTTGCATGGGGGGAAAAAACTTTACGCATTAAAATCAGCCTTGGAACACGTTGGTTTTGGGGCGGCTTTCATTTGCCACAGGCTGTGGCATACATCCCGATGGCATGCAATTATGAGATGGTCACTAGCGAAGCAGACGATATTGCGGCGATTTTATTTACCAGTGGTAGCACGGGAATCCCTAAGGGCGCGATCTATACCCACGGTAATTTTATCGCGCAGGTAGAAGCATTGCGACAATGTTATCAGATCAAATGTGGTGACGTAGATTTACCCACCTTCCCCTTGTTTGCTTTGTTTGCCCCAGCTTTGGGGATGACGGCAATTATTCCGCCAATGGATTTCACTCAACCTGCACAAGCAGACCCGCAGCGACTGATTGAAACCATTGAAGATTTCGGTATCACCAGCATGTTTGGCTCGCCTGCATTGATTCGTCGTTTGGCAGATTATGGACAACAGCATCATCTTACCTTGCCGACATTAAAGCGCGTTATTTCGGCGGGTGCGCCTGTCCCTGCTGATGTGTTAAGCACATTTACTGCCATGTTACCCAATGATTGTGAGATATTTACCCCCTACGGTGCGACCGAAGCATTGCCTGTTTGCTCCATCAACAGCAACACCATCTTGCATGAAACAGCAGCCATCACAGCACAAGGAAAGGGTGTTTGTGTGGGGCATCCTGTTGATGGTATCACCTTGAAAATCATTGCTATTGATGATCGCGCTATTGCCACATGGTCGGATGATTTGATGCTTGCTGATGGTGAAATCGGCGAAATCGTGGTGCAAGGTGCGCAAGTAACCCAAGGGTATTATGGTCGAGATGAGGCAACAGCTTTAGCCAAAATAATAAACGCCGAAGACCAAAGTTGCTGGCATCGCATGGGGGATGTTGGCTACCAAGATGATGATGGACGTGTCTGGTTTTGCGGCAGAAAAAGTCACCGTGTGATGACCGATGAAGGCACATTATTTACCATTCCTTGTGAAGCTATTTTCAATCAACATGGCAAGGTGTTTCGCAGTGCCTTGATTGGCGTTCAGCGTGAGGGTACAACCGTCCCCATGATCTGTATTGAACTAATGCCTGATGTTGCTCCGCGTGAACAAGCAACCATTCGTCAAGAATTAATTACCTTGGCAGCAGCCAACCCGATCACCGCGAGCATCGATGCTATTCTTTTTCACCCATCATTCCCTGTTGATATTCGTCATAACGCTAAAATATTTCGTGAAAAATTGACTGTGTGGGCGACAGAGGTCTTGGGGTGAAACGTGCCTTGGTGACAGGTGGCGGTGGTTTTTTAGGTCGTGCTGTGGTGCAGGTCTTGCAACAAAAAGGCGTAGATGTACGCTCTTTTTCACGTCACCCCCACCCCACAGGTGTTCCCCATACCTGCGGAGACATTAGCAATGCAACAGCCATTGCCGATGCCGCATCAGGCTGTGATACCATTTTTCACGTTGCTGCCAAAGCAGGCATCTGGGGCGCATGGGAAGCCTACCAACGGATCAATGTGCAAGGAACACAAAACGTTATTGACGCTTGCCACGCCCATGGCATCAAGCGGTTAATTTACACCAGTTCACCCAGCGTTATTTTTGATGGTAATGACATGGAAGGTGTCGATGAATCAGTGCCATACCCCACACATTACCATGCCCCTTACCCCAAAAGCAAAGCCATGGCTGAACGCCTTGTTTGTGCTGCCAACGGCAAAAGTTTAGCCACGGTATCGTTGCGCCCCCATTTGATTTGGGGGCCGGGGGATCAACATTTGGTTCCCCGTATTCTTGCCAAGGGGCGTAGCGGCACATTGCGGCGCATTGGCACACGCGATTGCTTGGTCGATACTATTTACATTGATAATGCTGCCGAAGCCCATGTTTGCGCTGCCATGCATTTAAGCATTGGCAGCCCTGTGGCAGGGCGGTGTTATTTTATCTCCAACAACGAGCCTATTCCCTTGTGGGATATGGTGAACCGTATTCTTGACGCAGGCAATGTTCCAGCCGTCAAACGGACGGTATCACCCACCACTGCCTATGCACTTGGCACGGTTTTTGAATACCTATACAAGCTATGTCAAATCAGCAAAGAGCCGCCGATGACGCGCTTTGTCGCCAAAGAATTGTCCACTGCGCATTGGTTTAACACTGCCGCAGCCGAGCGCGATTTTCATTTTCAACCACGCATATCAATCCATGAAGGAATGCAGCGACTGAAGCAGTCATTAGGGCAATAAAAACACCCATTGGCGTAATATCAGGGCTTAAGGGTTATCGTTTCATCAAACAACACAAACGATGACTGATGGGTGCGCGCTAATGCAGTTTGCAACAGTGTTTTGGCTTGTGCTTGCTGCTTTTCAGCCAATAACTGCTCGTATACGCCACGGTAAAAATCATCAGGGATGACCTGAATATGAAAGCGAACGGCACGGGTATTTTTCGGCACTTGGTCGGCTTGATAAATGCGTACTTCATCGGGCATGATGCGTGTATCACGCACCTCTTTCCAGCCTTGGTTGTAGCGTACTTCTCTGATAATCTCCCATTGCCAGTCATGAAGCTTTTTACCTTTGCCATTCAGTGCTGTGGCTGTTACTACAACTTTAGGGGTGACGTAGGTGGGGAAGGCATGACCAATGGCAACAGAATGAATGGCTAATTGCGCTATCCCTTGATCAAGGCTTAGTTTAATATCAAGTCCACTTTTCACCATCTCTGGGTCATGAATGCCTTTAAATTCATGCCTGCGAAAAGGCATGTGGCACTGTTGGCAGGTGACACCTGCGGCAGGGAACTTGCTTTCTTTCCATTCTTGCACGGTGTTTTCTAAGGGCTTGCCATTGATTGCCTGAGACTGTGGGAACTGATGGCAAGAAGCACAAAACTGCGATTGTTCAAATGCTGGCGAGGCAGTAAAGCCGCCGTGAACATCAGTGCGAATATGCCCTGTTTTTTTACTCCCAGCACGCGGAGGACCAAAGCGTTTGTAACCACGAACATGACAAGTAGCGCAATTCACCCCCGAATGGCGCAAGGGTAAACGTGGCGCATCCATATTAGCATGGTCATCAACCCCTTGGGGTTGTTTGATTTTGATGGCTAACGATGCCATTAAATCATCGTTACTTTGGTACTTTTGCTCTTGCAATGGCGCGTGACATATTAAGCAGTTATTGCCCGATCGGTGTCCTCCCAAGCTGGGAAACTGCCCGATAAGTCCTTCTGAATAAGCGTTGGCATGGAGGCTTTTTTTCCATGCTTGAAACTGGTCGTTGTGGCATTGCGCACATGCTTCAGGGCGCAAATCACGTTCTAGCTTTGACCATTGATGGTAAGCATTGCTTTTTGATGCAGCAGGCGCCTGCCAATAGTGAAAGGGCAAATCTGATGCCGCACCAATCAGCATAAAAGCTGCCAACAAGCAAGCCAATGCGCCAAAGACATGACGGTGTTGTGTATTCATATTATTTTAACCCTTGAGCCAGCAAAAAGAATTCTGATGACGTATTGCGACTGGCAGTAGGTTTGATGTTTTTTACCCGCGTGAATGCCTGCCCCAGCGTTTGGCGAAATTGGTCATACCCTTCACCCATAAAACTTTTGATTAATAAATGACCGCCTGTTCGCAGGTGACTTTGGGCAAAATGTAGGGTCATTTCATTCAGGCCTATCATACGCATTTGATCAACCAATTTATTACCACTCATTTCAGGTGCCATATCAGACACCACCAAGTCGATGGCTCGCCCTGCCAGTGCCGCGAGCAATTGTTGTTGCCCTTCTTCGCTATTGAAATCGGCTTGAATCAAAAGCACACCTTCAATGGGATTCAAGGGTAACAAATCAATGCCAATCACTAAACCATTGCCACCAACCAGCCGCATAAGCTCCACACTCCATGAACCAGGAGCACAACCAAGATCAACCACTACTTGACCTTCATGCAGTGTTAAACCATGTTTGCTGATAATCTCTGTTAATTTAAAGGCTGCCCGCGAACGCTTGCCTTCACGATGTGCTTGTTTGACGTGTGCATCTCGGCTGTGCCGTTGAAACCATGTGGATGTTTTTTTTGCTTGTTTGCTTTTTTTCACAGTATATTTCTCGTGTTTTTTATCGTATTATGCATATTTATGGCTACGCAATCTCTAATCATTGCGCAAAAAAGCCAGCACTAAAAGGGAACAGACAGCGTGAAAATTTGACAAGGTAGGATAAATTATTCAATAATTCGCACCACTTTGTCTGAGATGATAGGCAAGTAACATATATTTATACGAGTTTATCTAAAACTTGCTAGGGTATATGATCTTTTATTCACCTGCGTGTTTTCGCCACACCCTTTTTGCATTGCACGCTCTACTTTTCAAATATGGCTTTTTTTTATTGCTTTTATTTGACCTCACCTCGCTTCTTTTTGGAGAACTTATTACATGACCAGCGAAAGCAATCTTGCTGAATTGGCAGAAACCAAACGTCCTATGGACAATGAATCTTCCACACCAGCACAGGATAATGCGCCTGAAAAAACATCAACGCCAACGACTGCAACAAAAGCAAGCTCACCCGTTGATGAAAAAGCCGAAGAAGAAAAAAAACCAGTACGACGACGCACACGGCGCACCCCAACCCCGCGCACCAGCAGTAAAACAGAACCAACAACAGCAACAGAGAACGAAGAAAATCCCTCCCCCCCCAGTACTGAAGAGCAGACCGAACGACCAGCCAGACGCAGTCGCGCCAAGCGTGCTAGTGGCAGCAACGGCAGTACTGAATCAGGCAATCGTAATCGTCGCCGCAGCAACAACGAAGAAGTTGAAACCATTAGCAAAGAATTAGAAGGCGTAAGTCTTCACATTAAAGAAGTCTCGGGCATGAGCCTGACGGCATTGCTTGAAAAAGCAGATACTCTCGGTGTTGAAAATGCTGCGGGTATGCGCAAGCAAGATCAGGTCTCTGCTATTCTTAAAGCCCATGCTTTGCGTGGCGGTACGATTTACAGCGAAGGTGTATTAGAAATACTGCCTGATGGCTTTGGTTTTTTGCGCTCACCTGATGCCAATTATTTGGCAGGGCAAGATGATGTGTATGTCTCTAACCAACAGGTGAAACGCCATTGTTTACGTACTGGCGATACCGTAGCAGGAGAAATTCGTCCACCGCGCCGCAATGAAAAATACTTTGCGTTAAAAAATGTTGATTCAGTTAACCATGCTGATCCTGCGGTTGCCCGCACGAAAATTCTCTTTGATAATTTAACCCCGCTCTACCCTGAAGAACAATTCATCATGGAAATTGATGACCCAACCTACAAAGACATCACAGGGCGGGTGATAGATATTGTTTCTCCCATTGGCAAGGGGCAACGCGGATTATTGGTTGCGCCACCACGCACGGGTAAAACCATGATGATGCAATCTATTGCCCATTCATTGGAAAAAAACCACCCTGAAGTAGATTTGATGGTGCTGTTGATTGACGAACGCCCTGAAGAAGTGACCGATATGAAACGCTCGGTGAAAGGCGAAGTCATTTCATCCACCTTTGATGAACCTGCGCAACGCCATGTGCAAGTGGCTGAAATGGTTATTGCCAAAGCGAAACGCTTGGTTGAACACGGTCGTGATGTAGTGATTTTGCTCGATTCAATCACTCGCCTTGCACGGGCTTACAATACCGTAGTGCCATCGTCAGGAAAAATTTTAACTGGCGGCGTGGATGCCAATGCCTTGCATCGCCCAAAACGATTTTTTGGTGCAGCGCGTAATATTGAGCATGGTGGTTCATTGACCATTATTGCCACGGCCTTGGTTGAAACAGGTAGCAAGATGGATGAAGTGATCTTTGAAGAGTTCAAAGGGACAGGCAATATGGAAATCAACTTGAACCGTAAATTGGTTGATAAACGGGTATTCCCCGCTATTGATATTGCACCATCTGGCACACGCAAAGAAGAATTGTTGATTGACCGTGAAACGCTGCAACGCATTTGGGTACTGCGGAAAATTCTCTCGCCGATGAATGCTGTCGATGCGATGGAGTTTTTAAGTGGCAAGCTGATGCCGTGTAAAAATAACGCAGAGTTTTTTGATCGAATGAATCGTTAAAACACCCCATGCCACACCTCGTTTTAATCGATGGTCCTAACTATGTTTTTCGCGCATTTCATGCCGTTAAGCACAATTTAAGCAACAGTAAAGGTGAACCTACCAATGCTGTGTTTGGTTATGTGCAAATGGTGCGCAACATTTTGGATCGCCTTACCCCCACCCATGTGGCAGTTATCTTTGACCCTAAGGGCGGCACATTTCGCAATACCTTGTACGCTGACTACAAGGCACATCGCCCGCCCATGCCTGAAGATTTGGCAGCACAATGGTCGCGTGTTTTTGCCGTGACCGATGCCTTTCGTTTGTCACGCATCTGTGTGGAAAATTACGAAGCTGATGATGTAATTGCCACCTTGTCATGCCAAGCAGAAGCGCGAGGCTGGGATGTCACTATCGTCTCGACCGACAAAGATTTAATGCAACTGATCAATGATCGGGTATGGATGCTCGATACCATGCGCAACAAAGAATATGGCGCGGAGGAAGTGAAAGAAAAATGGGGTATTGGCCCTGAAGGCATCCATGAGCTGCTTGCCCTAGCAGGAGATTCGGCAGACAACATTCCGGGGATTCCGGGGATTGGCCCTAAAACAGCGGTGCAGTTGCTCAAGGACTGGGGTAGTTTGGAAGGCATTTTAGAAAATGCGACGTCCATCAAACAAACCAAACGACGTGAAAACATTATTGCCCACCGTGACAATGCACGGTTATCGTATCAGTTGGTGGCACTGGTGAAAGATGTTGCACTGCCTTTAACCTTGGATGACTTGAGCATTCAACCACCTGACCGTGCTGCATTGTATGCCTTGTTTAAGCAGTTAGAATTCCGTCGCATGATGGCAGAATTTGCTGATGCAGCCCCTGTGCAGAAAGTCGCAAAAGAAAGCGGCGACAATGAAAGTATTGAAGCATCGCCCCCTCTACGAATCGACCATTGCGTGACTGATCGTGATGCCCTCAATGCACTGTGCCAAAGCTTGCGTTCTGCCACGTTGATGGCTCTGGATACCGAAACTACATCGTTGCAGATTCATGATGCTGATGTGGTGGGGTTATCGTTTGCCGTGGGTGCAGGCGAGGCATGGTATATTCCGCTTGCCCATATTGCCCCAGATGCCGAACGCTCTGCCCCCACACAATTACCCGCGCACGAGATATGGGCAGCATTGCGCCCGATACTGGAAGATGCGGCGATTGCCAAATGTGGTCAAAATTTAAAATTTGATCAGCAGGTGTTGCGCAGAGCAGGCATTAACCTAGCAGGCGTGGTTGCAGATTCGATGCTGCTCGCCTATTGCTTGCAAGCAGGAAAATACCCACCCAGCCTTGATCGTTTGGCAGAAGATTTTCTTGACCATCATTGTATCAGTTTTGAAGAAGTAGCAGGCAAAGGGCGCAATCAACGTTGTTTTAACCAAGTCTCGTTGGATGTTGCCACCCCTTATGCCTGTGAAGATGCCGAAGTCGCATGGCGATTAACGCAAACCTTAAAAAATGCTTTAGCGGAGCGAATCACACGGCACGATGCCATTGAACTGCCTTTATCTACCGTCTTGGCAGATATGGAATGGCAAGGCGTTAAACTGGATAAAAATTGTTTACAACAATTATCCACCCAGTTTGGCGAACGCATTGCCACCTTAGAGGCGGGGATTCATGAGGCTGCTGGTGAAGTGTTTAATATTCATTCGCCCAAGCAATTGGGTGTGGTGTTGTTTGAAACATTGGGTTTAGCAGGCGGCAAAAAAACCAAAAGCGGTCAATGGTCAACCACCCATGCGGTGCTAGAAAATCTTGCTTTGCAACATGAAGTACCACGCTTGGTGGTCGAATCACGCAGTTTAAGCAAATTAAAATCAACGTACACCGATGCTTTATGTGCCTTGGTTCATACAGCAACAGGGCGAGTGCATACCAGCTACAATCAAGCCATTACCACCACAGGTCGGCTATCATCGTCTGAACCCAATTTGCAAAACATTCCAATTCGTAGCGAAGAAGGGCGTGAAATTCGCAAGGCTTTTATTGCCCCAGAGGGTACATTGTTGCTGGCTGCCGATTATTCACAGATTGAATTGCGTTTGATGGCACATTTTTCAACTGATACGGCAATGATTGCGGCATTTCATGATCGGCAAGATATTCATCGTGCCACGGCTGCAAACATTCACGGTATTGCTCCAGATGCAGTCACTGGTGAGATGCGCAGGCAGGCAAAAGCCGTTAACTTTGGTATCTTGTATGGTATGAGTGCCTTTGGTTTGGCTAAACAACTGGGCGTGAGTCGCAAAGAAGCGCAAGCTTTTATTGACGGCTATTTTGCACGTTACCCACAAGTGCAAGTCTTCATGGCGCAAACACTGGTGCAAGCACGGGCGCAAGCATGGGTAGAAACCCTCTGTGGTCATCGTGTGTTGGTGCCAGACATCAACAGCAAAAACACCATGCAGCGCAATTATGCTGAACGCACGGCAATCAATGCACCCTTACAAGGCTCGGCTGCCGATATTATTAAATTGGCGATGAATGATTTGCATAAAAAATTAGCAACCGCTCACCCCGATGCCCATTTGATCTTACAAGTTCATGATGAATTGATTGTGGAATGCCCAGAAGCTGATGCCGATGCCGTGGCAGAAATGATGCGTAAATGCATGGAATCGGTGGTGAATTTACGTGTGCCACTGACCGTGGATATTGGTCGCGGTGTGAATTGGTTTGAAGCCCATCAATTGTAAGCTAGACAAAAAAACATTGCGCCAATACTTGATAGCAAAACGATCCGCCATACCGGATACCGTGCGCCATCAAGCATCCCAGTTAATCATGCAATATGCCCACACACTATTGCAGCAGAAACAAGCACAATCGGTATTGGCATACCGTTCAATGGGTGCAGAAGTTGAAACAACTGCCTTGCATACCAACAAAGGGCATCCTTTTGAAGTTTATGCCCCTGTCTGTGGTCAAGCTATAAGCATGGCATGGTACAGCTCACGCCATAGTGTATGGAAAACAGCAGCCTATGGTGTGTTAGAGCCACAAGATGGTACATTATGGCGTGGCGAGGCTGATACATGGTTGCTATGTCCACTGGTGGGTTTTGATTGCACGGGGCATCGCATCGGCATGGGCAAAGGTTATTTTGATCGTTGGTTGACACAGAACCGTACTGCCATCAGAGGCGTGATTGGGCTTGCTTTTGCCGCACAAGAAGTCAACAAGGTACCCATCGAGCGGCATGATCAGCCACTGGATGGTATCATCACTGAAAAAGGAATAATGTGTCTGAATCCATAAATATTTTAATCATCGGCGATATTGTCGGACGAGCAGGACGAAACGCTTTAAAAACCCATTTACCCCGCTTGGTTGATCATCATTTGATTGATTTTATCGTTGCCAATGGCGAAAACCTTGCCTCAGGTCGTGGCGTTACCCCTGCAACGGCGAAAGAAATGTTTAAACTTGGCGTGAATGTATTAACCAATGGCAACCATTGTTGGGATCAACGTGATTTCCTCAAGCAGATTGACGATGATGATCGCTTTATTCGCCCTGCTAATTTTTCTGCCTATGCACCAGGGCGTGGTTGGACGATTCAAGAAACAGCTGCAGGCGTTCCCGTTGCCGTGATTAACGTCATTGGGCAAGTGTTTATGGGGTCATGGGATTCACCTTATGCCGCTGTAGACCAAGCATTAAAAGAAATCCCCGATGATATTCGGATCATCTTGGTGGATATGCATGCTGAAGCAAGCAGTGAGAAAATGGGCATGGGTTGGTATATCGATGGTCAAGTAAGCTTCGTCTATGGTACGCATACCCATGTGCCAACCTGCGATGAGACAATTCATAGCAGTGGTACGGCGTACCAAACAGACATCGGGATGACAGGCTCTTATCAATCTATTATTGGCAATAAAATTGACCCTGGTTTAACCCGCTTGGTGCAAGGACTGCCACAACGTTTTGAGGTGGTCGAGCGTGGTGGCAGTGTTTTTGCTACATTATTAACCGTGGATGTAGACAGTGGCAAAACGATTGCTATTGAACGTATTCATCAACCACCAAATCATTAAGGAATGGGGGGCGACATGAAAAAAAGCAGCCAACGTTTACAGCGCGATGTTCATCGTTTACTGACCCAATTATTACAACGTGACGTGGATGACCCTTCGTTAGCCATGATCACGCTTACCGATGTGACGATATCACAAGGTTCTTATGATGCCGTGGTGCGTGTGTACAGTCATGAAGAAAATGTATCGGCAAACGATTGTATTGCGCGCTTAAACCGCATGTCACCTCATTTTGAGCATGCTTTGCGTCAAGCCTTAAAACGACGAGTGATGCCACATCTTCGTTTTGTGTGGGATGAATCTATGGATAAAACCGCTTCTCTGATGCATGTATTGCGAGGTATTCAACATGATGCATAAACCTACCAGCATTGATTGGTCAGCCATTGCCAAGCTATTAAACGATGCCCAACACATTCATTTAATTACCCATCGACTTCCTGATTCTGATGGTATCGGTTCACAAATCGCATTGTATCACGCCTTGCGTGCGCGTGGACAAGCGGTTTTTATGCATAACTGTGACCCTGTACCGCGTATTTGCCAATACCTTGATGGCGCGGAAGCAATTTCTTATGGTGAAAACATCCCCGTATCGAATGCTGATGTGATTGTCTCTTTGGATGCGGGCTCTTTTTCTCGTTTGAAAATGCCAGCGTCATTATGTGAATCAGCGAAGATGATTAATATTGACCATCATGCCAGCAACACCCATTTTGGTACGGTCAATGCCATAGATGATCGTTATTGTGCCACAGGTGCGATGATCGTTGATTTGTTAACAGCAATGGACGTGTCACTTTCTGCGTCAATGGCACAAGCCTTGTATGCTGCCATACTTACCGATACCAGTTCTTTTCGTAACCATAGCGTGACGGCTGATGTTTATCGCATGGTAGCAACCTTAGTGGATGCAGGTGCAGATGCGGCATTGGCAGCCGAACAAGCCTATGCCAGCCATAAAGTTGAGCGTTTTTCTTTACTGAAAGAGGCATTAGACACATTAACATTATCCCACAATCAGCGTGCCGCTTGGATGTGTTTGGATACAACAATGTTTGCCGATGCAGACTGTGTTGTTGAAGACTCTGAAGGCTTTATTGATTATGCGCGTAGTATTGGCGTGGTTGATCTAACGGTATTCATGTGCCAATTGCAGGATCAGCTATGGAAAATAACCTTTCGCGGCAAGCATGGCATTAATGTTGGTGCGTTGGCGACAACATTGGGCGGTGGTGGTCACCGTTATGCCGCTGGTTGCACCTTAGAAGGCAATAAAACAGAGGTTCGCGCCCATTTAGAACAGGCTGTTAGCAACACATTACAGGATGCAGGCGTTTGATTTCTGGTATTGTTTTTCTTGATAAGAGTGAAGGACAAACATCGAGACAAGCGGTTGATGCTGTCCGAAAAATATTTTCCACCCGCATAGCACCAGCCGTGGGCAAACGTCGCCCACGCTTAAAAGCAGGGCATGCTGGGACGCTTGATCCGTTGGCTACAGGCATGTTGCCCGTGTTATTGGGTGAAGCAACACGTTTTGCTGATTTAGGTCTGCAAGCAGATAAATGTTATGATGTTGGCATTGATCTATCGTTGCAAACCAATACGCTGGATCGTGAAGGTGCCGTGGAACAACGTTACCACCAACGGGTGACGCTTGATGCTATTATGCCTGTGTTGGCACAGTGGCAAGGCGCGCAGCAACAACGCCCGCCTAATTTTTCAGCGATTCATATTGAAGGGAAACGTGCTTACAACCTAGCGCGAGCAGGCATCATGGTTGATATGCCTTTGCGCAGTATTCATATTCATCGTATCACCTGCCTGCGCTTTGATTTTCCCATGCTTCACTTGCGTGTGCATTGTTCCAAAGGAACATATATTCGTTCGTTGGCGCGTGATATTGGCGTAGACTTGGGTGTTGGTGGCTGCGTAGATAGTTTGCGCCGCATCACCACAGGCGCATGGCCAGAAACATTCATGCAAACACTCACCAGCATCGCCGAACAACCTGAACTTGCCTTGCACCCAACTTTGGAATGGTTACAGGGGTGGCGTGAACTGGCGTTGGATGCGGCACTGGCGAAGCGTTTTGTGCAAGGTCAACGGTTGGCAATGGCACAGCAAGCAACAGGGAAGGTTTGCGTATTGTTTGATGGTGTATTGCTCGGTCTGGGGATGATTGAAGCACGAGAAAATCATACGGTATTGCAACCAAACAATGTATTACCATCGGCACAGTCGATTTTTTATAACAAACCGTCATGATTGCGGCAAAACCATGAAGAGAGAGAGAGCATGATGTTTTGGAATAAAAAGAAGATTCAAGTTGAAAAGTACGAGCCAGAAAAAAGCGTTTTATCCAAAGATATGACACAAATTTTTCATGCTTTAAAACGTGTGGTACGGCGTGACTATTTGGTCTTGCCCCATGTACCCATGCAGCGTGTGATTCGTCCTTTTGGGCAAGCACAAAAAAATAGACAAGCCCTGCACGATGCGCTGGCAGATTATTATGCTGATTTCGTTATTTGTACGGGGGATAAATTAACTCCGATTGGTGTGATTATGATTGGCGATCATGGACAAGAGGTTGAACCGATTTTTGAACATATTGGCACACGGTTTGTCCGCATTCCCATCAAAGGTGCAGCCAACGTTGATTATTTGCATAGTGTGCTGGATGCCTTTGTAGCAAAAAATGACGATTCACCCAAAACATTATCTGATACACAAACTGTTTTACCACGAAAGTATTGTGGCAAATGCCGTTCAGAGATGGTCGTGAAACGTGCCAAGGGTGGACCATGGGAAGGCAGTCTATTTTGGGTTTGCAGTCGTTTTCCTAAGTGTAAAACCAGTGAGTTGCATAAAGTTTAAACCATGAAAATTGTCAGTTGGAATGTAAACTCATTAAACGTTCGGTTGCCTCAGGTGCTGGATGTCTTGACTAGCCAAGCTATTGATGTGTTGGCATTGCAAGAAACCAAAACAACTGATGTTAATTTTCCTGCTGCCGCCATTGAAGCCTTGGGCTACCATGTGGTATATGCAGGTCAAAAATCTTACAATGGCGTAGCAGTGATTGCGCGAGAGCCAATGCATGATGTGGTGGTTGATATACCCCATTTTGACGATCCTCAACGGCGTGTTTTGGCGACTACCTTGGGTGACTTGCGCATTATTAATTTGTATATTCCCAATGGGCAATCATTAGATTCAGATAAATACAACTACAAAAAAGCATGGTTGCGCGCTTGTTCGGATTGGTTACAAGCGCAATACGCAATATACCCTAAACTTGTGGTATTGGGTGATTTTAACATTGCACCACAAGATCAAGATATGCACGACCCCAGCCGTTGGCGTGGAAAAATCATGTGTTCAGCGATTGAACAACAATGGTTTGCTGATTTATTAAGCTTAGGGATGCATGATGCGGTGCGTGGACTAGCCGCCGATCAAAGTATTTTTACATGGTGGGACTACCGCATGAATGCCTACCGCCGTCGCTGGGGATTGCGCATTGACCATGTGTTGACCAGCCCTGCCTTATCACCACGCGCTTATGGTATTGAAACCTCATGCCGAGAGCATGATCGTCCTTCAGATCACGCGCCTGTTTGGATTTCATTATAACGATATTATCGTTGGTTTGGCTTCCCTTTTAAATCTGAATCTAAGACTCCCGTGTATTCGTTAAAATCATATGATAAAGCCACTGCCCATTGTTTTGCATTATAATCCTTGCATTCACTATAATTCAAAATGCTAAACTGCTTTAGCCTTTCTCGTGTTTTATCATCCATCTTTTACCACCAACACCCCAAAAAATAAATGAAGAGAAAAGCAAGGTTGTTCGATCAAATAAGTGGGTTTCCCTTTTAAGACGGGACAAAACAAATGACTAACTGCTCGCAATTGTGTATCATCTCTTAATGATGAAAAAAACAGAACAACACGCAATATACGAGCAGCTCTAGCGGTTACTTTAAGTCTTTACCAGCAAAACATACGTGAAATTGGGCTTTCCTTTTAAGACGGGACAACCTGCAACTAAAAAAGCAAAGCTAATCTATAATTTTTGTTGCAATATGGTGGATCAGCAGTGATTTTCTAACATGCTGTAACCCCTTGATCTTATTGCTGTCCCGTCTTAAAAGGGAAGCCTGAAATTGCGATGCTAATAGGTCGAAGTAAAAGTAGTGTGCATCGACATATTCAA
>CAYWFG010000016.1:0-51335 GCA_964458185.1 uncultured Zetaproteobacteria bacterium
CATCCTTACCAAGGATGTGCTCTACCACTGAGCTACCTGGGCAAAATCGAGTCACCACGACTGGAGCGGGTGGCGGGAATCGAACCCGCACTTCCAGCTTGGAAGGCTGGAGTTCTACCATTGAACCACACCCGCGAATGAGAAGAAGTCGACCTTGCCATTAAAAGCAAGACCGACTTCTTTTCAAAATGGTGGAGAGAGCTGGATTCGAACCAACGTAGGCGTAGCCAGCAGATTTACAGTCTGCCCCCTTTAGCCACTCGGGAATCTCTCCAAAATCAACCAAACCTTATCCATTCAATAAAAAAATGGAGCCGGCAACAGGATTCGAACCCGTGGCCTGCTGATTACAAATCAGCTGCTCTACCAACTGAGCTATGCCGGCTAAGGACGGCGCAACCTAGCGTCAAAACAAACGAGTTCAAGCATTTATTTTATCAACGTTTAATACGGTAATACTGTGCCTTTCGCATATTCCAAAAACGCTTGTATTCATAGCGACTTACACGACCATCGCCGTTGCCATCCATTTCTTTATACTCACGCCTAGCTCGGGACTCAATCATGGTCATAAATTCAGCAAAAGAGACACCATCACCATTTCTATCTAAGGCAACAAAGCGATTCACCAATTTATTAGTCGTCACTCCCGTTCCCGCCATACTTTGTGGCACAAAAACCAACAATATACCCATCGCCATCAGACTTCGTAATACCATTGCTGCCCCCAAAGTTTCACATGACTTAAAACATAAATGAAACAGTTAAAATGTCAATCAGGTCATATTCTTAACAGAAGTATTCAACCGCGACACGCTGCGCGATGCTTGCCCTGGATGAATCAAACCTTTGCGACCCGCTTTATCCAGCCTTGAGATTGCAGTTTTCAACAATGCATTCGCATCATCTTTGTCACCAGAAGCCACGGCAGATTGAACCTTTTTGATAGCAGTACGCATTTCTGAGCGTTGCCCACGATGTGCTGCCCGTTTTCTTTCGTCTTGACGCGCACGTTTTAGTGCCGATACATGATTAGCCACAGTATAGAATCCTCAATGTTATTAAATACAAAAAAAACACCGAGCATCAGCAAGCCGAACTCGGAAGAAGGGGGCGCAGATTAAAGAACAGCAATAAATTGTCAATACTCAACAATCAGCGCCGATGTTTCTTTTTTTTCTTCCGCTCTTTTTCAAGCCACATATTGTGTTGCCCAACCAAGGATTTAAGCGCGTCTATTGAATCGCCCTTAACCACTAGCGCGTTTGTTTTTTCATCACTTTTTTTACCCGTTGGCATAACTTGAATACTTTTTTGCAAAAACTCCTCAATCGCCTCAAGCAACGGTTTTTCATCGCTGCTGCAAAAAGATAGCGCGTCACCTTTGTTGATGCCGCGCCCTGTACGCCCTACGCGATGGACGTAGTTTTCTACTTTTTCAGGCATATCATAGTTGATAACATATTCAATATTCGGCACATCAATGCCCCGCGCACTGACATCGGTAGCAACAAGAATACGGCAATCACCCGCCCGAAAACGCCGCATCGTTATGGCACGTGCATCTTGCTCTTTATCGCCATGAATATTTTCAGCTTCAACACCGACCCGCGCCATGGCTTTCACCACTCGCTCAGCACGCACCCGTGTGCGCACAAAAACAATAATCTTTTGCTCAGGGTGTTCGCCAATAAATTGTTCAAGAAAAAATCGTTTGTCATCCATCTCAACAAACACAACAGCGTGCGTGATATTTTTAGACACGCGGTCTTTCGGCGATACTTGAATGCGAATGGCAGCACTTTTAACTTGTGAATACGCCAGTTTTTTGATTGCATCACTGATCGTGGCAGAAAAGAATAGCGTTTGGTGACGGTTTTTTAGCATTTTTTTGATGGTTTTAATATCTTCAATAAAACCAAGATCAAGCATGTGGTCGGCTTCGTCCAACACCAAGGTTGAGACGGCATCAAGACGTATTTCTTGTTGATGAATCAGATCAAACATACGCCCCGGTGTGGCAATCAACACATCAATCCCATCTTGCAGCTTCGCAATTTGCCTATCTTGTTCAACACCGCCGTGCAAGGTGAAGACTTTAACCCGTGTATGCGCAGCAATATCTTTAAACACCACACCAATTTGCACTGCCAGCTCACGGGTCGGAACCATCACAATACATTTGATACCATATGATCGTTTGCTGGTTTTAAAACGATGAATTTTATCAATCACAGGAATGGCAAACGCTGCCGTTTTTCCCGTCCCTGTTTGGGCAATGGCAAGCACATCTTCATCGTTCATGATCGAAGGAATCGCTTTGAATTGAATGTCGGTTGGGCGTTTAAAACCCAGCCTCGCTAGATTTTTTTTAATGTCGTCAGAAATATGGTATTGGTTAAATTGCATTACTGCACCTTATCGTTATCATTTATTGTAATTTACTTTAAACGAACGTCTACAACATCAACCAAGCAATGCCTGCAAATGATGCAAGTTTACCTGCGAAAGATCCGTTAATTGATGGGGATTCGCTAACACCTGAATAGCCTTGTTATCACCCAACTCAGAAACAACCAAATCTGCATCAGCAAAGTTTTGCTTGGTTGTATAGCCATTTACTGTCACCACACAACAAAGACCTGCTGCTTTGGCAGAGAGCGCGCCATTTTCTGAATCTTCCATCGCCAGCGTGTTGCTAGGGTTTGCACCCAACTGATCCAGTGCATAGGTATAAATATCGGGTGCAGGTTTTTTATTTGGTACGATGTCACCTGCGGCAAGCACGGTAAACACATCAAACCATTCGCGCCCCAAGCTGTGTTCGATTAAGGCATCCAGTGCTGCTGGGGTGGTGGTGGTTGCTATGCCTTGGCTGATGCCTGCATCGCGGGCTTCTTCTAGCAAGCGGCGCACGCCAGAACGCAAGGGAATACGACCTTTGGCAATCAAGGCTTGGTAGCACAGGGTTTTGTCTGCATGGAGCGCGGCAATATCAGCATCGCTTAATGAGGGCATGCCACCTTGGGCAATATCCTTACGAATACGCTCTTTGCCACCTGTAACTTTGAGCAAATCACCATAACAGGCTTCATCCCAGCGGCGTTTTAATCCAGCATTTTCAAATGCAGTATTGAATGCTACACGATGCCCATCACGTTCAGTATCAGCAAGGGTTCCGTCAACATCCCACAATATAGTTTGTAGTTTAGCCATAGATTAATCTCCTTAAAAGTGAGGGCTAATGAATACGCGCCCGAAGATTTTTACGGGTAAATTGCGCAGGATTAAGCACCGCATTAAAATCAATACGCTGCAACAACAGCACTGTTTTTTTATCGGGGTGTTGAACGGAGGTCATTTCCCAACGGGTAGGAATCTGGCGATCATCCATGCTGCGCACGTCACTGTAATGCATGGTGCGAACCAATACACCATGTTCATCATAATAGGCAACAGAAAGAGGAATGCCATCGCGTTCAATCACATGCCGTAACTTCCCCCACACCACGGGAGCATCAGGCTTGGCAATGGAGTCAATCACCCATGTATTCTCATCTTGTGTCAGCAAATGATGATCGTAATCATTGACGACCGATTCCATTTTTACCAAATCATCATTGGTAAAGTCTGAACCCATCCAAGTGTTTAACATCATTGAAGGAGGAATCCGTATATCGCGCTCCAAACGGGGAATATACATCCAGAGGTTTTTACCATCTTTAAGCCATGTGGTATTTTTGTCTTTGCGTGGTTGCAGAATATGCAAAAAGAAGCGTTTTCCCTTGCGATCATCCCATGACTCAAATTGGATGTTTCGCTCCCATTCAGCGGTAATAACCTGCATGGCATAGCGTGCATAGCTGTGATCAGAGCGCAACAGGTCTTGCACGTTTCTTACGATGTCTTTGGCATCAGGCGGCGTATCGTTTGCGGCAAACACAAACGACGAAGCACTCACACAAGCAAGCAGAAACAGTACCATGCGACAATAAGCAAACACTATGCCTCTCTATCAGCAGCATCCAGTCTTGCTGTTGCCACCACAGCCCCCAAACCACCGACTAATCCGCCACCCAGCAGCAACGGCAAAAACAGCCCCCAAATCTGAATATCAATATGCGCCCCAGAAAGCCAGCCTTGAACACCCAAGACCAACGGCCAGAGCATCAACCAAGCAAGCCCCCCAGCACCTGCACCCAAAGCCAAACCTTCTAAAATAAAAGGCATCCGCACGAACCATTCTTGCGCCCCCAACAAACGCATCAAATGTACTTCATCAGCGCGAGCCAACAAAATCATGCGCAGGGTGTTAGAAACAATCAGTGCCATGGCAATAGCCAACACCACGGTGGCAAACCACACCAAGGTATTCACTTGCTCTAGCACATCGTGAACTTTCACCAACTGCAATTCATTTTCATTCAGGCTTGCTGAAAAGCGACCTACTGTGTCGCGCAAGTCAGACAAAGAAAACTCCCCGCGTTGCTGATCTAAGGTGACAATAAAGGTAATGGGTAATGTTGCCGACAACATCTTAGCATCCATTCCTGTGTCACCCAACCATTTGCCCATCCAGTCTAGCGCATCTTCTTTGCTTACTTTTTTTACCGCAGCAACACCAGATATAATCGTCAGCTCTTGCTCCAACCCTTCAAGGTCAATTTGACGGTCAGTTTCTACATAGACATGCAGAGCAATTTGCTGTTGCCAAGAGCCTACCCATTGGCTTGCGCCTTGCATACCTAACCAAATAGAACCAATTGCCCACAATGCCACGGCTACAATCATCAATGCCAAATATTGATGAACACCAAACGGAGGCATATTAAAACCACCAGGCAAACGGATGCGAGTGTTATCTTTTTGCATAAGAATCCTCCGCCAGTGAGCCTTCATGCAAACGCAGTACACGTCCAGGATGGGAGTCAAGAAGCTGCAAATCATGGGTCGCGGTAATTACCGTGGAACCCATTTTGTTTAAAGCAACCAACAAATCCAATACCCGAAATGCCGTTTCATTATCTAAATTACCCGTTGGTTCATCGGCTAAAATCACTGGCGGTGTGGCAATCATTGCCCGCGCAATGGCAATACGCTGCTGCTCACCACCTGATAAAGCTTCAGGGTATGTCCACAAGCGATCTTCAAGACCAACAAAAGCCAACACCTTGCCCACACGCGCCACCAAACGATCACTTTTCCAGCCTTGCACACGCAAGGGTAGGGCTACATTTTCAAACACCGTGCGCGAAAACAATAGCTTATGATCTTGAAACACCACGCCCGTGCGTTGCCGAAGACTGCGGATTTGCTTTTCAGTGGCTTGACGCATATCGACATCTTGCACCATCATTTGCCCTGATGTTGGTTGAATTCCGCCATAAATCATACGCAATAACGTTGATTTACCCGCGCCACTTTCACCGATCAAATAGACAAATTGACCTTGTTCAATTGCCAAATTTACACCCGACAGCGCAACCTTGCCCGTACGGTAACGCAACATGGCTTGTTGCAGTTCAATAAATACCTTATTCTCCATGGCGACACATTAACGTCTCACCTTGTTTATGTACATGACTCGCCACATATTGGTAAAAATTTTGCCAGCCACCCCCATACATTGCTAGTATCTTCCCCTCATGCTTAAGTATTGCACGTTGCCTTATCATCGACTCAGACAACGGTAGTCGTTCTATTGAAGGAAATTACATGTTAAAACGTTTCTCAATTTATCAAAAGTTATTCATCCCCAGTCTATTGGTGTTGATTTATTTTATCATTTTATTGTCATTGCAAATGCAAGGAACGGCACAACATAATCAACTGAACACCTCGAATGAAAATATCTCAACCCTTGATGATCAAGTGGATCAAGCGATTGAGTCTATTTTGCAAGCGGTTGTTCTCAATAATATATTTCAATTAAATCGCCAAGAAAGCGATATTCATGCCTACAATTTAACAGCTAAAAAAATCCAACGTTTATTTAACAATATGGATATATCATTACTCAATTCAGAGGAGCAACAAGCGTTCAGAAAAGCCCAACAACAATGGGTTGCCAGTCGCGATCAATTCCTTACTGTGGTGAAAATTCATCAAACTTTAGGCTTAGATGAAAACAAAGGTCTATTGGGCGGTCTACGGACTGCTGTTCATGCTGTTGAAGCTACCTTGGATCAAGAACATAAAATCATTTTATTGCACTCCATGTTGATGATGCGGCGGCATGAGAAAGATTTTCTAGCGCGTAATAATCATCGTTATGTCACAGAAATGGCTGAAGAAGCAGTTCGCTTTAAAAAGTTACTCGCAGCCAGCGACCTTGATGAAAAGGTGATTCTTGACATCAGTAATAAAATGGCATTTTACCATCGCTCATTTGCAAAAATGGTCGAGGCGAAAAAAGAACTCACTCAAGCTCAAAAGATCAACAGTGAAAAAACAGCGGCATCGTTGACCAGCATAGAACACGTTTTAAGTGCGATTCGAAAAACACTGAAAGCAAATAATAAGCAACAAGAAATTACAGGCGAGCAACAAGATCGTATATTTATGTGGGCTCTCTCTATCATGAGTGTTGGCTTAATTATGATTTTGATACTATTGGCGCGGCATTTGTCTCGCCCGCTGCAAGAGTTAATTGATCGCATGCAAGGGTTGGTTGATGGTAATGGCGATTTATCACTACGCCTCAACGAAGACGGTCAAGACGAAACAACAACCTTAGCACGCTTGATCAATCATTTAATGAATCGTTTAATGCTCTTGATTCAGGGCGTGCAACGGGCGGGGATTCAGGTTGCTGGCTCGGTTAAACAAATCTCTGCCTCCGCCAAAGAACAAGAAGCAAGCACTACCGAATATGCAGCCACGGCCAATCAAGTCGCCGCATCTATTCGTGAGATTACTATCACCTCACGAGATTTGGGGCATGCTGTAGCAGAAACGAATACTTTAGTGCAACAAGCCGATGATGCCGCAGGACGCAGTCAAGCACGTCTTGAAAGCATGGATGCAACCATGAACTTTATTGCCAGTTCTGCTCAAATCATCACCACCAAATTGGCAATTCTTAACGATAAGGCGGCAAGCATTAATAGCATGGTGACAACCATCAACAAGGTCGCCGATCAAACCAACTTACTGTCACTCAATGCTGCCATCGAAGCCGAAAAAGCAGGCGAGTATGGTCGTGGTTTTGCTGTTGTCGCTACAGAAATCCGTCGTTTAGCCGATCAAACTGCTGTCGCTACCTACGATATTGAACAAATGGTCAAAGAAGTGCAATCTGCTGTTGCCGCAGGTGTCATGAGTATGGATAAATTTTCGGGCGATATTCAACGCAGCGTCGATGAAACACGGCAAGCTTCTGAAGACATGACTGAAGTTATTAGTCTAGTACAATCCTTTGCACCCCACATGGAAAGCATCAATGAAGGGCTTAACATGCAAAATGAAGAAGCCGAAGAAATTAGTGATGCGATGGTCAACCTTAGTGAAGCAGCGCAACAAACGGCTGATTTAGTGAGCCAAACCAACCATGCCATTGGTGATTTGGATGAAGCTGTTGATAGTCTGCAAGATGCTGTCGGTGTCTTTATGGTAAAAAGAACCCGCTAATGTTGTATGTTTGTTTTCATGTAGAACAACAACCCTACGCCATTGACAGCCAATCAGTAGCACGGGTTTTACCCCGTATACCTGCCGACCCAATTGTAGGTTCGCCTGCTTGGTTTTGTGGTGTCTTTACCATGCAAGGGACGGCTGTTCCATTGATTGACTTTTGTCTATTGCATCATCAGATACCTGCCCAGTCGTTATTTAGTACTCGCGTTATTTTATTGCATTGCCATGACCCCAACGGAAAAAAACAATTATTGGGGCTTCTCACCGAAGGCGTAACGGGAACCATTCGCTACCAAGAAGATGCTATTCATCGCTTGGATTTACATCTTATCAAAGCCCCCTATTTGGCTGAAGTCGTGACCGATAGCAAAGGCATGGTACTATTACTCGATGTTGATGCCCTCTACAATGTAGAAGTGGCTGATTTATTAGAAAAACATCACCCAGAAGCACACCTTGTTTAGCATTCCTGAAGCCTTGCTACAATGCTTGCATCATCAGCTTGGGCTTAATCCAAGCAGCATCAACAAACAATCGTTAATCAATGCTGTACGCTACCGCATGCGCCTATGCAAATTGGATGACCCCCATCATTACACCACCATCGTGCAGCAAAATCAGGATGAATTTTTGCAATTGATTGAAAAAATCGTTGTGCCAGAAACAAGTTTTTTTCGTCATGCCGCAGCATTTGTTCATTTACGCAATGTAACAAAAAAGCATCAAGAACAAAAAACACTCTTACGTATTTTATGCATCCCATCATCAACAGGTGAAGAGCCTTATTCTATTGCCATGTGTTTATTGGATCATGGATGGCATAATGACGACTTCACTATTGATGCATTGGATGTGAGCAGTGGTGCCTTAGCTCGCGCCAAAACAGGGCTTTATCAACAATACTCATTTCGTGGTGAAATGATTCAGCAATACATGCACTTTTTTACTAAAACAGCCAAGGGTTATCAAATAGAAGAGAACGTCAAAGCATGCGTTCGCTTTCATCAACGGAATATACTGGATTCAGACTACTTGTTAACACTGGGGCATTACCCGATTATTTTTTGCCGCAATTTATTGATTTATCTACATAAAAAGGCACGCTGTAAAGTAGCAGACACATTAAGCACCCTACTGGAGCAAGATGGCACGTTGTTTGCAGGGAATGCTGAAAATACTACCGTTTGGCATGATCATTTTATCTCAAGTCGTGTGCCGATGAGTTTTGCCATGCAACATGGCAATCCATTGACAACAACGCGACGGTTTTCTATTCCGCCAGCACTGTTAAAAAAAGAACCCAGCCAATATCGACCTGCTGCAAAGCCAAAGCCTTCACAAATCACATTAACCACCATGCAAACCGCTGCCAACAAAAAAGACATGGTGACCGTGATGGAACAATGCCAAACATTACTGGCAAAAGAGCCAAACAATGCAGCCTGTTACTTTCATCTTGCTTTAGCGCATGCCGCACAAGGCGAAAACAACACGGCGATCAAAAAACTACGCAAAGCCATTTATTTGAAAGCAGATTATCAAGAGGCATTACAACAACTTGCATTGCTATTAGAAAAACAAGGCGACAGCAAAGCTGCCAAACGTATCAATCAACGTTTACAGATGGTGAAAGAACATGCCAATCATGAATAAACCACTGGATTGCTGGAATCATCGCGGCGTATGGGCAAAAGAAAAAAGAGACTGCCCTGAATTAGCGCATTATTCTCATTGCCGAAATTGTTTGGTTTATATTCGTGCAGGTCGAAAAACACTGGATCAACCTGTCCCCCATCATTATGATATGTCATGGGTGGATACATGGCTAAAAGAACCACAGGATATTCAGGTGTTGCAACAACAACGCATTATTGTCTTTTACTTGCATGATCAATACTTTGCATTATCGTTGCTTCAAGTACGCGAAGTATTACCGATCAAAGCACCAACGCCTTTACCGCACAGTAATACCACAGTGCTGCATGGTTTAACGCATGTGCGTGGGGAAATCTGTTTGTATCTATCGTTGAGCGGTTTTTTATCAATGCCGCATATCGTGATAGATGATAACCTAAAGCGAAAACAATTAATTTATAGTAATATTGGTGAACAAACATTGGTTTTTCCTGTTGATTGTATTCATGGCATCATGCCCTACCATGATGATCATTTACAGCCGCTCCCTGATAGCCTTCCCACTCAACAACAGCAGCTTGCCAAGGGGCTGATTATGATGGATATTAATGATCAGCCGCAGCATGTTTGTCTATTAGATACCACTCGCTGGAATCATATTTTGGAGCATTTGCGTTAGCCATGGATTACAGTCAATTTTCTATGCATGATTTGTTTCGCCTAGAGGCTGAAACACAACTGGCAATATTATCTGAAGGTATTCTACAAACCGACTCTGCCAATCAACCCAATGATAGCCTTCTCGAAGGCATGATGCGAGCTGCTCACTCACTGAAAGGCGCAGCACGGATTATTCAATTAAACGGCGCTGTCACCATTGCGCATCAATTAGAAGATGCATTCGTTGCCATGCAAAAAGGGCGCATTGCTTGGCAATCGGCTTATGTCTCACCCATGTTGTCGGCCGTTGATTTATTGCAGCAATGGGCAGACGAGAAAACACCTGAAGCCAAGCATGTTGAAGATATATTACAAACACTAACCACCCTTGCCAACGGGGGCATGAGTGAAGCAGCAAGCAGTTTGGATGACTTACTGTCGATAAAAGAAGAAAAAACGAAGCCAACCTTGCCAACAAGCAATGACACAAAGACGACCCAAACATCAGCATCTCAAGTGCGCATTAGCCCCCAACAAATTGAACAAATGTTGGGCATGGCAAACGAAATCCAGACTGAATGGCAATGGTTACAACCTTTAACCCCTAGCCTACAGCAAGTAAAACGTCACACTTATGACACACTGCAAGAAATGGATGAGTTAGAAGAAGCCATCAACGCATTAACTGGCAGCAATAAAAATAAAGCCATGCGCACACTTTTGCATGCAAGCAGCATGCTAAGACGTGCACATCATACGGTCAGTGATGGCTTACTTCGATTGGAGCAATACAACCGAACTGTTTTTCATCTATCTCAACGCTTGCATGATGTTACCATCGCCAGTCGCATGCAGCCCTTTGCTGATGCTGTTCAGGGGCTTACACGCATGGTCTATGATTTGGGGCTGCAATTAGAAAAGCCCGTAAAACTAACTATTCAAGGGGAAAACACCCTTGTTGACCGAGAAATTTTAGAAAAGATAAAAGTGCCATTGCAACAATTATTGCGCAACGCTGTTGACCATGGCATTGATGATAGCACCACACGGTTAATGGCAGGTAAAAATGCCGAAGGGCATATTCGTTTAGAAGCACGGCACCAATCAGGCATGCTTAAAATCATCGTTGCTGACGATGGTGATGGCATTAACTTAGAAAAATTACGCGCTCGAATTATTGAACGAGGGCATGCCAATGCCGATATGGTAGCACGCATGCATGAGGCGGAGTTGATTTCTTTTTTGTTCCTTCCTGGCTTTAGCATGCGCGATCATGTGAGTGAAATATCAGGGCGCGGCGTAGGGCTTGATGTCGTTGATATGGCAGTGCGCGATGTTCAGGGGGTGATTCACGTTGAAAATACTCCCCAACAAGGGACAACCTTTGAACTTCATCTGCCAGTATCATTGGCTGTGACCCGCGCCTTGCATATTAAAGTTGGCGAGCAATCTTATGCGATACCATTGGCGCGGTTACAAGGTACACTACAAGTCAATCATGATGCATTACAATACACCGATGGACAACCCTATATTTACCATCAAGATCAATACACTGCCTTGCTTTTGGCATCAACCTTGCTTAGTGCTGTAAGTATGGGCATCAACACATCATCTTACCCCGTGCTGTTACTGGGTTCAGCGCAGCAACGTGTTGGCTTAATTGTCGATGCTTTTGTTGGCATTGTTGATCTGGTTGAAAAACCTTTGCCCAAAGTCTTGGGAAATATCCCTGATATTAGTTCTTGTGCCGTGCTGCCTGATGGCAGTTTGTTGTATATGCTTGATACCCAAGATATTACCCACAATAGCACGCGATTTATTACTGCGCTGCAACATAAACCTATAAAAAACAACAAGAAATCAACATCAAGCTTGCGTATTCTTGTCGCTGATGATTCCATCACTGTGCGCGAAACCGAACGAAAATTATTGCATGCCGTTGGTTACGATGTTGATGTCGCTGTTGATGGCGTTGATGCTTGGAATATGTTGTGTGCAAAACGATATGATTTATTGATTACTGATGTTGATATGCCGCATTTAGATGGCATCGAATTGCTGCAACGCTTGCGCGAAGATGGCCGCTTTGCCACACTTCCCGTTATTGTGGTATCCTATAAAGAAAATGAAGAAGATCGTATGCGTGGATTAGATGCAGGTGCTGATGTGTATTTAAGCAAAAGCAGCTTCGATGATAATTCGCTATTGATGCGCGTGAATGAATTAATTGGGGAAGCACCCTCATGAGTTTACGTATTGCATTAGCCAGCTCCAGCGATGCTGATTTGCGTTTATTACACCGTATTATTGACGGCAAAGATGGCAATGAAATCATTTGGAAAACAGACAATGGCATGGATGTGATCCAACGTGTTCGCCTTGATCCGCCCGATTTGTTGTTGATGGATTTAACCTTGCCAATCATGAGTAGTGTGCAAGCCACGCGACAAATTATGGCAGATTTTCCTTGTGCAATTTTAATCGTTAGTCCATCGCTAGGGCATGAAACTCAAGCCTTGGCTTTTGATATTTTAAATGCTGGTGCCTTAGACGTATTACGTCACCCTTTAAAAGGGGATGAATGTGCTAAAATACTGCTAGAGAAAATTGCTAATTTAGATTCATTCATTCATGCGACACAAAAAAGATCTACCTTAGGCACACAAGCAATCGCAGGTGGAACATCACGGGTGAAGATCCCTGAACGCAACAAAAAAAACCTTTTGGCAATTGCTGCATCAACGGGAGGGCCTGCTGCTGTGGTTGCTGTCCTCAAAGGTTTAGGTGCGGTTATTCCATGGGCTGTAGTGGTGGTTCAACATGTTGATCCACGTTTTTCTCGTGGCTTGGAACATTGGCTAAATGAACAAGTGCCAATGCCTGTGGTCACGGCGAAGGTTGCGGGGCAGTTGCGTGCAGGAACTGTCTATTTGGCTTCAGGTCATAGCCATTTGATTATCAACGCACGACAAACATTGGATTATCAAGCCAATGATAAAAACCTATCGTTTTGCCCATCGGCTGATATTTTTTTCAACAGTATGGTTGAACACTGGCAAGGCAATGCAATGGGTGTATTATTAACAGGCATGGGGCGAGATGGCGCACAAGGGCTAAAGCGTATCCGTGAAAATAAATGGCATACCATTGCACAAGATGAGGCAACTTCTAAAGTCTATGGCATGCCAAAAGCTGCCGCACGACTTGATGCTGCGATTGAAATTTTGCCCCTACAACATATCAGTCTTTCACTGCGACAAAAAATGGGAATAAAACGTGCAATTACCCGACGATAGCGCAGGTCAACGGTTGGATCATGTACTCACAGCTTTAACCGATTACTCACGCGGACGCATCCAACAATTACTAAAAGACGGGGCTATTTTAGTTAATCAACGCTCTGCCAAAGCATCATCTCGGGTGCGTGGTGGTGAGATAGTGTATATTCCTGAAGTAATCACCAAAACATTAACGCTACAACCCGAAGCGATTCCTCTGGATATTTTATACGAAGATGAAGCCCTGCTAGTGGTCAACAAAGCATCTGGTATGGTGGTACACCCATCCTGTGGTCATGAGTCTGGCACATTGGTTCACGCATTATTGCACCACTGCCCCAACCTACCTGGCATTAACGGCGTAGAACGTCCCGGTATTGTTCACCGTCTAGATAAAGACAGTTCTGGTGCTTTGGTCGTTGCCAAAACAGAAGCGGCCCATGTAGGTTTGTCTGACTTGTTTGCCCGCCATGATATTCAGCGAGAGTATTTGGCATGGTGTCGGGGCGCACCACCGTGGCCTCAAAAGCATATTGAAACCATGATCGGTCGTCATCCTCATCATCGGCAAAAAATGAGTGTGCTGCCTGACCAGAGTACGCGAGGGCGTTTGGCCATCACCGATGCAGTCCGAGAGCAGGTATTTAAACATGGTTTTAGCCGCATGCGACTAACCTTACACACAGGACGAACCCATCAAATTCGCGTTCACCTTGCCGATACACAACTGCCGATCCTCGGTGATACGGTGTACGCTAGATCATTCAACCCTGCTGCCCACTTGCCAATAAACCTACGCGCAGCATTGGCTGCATTAACGCGCCAAGCATTGCATGCCGAGGTACTTGGTTTTGTTCACCCCATCAGCCAAGAAACCATTCATTGCGCAGCACCGCTACCCAATGATTTGCAACGGCTTGATCTGGCTTTGCGAGAGTAAAGGCTATAAACAGGCTTCCCTTGTAAGACGGGACAACCTGCAACTAAAAAAGCAAAGCTAATCTATAATTTTTGTTGCAATATGATGGATCAGCAGTGATTTTCTAACATGCTGTAACCCCTTGATTCTATTGCTGTCCCGTCTTAAAAGGGAAGCCAAAACACTGCCAGTTGCTATCGGCGGGTGAATTTTGTATAGTTCGCGTCCTTCTGACGAGGGGCTTCTTTTTCCCTTTTTGATGATTCTTGGCGCGTAGCTCAGTGGGAGAGCACCACCCTGACACGGTGGGGGTCGACGGTTCAATCCCGCCCGCGCCAACCATTCTTTTATTCAACTTTTTCATTCATGCATCTTTTTTGGTATAGGTTTGCTATTGTAGCAGACTCTTTCTAGCTTAGGCACTGCTTTTTTGTCTGCTTAGGAGGCTTTCATGCTGGCTTATCGTTTATCTATTGTATTATGTTCTTTGTTGATGGTCTTTGTCACTTCTTCGATAGCATCGGCAGATGATCGCGTCATGCCTCCCCCAGAGCATGATGGCAACAAGGTGTTAACAGAAAAGAACGCAGCACGACACGTTGCGGTAGAGCCTGAAGCAGTTGATTTAAAAAAAGAATTAGTGCCTGATAACATCGGGAAAGATGTGCAAATACGCGCTTATGTGCGCAAAACAGACCAAGCCAAGGTTAGTGAATATTCGATGCATGGGCGTGTATATATGGTGAAAGTGCAGCCTGCGGGCAATACGCCTGCATATTATTTATACGATGAAGATGGTGATGGTAATTTCTCCAAGCGTTTACCTGCCAACTACAAAAGACTCAATCCACCTGTGTGGGTGTTGAAAAAGTTTTAATTGTTTTTTTAAAATAACTTTATTTTTTTGGAGTTTTCATGCCGCATTGGCGTAGATTTTTAACTAAACCTTGGCTGCTTGCCAGTATGCCGCTGTTGTTTTTTCCCTTCATGATCAATGTGCGGGTGTTCCCTTTTATTGCCCCCAATGAAGAACCCAAATGGGCATTGTTAATGGCCTGTGGTGTATTGATTGCGATCATATTTGCACTATTGTTACGGGTTCGCCGTGAGTCGATGCAACTTCGTTTTCATTGGTCAGTTTTTGCGATCATAGGCTTTTATACCTTGTTATTTATCGGTATTTGGTTGGGGCCTAACACCACAGAAGGTCTGATTCGTTTTGCTTTTTGGGTGGCGTGTTTGGCAGTATGGTTAGCCACACTCTACGGACGGCGCGGCCTGCCTTATTATACGGATGCCGTTTGTTGGTTGGTGAGTCTAGGCTCACTGGTGTTTTCCATTCGTTATTGGTTTGGTTATATTGATTACGGTAAACCTAATTACAATATATCGGTACTTTTTTCACCCATTGGTCATATTAACTTTACAGGCGATGCTTTGGTGATATTGGTTCCTGTGATTGCATGGATGTTAGGCTATTACAAACAACCTGTATTGCGTTTGTTAAACTGGGTGTCACTGATTAGCATGTTGACCATGTTACTGGTGGCATCAAGTCGTGGTGCTTTGGGCGGCATGGCAGCGGGTGCATTGGTATTTGCAGTGATTGCCTTGCGCCATCATGAGCTTGCACTTCGCACCGCTTGGCAATCTTTTGAGCATTATTTTCCTGTATTATTGATTGGCTCGGCGATGATTATTTCCGTGATTACTTATTACCAACTGCCTTTTCATTACCGTGATTTAGGGCGTGTCTCTGCTACCTTTAAAGCATCAGGGGATATTCAACCTGGTAATCTAACCCCTAATGTACCGCAACCACCACTCGCTGAAATGTGGGATCAATTGCGACCCGTATTGAGTACACGAACGCCTATTTATGCATCATCGTCGGCAATGATTGCTGATGCGCCGTGGTTAGGGCAAGGAACAGGAAACTTTTTTACAGTATACCCCGCTTACAGCAATCACTTCCCTGATTTTCGTGACCCTTTAAGCTCTGCCCGCACTTTTACCACCAACCCTCACAATGCTATTTTGCAAATCATGACCCAAAACGGTCTGATTTCAGTGTTGTTGTTTACAAGCCTGTTGGTCTTCCTTTGGTTTCGTTTGATGACGGCTCTATGGCAGCGTTGGGACGTGTGGCATGCCAGTGGCGTGATTGCGATTACGGCGGCTTTGTTTGATGCCATGTTTAATCACGTCTTTTTTAACCCTGCCAGCATGTTTGTCTTTGCCTTTTTTGGTGCTTTATGGTGGGGCAGCATGGCAGTATTGCCTGCAACAAAAAATATCAGTTTCAAGATCAGCCACGCATGGGGGAAACCCTTGGCGGTGATGGTGTTGGTGGTGGCATTGCTGCTGTCTATTTGGCCTACCCGTTGGATCATTTCAGAGTATTACGCAGGTCAAGGCATGATGTATATGCGCTACCCAACGATTGCAGCACAAAAAAATGCCACAGCTTACGAATGGGATAAAGATAATTTCCGTGCGGTGTTTGGCGTAGCACAAGCTGCCTATCAACAAAAACGCTTTGCTGATGCCATTGCTTATTTAACCCATTTTGAAAAAATCTACCCTTACAATGCGCCAGCATTGAATATGTTGGCAGCCGCCTACATGGTGACAGGCGATTTTACCAACGCCAAGGCAACGCTAGAGCGCACATTGGCAGTACTGCCTGATTTTGATATGGCACAGCAAAACTTGCAGCGGGTCAATATGGCATTGCAACAACAACGCTTGCAATTACAACGTCAACAAGCTGCCGCTAGGCAACACAATAACGCCCCACCGCAACAACAATGAATCTGGCAACAGATCAAGGAATTATCCTTGCTGCTGGACTAGGAACGCGGCTGGCATGGCTGACCCATAAAACCCCCAAGGCATTGATGCCGATTGCTGGCACGGCAGTGATTATTCGCGTGATTCGGCGCATGGTGGCAGCAGGTGTGCGCCATATTGCTATCAATGTGCATCATCATGCAGCATTGTTGCAGTCAACACTGGGCGATGGTCGTCAATTTGGCGTAAACCTGTATTACAGCATTGAGCCACGCTTGCTTGATTCTGGCGGTGGTGCGCGCCAAGCCTTGTTATGCTTGCCTTCCATTGCCCCTGTATTGATTCATAATGCTGATATTGTATCAACCATTGATCTGCGCGCCTTACAACATCAGCAAGGGTCTTGTACCTTGGCAATGGTTCAAAATCCTGCCCATCATCTTGCGGGTGACTTTAGCTTAAGCCATGCCTTGATCGGCAATCATGGCACACGCTATACCTTTGCTGGCGTGTCGTATTGGCAGCCAGAGGTGATTCTTTCAGCGAAGCCTAACAGACCATTGCCATTGCTAGATTTGATTCATTCACAAATGCATGCGAGACGTTGCACAGGTGTATTGCACCTTGGCGCATGGTTTGATATTGGTCGTCCTGTTGATTGGGTGCAAGCCTCTAGGTCGATGGCAATGCTCGAATGATAAAAATTATTTTTCTTTGTTTGATGACACCGTTATTATCGGTGGCTACAATCCATGCTGAAGTGTATCAGTATATTGATCCGCATGGACGAGTGTATTTTACTGATCAAAAGCAAGATGCATCCTATCATTTTGTGGCAAAGTTATATTTTGAAAATAATGATGTCATTCACCGTTCAAGCTTTAATGTGGTTCAGTTCCGCGCCAACCGAAAAAAGTTTAAGCCCTTGATAAAAAAAATGGCTGCCCGTTACAATCTTCCTGCCAGCTTAGTACAAGCCGTTGTTTATGTAGAATCGTCGTATGATCCGCAAGCCAAATCATCATCAGGCTGCATTGGCTTGATGCAATTAAAGCCATCAACAGCACGTCGCTATGGGGTCAATGATGCATGGCCACCCGAAGACAATATCCGTGCAGGAACGCATTACTTGCGCGATTTAATTGATATGTTTGATGGCGACATTCAACTGGCGTTAGCAGGCTACAATGCAGGAGAAAACGCAGTCTTGCGTAATGGTCGAAAAATCCCTAATTATCCAGAAACTAAACGCTATGTAAAAAAGGTTATTCAGCATTATCAGCGATTTTCTAAACAGAATTAAAATTTTTAGCATGACCTTATTCTCATGCTTTTAGTAGATATATAGGTAATCCTATGAAAAATGGCAGTCGGACTTTATTTAGAATAGTTAGGCTTTTAACTAAAAAGGACTTCCTTGCATTATTGATGTTTAATTTGTAAAATTGTCGGCTTGACTTTTTCTAGGTTGAGCAAGGAGGCTTTCAATGCCAAACCCTGCAAAACTCAATAGACGATGGATACGTTCGTATTCATTTTTCTCAGTAGACATCACCCGATCTATTATTTCTTTATCATACACCAGTGGAGGTCATCTCCATGCGATCCATTCATGATATTTGTAAGCTTCGTGGTCTTCAGCTTTATGAGTTTCGTATTAACCAAGAAGAGTTTAATGCTATAACACAACTGCTTAAACAGCGTATTCATGCATCGCATAATAATATACTTGGCGATATTTCTTTTTGCGCACTATTTGTACTTTATGCGGCTGAATGGTGGAAACGATATTTTGATGGTTCTCGCTGGCGTTGGGAGCCTATTATTGATTCTATTGACGGTAAGCCTGAGCAATGGAAAAGAATACGTTCAGAATGTGTTCGTAAAGGCTTAAAGCATTGGCACATTCCCATGCTTGATTGCGGTGGACTTCGCTACCTTGGTGCCATTGCTGTGCAAGGTGGCTTGCCCATTCGACTGTTGCAAGATGCCCGTGGTGATATTGGCGCATTACTGAATCGAGTTCTTGTTTTGGCAGATAACAGCAATGCCTCTGATTCACAAATACGTCAATGGGTAGAAAGTAAAAAAAACAGCTTACCTAACAGCTACCGCCATGAATCCATTTATTATCTTTTAGCACAAGTTATTCTCACTACACTTAAACTCAAAAATGAAGCTAAACTCAAAGCAAGTGATGATGCTATAGCTGTACTAAATAAGCGTATTCCCAAATGGAAGGCGCGTTTTCCTGTTGATCTGGACGATCAAGCTGCCGATGGTTTACTCAATCAATTAGTAATGGATGCAGCCAGCATACAACGCTCACGAACAATACGCCTATTTTCTGTCGTACGTACACTGCAAGCCCCGCAACAAGACGAAACAGATTGGCGTAGTTATAGTGATGTAAACTGTGATGAGGTTCTAACATGTGATATGCTTCAACGTTTTTTTGATTGCAAAAAACTCACCTCGAATGAATTACAATTATGCTATAGCTTTGACCATGTTAATAAGCACACGGTAAATTTGTATAAGTGTATAGGTTCTGAAAAATACCGCATAGATAAATCTTCTTTTTGGCATGCTGAAGAATCAGCAGCCTACGCAGAACACCGCTTAACCTTACGCAATAGTAAAGGAGGAGAGTGGCATGCTATAGCATCAGCAGGTGAAGCACTGGATGCAACACTTCCTTGGTTATTTACACCAAGTGGTAGCAATAATTGGCAATTTAAACGACAAGGTGGCGGCAAGTTTGCTGCAAGTAGTATCTTGCTCGCTATTCCAAAATCATGGTCATGTTATCTGGAGAAGTATGGACAGTGGCAAAACCGCGCCTTGTTTAAAATTACAACTGATACCACGATTATCGACCCAGAGGAACAACGTTTTCGTATACGTCCATGCAGTGCCGATGAAGAAGACGTGCAATACATGTGGCAAGGGGAACGAATTTGGGAAGGTATACAATTACCAAATCTTGCCTTTAAAAACACTCCATCATTATATAAAAAAGAAAATAATGATGCGTGTTCATCGGCTGTACCATCAGCATCAATAATGTGGCGATGCTGCGGTGAAAAAGAGTGGCAATATCATTTTGCTGATTTACTGGGCCCTGTTGAGGCGCGCTACCCATGTCAGGGAGAGTTAAAGCTACGCGCTCGCATGTTATTATTGCCAAAAGATGCAACCGTTAAACTTCAGTCTGGTCAAGATGGTACGCAGGGGACGCTTTGCTTTGAAAACTGGGGCATTCATTCTGCCCATTTATTATCTGCTGATTTATCTGCAAGCAGTGAAAAAAAAGGTGACAGTATTTTTTTGCATATCCAGTGTTCACAAGGAAAGAACCCACCAGAGATAGTAAATATTGAACTGCATTGGCGACACACGCTAACAACAGCAAAAGTAAGTTACCCTTTTCCTACTACAGGCATGCGGTTATTTGATGGTCAAGGGCGAGATGTAACAAAAGAGAGAACATCATTATCTGCATACGATTTGATAGGTTATCGTTTATGGGCTTTTGGTTCATCGCGTCCTGTTTTAAAACTGGATAAAATTTATAGGCTCGAAGCAGTAAACGAACGAATAGAGATACGCCTCATCGACTATGCGATTGAAATACAACAAATGTTATCTGATTGTAAATCATCAGATGATCATATCAATATGGCACTGGAGTTACCTAATCAACAATTCCGCTTACAATTTTTTCGTTACGCTGGTACATTGGAGGCTGATATTGGCAGCCACCGAGTAATTCTTGATGCTACCTTGCGTAGAGAGTATACAACTGAAGAGTTAGCAGCAATTCCTGTTTATGCATTACGCTTGGATGACCCTGGTGAGGAACCAGAAAAATTAAATATTGCCTACTCTGAACATGTGTCATTTGGTGGCTGGGAGTTTAACTTTTCTTGTCATGCCGAAGCACCATGGCTTATTTATACATTATCCGATAGTCCTGTGCATCTTCGAGCGTTATTATGGCCATGTGAATATGACGAAGGCGATGGCAGCCTATTAGCTAAAGCTATTCGTACTGCTGATCCTTCTCAACGGAAACGAAAGTTAATTGAGGCTCTTGAAGAGATGGCAAAGGATTATACCCATCCAGAATGGTTGATGGTAGAACAGCTAGCCAAGGAATTGGGGCATTTACCTTTAGCCACGCTTGATCTTTGGCAGCAATTTATTCATGTACCTAACGCTATGACAGCACTGATTTTTCGTATAAGTTCCTTGCCTGAAGGCTTCGTTGAACGTTTTACCATTGAACGACCATTTGTTTGGGAAACAATACCTGCATTGGTTTGGCTTGATGCAACAAGATGTTTGAAACAACAATGCAAGCAATATTTTGCCACTACCAGCGAACAAATGTTTTTCATAACATTGAAAGACAGCATAGAAAAAATTCAGCGTATAACGCTCGCATTTAATTACATGTTAGACTGGGTAGAAGGCATTTGCAAAAAAAAACAATTTACGACTACCCCCGCAATGGATGTTCACTTTAGAAATCAATTATTTGAATCTAACGATGCCTTTATTCATGAAATAAGACGTAACCATGCTAATGAACAATGGCCTGAAGACTTTAACGGTGTGGTGTTCAAAAACATGGAAGATGAGATGAAGGTATTTCTTTACAGCGTTAAAATAAAATACCGATCCAGTATTGTTAATTTACCCATTATGCTCGCCTACTGGGCAGCAACAAACAGCTTGCCTGAAAATTTTCTTTCTAAAGAAAATATTCTTGCCATTCGCAAACATCAACGCTTCGATCCAGTATGGTTTACTGAGGCTTTTGATATAACCATTGCCCGTTGCTTGACTCTTGAGATATTGAAAATGGAAGATTTATAATGAGTGATTCGTATTTTTCTAAACTTTTACCAGATCTTGCAGAGCGTTCTCGCCGTGCCGCAATCAGTCGCCTTGGTTTTGCCAACGCGCCACTACGCAAGCATTTGGATGCTTTGTTTGCTAAGCCTTACGGCAAGACAGGAAGTTTTTTGGCAGACCCTACTTTTGAGGCAACGTTTGGTTGGCAAGACTGTGACCAAGCATTATTAGATCTCATGGATGATCCATTATCAGAAATGGTGATTGAAGCCCTATCATGCAAAAAACTTGGCGATGATTTGCGTTTTCCATTGGAGCGTAAACCCTACCAGCATCAACTGGATTCATGGCGCATTCTTGCCAAGCCAACACCGCAATCAGTGGTCGTAGCAAGCGGCACAGGGTCGGGGAAAACAGAATGTTTTATGGTGCCGATTCTTGATTCATTGGCACGGCAGCAAGTGGCACAGCAAGGTGAGTTGATTGGCGTGCGAGCATTATTTCTTTACCCATTAAATGCACTGATTAATAGTCAACGTGAACGCTTACAAGCATGGACGCAATACTTTGAGGGCAATATTCGTTTTTGTCTGTACAATGGAATCACACCCGAGAAAGAACCTGCACATAAGCATCGTCAATCCCCGAACGAGGTAATTGACCGCGAACAACTTCGCGCATCTCCACCTCCGATTCTAGTTACCAATGCCACCATGTTAGAATACATGCTTATTCGCAACGTGGATGCCCCCATTCTCACACAATCACAAGGAAAACTTGAGTGGTTGGTTCTGGATGAAGCACACAGTTATATTGGTTCACAAGCGGCAGAACTGGCATTGCTGATTCGCAGGGTATGTATTGCTTTTGGTGTTAACGCAAAAAACATACGATTTATTGCCACATCAGCGACTATTGGTGACGCTAAAGGAGAAGAAGGGCGTAAACTTAAATCTTTTTTGGCTGATATTGCAGGCGTTAACGAAGATCATGTTCATTTGATTACAGGTGAGCGCAAGATACCTTTATTGCCTTCATTGACACGGCAAACAGCTAATTTTTCACTGGATAAAATAAGCAAGATAAAAACGCCTATTGAATGCTACAATACAGTTTTGCATCATCCGATGGCAAGAAGTTTACGCACCTTATTTGTTGAAGAAAAAAATCGTGCATCTATTGCACGCTTATCAGATATTTGCCATTTACTAGACTGCAATCAACATGATGCCTTGCGCTGGCTTGATCTTTTGTCAGCTATAAAGAACAGTGATGGAGAGCCTTTTCTCCCTTTGAGGGCGCATCTGTTCCACCAAACCTTAACAGGACTTTGGGCATGTACTGATTCTTTATGTCCAGACAAGGCACAAACACCGCTTACTGATGCTGACTGGCCGTTTGGTCAGGTCTATTTTGTACCACGGAAACATTGTACTTGTGGTGCGCCAGTCTATGAAATCGTTAATTGTGATGATTGTGGTATGGTGTATTTATTAGCTGCCAAGGTGCAGGGGCATATCATACATTGGCAGCCAGCGGATATTATTGATGAATTTGCACTGGAACATGACAGCGATGATTTCGATGAAGACACAGAGAATTTAGAGGAAGAAAAAGAGTTGACTGGCAAACAGATACGGGTGCTTATCGTCAATCGTATTGGACTAAGAAATACGGGTGTGCTGCATTTGGATAAAGTCTCACGACAATGCAAAGATAAGGATAAAGGCACATTGCTACTTCATGCCCACGAAGGTAATGGTGGTGGCTTATGCTGTCCCTCCTGCCAAGGTAAGTCGCAAGCGGGGCGCAGGCGTATACTGTTTCAATCCAGCCGTTTGGGTGCGCCATTTATGTTGGGAAATATTTTACCAACATTACTGGAGTATGCCCCAGATGGTGATGATCCCGCAAATCACCCTTATCGGGGTCGCCGCCTTCTTTCCTTCAACGATAGCAGGCAAGGAACAGCACGTATGGCTGCCAAATTACAACAAGATGCTGAACGTAATCGTGTCCGTGGATTAGTATACCATTTGACCTTGCAATACGGGCAAGCAAAAGCAAATGATGAGGCAACGGCGTTGCAAGAAGAAATTAAAAATCTGCAAGAAATTATGAACACAGTGCCAGCCGCAGGCAAGCAAGCTATTGAACAATGGCTTGCTCCAAAAGAGAGAGAATTACAGACATTGTCTCAACCGCTCCCTATTCCCTTTCATGAACTGGCAGAAAAACTTGCCAATCAGGGGCGAGATATTGAGCAAATACTGCGCCGATACAAAACATGGGCTCCCGAAACGTTTGGTCGTGAAGATAGTCAAAATACGTTAGCTAAAATGTTTCTAGTGCGTGAATTTGGTCGTAGACCCAAGCGAGCCAATAATCTGGAGTCGATGGGGTTGGTTGCAGTGCGTTACCCCGCCTTGAAGAATGCAAAGAATATGCCTAATGTATGGGGAGATGCAAAATTATCAGCAAAAGACTGGCAAAACTTTTTGAAAGTATGTCTCGATTTTTTTGTTCGATCAGGCGGTTCACTGATTATCCCTAAAGCGTGGCGAAGTTGGTTGGGCATGCCTTTTCCTCAAAGCTGGTTGATTGAACGTGATACAAAAGAAAAAGCAAGGAATCAACGATACTGGCCGCGTGTAAAACGTGCTGGCATGAACAGTACCTTGGTGCGTCTGTTATCGCATGTTTTAGATATTGACATTCATACACCGACTGGTGAAGATCGTATTGACTGTATACTACAGGCTGCTTGGAATGATCTTAAACGCATCAATTTATTGGTCATTGAAGGTGATGGTTATGTACTACCTTTAGAGGAATTGGCTTTTTCACCCATAAATCATGCCTTAATTTGCCCCATTACCCGCCGCTTTATGGATACAACCCTGCGTAACACGACACCCTATTTACCGAGAGAGACCACCCCCAACAGTACAACATGTGAGTCAATTGAAATTCCACTGTATGACACCCCTTTTTCTGATACGACAGATCCACAAACACGCCTGGAATGTGGTAGAAAATGGCTTGGACAGCAAAAAATAATAGGCGAATTGCGCAGTCAAGGGTACTGGAGTGTACTAAATGATCGTGTGATTGAATTGGCTCCGTATTTTACGGCTGCTGAGCACTCAGCACAGCAAGACAGTAAAACGCTTGAACATTACGAAAGGCAATTTAAAAAAGGTGATTTAAATATACTTTCTTGCTCAACCACGATGGAGATGGGTATTGATATTGGTGGCATCACCATGATTGGTATGAATAATGTCCCTCCTCATCCCAGTAATTATTTGCAACGTGCAGGACGCGCAGGAAGACGTGGTGAAATACGTTCATTGGCAATGACTCTGTGTAAATCCAACCCTCATGATCAAGCTGTATTTCAAGATACTCGCTGGGCATTTAGCCATTGTATGATGGCACCCAAAGTATCACGCGATAGCACGGTCATTATGCAACGTCATGTCAACGCACTGATTTTAACGCACTTTCTTAAAAAAACAAAGACATCCCGAACGACATTGCATTGTGATTGGTTTTTTGTAGCCCATGAGAAGACATACTCACCAGCATACATATTAATCAACTGGTGCTTTTCCTTTGTTGAATCTAAAAGCAATACAACACTTTGCGCAGCTTTGCGGCAATTGGTAGAGCGAACCATTGGGCAACAAATACTGTCAGCACGTTTAGTACATCATGTTGGAGAAAACCTTGAAAAAACCACTGTAGCTTGGCTAAAAACATGGGAGGCGTTATGTAAGCAAGAAAAAGATATTCTTGACTCATGTGATGAAAAAGACCCTGTTTGCCTTGCTATTCGACGGCAGAAAAGTCGTCTGGGTAAAGAATATCTATTACGGGAATTAGCTACCCATGGTTTTTTACCTGGCTATGGCTTTCCGACTAATATTGTTTCTTTTGATAACATGACCTTATCACAGTTTAAAAAAGAACAATCACAGGAGCAACGAGAAGATAATCGTTACCATCGCCGTGAGCTTGCCAGCCGTGATCGTGCGTTAGCTTTACGTGAATATGCACCTGGTTCAGAAGTAGTGATGAATGGTCTGGTTTACCGCTCTGCTGGAATTACGCTTAATTGGCATATACCTGCAAGTCAACAGGATGCGCGTGAAACACAGGCTATTCTTTTTGCATGGCACTGTACGTTTTGTGGAGCCAGTGACTCTACGATGTTAAGAAATAATGCTCAAACATGTACAGAATGTGGGCATAAAACAAAAATTCAAGAGTTTATGATGCCAGATGGGTTTTCAGTTGATTTTTATCACACCCCAAGCAACGATGTTAGTCATCAAAGCTTTGTACCAGTTGAGCCTGCATGGGTGAGTGCCAAGGGTGAATGGGTTCCGTTGGTAAACCCCAACCTTGGTAAATTTCGGGCATCGGAATATGGACACCTTTATTTACAATCACGGGGGATTCATGGCTTAGGTTATGCTATATGCCTCGCCTGTGGTCGTGCCGAGCCGATGGAAAAAGGCAAGACTGATGAATCAATAACACCTGATTCGTTAACCAAACGAACACATCAACGATTGCGAGGTTCTCGTAAGAATGACAAGGGTATATGTCCTGGAAGTCATGAACAATGGAAAATAAAAAGCAATGTATCATTGGGGCATACACAACATACAGATGTCTTTGAACTTCAGCTTTTTGACCTTAATGGCAACCCCTTAAGAAATAAAGTCATTGCCCGAACGCTTGCAGTGGCATTGCGTGATGCACTTGCTGCCTCCTTGGGTATTCAATCCAATGAAATTGGCTGCACCAGTAGACCAGCAAGAGATCTTGAAAATAATCAATCATGCCAGTCTATTTTATTATACGATCGCTTTGCCGCAGGTTATGTATTTGGTTGTATGGAGCATACGGTTGACTTACTGCGTACACTACGAAAGCGTTTAATCTGTACTGCCAATTGCGACAGTGCTTGCCCACAATGTATTCTTGATTTTGATCAACGCTTTGATGCAGATAAATTGGATCGTAAGGCTGCCTTAGAGTTTATTACAGAAGCGTGGCTACAAGCATTGCAACTGCCTGATAAACTCACTTTTTTTGGAGCTAAATCAGAGTTGGAAAATCTGCCTCTCATGGAGGCTATTTTGCATAAGGCACGGTGTACTGAGAATAGCCGTATTCGTCTTTTTACATCGGCTGATGCAAATACTGATATGGCAACATCATCCTTGAGAGACTTGATCTATCGCCTGCTTAGCATGGAACAATCCGTTGATTTATGCTTTGATGAGCAATCACTGCGGATGATGAAAGAGGAAGAACGTTACTTAATCGCTGGCATGGCTGATCATCCACAGATTAAGGTCTTTTCAATTGCTGCACTGCCAACCATTAACGAAGCCTATGTGTTAGCTGAAGTAATAACCCAAGAACAGGCAAAACGATGGGCGACAGATTACAAGAAAGCAGTATTGATGAATGAAGCATGGGGACATTGCCCTTTGCTTGTTGCTGCAAACAAGCTCCCATTACTACGCCTGCCAACAAAATCGCTTACAGCAATAGAACTGCGTCCTGCTATCATGAATAAAGGGGATAAAGAAATCACTATTCAGCACCAACTCAATGGTAGCATGCAAGAGTTTGGCAAACGTTTTTGGCAGAAGGTGTGCGCAGAACACCCTCTATGCCATCAATGGTTAGAAGAACATAAAAAAACAATTACAGCAATATCTTATCATGATCGTTATTTGTTCAACCCATTGGCAGTAGCTGTGCTGCTTCAATTGTGTAAAGCATTGCGAGATAGTTATTCATCAGAGTTTTGGCAGGTTGAATGTGTTAACCTAGTAAGCATAAAAAAAGAAAAGCCTAAGTATTATCGTTCCCCCTATAAATATTGGCATGATTGGGTAGACTTGGATAAACGTGACCAAGTATTAGAGCGGTCATTTGCCTTACTTCAGATAAAAGCACGAATGCGAACTGTTGAAAAAGAAAAAGCCGAACACGGTCGTTTTTTAACTATTACTTTTTTATCTGGCGAATGCTTGACTGTTCGTTTTGATCAAGGCGTATCATATTGGCGAATATCAAGGTTGAGTTATCAACAAAGAAATAAGACTGAATTTCCATTTTCTGACTCTGTTGATAAACAAGCCAAGGCTCTTGTGAAAATGAATGTTAATCTTAACGGCAATGATCATTACCCAACTCAAGTTTTTGTTAAAGTTCGTTGATTAGATTTACAAAAGAGATTTAGGAATAGATATGGAACAACACAGCAAAATCACGCAGGATTTTGCTGTGTTGTTTATTGCGCGTTCCCTTATCACACCATCAAAACATGGTCACAACAGCCGAACAAACAGCCAGCACAGGTTTAGGGTATAAACCAAAGACCACCACTGCCAATGTTGTGCTGATAATGGTTGCTTGCATGATCGGGCTTTCATGAAAGGAGAAGGCAACACGTTCTTCATCGAAGTACATGTATTTGATCAAACGCAAGTAGTAAAAACAGCCGATGACTGAAAAGATAATGGCATACACGGCAAGTCCAACATGTCCTGCATCAATGACTGCGGTAAGCACCGCAAATTTTGCCCAGAAACCTGCTAAAAATGGAATGCCTGCCAAAGAAAACAACAGCAAGCCCATCGCCAATGCATAACCGGGGCGCACCTTGGCAAGACCTGCAAAATCATCGAGCAATTCGCCTTGAATGCCATCACGTCGCATCAAGATGACAATAGCAAAGACACCCATATTCATGAATAAATAAATGGTTAAATAAACCAGCGCGCCGCTGTACCCTTCTTGGGTGGCAGCAATCAAACCAAGCAACACAAAACCAACATGCCCAACGGTAGAGTATGCCAACATACGTTTGATATTACGTTGGGCAATCGCTGCGACATTACCGACACCGATGGTTAAGATCGCCAATATAACCAACACAGTAGTATATTCTTGTTGCAAGCTAGGAAATGCATCGGCTAATACACGGATAAAGATAATAAAACCTGCCACCTTGGGGGCAACCGACATAAATGCAGTAATGGGGGTTGGTGCGCCTTCGTAAGTATCTGGTGTCCACATGTGAAAAGGTGCGATAGATACTTTAAAAGCTAGCCCTGCAATGATAAACATCATGCCCAGCAACACAGCGATTTGTGAACCACTGCCTGCACTGGCAAGACCTTCTGCAATGCCATCAAACATGAAGCTTCCTGTTACACCATAGATAAACGACAAACCGTAGAGCAACATCCCCGATGATAATGAACCTAAAATAAAATATTTTAATGCCGCTTCGCTGGAGCGCAGTACATCACGTTGGTAAGCGACCAGCACATACATGCTTAATGCCATCAGTTCTAAGCCCAAATAGAGTATGACAAAGTTATTGGCAGAAACCATAAACATCATGCCCAGCAAGGCAAACAGCATCAATACATAATACTCACCGATGTTCACTTCATCTTTCATGTAATCCATCGACAAAAAGATACCCAGAATGGTTGCTGCCAAGAGCAATACTTTGCCATAAGCGGCAAATGCATCGAGGACAAAATAGCCATAAAATGTAGTGTATGCAGGTGCAGTAGGGATTTGAAGCAAAGCAATCAATGTAATCACACAACTTGCTACCGCAGCCCATGCCACCCATTGTTTTTTTTCTTTGGGTACAAATAAATCACCCAGCAACAATGCCATTGCCAACACTGCCAGTATAATCTCTGGCATCATGATCCCTAAATGTTCAGGGTAAGGGTAGGGAAACGTTATATTAGCCATAGATAACCTCAGTGCGCCGCAGCATGTGCAGTCACATGCTGGGTTGCAATTATTGCTGCTTCATCCAGTTTGCTGGACGTGGCTTGTTCGATCAAGTGGGTGACAGAAACGTGCAAAATATCTAGCACAGGGGCAGGGTAAAAACCCAACCACAACACCAAGCCAATCAATGGCAAAAAGAACATGAACTCACGGCGATTCAGGTCAGGCATTGCTTTGACTTCATCGTGAACAATCTTGCCCATCATCACCCGTTTGTACATCCATAAGGTGTAACATGCCGATAATACCACACTGGTAGCCGCAGCAATGGCAATCCATTGGGTCGATACTGTCAGGTATGGCGATGGCGTTGCACCAAACGTGCCAATCAAGACCATGATTTCACCAATAAACGATGATGTCCCCGGTAGGGCGACATTTGCCATGGCAAAGAGCATCATCACCGCTGCAAACACAGGCATGACATTGGCAACGCCGCCGTAAGCGGCAATTTCGCGGGTATGCATGCGGTCATACAATACACCGACACATAAGAATAATGCCGCCGCGACAAAACCATGACTGATCATATTGATCACCGCGCCTTCCACCGCCTGTTGGGTAAACATAAACGTTCCCAGCGTCACAAAACCCATGTGTGCAATGGAGGAATAAGCAATGAGGCGTTTCATGTCGGTTTGCATCAATGCCACCAACGAGATATAAATAATAGCAATCAGACTTAAGCCTACCATCAGCGGCACAAAGTATTGCGAAGCATCAGGCAACATCGGCAGCGAAAAACGCAAGAAACCATACGCGCCCATTTTTAGCAAAATACCTGCCAAAATAACAGAGCCAGCGGTGGGGGCTTCGGTATGCGCATCGGGCAACCATGTATGCACGGGCCACATCGGTACTTTCACCGCAAAAGCAGCGAAGAAGGCGATCCAGATCCAGAACTGCCATTCAAAGTCAAAGGCATAATCCATAAAATGAAGCATGCTAAAACTATCACCGCCGCTTTTGTAATACATGGCAATCAAGGCAATGAGCATTAACACCGAGCCTGCTAAGGTATACAAAAAGAATTTCAGCGTTGCATAGACACGGTTTTTACCGCCCCAAATACCGATAATTAAATACATGGGAATCAGCATTGCTTCCCAGAAAAAGTAAAACAATACTGCATCCATCGCACAGAACACACCAATCAAAGTGGTTTCTAATACCAAGAAAGCAATCATGTATTCTTTCACCCGCGTTTGAATACATTGCCATGCAGAAATCACACAAATCACGGTGAGCAAACTGGTCAACACCACAAATGGCATTGAGATTCCATCAATACCCAAACGGTAGTAGATGTTAAATGCTGGAATCCAATGATTCACTTCTTCAAACTGCATGTGCGCAGTCGTCGTATCAAATACGCATACCAGTGATATGGTGACTAAAAAGGTTGCCACCGATACCGCTAATGCTGCCCAGCGAACGGCTTGATCTGTTTTAATAAACAGCCAGATAAACAAAGCACCAAACAGTGGTAAAAATATACTCAGCGACAGAATTGGAAAATTCATGGCGTTATTTAAGGTTTCCATCAATCTCCCCCTATGCCTTTAAAATCAGCCAAGTAAGCAGGGAGAATACCCCAATTACCATGGCGTAAGCATAGTGATATACCATACCCGTTTGCATTTGCCGCAAGCGATTCGCGCCTGCTGCTACCGAATTAATTAATCCACCATGGAGGAAACCACGATCAATCATGGCTAAATCTCCCTTCTGCCAAAACCATGTGCCAAGGCAACGCGCAGGGCGAATAAAGATGCACTCATATAATTCATCCCAATACCATTTGTGTAATAAGAAACGGTAGACAGGTGGCGCGATAGCCGCGAACTGTGCAGGCATGGCAGTTTCTTTGAAATACATGGCATAAGCCAGCCCTACACCACCAATCGCTAACCAAAAAGGTAGCGATAGTAAGAAAGAATGATGTTCTTCTAATGCCAACTTCATCAATGGGTTATGCGCATCCATCACAAAAATAGATGTACCAAAGAAACCTTGCACCACTTCGGCATTGGCAATATCTAAGGCATAATAGCCCCACACACCCGAAGCCAACGCGCCAAAAGCAAGAATCATCAATGGCACAGTAATCACCATTGGCGATTCATGAATGCTTGCTTTGGTTTTTTCTGGTACACGATCCGAATTATGAAAGGTAAGGAAAAACATACGGAAGGTATAAAAAGCCGTCATGAATACACCCGACAACAACGCCCAATAAGCAAGCTCAGAAACCCAACCCATGTCACGAATCATGGTGGCTTCGATAATCAGATCTTTTGACCAAAATCCTGCAAAAGGTGGAATGCCTGATAATGCCAATGCAGCAATAAACATGGTGACATAGGTAATTGGCATAAATTTACGTAGTTGCCCCATTTTTCGGATGTCTTGGTTTGCCATCACGGCATGAATCACAGAACCCGCAGCGAGGAATAATAAACCTTTAAAGTAAGCATGAGTCATCAGGTGAAAAATTCCTGCCGAATACGCCGACACACCACAGGCAACAAACATATAGCCCAGTTGCGAACAGGTAGAATAAGCAATCACCCGTTTAATGTCATTTTGTACCAGTCCAATGGTGGCACACATCCATGCGGTAAATGCACCCACCAAGACCACTGCTGCCAATGCGGTTTCAGAAAATTCAAACATGGGTGATAAACGCGCCACCATGAAGACACCAGCGGTGACCATCGTGGCAGCATGGATCAAGGCTGAAATTGGCGTAGGGCCTTCCATAGAATCAGGCAGCCAGACATGCAAGGGTACTTGACCACTTTTGCCCATCGCACCAATAAACAATGCCAAGCAAATAAAGGTAATAGCATCCATCTCCCAACCGAGAATGTGTAGTACATGACCTTGTGCCATGAATGCTTCCATGCCATCAAAGACAGTGCGGTAATCCATCGAACCAAAATAATACCAGATTGCCAAAATACCAACAACAAAACCAAAGTCGCCAATACGATTGACAATAAAGGCTTTCATTGCGGCACGGTTAGCAGATTCACGCTTGAACCAAAAACCAATGAGTAAATATGAGAACAATCCCACCGCTTCCCAGCCAAAAAACAAGGTAAAAAAGCTGTTGCCCATCACCAACACCAGCATAGAAAAGGTGAAGCCTGAAATATAGGAAAAGAAACGGGAATACCCTGCATCGCCATGCATATAACCAATGGTATAGACATGCACACAGGCAGATACCACGGTAACGGTCAAGATCATAATCACCGTTAGGGGGTCAATCATCATACCGACATTGACGGTAAAGCGATCTGATAGCATCCACGTCCAAAAGTCGCCATAAAAACGCGCACCATCCATGACCTGCATGAAAACATCAATGGATAATAAGGCAGAAAGAATCACTGCCCCACAACAGATCCAATGGGTCATGGTTTCTTTGAGCTTCCAGCCCAACAATCCCGCCAGCAATGCTGCCAATAATGGCAAAGCGGGAATCAGTAGTAACTCTGTACTGCTTAGTGTCAACGCAACATCCTGCACCTACAACCTCCCCTTAACCTTGCAATGAATTCATGTCTTCGACTTCTATCGAACGACGGGTTCGGTAAAAAACGACCAAAATAGCCAAACCTACAGCCACTTCACTGGCTGCCACAGTTAGCACAAAGAAGACAAAAATTTGCCCCGATAAATCTTGCAAGTAATGCGAAAAAGCAACAAAGTTGATATTCACTGCCAACAAGATCAATTCTATACACATAAGAATCACAATCACATTCTTACGGTTTAAAAATAAGCCAATCACACCCAACGAAAAGAGTGCGGCAGCAACAATCAGATAATGCGTTAAACCAATCATGATTCCACCTTCACTATTTTCATTCGATCTTCTTTTCGTACGTTCACCTGACGAGAAATATTTTGGTATTTCACATCATCACGGGTACGCAAGGTCAGTACAATCGCACCGACCAACGCCACCAACAAAATAATCGCTGCCACTTCAAAACCAAGCAGGTATTGGGTGTACAGCATCTTGCCGATTTCAACGGTATTGTTGACATCTTTACCCAAATGACCCACGGCAGTCATTGCTTCACTGCTAAACACACCACTGCTTGCAGCGGCAATAAATTCAATCATCAAAATCAATGCAATCATTCCGCCTGTGGGCAAGTATTGCAAAAAACCTTCACGCAAATTCGCTTTGTTGACTTCCAGCATCATCACCACAAACATAAACAAAACCATCACCGCGCCAACATAGACCAAGATAAGAATAATCCCCAAAAACTCAGCATCCAGCATAAAAAACAAAGCGGCTGAATTAAAAAAACAAAAGATCAGCCACATCACCGAAAACATCGTATTGCGTGCCAAAATCACGCCAGCACCTGCAATCACTGACATCAGCGCAAAAACATAGAAGAAAAAAGCTTCAATCATAACCCCTCCGTAACCCTCCTATGCCCATCAACGGTATGGTGCATCGGCTTTAATGTTACGGGCAATTTGTGCCTCATAACGATCGCCGACTTCGAGCAACATTTTTTTATCATAAAACAGTACATCCCGTGTTTCCCCACCGTACTCAAAAATCTGTGTTTCGACCACCGCATCCACAGGACATGCCTCTTGGCACAAACCACAATAAATACATTTACTCATATCAATATCATAACGGGTGGTGCGCCGTGAACCATCGCTGCGTTCTTCTGATTCGATGGTGATCGCCATCGCAGGGCATACTGCCTCGCACAGCTTGCAGGCAATACAAAGTTCTTCGCCATTTTCATCGCGGCGCAAGGCATGCAAACCACGAAAGCGTGGTGACAATGGGGTGCGCTCTTCAGGGTATTCCACGGTGATTTTCTTTTGAAAGAAATAACGCCCTGTCACCGCTAATCCTTTGACTAATTCCAACAACAACCACGTCTTGGACGCTTTTTGTAACAAGCTCATCAGGCTACCTCCAAGGTTGATAGAATGCGATCAGGTCTTGCAAAACTGGGGTGTAAGTAAAAATACCAATCACCGCAATCCATGCCAACGTCCACGGTAAAAACACCTTCCAACCCAAACGCATCATTTGATCGTAACGGTAACGTGGGAATGTTGCACGAAACCAAATGAAGACAAAGATAAAGAATGCTGTTTTGCCCAGCAACCAGACCGTACCGGGGATAAAGTCCAAGAACGGAAACGGCGCATACCAACCACCCAAAAACAAGATGGAAGTCATTAAGCTGATGAGAATCAAGGCGGCGTATTCAGCCAGCGAGAAAGTGGCAAACCACATACCCGAATACTCAACAATATGCCCCGCTACAAGCTCAGCTTCACCCTCCACCAAATCAAACGGTGTGCGATTCGTTTCGGCACAGCCTGAGATAAAATACACCAAAAACATGGGGAACAAGGGAATGATATACCAATGCCAAAAGCCGCCTTCTTGGGCGTGAACAATGCCTGATAAATCCATCGTACCTGCCAGCATCAAAACACAGACAAGCGCAAAGCCCATGGCAATTTCATACGATACCATTTGGCAGGTAGCGCGAATCGCACCAATCAGTGCATACTTGGAGTTCGATGCCCAACCCGCCAGCAATACACCGTAAATAGCCAAGCTAGAAATCGCCATTACATATAAGATACCGACATTCAAATGGGCAATGGACATCACATGTGCCGTATCCCACAAGCCAAACAACGTCGTTTCACCAAAAGGCACGACAGCAAAGGCAATCAATGCAGGGGTGAGTGCCACCACGGGGGCTGCGACAAACAAAAGTTTATTAGATTTTGCAGGGATGATGGTTTCTTTTAAAAATAATTTTAAACCATCAGCCAACGGCTGCAATAAGCCATGAGGACCAACACGGTTACAGCCTTTTCGTGCCTGCATCAGACCAATAACACGCCGTTCGGCATACGTAATGTAAGCCACGGATAGTGCCACGGGTACAGCAATCGCCAAAATCTCCAGCACCCACAGCAACGTGGTTATCGCTATATCTAACCAATCCATGTTACACACTCCTCATGCTGGCAACGCTCTCGCTGGATAAATCACCAGCAGCCCCACGTTTAGCCACAAACAATACACCTTGCACCACATCTTCGCGCACACCAACATGATGGGTGTATTCACCCGAAACCGTGCGAATAACACAAGGCCCTTCTTTGAGTCCCAAGTCTTGTAATGTTTGAGGATGTACCAATACATCAGCCATGCGAAATAATTCGCCCGCTTCACGCAGCAATGCGGATGCCCTTGCCCATGCACCTTCGCGGTACAATGAAAAACGGCTGACAACATCCAGCTCCATCACGGGTTCGACATTTGCAGGCAGTGCAATGGCGTGTTTATTTCGCACCACAGGCATGCGCCAATTAGCATCAGTCTTGCCTGCAAAAACATCTGCTAACGCAGGTAAAAAGCGTGTCATTTCTGTACGCAATTCTTCTAACGAGACAACAGGGGTTTCTGTCGCACCCATGGCATCGGTCAAACGCATCATCACTTTCCACAAAGGGCGCTCATCGCCCAATGAACGCAAAGGTTTATCGGCAATGCGTACTACGCCTTCCATATTGATAAATGTACCATCGACCTCTGCATAAGAGGCAGCAGGCAATTGCACATCTGCAAACTGCGCGATTTCCCCCGCAATAGCACCCACTTGAACCAAGGGGATACTGCCCAACACACGCCGTGCTTGCATCGGGAACAAACCATCACCCAAAGGATCGCTGCCAATCAACATCAAGGCATCAAGTTCACCACGTTCTGCTGATTGCAGCAAATCACCCACACTGGTGCGAACATCACCGAATACTGCCGATAATACAGGCGCATTCATTCCTTCAGGAATAAGATTACGACCATCGGCACCAGCCTCACCATGACCTGTTCCTCGCATTAGTAAATCAATGCCGTGAATCAGTGCGGCAGCGTCCTCATGGGCGCGAATTTCTTCACCCACCAACACAGCACACGAACCTGCAAGCAACGCATCAGCCAATAATTTACCTGCTTCATGGCGTTCAGAGATGTTTTCTAACCATATTTCCATGCCTGCCGCGCCTTTGTTTAAATCCATCACTTGCTGCATGGCTCTGGCAATCACGGCGGGCCAATCACGCGGACGAATCAGCGCGTCTTTGGTCGGTTTACTGTTGGTGCGGTAATTCATTGCACCAATACGGGTAAGGGTTAAACCTTTGTTGACCCGACGACGTAAACGCTGCATCAACATGGGCAGGCGTTGACGCAGATCAGAGCCAAGAATCACCACTTCATCGGCAGCTTCAATGGCTGCACTGCTCATCGCCATGCCTTCTTCAAAAGCAAACGGGCGAGTATCTCGGCGGTGAAGATCAAAGGCGACTTGTGTATCTTTCATGACGGTATCGTGCATCAAACGAATCGCGGTTAATCCTTCTACGCTCCAAAAAGGGGAAAAAATAATACCAACACGTTTGCCTTTTAATAAGGCAACGCTTTTGCTAATCGCCGTAGCCCAATCAGTGTTATTCCCGCCAACACGCGGGGTTAACAAGCGATCATCTGAACGAAAGGCATCATAAACAAAACGCCCACGGTCGCAGATCCACGCTTCTGAGCCATTGGGGTCATGTTTGATTCGCATCACTTCATCATCACGCGATTCAATAATAATATCACAGCCTTGCGGGCATTGAATGCAAGTGCTGTGGTGACGGGTTAACTCCCAAGGGCGGGATTGATTATTTGATGGTTTATCAAGCAATGCACCAACAGGGCATAACTCCGCTAAATTCCCCGATAACTCTGAAGACAAACAGTCTTCAACAATAGAATCAATGCGCATGTGGTCGCCACGGTTCAATATACCCATGTCACCTGTGCCAGAAACTTCTTCAGCAAAACGCACGCAACGGGTGCAATGAATACAACGGGTCATGTAGGTGCTAACAAAAGGCCCTAGGTTTTTATCTTCGGTGCGGCGTTTAGGCTCAAGGTAGCGACCTTTTGAAGTGCTATGCTCCATGGTATAATCTTGCAGTTTACAATCACCACCCTGATCGCACACAGGGCATTCCAAGGGATGATGAATAAGCAAATACTCCATGATCATTTTACGGTCTTTTTTAAGCGTGTCAGTTTGTGTGAAAACCTTCATGCCTTCTTCAACAGGGCTACAACACGATGCCACAGGATTGGGCAATCGCCGTCCTCTACTCTCGACCTCAACAAGACACATGCGACAATTGGCAGCAACTTTTAGTTCAGGATGGTAACAAAAATAAGGGACATCCACATCATGTTGGCGGCATGCCTCCAAGATACTGGTGTTTGCGGGAACGCTTACTTCCTCATCGTTAATGAATAACGTTGTCATGCTTTACTCTCCGCCAAATAACTGCGTACTTCATCGGGGAACATCTTTAATAACGATAAAATCGGTGCGGCTGCACCCGCTGCCAAGGCGCAAATGGTACGACCATCCATATGTCTGGATGCTTCTTCTAACACCACCAAATCTTCAGCGTTGCATTGCCCTGTCTCTAAACGAATCATCACCCGTTCCAGCCAGCCCGTACCTTCGCGGCAGGGTGTACACTGACCGCATGATTCATGCGCATAAAAGTGCGATAAACGACGGGTGATGGCAACCACATCAGCCGTTTCATCCATGATAATCACTGCACCCGAACCCAGCATAGACCCTATTTTATGAATCTCATCATAAGCCATTGGCACATCATAATGCTCTGCCCCTAACCACGGCGTGGATGAACCCCCAGGGATAATAACTTTAGGAACATCGCCATGTTGCAAACCACCACAATGCTCTTCAACCAACACCCGCAATGACGTACCCATGGGGACTTCATAATTCCCTGCTTTATTGACATGCCCTGAAATAGAAAATATTTTTGTTCCTGCACTGTTAGGCACACCAATTTGACTGTGCCACTTACCACCATGCTCTAAAATAGCAGGAATCGTGGTTAATGTTTCCACATTGTTGACCACGGTTGGCGATTGATAAAAGCCTTCTATGGCAGGAAACGGCGGTTTAAAGCGTGGGCGACCAGCGCGCCCTTCCAGTGATTCGATTAAGGCTGTTTCTTCGCCGCAGATGTAAGCACCTGCACCACGATGAACGGTTAAGTTCAAGCTGTAATCTGTGCCAAGAATCCGTTCACCCAATAAATTTTCAGCATAGGCTTCAGCAATGGCAGCATTCATAACATTGGCTTCATGTAGAAATTCGCCGCGAATATAAATGTAGGCATCACGCACATTCAGCGCAAAACCAGCCATAATCATGCCTTCAATCAGCAGATGCGGATCAAAACGTATAAGATCACGATCTTTGAATGTTCCCGGTTCGCCTTCATCAGCATTGCACAACAAATAGGTTGGCTTGCTGGTGTTACGCGGGACAAAACTCCACTTTAAGCCCGTAGGAAAACCAGCGCCACCGCGACCACGTAAACCTGATGTTTTTACTTCTTCGATAATTTCTGGACCGTTCATCTTATTAAGCACGGTTGGAAGAAAACGATAAGCACCATTTTCACGGGCAACATCTAATGTATGCATACCAGGGATATGAATGCGGTCAAAACAAATCGCAGTAACTTTACTAGGATCAGAAGAAATCATGATGCACCCCCAGTTTCCGCGTCTATTTGAATCTTGGTAATCAGCGCATCCATCGTCACAGCAGTGGCTTTTTCGTGGTACATATTATTGACTTGCACCACAGGCGCACCGCCACAAGCCCCTGCGCATTCCACTTCGGCAAGGGTAAATAAACCATCAGGCGTGGTCTCCCCCACTTGAATAGCTAAAGTATTAGCCATGTGTTCCAGCAGCTCAACCCCACCATTCAGCATACAACTTACATTGGTGCAAACCTCTAGCAAATAAGTACCCGTCGGTTGTTCTTTAAACATGGTGTAAAAAGTCACCACTTCACGGACTTGCATCAAGGTTACGTCTAAAGTGTCGGCGACCAATTGTTGCACGTTAATGGGCAAGTAACCAAAGTGTTGTTGCGCAAGGTGCAATACAGGCAGCAATGCTGATAATGGTTGTGGGTAACGGCTAACCAACGCTTTAATTGTTTCTAATTGCTGCGCCGAAAACGCAACAGGAGACATCTGTGTGGTGTCAACAACTGCACTCATCGATCCACCTCTCCAAAAACAATATCTTGCGTGCCAAGAATAGTCACCACATCGGCAATCATATGACCTCGGCACATATAGTCCAACGCCTCAATATGCGCAAAACCTGAAGCACGCACTTTCATGCGGTAAGGTTTATTAGAGCCATCAGAAATAATATAGACACCAAACTCCCCCTTGGGGTGTTCAACGGCTGCATACACTTCACCCGCAGGCACATGATAACCTTCAGAAAAATATTTGAAGTGATGAATCATCGCTTCCATGTCTTCTTTCATCACATCACGCGGCGGACTGGTATAGCGGTAATCATCGGGTTTGATTGGACCATCGTTGGCATCTAACCAATCAAGGCATTGCAAAACAATACGGTTGGCTTGGCGCATTTCTTCCACACGCACCAAATAACGGTCATAACAATCGCCCGTAGCACCCACAGGAATATCAAAATCCATCTTCTCATAGACATCATACGGCTGCATCTTACGCAAATCCCACGCGATACCTGAACCACGCAACATGGGTCCTGTGAAGCCCCATGCCAATGCTGCATCAGCATCGACTATGCCAACATCCACGTTGCGTTGCTTCCAAATGCGGTTTTCTGTTAGCAGTGTTTCGTATTCATCAATATAAGTGGGGAATTTATTAGCAAAAGCCCGAATCTTGTCGGTCAAGCCAGCAGGCATATCTTTGGCGACCCCACCAGGGCGGAAGTAGGCAGCATGCATGCGTGCGCCTGATACTTCTTCATAAAAATCAAAAATATCTTCGCGTTCACGGAAACAATACAAAAACACCGTCATCGCGCCAATATCTAAAGCGACTGCCCCCAACCACAGGCAGTGGTTAAGAATACGGGTTAATTCGGCAAACATCACGCGAATATATTGTGCTCGTTCAGGAACTTCGAGCGAGAGCATTTTTTCCACCGCTAAAGCATAGGCATATTCGTTTGCCATCATCGAAACATAATCAAAACGATCAAAGTACGGCACGTTTTGCAAATACGTTTTTTGTTCAAAGAGTTTTTCAGTGCCACGGTGGAGCAGCCCGATATGGGGCTCGGCGCGTTCAACAACTTCGCCATCCAGCTCTAGCACCAAGCGCAATACGCCATGGGCAGAAGGATGTTGAGGGCCAAAGTTTAGGGTATAATTTTTTATCTCAGCCACGATCAACTCCTGGCCATGTCTTGGGGGTTAGTTCACGGTTTTCGACCTGATTAGGACGGTAGACGCAACGCCATTGGGTTTCGTCAAAAAACAATTCAGTACGTCCTGTTACAGGGAAGTCCTTGCGCATAGGATGACCATCAAAGCCGTAATCGGTCAACAAACGACGTAAATCGGGATGGTGGTTAAAGATGATGCCATACATTTCAAAGGCTTCACGCTCAAACCAGTTAGCTGTGGGCCAGACTTCAGAAACCGAATCAACCCACTCACGCTCATTAAGACTGACTTTTAAGCGGATACGCTTGTTACAACGCACCGACAACAAATGATAGACCACATAAAAACGATCGGCTTGTGCATCATGATTGGGGTATTCCGACATATCGACACCGCATAGGTCAATCATTTGCTCATAACCGCAACTGCCTTTGAGGTAATGGCAGGCATCAACAATCTGTTCGCGGGAGAGTGTAACAGTTGCCACATCAATGGCAGCGGTGACATCCAGAATGGCATCACCAAATTTTTGTTGCAGTGCAGTGACATCGGCATCAGGAGATACTTGGGCTACTGACTCTGTATACAAATCATTCATATTCAGATTCCTTATCAGCGCGCAATGGTATTGGTGCGTTTGATTTTTTCTTGTAGCTGAATAAAAGCATACAATAACGCCTCTGCCGTGGGAGGGCATCCAGGGACATAAATATCAATCGGCACAATACGATCGCAACCACGCACGACCGAATAAGAATAATGGTAATAACCGCCGCCATTGGCACAAGAACCCATAGAAATAACCCAGCGCGGCTCTGCCATTTGGTCATACACTTTACGCAGGGCTGGTGCCATTTTGTTGCACAGCGTACCCGCGACAATCATCAAGTCGGCTTGACGGGGAGAAGCACGCGGCACAATGCCAAAACGATCCATATCGTAGCGTGAAGCACCTGCATGCATAAACTCTACCGCACAGCAAGCCAGACCAAAGGTCATCGGCCAAATCGAACCTGCGCGTGCGCCATTGATTAGTTTATCAACATTGGTGGTAATAAAACCTTTGTCGAGCAGGCCTTCTATTCCCATTGCAAAGCCCCTTTATTCCATGCATAGATATAGCCCACCAAAAGAATGAGCAAAAACAATACCATTTCAATAAAACCAAAAAAACCAATTTGATCAAGCACCACCGACCAAGGGAAGAGGAAGGCTGTTTCTAAATCAAAGATCACAAATAAAATCGCAACCAGATAAAAACGCACATCAAAATGCATCCGCGCATCTTCAAAGGCTTCAAAGCCACATTCGTAAGCTGATAACTTTTCAGCATCAGGTTTTTGCTCGGCCACACCCATGGTCATCATCAAGGGAGCTGCACCCATAGCAAAAGCAATTAAGATAAATACAAAGATCGGGGCATATTCGTTAGCAAGATATGCAGCGCCCATCATTCCCTCCTTCGGTAACGTGCTGGCAGTCGCCAGATCAATAGATTCGACCCTCCAGCCGAAGCATCACGCCGTTGATACGGTCGGATTGCTAACAGAATGCATGCCTAGGAGCAAGGGATAGTGCATTTATAAATATCCTCAAACCCCATAATTTGACGCTTTTATCGAAGTCTTGCATCCTACGGCACAAGCAAATGGCTTGATGGTATGAGGTATATATGCGCTTTATTATGTTGGACACAGAAACCACTGGGTTATCTCCTGCCAGTGGTGACCGTATGGTGGAAATTGGCGCAGTCGAAGTGTACCAACGGCAAGTGAACACCCAGTGTGTGTTTCATCAATACATCAACCCACAACGGAGTATTCCCCAAGAAGTCGTACGTATTCATGGTATTGATGATAAAAAAGTGAAAGATTGTCCGCCTTTTGCCGACATAGCAGATAGTTTCTTACAATTTATTGAAGGTGCCACCTTGGTGATTCATAACGCACCGTTTGATTTGGGATTTATTATGCATGAGCTGGCAGATGCAGGGTGTGCTAACATTGAAAACACCTTGGTGATAGACACCTTGCAAGTGGCACGGAAAAAATACCCGCACCAACGCAATAATTTAAATGCCTTGTGTGATCGTTTTAACGTTGATCGTGGGCATCGTGATTTGCATGGCGCATTACTGGATTCTGAGTTGCTTGCCGAAGTGTATTTAGCCATGACTGGCGGACGACAGTTTGCACTGGATGCTATGGATGATGCCTATCCTGCCTCGCACTTTTCGCGTGTTGCCCGCCCCACGGTGATAAAAAAAGAAACGCAATCATCACCAAGACGCGCACCCATTTGCGTCCCTAAAGAAGATCAACAAGCGCATGAGACAATGATGGCCCGCATCCATCAAGAAAGTAACGGTGCAAGCATTTGGAAAAACGCATCGTGAACCCTGATAAGCACCCACACATGATTATTGCCATGACAGGGGCATCGGGTGCGGCTTATGGCATGCAATTAATTGGGCGACTGCATCAAGCAGGGGTTATATTGCACTTATTATTTTCTGATGCGGCTCGGGTGGTTTTGTTGCAAGAATGTGATTTAACGTTGCCTGAAGATCCTGAACTAGCCCACCGTGTGCTGGTCGATGCATTGACCTTATCAACGCCAGAGCGCGTGCATGTTTACGGGCTTAAAGATTGGTTTTCGCCTGTGGCTTCGGGTTCATCAGGGATTCGACAAATGGTTATTGCACCATGTTCAATGGGGACGTTAGCGCGGGTGGCACAAGGCATGTCAGAAAACCTCATCGAACGCGCTGCCGATGTGATACTAAAAGAAAAAGGGCAGTTGATATTGATGCCCCGTGAAACACCATTATCGGCGATTCATTTGCAACACATGCTAGATTTGGCGCGTTTAGGCGTTGATATTATTCCTGCGATGCCAGCCTTTTACCATCGCCCACAATCCATTGCTGAACTACAGGCATTCATGGTGGAGCGGGTGGTCGATCATTTACATATTGCGCAGGCTGATGCCAAGCGTTGGGGGAATCATTGATGAGCAACAAACCATTAACGATGGAAGCGATGATTGATTTTTTTCGTTGTGGCTGCAAACCACGGTCACAATGGGGAATTGGCACCGAGCATGAAAAAATAGCCTTTCACACACAAACCTTAGCCCCTGTTGCCTATGAAGGTGCAGAGGGCATCGGCACATTGTTGGCAGCTTTGGTGGATGAGCGTTGGCAAGCAGTGATTGAATCGGGTAATATTATTGCTTTGCAAGGTTCCCATGGTGCATCTATTACCCTAGAACCTGGGGGGCAACTGGAATTATCGGGTGCGGTATTGTTTGATTTGCATGATACCCACGCAGAAACGGAAGCACACTTGCAACACGTTATGGAAGAGGCAGAGCGTTTACACATTGGATTTTTAACCACCGCCTTTCACCCCCGTTCTCCCCGCAATGCTATACCGTGGATGCCAAAATCACGTTATGCTATTATGCGTGATTACATGCCCAAGGTAGGCAAGCAAGGGCTTGATATGATGTTGCGTACCACTACCGTGCAAGCCAATCTTGATTTTTCATCCGAGCAAGATATGGCAAAAAAAATGCGTATTGGCTGTTGTTTGCAACCCATAGTCACTGCATTGTTTGCAGCCAGCCCTTTTCGTGATGGTCAACCGTCAGGATTATTGTCCACCCGCGCAGGCTGCTGGCTAGATACCGATGCAGCACGAACGGGCATGCCAGCCTGTGTTTTTGCCGATGATTTTGGTTTTGCCGATTGGGTGAATTATGTGCTGGATGTGCCGATGTATTTTATCATGCGTAACGATCAGTTTATTGATTGCACGGGGTCATCGTTCCGTGATTTCATCGCAGGAACATTACCGCGCTTGCAAGGGGAAACGGCAACCTTGGATGATTGGGCATTGCATGCATCGACCGTTTTCCCTGATGTGCGCTTAAAACAATTCATTGAAATGCGTGGTGCTGATGCAGGCTCGCTTGACATGACCACTGCCCTGCCAGCTTTTTGGAAAGGTCTGATCTATGATGAGACCAGTGAAAATGCCGTATGGGAAATGATCAAAGAGTGGTCTCACAGCGCGGTCAATGAACTGCGTGAAGCTGTTGTCCATCAAGGACTACAAGCAAAAATCAATGGCACGAACGTCCAAGCATTATCACTCTCGCTGCTAGATTTGGCACAACAAGGCTTGCAACGCAACGCCCTTTATAACGATCAACAGCAAGATGAATCGATCTATTTACAACCCTTGTGGGCGATTGCGCGTAGTGGTGAAACGTTGGCAGAACAATGGTTGCAACAATACCATAGCACATGGCAACAAAGCGTTGACCCTATTTTTCATACTGCCAAGCATTAGCCATTGCTAGCACTTCATCATATTGCGATCAACCGTGGTGAGCGTTGTCTTTTTTCTGATGTCTCTTGCTTTATTCGTCGATCATCCATCACCGTTATTCTTGGGCCCAATGGCGCAGGGAAGTCCAGCTTATTGCTTGCCATAGCTGGGCTTATTCCTGTCACGGGGAAAATTTTACTGCACCAACAACCATTGCATGACTACCGCCAACAAGACCTTGCCCAACATATTGCATGGCAAGGTGAATTACCCCCCACAGAATTTGGCTTAACCGTTTCACAGCGTTTAGCGTTGGTGGCAACAAAAGGGGAAGCTATTACTGCTGTGGCAACAGCGATGATGATTACCCCATTGCTAAGCCGTCCATTGGGTCAACTCTCCAGTGGTGAACGGCAACGGGTGGAACTTGCGGCATTGATGCTGCGCGATGCTAGTGTTTGGCTGCTTGATGAACCGACTGCCCACCTTGACTTGCAACATCAAATTCAATGCATTCACATGCTTAAAAAACAGGCTGCCGAGGGACGTGCTATCGTGGTGGTGCTGCATGACCTTCAACAAGCGATGGCTGTTGCCGATGATGTTATTTTAATCAACAAAAAAGGCATGGTGCAATGCGGCTCGGCTAAATTGTTGTGCGATAGTCATACCTTATCAGCGTTATATGATGCACCATTGATGCAAAAAGAAGGTGTGTTGCTGCCAGCGTATTGAATGATGCAGGGGCGAACGGCCGTTCGCCCCTGCTTTCTATCCGTGATAAAAAATATAGGGTTGCGTTCATGTGTGAGCCTGTCTTTTTAACCGACACATTCTTGACCTTAACCTCATGCTATCGTCCCAACCGATGGCAGCACTTGCGCATCTCTGCTTCTTTTTTTCTCGCTACCTGAATCCAAATAGCATCCATTGCTATGTTTAACCATGAATGAGAACATCCACCATGAAACTTTTTCGACAAACGCTATCGGCTGATAGAGATACGCCGCTATCTATTTTTTCTCGCTTGCATGATGCTGGCGACTGCTTTTTATTAGAAAGCGCAGAAGGCGGCGAGAGTTGGGGGCGTTACAGCATTATTGGTGTCGAGCCTGCCTGTACTGCTATGCAACACGTCGATGGCTTACACCTCATCCCCCGAGACGGCGTACCAAGCCATCAAGCCGATGGCAGTATTCAAGATTGGATTCGCTCGCAAGTGATCTGCCACGATGCTCCCGAAGATGCCGATGATCTGCCTTTTACAGGCGGCGCAGTGGGGTATTTTTCGTATGATATGATCCCATCGTTTGAGGCTGGCGTGAAAGGTCATCAAGATAGTGGCATTTTAGCCGCCTTTATGCTGATTGACCGTTTTATTATCGTTGATCGCCTCAAGGGGGTGATGCATCTGTGCGTTGCAGGGGATGATGCCCTTGATGCTGCGGCACAGTTGGCGCGTTTAACTGATGCACTGCGCCGCCCTACCTCACTTGCACCCATGCACTTGAATCAACACGCAACCACTGCCGTGCCGCCATCAAATGTAACACAGCAAGATTATGAAGCGATGGTGGCGCAAGCGAAGGCCTACATTGTGGCAGGTGATGTCTTTCAAGTGGTGTTGTCGCAACGCTTTTCGTCACCACTTCAGAGCGACCCGTTAATGATTTATCGCGCCGTGCGGCACATCAACCCTTCGCCCTATTTATTTTACATGCATGTGGGTGATTGTGTGCTGGTGGGTTCTTCACCAGAAATTTTGGTGCAAAAAGACGATAATACCGCACGAGTTCGCCCCATTGCAGGAACCCGCCCCCGTGGTGCAAGCTACGAAGAAGACACACGACTGGCAGCAGAGTTGCTTGCCGATGCCAAAGAATGCGCCGAACATGTGATGCTGGTTGATTTAGGGCGCAATGATTTGGGGCGAGTATGTGAATACGGCAGCGTCACCGTGACCGAACAAATGGTGATTGAGCGGTATTCTCACGTCATGCATATTGTGTCGCAAGTCGAAGGGCAGATGCGCGATGATGCCGATGCCCTAGACTTGCTGGCAGCGACATTCCCCGCAGGGACGTTATCGGGCGCACCCAAAGTTCGCGCCATGCAAATTATTGATGAATTAGAACCTTGCGGACGCGGTGCATACGGTGGCTGCATTGGTCATATCTCTTACGGTGGCAAACACATGGATACGGCGATTATTATTCGCACTGCAATCATTGAAAACGGGCAACTTCATGTGCAAGCGGGGGCGGGCATTGTTGCTGACTCCATCGCTGCAAACGAACATCAAGAATGCATCAACAAGGCAACGGCAATGTTTCGCGCCATTGCCCTCGCCGAAGCACAGGAGCGAACAGCATGACTACGCTGGTTATTGATAATTACGATTCATTTACCTACAACTTGGTGCAATACTTGGGCGAACTGGGCGAAACGCCATTGGTCTACCGCAACGATAAAATCACCCCCGATGAAGTAGCCGATTTAGGCGTGGAGCGGCTGTTGATTTCACCCGGCCCTTGCACGCCCGATGATGCGGGTGTTTCGATGGCGATGATTGCGCGTTTTTCTGGTGTTTTGCCTATTTTGGGGGTTTGTTTGGGGCATCAGTCGATTGCTGCCGTGTTTGGTGGTTCGGTGGTTCGTGCGCCCCGTCTGATGCACGGCAAAACGAGCAGTATCAAGCACACAGGGCAAGGTATTTTCGCAGGCATCCCTTCGCCGATGATAGCGACCCGTTACCATTCGTTGATTGTAGAAGCCCCCTTACCCGCAGTGCTGGAACGCACAGCTTGGACGAAAGAAGGCGAATTAATGGCATTGCAACACCGTGAACATCCCACCTACGGGGTGCAGTTTCACCCTGAATCTATTTTAAGCGAGCATGGTCACGCCATGCTTGAAAATTTTTTACAAGCACGTATTCCCAGCAAGCCACGATCCTTCACCCAAGGTAGCCATGTTTGAACAAACCTTTAAAAACATAGATGATATTCTCCACAAAGATGCAGGATGCGGAAGCGAGCTGGATTATGTGGAGCAAACCTCATGGGTGTTGTTTCTAAAATATCTGGATGATCTGGAAAAAGACAAACAGACTGCCGCCGAGCTTGCTGGTAAACCTTACAGTAAAATCATAGCTGAAGAACTCCAATGGACTCATTGGGCTGCACCAAAACTAAAAGATGGAAAAATTGATCACAACGCCTTAACAGGCGATGACCTTGTAGATTTTGTCAATTTCAAATTATTCCCCTATCTAAAGAAGTTTAAGGTCAATGCTGATCATGCCAATACCATTGAATACAAGATTGGTGAAATTTTTAGTGAACTTAAAAACAGGATTCAAAGCGGTTACAATATACGCGAAGTGGTCAACCTGATTGATGAACTGCGTTTTAGAACCCATGCTGAAAAGCATGAAATGAGCCATTTGTATGAAGGTAAAATCAAAAATATGGGCAATGCAGGGCGTAATGGTGGCGAATACTATACGCCCCGCCCTTTGATTAAAACGATTGTCAAAGTCGTTAGTCCACAAATCGGTAATACCATTTATGATGGGGCAGTAGGTTCGGCAGGCTTTTTGGTTGAAGCCTTTGAATATTTAACACATCGTAGCGGCGATTCTTGTGATCGCCCAGAACTCTCCACAAAAGACAGCGAAACCCTGCAAAGCAATACCTTTTACGGCAAAGAGAAAAAATCACTTGCTTACATCATCGGCATTATGAACATGATTCTTCATGGTGTCGAAGCCCCTAACATTATCCACACCAACACCCTTGCCGAAAACCTGACCGATATTCAAGAAAAAGACCGTTACGATATTGTATTAGCCAATCCGCCTTTTGGAGGCAAGGAAAGAGCTGAAGTACAACAGAATTTTCCCATCAAAACAGGTGAAACCGCTTTTCTGTTTTTACAGCATTTTATCAAGATTCTAAAAGCAGGCGGTAAAGCAGGGATTGTTATCAAAAACACCTTTTTAAGCAATACCGACAACGCCTCGGTTGCCTTACGCAAAGAACTATTAAGCCGTTGCAATCTGCATACCGTATTGGATTTGCCCAGCGGAACTTTTACAGGGGCAGGCGTAAAAACCGTGGTGCTGTTTTTTGAAAAAGGTAAAGCCACGCAAGAAACTTGGTTTTATCAACTCAATCTGGACAGAAATTTAGGAAAAACCAATCCACTGAATGAGCAGGATTTGGCAGAATTTGTAAGATTGCAGAAGAAGAGGGCAGACACGCAGGTCGGCCCCAACAGTGAGAACTCGTGGGTCGTTAAAATCAGTGATATTAATCAAAACACCTACAATCTTTCGGCTAAAAATCCCAATACACCCGAAGAAGCCCCACTACGAAGCCCTGAAGAGATATTAAAAGAAATGGCTGAGTTGGATAAGGAAAGTGCCGAGGTATTAAACAGTATTTTGGATTTGCTATGAAACAGGGTTGGGAGATAAAAAAGTTGGGTGATCTTTGCGAGATAAAAACAGGCAGAAGAGATGCTAACCATGGAAACCAGAATGGTGTATATCATTTTTTCACTTGTGCAAAAAATCACTCATATATTGATGATTATAGCTTCGATACAGAAGCAATATTAGTTGCAGGAAATGGTGATGTAGGAGCTGTAAAATATTTCAAAGGAAAATTTGATGCTTATCAAAGGACATATGTACTAAAAAATTTTGAATCAACCATTAATGTGAGGTTTCTATTTTTATTGCTTGATGGCTACTTGAAAGACACCGTTACAAAGCAAAAACTTGGTAATACAATGCCATATATCAAGGTAGGTATGCTTAAAAGCTTTCAAGTGCAACTGCCATCACCACCCGAACAAAAACGCATTGTTGAAATTCTGGATAAAGCCTTTGTAGCGATTGACAAGGCGAAACAGAATGCGGAGCAGAATCTTAAAAATGCTAAAGAGGTTTTTCAATCAACATTGCAGAGCATTTTTGATAATGGAAAATTGAAAGCTGAAAATGGAGAATGGGAGGAGAATAAATTGGGTGAGTGTTTTCGCTTGAAGAGTGGTGATGGTCTAACAAGTAAAAACATGAATATGAAAGGTGTATATGATGTTTATGGCGGAAATGGCATTGCAGGAAAACACGATAAATACAATCTCAATAGAAATTTTGTAATTATTGGAAGGGTTGGTGCTTTGTGCGGTATCGCAAGACATATTAATGATAGAGTCTGGTTGACTGACAACGCTTTTAAAGCAATTAACTATAATTATGATCTCGATAATTCATTTTTAGTTTTTATGCTAAATCATAGAAACTTACGACAATTTGCAAGGCAAGCAGCACAGCCTGTTATTTCAAATTCATCTTTAAAGGATGTTATTTTGCTTTTTCCAAAATCAATTCAAGAGCAAAAACAGATAGTTACTCAATTAGACCAATTACAGGCAAAAACAAAACATCTTGAAAAAATCTACCAACAAAAACTAGACAACTTAATCGAGATAAAAAAATCAATCCTGCAACAGGCATTTGATGGGAAAATATGAAATTGAAAACCTATATATCTAATATTCAAATTCCACCACATCACAAAAAAAACGTAGGGGCAGACCCGCGTGTCTGCCCCTCATTAAAAAAATGAACAAATACAACCCCAATATTCATCACCGTCGTTCCATTCGTTTAAAAGGCTATGATTATTCACAGGCTGGATTCTATTTTTTAACCATTTGTTGCCAAAAAAGAGAATATTTTTACGGAAATATCGCCAATCATAAAATGATATTGAATGATGCAGGAATCATGATTACAAAATGGTACAAGGAATTGGAACATAAATTCCTAGACATAAAATGTCATGAAATGGTGGTTATGCCAAACCATTTTCATTGCATCATTGAAAACGTAGGGGCAGACCTGCGTGTCTGCCCTTTGAATGAACGGACAACATTGGGCGAACACACAACATTAAACCATCCCACCATATTGGGCGAACACACAACA
>CAYWFG010000017.1:0-43571 GCA_964458185.1 uncultured Zetaproteobacteria bacterium
GCCTTGCTTGTTCGGCAGCTTTTTCTTGCGCTTGCAGCCTTGCTTGTTCGGCAGCTTTTTCTTGCGCTTGCAGCCTTGCTTGTTCGGCAGCTTTTTCTTGCGCTTGCAGCCTTGCTTGTTCGGCAGCTTTTTCTTGCGCTTGCAGCCTTGCTTGCTCGGCAGCTTTTTCTTGCGCTTGCAGTTTTATTTTCGCAGTAGGTTTTTCTTCTGCTTGAGTTTTTTTGATTTCGCCATAAACAAAGACATCATCAGACACATCCATATCGCCTAATAATGCTTCTAAGCCTTCCTCTTCAAAGACACTATCCAAACCTTCAAGGGTAAAAGTATCGTCTAACTCTTCAATATCAATAGCAGTACTACCATTCAGCAGATCATTTTCATCATCTAAGCTAAATGTGGTCGTGTCTTCAAGGATTAAATTTTCCAGATCTTGCTTATCGTCTGATTCATCTTCTATTGAAAGAACAGCAGTAGGATCATTGGCTTCTAACGTTGCAGAAAACAAATCATCCATAGAGTCTTCAATAAACATGCCATCTGGCATCATTGTATCAATATCTGGAGGGGTGACGGTCTCAACAACAACACCATCTTGTTGTTTTCTCCAATCGGCAGCTTCTTCTGCCCCAATCATGGAATACTCTTCTTTAGGTTCAGACTCAACCGCAGTTTCTGTTGCATCATCACCAGACTGAACGTCTAGTAATAATTGATCATATTGTTTTTTTAATGTTTTATCATCAAGTCGAACTTCTGTATCGACATACTCTAGGCGTTCATCCAATTGATCGTGTAGGTCATAAAGAAACTGGGTCATTTTAGGAATACGAAGATCAGGGTTTTGAATCAACATTTCCATAGCATCTTCAAAAAGATGCGCTACTGCGCCTAAATCTACAACACCCAACATCAAAGCAGAGCCTTTGATGGTATGGGCATCGCGACGTAAACAAACCAACCCTTCTTCATCAATGGTTTCAGATTCAAATTCAACCAGTCCACGGTTAATAGAGACCAAACGATCCCTTGCCTCATCAAAAAACGCAGCTAAAAAATTAGATAAATCAAAACCAGACATAAGAAAATCTCCTGAGGGAGTCTGTTGGGCGTTGCTAACAGGCGGTTAAAAACAAAAAAAAAGGAGGTATTGCCCTCCCCTCTTTTTTTGCGGTGTGAAAAATTACAATAGTTTTTGTAGGTCAGTCGCCGCTATGTTCATGCGACCTGCTGCCTCTCTCGATGATTGCATTTGCACCGCTGAATCTTTTAATAATTCAGAAATTTGACGCATTGTTAATACAAACTCTTGAGAAGTTTCATCTTGACGGTTGGTCGCTTTGGCAATGGTTTTAATGGCTTGGCTAGATTTGTTCGACATGCCTTGCATTTTCTCTAGGGCAACGCCCGCACGCAATGCGATTTCCACGCCTTTGGCGACTTCTTCGAGGCCTCGCTCGGTCACTTCTTTGGATTCATGCGTAGACTTATGCACATCATCGACCACCACTTGAATTTCTTTAGTAAAATCACGCGCACGTTCTGATAAGCGACGAACTTCGCCCGCAACCACAGCAAATCGTTTGCCAAATTCGCCAGCCGCTGCTGACTCAATAGAGGCATTCAGTGCCAATAAATGGGTTTCGTCTGCAATTTCTTGGATCGAATCAATGGATTCTAAAATTTGCTCTGCCTTGCGACTTGCATCGGTGACTTTATCGGCAATCGTATTTACTTCTTGACGAATACGATCCATGTAACCAATGGCTTCATTCACAGCTTTGGATCCTTCTGCGGCTGAAATAGCCGTTGCTTGAGCAACTCGTTCGACGCTGTTTGCTGTGGTTGCGATTTTTCGTGCTGCACTGGATACTTCTTCAAGTTCTGATGTTACACCTGCTACTGCTCGTGCCTGTGTATCGGATGCCGTTGCTTGCTGATCTGCAGAATGAAGAATCTCCGTCGCAGCATCCGTCACACTTGCTGCCACAACTTCAATATTACCCGACATGGTGCGAGAAAAACGAAGGTTGAGAAAAATCATCACAATGGCGAGAAAGACGACAACGCCCATAGCAAAGAAACTCAGTCTAGTCATAGCACTTTCTTTTTCTTTCGTTTGCTGGGTTAACAATTTTTCCATTTGTGTAGATATAGATTGCAATTTAATTTGTGCCACAAACACCAAGTTTTGTGCCACGATAGACATATTACCAGCCATACTCATGGGAATAATGCCACCTGTAATATCTCCTGCCAGTTGCATCACCTCTTTCATTAAGTCATTGACTTCTTTTAATTGGTTTTTTGAGGTTTCACTTAATTCAGGCATCGCTTTTACTTGGGCTGCAATTTTAGAGAATTCTGTCGATGCTTTTTTCACCTTAGAAATATCTTCTTGGTTCGACGTTAAAACAAAGTCATTCAATGGCAAAAGAATGTTAGAAAGAGTGGTTTTAAAATGCTCCAATGTAACCCGTTGCTCATGGAGTTTCCCCAAAGCTTGTACGTCGCCATTGGCCTTAGTAAACGCACCTGAAAGGATGATAATTAAGAAAATAAATAATCCAATGGAAATAAAGATATTTGTTCTTGCAAGGTGTCGTAAGCCGACGACCTTTGCTTTTTTTTGTTTTACGGCCATGATCATACTCCAATTTTATCTACAGGCTGAACCTTTAATGTCTTTGATCTACAATACAATACAACATTAAGTTAATTAAGAGAGAATGCAGCATCATAACCAGCAGTCTTCTCTTGGTCAAAGTGTTTTAGGTAACTCACAGTAAACGCTTATGCATTTCGTCATCAATGTTATTGAAATAAAATATTTAAATCTAACAAAGCTAGTTCGTCACCATTAATCTCAATCTTGCCTCGTATGTTATGATGACCATCTGAAATAGGCAGCAAATCTTCACGGATTTGAACTACCTTACTGATGGAATCAACTTGTAAGCCTACTTTCATTCGCGCGTGTTTATACAATATAAAGCGGGTATGATCACTGATATCAGCAAGTTCGCCTTTAAGGCTCAATACTTTAATGGGGTCAACAATGCATGCAACCAAACCATGTACATTGCATACCCCTAAAAGGTGATTTGGTGCCATGGGTACAGACGTTAAACTTTCGGCTCGAACCACTTCTTCTGCTTCTTTGACTCGAATTAAAAAGCTATTATCGCCGACGTGGGCGAGCATCAATTCTTCATAATCAATCTGTGCAGAAATCGCTTCTTGCATCGCGGCATTGGCAGCTTCTTCCTCTGTTTGAGGTTTTGCATCGTTCTCTATGAATTGCTCACTCATCGACAGCTCCTTCCTTTATTTTTAGGCATTCAAAATACGGTCGTACATGCTTAAAATTTTACGCACCCGTGCTTGTAGTTTCATCGGTTCCAAGGGCTTAAAAATATAATCATCTGCACCAGACTCTAAGCCAAGTACTTCATCATCTTCATCTCGTCTTGAGGTCAACATAACAACGGCAATACCATTGTAACGCTTTTGTTCACGGATTTTAAGTACCAATTCAGGCCCCGTCATATTAGGCATTTCATAATCAGTTAAAACAAGATCAATTTGCGCTGCCATTCGTTGTGTTGATTCCCAGCCTTCCTGTCCATCTTCGGCCTCAATAACTTCATAACCCTCTGATTGCAAAACAAAACGGACTAAGCTGCGAATGCTTTTAGAGTCATCGACCACTAAAATTGTTTTTTGATCGCTGCTTGTTTTCTTAGAACTTTGCGCTGCGGCTGCGGCTTCCATTTCATCGCCCAAAGACATCAATGAACCGTCTTTATTCAATCGTTCGGACAAATTGAACTCTTCCAAGGGCAAGGAGTTACGCAACACCTCATCCAAAGTCGTAATGCCCATCAATGCTTTGTTAATACCGTCTTCAAACAATGAGAACATGTGTTCTTCACGGGCCGCAATGGCTAAGTCTCGATTAGTCGCGCTGCGTGAGATCATGTCGCTGATGCGGTTACTTACATACAATACCTCATGGACACCAACACGACCCTTGTAACCAATATTCATGCATTCTTTGCAGCCAACAGGAACGTATAACTCAAATCCTTCAGGGAAGCCAAAACGCTCAGCCTGCCCTGCTGGAACCACTTCTTTTTTCTTGCATTTTTTACATAAGCGACGCGCTAAACGTTGCGCTACCACCATGCTGATTGCCGACGCTGCCACTGCTGTTTCAATATTCATTTCTACCAAGCGTGAAATGGTCGAGGCCGCATCATTGGTATGCAGTGTTGATAATACCAGATGCCCTGTTTGTGCTGCATGCATGGCAATATGTGCTGTTTCATTGTCTCGAATTTCTCCGAGCATCACCACATCGGGATCTTGCCGCAAAATCGAGCGTAATGCCGCAGAAAAAGTCATGCCTGCTTTAGCATTCACTTGTACCTGATTGATGCCTTTAAGCTGAAATTCAACGGGGTCTTCTACAGTGACAATATTGGTTTCCATATCATTGATGTGATTAAGAAAAGAATACAATGTGGTGGTTTTACCACTGCCTGTTGGCCCTGTTACCAGCACAGCACCTGTCGGTCTTGCGATGCATTCGCGAATTCGTTGATCGGCGCGTTTTTCAAAACCTAAGAGGTCTAGATCAAGCGAGAGTCCGCTTTTATCCAAAATACGCATGACACATTTTTCGCCAAACAAAGCGGGTAATGTCGATACCCGTACATCAAAACTTTTGCCCCAAAGTTTTATTTTCAAACGACCATCTTGTGGTGTTCGAGTATTAGAAATATCCAACTTGGACATGATTTTTAGACGTGAAATGGCAACATGGTGAATCTTGACGGGAAACTGCAGTGCTTTGCGCAAACGCCCATCCACACGCATGCGAACAAGCGTCGTTCGCTCGCCTGCTTCGATATGAATGTCTGAGCTGCCCATTTTCATCGCTTGCACAAAAATACCATTCACCAATTTAATAATCGGTGATTGCTCTGCGCCTTTTTTAACAGAATCAATATCGGTATCTTCTTTTTCCTCTTCTTCCTCCACATCCATCTCGTCAGCACCGAGACCAGTCATGGCATCTTCAAAGGCAGCATCGCCTTGGTAAAAATCACGAATCTTTTTACGGATGACATCAGGGCGTGCAAAAATAGCACGTACCCGCTCACCCAGTTTAAACTGTAAGGCATCCAAGGATTGAAAATCCATGGGGTTGCCCGTGGCAATAATCATTTCACCGTTTTTTTCATCAACGGGAACAAAACCATAATCGTTGCACAATGTTTCAGGGCATTTTGCCAGCAGCTTTTCAGAGGGAGTAAAATGAGCGATATCAAGAAACGGTGCTTTATAAAGACCTGCAAGAATCTGCATAATCTTTTCACCGTCTATCCCTTCAATCATTAAGATGGAATACAACAAGCCAAACTTTTTCGTTTCTGGGCTTGACATGGCATCGTTTAACTGCTCTTCAGTTACGACACCTTGCGCAATCAGATGTTTCCTGTGTTTCAATAGCATGGACTATTTGGTTTCCTCGTTGATCGTTCCTTCCGTGATGACAACAGTTAGGAAATATAAATGATATTCATTGAAAATCAAGTGTAATGATTTAATCATCAACAAGAAGAAACCATAGAGATTTGTTTTTTCACACAGAAGATTCTTGAAAGCAAGATGCTTTTCATTCATAGTGTCCAACCATAATAGAATACAGGTAACTAATTAATCAGTATTTTTCTTAAAAAGGAACGGTTATGAACACAATAAAAAAGGCTAGTTTATTTTCTATCGCTGTGGTATTTGCTATTGCTGCCAGTGCGTGGGGAGTACAGTCGAGTATTACCGCTGGCGATATTACAGGGGGCAAAAAAGCACCCCGTATCAATATAGCTATATTTCATAAATTGCATGGTCAAGAAAGTTTTGCTTACCCCACCAGTGTTGGAGGCAATGATATTTTACAAGCAATGAAAGGCAAAGCTCAATTTATTAGTCTTAATCATACATCAGGACTTATTGATGGTGATATTATCACTTTAACCAATGATATTTTGCGTGAAGGGGCAAACGATAACTTTGAAGACTTTGGTGTCGATTGCCAGTTATCAGTTCGCCTTGATGCTGCTAATGCTGTTCTGTCGGGGATATGTCAAATACTGATGGTCGATCAAGACAGCCGTCAAATTGAGCATAAAGCGGTGGTGAAACCAACGACATTACAAGCGGACCATGATTGGGTTTTGCTTTATAATGATATTGAAGACGGTATTGCTATTTATGCCAATAATGAGGTGGGTACAGAATGAAATTTTATGTAAAGCCTTTGATTATGGGATGGATGCTATTGATGTTTTCCTTTACATTGCCTATAAATCATGAGGGTAATGCCTTCGCTGCGGAAGCTGATATTGTATTAGAAGAAAAATTAATTGGTATTGAATCACGGCTGAGACAAGCAAGATTGATTATCAAAAAATTAAAACATGATTATCTTTTGGCAGTAAAAAGCAATCAAATGATGCGTGATGAAGGGCTTGCTGAGGCAGACATCAATCAGATTGAACGTGAATTTAAGAAAAAAGTAGAAAAAATGATTGAGGTCGCCATGGATGCCATGAATGATGTGTGAAAAATAGGGTATAAGAGGAACATGATTATGATAAGTATTAAAAAACTGACGTTATTCTCTATGGCAGTGATTATTGCCATTGCGATCAATACTTGGGGCGTACAATCAAGTATTAAGGCAGGCGATATTACAGGGGGTAAAAAAGCACCCCATGTTAATATTGCTATATTTCATAAGCTGCATGGGCAAGATAGTTTTACTTACCCCGCATCCGTTGATTCACAAGATATTTTGCATGCCATGCAAGGCAAAGCACAATTTATCAGCATCAACCATACCGCAGGGGTGATAGATGGTGATATTCTGACATCAAGCAATGATATTTTGCGTGAAGGCGCAGGCAGTGCCTTTGAAGATTTTGGTGTGGATTGTCAATTATCGGTTCATATTGCATCAGGCGATGTAACCCTTGCTGGTATTTGTCAAATTCTCATGATTGATCAAGATGGTCGACAAATTGAACATAAAGCTATTGTTAAAGCAACGACACTGAAGGCTGGGAAACATTGGGTGTTGTTGTATTATGATGCAGAGGATGGCATTGCGATTTATGCAGATCAAGAAGTAGGCACGGAATAAAAACGTACAGGATGTTGAATCCCCCTACAGGGGGATTCATTGCATCTGGATTTTTTCAAAAACGCTTTTAGTGTTGACGACGTTGGCTTTCTGGGGTAGAAAGTCATCTTGATTTCACAGAGAGGAGGAGTTCTTTATATGAAAAAGACTTTACTTATTGCAGCAACCGCTGCATTTATGATGACTGGTTTTATGGCAACGCAGGCTGTAGCAGGTCCTGAAGGTAAGTGCAAAACTTGCCATAACTTCACAGCCAAGAAAAAAGTAGGCCCTGGACTGAAAGGTGTTGTGGGTCGTCCTGTAGCGAGCATGGAAGGTTTTAAATACAGCAAAAGCCTGAAAGCCAATGCGGGTAAATGGAACTGGGATGAAGATCATCTTCGTAAATGGATGTGCAGCTCTAAAAATGCTGTAAAAGAATTTACAGGTGATGAGCACGCGAAAACCAAGATGCCTCCACAGAAAGTTTGTGATAAAGAAAAACAGGACAAAATCATTGCTTTCTTGAAAGGTCTCGGCTGATCAGTCTTTATTAAGTAAAAAAGGCGACCCCTTGCGGGTCGCCTTTTTTATGTGCTTTTAGGAAGATTATTGCAAACGCATCTCAAGCATGCGCCCACCCGTTTGCTTGGCAAGGTATTGAAAAGCAACCATGGTGCTAGAGTTATTGGTGCCAAGCGGCAAAGTAAAAACAGGGGCAGGAATGGCATGGTATTGGATGCGGTCGGTCGATGGTTCATCGCCAATCAATAAATAAGCCCCCGGTATAGGTGCGTTTTTGGCAATATCCCGAAACGCTTTGCCGATGGTTTCTTCGGTACCGATAAAAGGCGCGTCTTGCATCAGATGATCAAACATTTCTCCCATGCTACCGCTGTATGTTCCTGTACGTTTATCGCCATACCATGAAACAGCCGATAAATGTTTGCCTGAACGAATGGCAATCAGCCGCAACACAGGAATCAAAAAACTGGTCGCACCATGCATGGAGCCTGTGGCATCAATCACTAAATGCAGATCATTGCCAGGTAATTGTTTTAAACCAAGAATAAACAGATCAAAATCACGTTTCCCTTGACCTTCTCCCCAGCCTGCACTGGCTTGAACTTTATGCAATTGTTTTTGTACATCTGCGCCAGCAAGGGTATTGAGTTCTTGTTGTAGTTGCAGGTTTCGTGTTTTGCTGGCTGCTAAAGCTTGTTGTAAGGCGGCAATTTCGTCTTCTGATTTTTGGCTTTTTCCTTGCCCTTGCATTTGGGTAAACATGAGCAACATGGCAAAAATAAAAACAAATGAGGCAAGCATTAATAATGCCATATCAGAAAATATTTCGTAAACAGAATCTTGACCTTCAGATTTATTGCGACGGTAACGCATGGTTAAGAATGATTATCCGATGAGGGTGGTGTCTTTGCTTGTGTTTTAAAAAATGAGAAAAGACCACGATGTAGTCTTGCATCCCGAAAGAAAACAGCATGCCCTTTGGCAATATTGCGCATACCATCATCGCTATTGATCTTTGATAATGCACCCTGAAGTGCGGTTAATTCTTCGCGAAACAAACCTATTTCACGGCGACTTCCTGCCAGTGCCTGCTGCAATAATGTGGTACGTTGGGTTAAATGATCTACATGCGCTTCGAGCAACAGTATTTCTTTATGATTGCTAGGGGCTAAGCTTACTGCACCATAGACCAGTAGCGTATGCATTAGCATATCTTGCAATGATTCGACGGATGCCTTGGTGATCCAAGCAAAAACACGCAATAAAATACCACCAAAGATTGACCCTAACAAGGTGGTGTAAAAAGCTACGCCCATTCCTGCCATGGCATGATTCACACCCTCTAACACCAAGCGTTGATCTTCGCCAACGGCAGACATGGCATTGTTAAGCCCAGTCATGGTCAAGGTCATGCCTAACACTGTGCCAACCAGACCTGTTGTGATCAATAGATTGCCGATTAATAAAACAAAGTCACAAACTCGATATTGCGCAGAAAAGCTGGTGATCAACAATGATTCTACATCAGGATTTCCCCGTTGATGAAGAATATGCTGCAAGGCAATGGTGATACGTTCAACCAAACGACATTCTTTTTTTAGAGTTAATGCAAGAATGCCTTTTTTTCGTATTTCTTTTTCTAAACGATAGGCACGAAACCATTCCATGGTTAACGTGCAAGTATGAAAAAAATTAATGAGTACGCCAAAAAGAAACAGTCCTAAAATAATTTGGGTGATATGGGTGTGATCTTGAATAATAAAGATCCAAGCACCTGCCTCACGGTAGAGCATGAAAAGCACTGTAGACGAGGTAATGCCCCACAACAGCCAAACCACTAACGTTTTAAGACCTCTTTGATCAATCGCTTGTTGGCGCATTAATCAATAACCACTTCTTTTCCGCAGTACATTTCTTGCCATGATAATCATCGTTGAAAGTGCAATAAGATCAACGATAACCATGATCGTGTATTCTGTTTGCTCTGCGACCATGCCACCGATAAACATGTGAACAGTATAAGCAAGAATCAGCAAAGAAGAACAACCACTGATGGTGTAAATAATAATTTCTTTCATGAGAAAATCCAACGAAAAGTTTATAAAATGAAAAATAGTTTGCCATTATGACAAGAGGCATATAGTAAGGTTTTGACCCTAAACAGTAAATACCCTATGATTCACTGATGATTTTAGATACTTCAAAAAAGGATGCTCTATCATGTTAAAAGGTAATATGGTTATTGGTCAATCAGGCGGTCCAACGGCAGTGATTAATCAATCATTGGTTGGCGCAATTTTAGCTGCCAGAGAAGCTGATGCGATTGAAAAAATCTTGGGGGCGCGTCATGGGCTTCAAGGTATTATGAATGAAGACTTTATTGATCTTAGTACGCAATCGGTCGCACAACTCGAATCTGTCGCAGCCACTCCTGCGGCAGCACTGGGTTCAGTTCGTTTAAAACCAGGTAAAGCTGAATGCGGACGAGTATTTGAAGTGTTTAAAAAACATAATGTTCGTTATTTCTTTTATATCGGCGGCAACGATTCTGCCGAAACAGCACATATTATTGCCGAAATGGCACAGCAAGAGGATTATGACTTTTGCACGATGCATATCCCCAAGACTATTGATAACGATCTTCGCGTCACCGACCATTGCCCTGGTTTTGCTTCAGCAGCGCGTTTTGTCGCGCTCGCATTTATGGGGGATGACCGTGATAATGCTGCGCTAAGCGGCGTTAAAATTAACGTGGTGATGGGTCGTCATGCAGGCTTTTTAACGGCATCATCAGCACTAGCCCGTCAAGCCGATGGTGATGGCCCTCATTTAATTTATTTGCCTGAACGTGTATTTAATATTTCCTCATTCCAACAAGACGTGCGCGATACCATGGATAAATATGGTCGTTGTGTCATTGCCGTATCTGAAGGCATCGCTGATGCTGAAGGCAATCCGATTGTATCAACGGGTGAGCGTGATTCACATGGTAATATTCAATTATCGGGTACGGGTGCATTGGGCGACACTTTGGCTGTGCATGTCAAAGCAGCCTTTGCAGGTGAAGCAGTTCGCGTGCGTGCAGACACCTTCGGTTATTTACAACGCAGTTTTCCTGCTTCTGTGTCAGATGTTGATCGGCGCGAAGCGCGTGAAGTTGGTATATTTGCTGTGAATCATGCGGTCAATACCGCTACGCCTGCTTCCATTGCCATTCGCCGCCTTAGCAATACACCTTACCAAAGTGAATACTTTGATACGCCACTGTCTAGTGTTGCGCGTGAAGCAACGGAAATGAGCGATCAATATATCAACGAAGCAGGCAATGATGTAACTGAAGCATGGTTAGCGTATGTACGTCCCTTGGTGGGTGAGCTACCTAAAACAGGTCGCCTCTAGCGTCTTATTGGTAACGGTTGAGCCAAGTTTCACGCGCTAAGCGTGCTGCCTCAAATTGGCTGAGGAGGTTATGCCCATCCCGTTGTTGTAGCGCATGACGCATGACCTCCAATTCCTGTTGCAAAGTATCAAGCTGATGCAACAGCGCATCACGGTTACACAATGCAATATCTCGCCACATGGTGGGCGAAGATGAGGCAATACGGGTGAAATCACGAAAGCCCCCAGCGGCAAACTGAAAGGGATCATGTTCTCCTTTTTTTAATCGTGACACGGTATTGACGACGGCATAGGCAGCCAAATGCGGTAAATGACTCACTGCTGCCAATAAATCATCATGTTCTTTGGCTGGCATATTCATCACTTTAGCCCCGCATGCACGCCACCAACCCGCGACGGCGTGACAGGCATCCGCATCGGTGATAGAATCTTCTGGTGTCAGAATACACCAACGGTCTTGAAACAAATCAGAAAATGCCGCAGATGCGCCTGATTGCTCTGTTCCTGCTAATGGGTGAGCAGGAACAAAATGCGCCATGGTTTTTAATTGCTGATGGGCATCGGTCATCACAGATTGTTTGGTACTGCCAGCATCAGTGACGATGGCAGCGGCAGGTAAGACATCGGCAATGTGGGTGAAAATTTCACGGTATGATGCCACTGGCGCAGCAATCATTACCACATCAGCGTCTTTTACTGCCTTATGGGAATCGTGTGAACAGTAGTGAATAATGCCACGCTTACGGGCGCATTCGAGATTTTCTTGATTGCGCCCTACGCCAGTGATGCGTTCTATTGACGTGTTGCGTTGTAAAGCCAATGAAAAAGAGCCACCAATCAAACCAACGCCGATAATCACCAGATGGTTAATGGCTTGAGGAGGCGTACCGCTCATAGTGTGCTAAGCACATGATCCAGCGCATCAAGAAACGCTGCATTCTCTTTGGATGTACCAACGCTTACCCGCAATACATCATCCATCGCATAAGGTACTAAGGGGCGTAGAATCATACCTTGTTGTTCCATCAAGGCATGAATAGTCATCGCTTTTTTGTGGCGTAATAATACAAAGTTACCATGACTGTGAGTCAACAATAACCCCCGTTGCTGCAATGCTTCTTCTAGGGCATCGCGTTCAAATAAAGCTTTGGTGACATGGGTTTGCATCCATAGTTTTTCATCTAACGCTGCCAACGCCCCAGCTTGCGCGATGCTGTTCACATTAAACGGCTCACGGTAACGGTTGGCACAGGCAATAAGTTCAGCGTTGCCAATACCATAACCAATACGGCAACCCGCTAAACCATAAGCTTTGGAAAAAGTACGTGTAATCACCAAGCCAGGATGATACAAATAGCCAATGCTATCGGCATGCATGTCAATGACATACTCATGGTAGGCCTCATCAACAATAACCACAACATCGCGTGGCAATGCATCAAGAAAAGCTTGAATCGCACTATTATCAAGCAGGGTTCCTGTTGGGTTGTTGGGGTTCGCAATGCAAACAACGCGGGTATACTGGGTAACAGCAGCCAGCATGGCAGTAAGATCATGCCCCAAATGGGCATCTTCTTCGACCGCAACGCCATGCGCACCTGCGGCAATCGTTGCCAGTGCATAAACAATAAATGCCCTGCGGCTGTACACAACTTGTGCCTGATGATCGGAAAAACAACGAATCAATAGCTCCAATACTTCGTTCGAGCCATTGCCCAACAAAATACGGTCGGGGTTAATATCGTGCTGTTTTGCTAGCGCGTTTTTTAAGGCAGTGCTATCGCCATCAGGGTAACGGTGGCTTTCTGTGCAGGCTTGTTGCATGGCAGTAATTACCGCAGGTGCAGCACCGTAAGGGTTTTCGTTCGAGGCTAATTTGACAGCCTTGCTCAACCCTGTTTCGCGCAATAATTGTTGCAGTGATTTACCTGGAATATAAGGGTGGAGTGAGGCAGTTTGAATCACAGCACGTTCAAGCCATGTTGGAATATGGTGGGTCATAATGGTTGTGACACTGGGTAAGAACCGCGCATCAGCAGGCTAACATCTTGTTCCGAAATTTCGGCAAAAGCTTCTTGCACATGGGTTTCATCACGGTGTCCGAGAATATCAATGCAAAAAAAGTATTGCCAATGGCGTTTGCGTGAAGGGCGTGATTCAATGCGGCTAAGGCTGATGCTACGGTCGGCAAAGGGGCGCAATAAATCGTTTAATGCACCTGCTTGGTTGTGCAATGAGGCAACCAATAAGGTTTTATCTTGCCCTGAAGGTGGCGAATCATGCCCACCAATCACCAGAAACCGCGTAATATTGTCATGAAAGTCTTCAATATTGTGATGCAATAAAGGCATGCTAGTTTGCTCGCCAATGGCATAAGCACCAATCGCAGCGGTGCGCTGCCAGTTGATGCCATTATCCTCGCCTTGTTTTGCCGCTTCAATCATGCTTGCCGCTTGCATGGTGGAGTTTGTTTCGCGCCATTGGGCATGCGGTATATGCTCTTGCAACCATCTGCGGCACTGTGCCAAAGGTTGAGGGTGAGACATCACACAATCAATATCGCTTAACGACTCGGCAAATGTAAACAGGTGATGATGAATTGATAGTTGAACTTCAGCGCACACTTGTATTTGCCTATCAACATCGGCAAACAAATCAAGCACGGATGTTACCGCACCTTCAAAGGCATTTTCAATGGGCACAATACCATAGTTTGCACGGCCTGATTCCACCGCATCAAAGACCATTGCTAAATGATCGCAGGCAAGATAACTGGCAGTCGCGCCAAATTGCCGTTGTGCGGCAGCATGGCTGAATGTTCCCTCTGGCCCTAAATAAGCAATATTCATGGGGTGTTCAAGGGCTAGACATGCACCGATGATTTCACGGTAAATGCCATGGATGGCAGTATCAGGAATAGACCTTGTGTGATGCGTCTGAGAAAAATCATTGTGTTGGGTCAAGATACGACGAATAATAGAGGCTTCACGACTGGGAACATAAAAAGGAAGGCTATTGTCATCACCTTGTTCTTTGATTTCACCCACTTGGCGTGCAAAATCAGCCCGTTGATGAAGTAATTGAAGGATGCTATCATCGGTTGCGTCAATTTGTGTTCGTAAAGCGTCCAGTTGTTTGCGTTTATGATCATTGCCCATAGCGGCTGATACTAACCTATGGGGAAAATAAACCTATTGTTTTGTATTCTGCAACGGGGCATAAGGAAAAAAAAGAAACATGGCATATATTAAGCGTATTATTCTTCTGTCTGTGATATTGTTTCAAGGAGGTATCATCATGCCAGTTCATGCTGATGATTATTGGGCTAACGCTGTTTTTGCTGGTGGGTGCTTTTGGTGTATGGAGTCAGATTTTCAAGGAATTAGCGGTGTTGAATCGGTGATATCGGGCTATATTGGTGGTCAAGGTGAGCATCCAACCTACCAAGATTATGTCAAAAAAGGCTATGTTGAGGCCATTCAAATACGCTTTGACCCATCCATCATCAGTTATCAAAAATTGCTAGACCGCTATTGGTTGCGTATCGACCCTACCGATTCAGGCGGTCAGTTTTGTGATCGTGGGCATGCCTATTCAACGGCAATTTTTTACTACTCTGCCAGCCAGAAAAAGCTGGCTGAAAACGCCAAGCATACACTTGAACAATCAGGAAAATTACGCCAAGCTGTGGTAACAAACATTTTACCTGCGACAAAATTTTATGCCGCTGAGGCGTATCATCAAAATTATGCTGAAAAAAATCCATTGCGGTATAAATTTTACCGTTATAATTGTGGTCGTGATTCGCGGCTTAAAGAGCTGTGGGGTACTACCCCGCACGATCAGACCACGATCAAGGACAATACATTAAAAGAACGGCTTACGCCATTGCAATACGATGTAACACAAAACAACGCTACAGAGCCACCCTTTAAGAATAAATACTGGAATAATAAAGAAGCAGGTATCTATGTTGACCTTGTTTCTGGCGAAGCCTTGTTTAGCTCATTGGATAAATACCCCTCAGGCACAGGCTGGCCTAGCTTTTCTAAGCCGTTAGAAGCCGATAATATTATTGAAAAAAAAGATGAAGGCTGGTTGCATACAAGGATTGAAATAAGAAGTAAGCATGGCGATGCTCATTTAGGGCATGTTTTCAATGATGGTCCTGCACCAACAGGCTTGCGTTATTGCATGAACTCAGCCGCCCTTCGTTTTATACCAGTTAGTGAGTTAAAAGAAGAAGGCTATCAAAAGTACCAACAAATTTTTGATGCAGTCCCTTCAACAACACCTTGACCTGTTGTGTGGCTTACGCTAACTTATAATTATCTATCTGATGTTACGCAGTTATACTAAAACCTGCCTCTCGTTCCCACGCTCTTGCGTGGGAATGCATATTATGGGTAGGTATATTACATATCCGTTCCCACGCAGGAGCATGGGAACGAGGTTTTAGTCATTAATATGATCAACTGCGTAACGTCAGTTATCTATATTGTAAAAAATCAAGGAGAACATTATGCAATTAGCCCAAGATATTATGAATGTTGATCCTCCCCATTGTGTGCTTGAAACGCCAGTGAAAGCCATCATCAAACGTTTTTCCGAAGAGCAATTAACAGGCATGTTGGTGGTTGATGAGCAACAAGGTCTATGTGGTATTATTACCGAGTCAGACTTGGTAGAACAACAGGCAAAATTGCATGTGCCTACGGCGATTGCCTTGTTTGATATGATTTTGCCTTTGGGTGAAGAGCGTTTTGAACAAGAGCTGCAACGTCTGCAAGCCTTAGAAGCCCGTGATTTGATGGTTGAAAACATCGTCACCGTATCACCCGACGACAGTTTGGCGACCATTGCCAGTTTGATGAGTGAGGTGCATATTCATCATTTACCTGTCGTCGAAGGTGATAGTGTGGTTGGTGTTATATCACGCCACGATGTTGTCAAAGCATTGGCAGCAGCAAGAGGGTAAAAGAGTAAGGCTTTGCACGAATGCAAAGCCTTTGTTTTAACAATGGCAGATATGTTCGCGGTCGGGACCTGTTGAAACCATACGCACGGGTGCTTCACATACCGTTGCCACACGGTCAAGAAATGCCTGTGCAGCAGCAGGAAGTTGTGCCATATTGGTTGCACCAAACGTTGATTCATGCCAACCTTTCATGGTTTCATAAACAGGCTCACAACGATCAAAAATAGCGGCATCGGCAGGAATAGTATCAAGGATTTTGCCATCCAATTGATACCCCACACAGAGCTTTACTTCATCCAAGCCATCTAGCACATCCAGTTTGGTTATAGCCAATTGGGTAATGCCATTAATACGCACGGCATGGCGAGTAACAATGGCATCAAACCAGCCTGTGCGCCGTGGGCGACCTGTGGTGCTGCCAAATTCGTGACCTACTTCTGCCATGTGCTTGCCTGCGGCATCATCCATGCCATCGGCATTGTACAATTCAGTGGGGAACGGGCCTGCGCCAACGCGGGTCATGTAGGCTTTGGCAATGCCTAGGATTTCATCGGCAGCATTCGGACCAACGCCTAAGCCTGCCAATGCAGCACCAGCCACGGTGTTAGAAGACGTGACAAAAGGATACGTGCCATGATCAATATCCAACATGGTTCCTTGCGCACCCTCAAACAAAATACAGGCATTGGCTTTTTGCTGCACATGCAATAATTGTGCGACATCAGCAACCAATGGCAACACATGGGTGCGAGCCAGTTGCAACGCTGCCTCAACGTCTTCTCTCGTTACTGGTTCGGCATGCAAAAATTCAGTAAGCATAAAATTCATATAATGCAGATTATTGGTGATGCGTTCATCCAGATTGGCAGCATTTAGATCACACAAGCGAATGCCGCGACGGCATGCCTTATCTTCATAGCACGGACCAATACCACGACCTGTGGTACCAATACGCGCATTACCACGGGCTACTTCGCGTGCTGCATCCAGTGCCAAGTGGTAGGGTAAAATTAATTGGCAACGGTCGGAAATACGCAGTCGTTCATTCACAGGAATGCCAGCATTGTTTAACAATGTGATTTCTGCATGCAGTTCAGCAGCATCAACCACCGTTCCATTACCGATTAGGCACAATGTATCATCATGCAAAATTCCTGATGGAATATGGTGCAATACCGTTTTCTGATCACCAATAATCAATGTATGCCCAGCATTAGGCCCACCCTGAAAACGGGCAACAACGTCCGCTTGCGGAGCCAAAAGGTCAACAATTTTACCTTTGCCTTCATCACCCCACTGGATGCCAATTGCAATCGTGTTTTTCATCTTATACCTCAATTTTTCTTAGATTGTTTTTAGCGTAGGCATGTGTATGTTTTACACAGGCAGCAATATCTTCTGCGTTGATTGCTACGCCATGCACTCGCACGGTGTGAACGCCTGCGGTATAACGCACCAGCATATCCCCTGGTTTTAACAAATGTTTAGCACCTACTTCATCCAAAATAATTTTTGATTCCGCAGACGTTTGAACCGCCAGTGCGATACGTGCAGGAATATTGCTGCGCAACTTTCCTGTAAAGGTCTTGGCATCAGGTCGCTGGGTGGCTAAAATAAGCCGTATCCCCATCGCTCTGCCTTTTTGTGCCAAGCGAACCAGCAACACTTCAATCTCTGGCTCTTGCATAATCAAGTCTGCCAATTCATCAATACAAACAACCAAATAAGAAAGCAGTTCATCCACACGGTAAAGCGATGATTGATCTGCTTGCAATCGGGTAAAAAAGACATCTTTATCTGCCAAAACGCCAGCAAAAGAAAGGTAACCATAACGTGCAAAGACCCTGCTTCGCTCTTCCATATTTTCAACCAAAGATTCAAGCGTTTGCATTGCCTCATGAGCTTCGGTGATAACCCGTTGCTGATACAGGTGAGGGATGCCCTCATAATGACTGTAATCCATTCGTTTGGGGTCAATCAAACAAAGCTGCAACTGCGCAGGCGACAACCGCCACAACAATGATAGCAGCATGGCATGCACACACACGCTTTTGCCACTACCCGTTGTACCTGCGACCAACACATGCGGTGCTTGATCCAAGTCAAAGGTGAATGGTGTACCCAATACATCTACGCCAAGCCACATGGTCATCGGGTTAGCTTCTATTTCACCTGCTTGAATCCATTGGCGAAAGACTGTGCCATCAATGTTTTTCCATTGTTCTTTGGGCAACGGTTGATCCAGCCATGCTGTTAGTGGTTCGCCTGCTTGGGTCACCGTGAGGCTACCTTCATTTAACCCCAGTTGAAAACAAAGTTTTTCTTGCCCTTTTCGCAAGGACTCAAAATCACCTGCGTGGGTAAAGCGCAATACAAAACGGCGCAAACGGTAGCCAATAATCACCGTTTGAAGTTCAGCGGTTAGACCCAAAGCATGCTGTAACTGATTGACCAATAAATCATCATCAACGGGGGATTCTGACATAGACACTTGATCGAAAGAAGAAAAAAATTCTTGGTACATATAATCATGGAAATCATCGTTGATTCCCCATGACCCTCTCATTGCATCCAAGCCTCGGCGAATATGGCGTTGCAACAAACGGTGGTAAGATGTTTGATCGGCAAACAAATCTTTGCCATGCAACACAGAAAGCATGGCACACATGGCATCGTTAAAATCACGCTCACCGTGCATGTCCGCTTCTCGCCCCCGTCCCGTAACTTCAGCAAGCGAATACTTCCCGCCGCTTACGGCAATCGTATCAAACACTTGTTTAGGCAGTGTTTCCATCGCCATGGATTTTGCCAGTGCCATGCGCAAGAGCATCCATTTATGCGAAACATGCAGCCCATACTTAATGATTTCATCCATGCTTGTTTCATCGTGTTGTGATGTAAATATTTCTAACATCGTTTATTTGCGCCACATCGATTTTTGTACAAACGCCGTGCTATTGCCATCGTCATTGGTTAAACAATACTCCCGATAAACATGGGGCATGATTCTTTTGTATTTAGCAGGATCAATTTCAGAGTTGGTGGGCAACAAGATTAATTGCTTGGCAACATTGGGGTAATAGTGATCGATGAGACGGTATTGGTGGTTCATATCAATTCTTGCCAATGGTGTATCAATAATCATCGGCAACTGTTTACCCGAAACTCCTTTTAATGCCCACAGCAAAGCCGTGGCAACAATTTGTTTCATGCCTGCAGAAATGCTTCCCATTGCCACATCACGCCCTGCGGTATCGTGGTAATTGAGACCAAATGTATCACTGACTTCAATATGTGCGATCAAAGGATGCGAGGTCATCAATACAGCAAAATAGCGATTGATGGCTGTTTCAAGTTCAACACGTTTATTTTCTTTGAGGCTTTGTTTGTAGTCACGAAAAAACAGCTTTACTTTTTCTGCATATTCTTTCTTACATTGAATATTATTGGATAATTTTACCTGACGTTTTTGCCGTGCAATATTTTTTGTTAACGCAGTGATAGATGCAAGCTCTTGTTTTTTTTCATTCAAGGTTGTCTTTTTATCCGACTCTTTATCAATACGTTCTTTTTCTAGTTCCCATTCTCTGTCATTTAATTGTTGAAACAACACCCGTTCTTCTGCAGGCATTTCGACAATAGTATCCAATTCACTGTCAATTTCTTGCAGTGTTCCTTTTTTTTGCTTCAATTGCTGAAATTGCTGTTGAACAGCGGTGATGTGTTCTGGTTCCATGTACCGTAGCAAGATGCGGTGCAACGTTTTTGCTTGATGTACACCGATGGAGGAAAAATTACAGCGGCTTGCATCCGTCCTTTGGTGAAAGTATTCCGCGCACGTTCTTTTGAGCATGGCTGAAAAAAATGCATGCTGATCCGCGCTTAAACATGGCGTTGGCGCAGGCGGAACAGATGTAAGTACCGTATCAGGCAACGCATTAAGAAAATGATTGAAATGTTCATGCTGTGGATGCATTTGATTGTTAAGCAACAGTTCTAATGAGTCACAGGTTCGTTTAATCAACGCAGGGTTGGCAAGAATAGGCAGCGTCCGAGGCAGTAGGCTGGCAATATGCGCTTCAATGCTTTCAATCTCTTCACAAAATATTTTTTGCTCTGTTTTTAGCCGCGATTTTTCTTCACAGCTTTTCACAAAGCGAATGGTGTAGTGACGTTTCTTTTTTTCTATGCCATCTTGTTCATAGAGAATGTCAGCAATACGATGATCAATTTCAGTCATTCTTTCGTTGCATACTTCAATATGACGTTTTTTTGATGATAATTGGTGGGTCAATACTTCCAGTTTTTCTTGCTCGGCAGCATTCATGCTGTCTTTTCGCCATTCGCCGATGCCTTCTTGCAATGCCGTTTGCAGTGATTCTATGCGCGAGATATTAAGCAATTGTTCAATATGTTGCATCTGCACACTGCGGTTGGCTTCTGCCAAAAATTGTACCTGTTCACCATCAAAAAAATAAAAGGGAAGGTAGCTGGAAGGAATTCGCTCATCAATAAAACGGTTGATTTCTTGATCTGTCAAAGAATCGTCAATAAAGTCTGCTTGCAAACCCACACTATCGTGGTAGCCATTATTGCTTAAATCCCAACTGCGCATCAAGTGAACTTTCCCTTCAGGTTCTTGCCAGCACGCGCTAATACTACAGCAAGTCTCCTTCTCTCTGAAAGCCCGTTGGTTCATGATGCCATACCAATCATTGCCAGAGCCACGAACATATTGCTTGGGGCTAAGTTTTCGTTCCCGCTGGACAGATCTTAATAGGGCTTCACTGACACCTGTAAACAGCAATTTCATGCTGTTGAGAAAGCTTGTTTTACCAAAGCCATTGCGCCCACTGATGAGTACAATGTTTTTATCTTTTGTTGCGCCGCGAAGGTCAAGTTCATGCGTGCCATAATAAGAAAACAAATTATGAATAATGATTTTTTCAAAAATCATGTTTTTTGCTTCGGTCCCTCTTGTTGCACCCAATGTTCAATCACTTGCATCACATCATCGCGCAAGCCCACCTTACTGCCCCGTTTCAGCATAGAAGGGTATTTGGTGGTGACCAAAGACAATAATTCTTTAATAACCTGAGCAGGTACACCATGTTCATAAGCCATTCGCTCCAGCATTGCTTGCTCGTTTGATGTTTGACCTACCATGAAACCTCCTTGTTAGATATATTATTTATTACCCAAAGCCATTATCAATCACCCCATCAACCACCGTGCCAAGTCAAACGAAAAACCTATCGCAGGCATGGGGCGACCATGAGCCGCCATCATATCATCATAACGACCACCACGTAACACAGCTGACGGTGCTTGTGGTGTATAACCGCTAAAAATTAAACCTGTATGGTACAAAAAGTGCGGCATCAGTGCGGCATCAATGATGATCGATACGTCATCGTGTAACAGCATGCGGCTTTCGTTTTCAAGATGCAATAACGCTGCCGCAGCACTGGCAAAGTCAACGCCAAAGTTTGATTGCTCTTTTGCCAGCCAAGCACTGTCGGCTTGCATGCTTGCTAAATCAACCAATGCCCGTCCTGCATCACTTGAAAGTGTGTCATCAAGCAATTGATGCAACACATCATCAGGAGATCTTCGTGCCAACAGTTCAATCCAATCAGCCAAAGGCATTACGCTATTTGCACACAACGCACGAACAATACCCACATGACCAATTTGTATAGTCGGATGGCTAAAACCGCCTGCCATCATTGATAGACCTGCAAGGTGAATAACATTTAAGTCACAGGTAAGGGAGGCATCACCCAATGCCTCAATACCTGTTTGCCATTGTTGACGGCGACCATCGACAGTATCAGCACGGGCTTGCACCACAGGCCCTGAATAACACAGCCGCAAACGTGCTTCATGCTGCAAGCGTGATGCTGCAATGCGTGCGATTTGTGGCGTTATATCTGAACGCACCGCTAGCTGCCCGTCGGCAGCAGGGTCACTGAATACCAAGGTGTTGTTCATCAAAAACCGACCTGCGCCAGCCAGCAATACTTCGGGGCGTTCCAATAACGGAGGAATCACTTCTTCAAAATCATGGCTGGCAAAGAGATCCAGCACCCGCCGCTGCAAGGCGCGCAGCGCTTGTGCTTGCGCACCAAAAATATCGTTTAAGCCCAGCACAGGCATATTGGCAGCATTCACAGCGGATCAAGGGCGATGTGGCGCACACACATCATGTTTTCTAATTCGGCTAAACGTGCGCACACATCAACAGACGGCGGCGAATCGACACTGACCAACGATACAGCATACTCACGTTTGCTGTTACGACCGAGACGAAAATCACCAATATTGATCTGATGGTGTGCTAAAATTTCCCCCACAGAAGCAATCACACCGGGTTTGTCGAGGTTTTGTAAAAAGATCATGTCACCCGCAGGTGTTTGCTCAATATCACAACGATCAAGGCTGACAAGACGCGGGCGATGACCATCAAACAAAGTGCCAGAGACACAACGCTCACCATCGTCACCACGCACAGTGACGCGAATAAGGTTGTTAAAATGATCCGATTGTTCACGCGCTTGTTCGAGCAGCTCAATACCGCGTTCACGGGCAATCACGCCAGCATTGACGGCGTTGATTTCATCCATGCTTTGCGAAAGTAAACCTTGCAGCACGGCATTAATCAATGGTTTACGATTCAGTGTCGCCACATGCCCTTCAAAATCAATGCTCACTTGGGCATAGCCCGGTTGCAATAACTGCCCCATAAATTGCCCCAAACGCAGCGACAAATCTGTGTAGGGGGCAAGCTGTGTGGCTTCACTGCCAGATAATGATGGCACATTAACGGCATTGCTGATCGTGCCTTCGAGTAAATAATCTGACATTTGCTCGGCAATTTGCACCGCAACATTTTCTTGCGCTTCATCGGTCGATGCGCCGATATGCGGCGTGCAATACACATTATCTAATTCAAACAAGGGATTTTCTCGCGCAGGTTCACTGGCATAAACATCCAGTGCCGCAGCACGCAAATGCCCTGATTTGCAGGCTTGGTACAAGGCTATTTCATCAACAATGCCGCCACGGGCGCAGTTGATTAAAATACTTCCTTTTTTCATCACACCCATGATTTCTGCATCAATCAGGTTATGGGTGGCATCGAGTAAGGGAACGTGAATGGTTAATACATCGACCATGGCAGCAAGCTCGGCGACGCTGGCAACCTTGTGAACGCCCATATCGCCAGCGCGTTCATCTGAAATGAATGGGTCATAGACATACACGGTCATGTGCAGACCTTGCAATCGGTTGCAAACAATCGCACCAATATTACCCGCACCAATCACGCCAGCTTTTTTACTGCTGAGTTCCATCCCCATGAAACGCGCTTTTTCCCAGCGTCCTGCCTTGGTTGAGGCACTGGCAAGTGGAATCATACGCGCTGCTGCGACAATATGTGCCACTGCCAATTCTGCGGTGGTAATGGTGTTGCCAAAGGGGGTGTTCATCACCACCACGCCACGGCGTGAGCATGCTTGGGTATCAATATTATCGACACCAATACCAGCACGACCAATCACCCGCACGTTTTTAGCAGCGGCAAGCAATTCGTCTTTTAGCGTGGTTGATGAACGCACGGCTATACCATCATAATCACCTGCAATGGCGAGCTTTTCGTCATCGCTTAGTTGAGGGCGGTTATCTACATCAATCCCCCGTGCGCGAAATATATCGGCAGCACGGGAACTCATTTTATCGGCAATCCAGACACGCGGTGTACGCATGATTATGCCTTTGCGAAGCGTTCAGCAAGCACTTGCTGTGCCGCTGCTACGCCTTGACCCATTTGCACAGGATAACCAAAACGATTCAGTGCTATTTCAATGGCACTGATGGCAATAATTATATCAAACACATCGTAATAACCCAAGTGCGCAATACGCAAAATACGCCCTTTTAAATCATCTTGCCCACCTGCAAAGGTTACGCCCATAGTATCGCGCAGGTATTTAACAAACGCCGCACCATCGACGCTTTCAGGAATAAACGCCCCCGTAGCACTGGTCGCAGGTGTGGATGATACCAGCTTCATGCCCAATGCCTCAACGCCTGCCCGCGCTGCTTTGGCAAGCAAGGCATGGCGGGCAAACATATTATCCAGCCCTTCTTCAAACATCATTTTTAGCACTTCGTTCAGCCCAATTACCAATGATGCAGCGGGTGTCCACGCGGTGGTGTCTTTGCCTGCTTGTTGGTTTTTGCGTTCTGTTTTAAGATCAAAGTAAAAGGTGCTGCATGTGGCTGACTCTGCCAATGCCCACGCTTTTTCTGACAGCGCGATGGTCGCCAGCCCTGGTGGTAACATGAACGCTTTTTGTGAGCCAGAGATGACGACATCCAAGCCCCATTCATCCATCGGCATATTGATTACACCCAAGGCAGTGATGGCATCCACCACGGTGACGCAGTGTTCGCGCTCACGGGTCAGCGCGGCAATTTCACGGATAGGGTGTTCGGTGGTGGTCGAAGTTTCAGAGGCTTGCACAAAAACGCCGCGTGCCGTTGGGTTGGCATCCAATGCTGCTTTGACATCATCAATGGCAACGGATTGCCCCCAGTCCACTTTTAGTTCAACAGCATGCACGCCATGTTTGGCTGCAATTTTGCCCCAGCGTTCGCCAAACTTGCCACCATTGACATAAATAATGGTATCGCCAGTCGAACACTGATTAATAATGGCTGCTTCCATCGCGCCAGAGCCAGAGCATGCCAGCATCAAGGTGTCTTGCGTTGTTTGATGCACTTGTTTGAGCATTTCGCGGGTTTCGGCAAAAATCGCTGAAAATTGCGGTGTCCTGTGGTGAATCATGGGGGCTGCCATACGCAGCATAACACGTTCAGGAACTGCCGTAGGGCCAGGCGAAAGAAGATATTTTTTAATCACAGGCATACTCCGATACATAGGGGAATGAAAATGGAAACGCATTCTTCATGAATGCAGGGCGAGATGCTAACCGTGACCTTAGGGTGGTCAATGCCATGACCAAACCATGATAGTAATTGTAAAAGGTGACTTTATCTCTAAAATCACATAAATTCCGTTTTTTTACCTTGGAGGTTTTGCTTGAATATCGGAGGAACGCTGATTGCAGGTGCTGCGGTGCAGCCATTGCGTGGGAAGATTACTGTGCCGGGAGATAAATCCATGTCGCATCGTAGCATAATGCTAGCGGCACTTGCCGACGGCGTGACAGAGATTCATGGCTTTTTAGCTGGTGAAGATAATTTATCTACGGCATCTATTTTTGAATCTATGGGTGCGAGCATCACATGGCTGAATGCAGCAAAAACATCGTTGCAAGTGCATGGTGTCGGCTTACATGGGTTGCAAGAGCCTTCAACAGTGCTGGATGCAGGCAATGCAGGTACTTGTGTGCGATTGGTCAGTGGTATTCTTGCAGGGCAGACATTTCATAGCGTCTTGGTGGGTGATGAATCCTTGCACCGCCGTCCGATGCTTCGTGTGGTTGAGCCGTTGCGCATGGCAGGGGCTTCCATTGATGGGCGTGACCACGGTGCTTATTTACCGCTTGCTATTCGAGGTCAATCATTGCACGGGATAACCCATGTGATGAAAGTGGCAAGTGCGCAGGTGAAATCTTGTTTGATGCTGGCAGGGCTTTATGCCAATGGCGAAACTCGTGTGCAAGAGCCTCGTCCAACGAGAGACCATACCGAACGCATGTTGCCACTGTTTGGTCAACCCGTATGGAACGATGGCGATACTATCGTATTACAGCCGACAGGTACTTTACAAGCACCGTTATCTCCCATTTATATTCCTGCTGACCCTTCGTCGGCAGCTTTTTTTGCTGTTGCAGCACTCTTGGTCGAGGGCTCTTCTTTGTATTTGGGGGCAGTGGGAATCAACCCACGGCGTGATGGTTGGCGGCGAGTGTTGGCTGCGATGCAGGCGCGTATTGATTTGTCTGTGTGTCCTGACGTTGGCAAAGAACCTGTAGCAGCCATGCATGTGTCGGCGAGTGCATTGCATGGCATTACCGTCGCGGCAGCCGATGTCCCTGATGCCATTGATGAATTTCCTGTCTTATTTGTAGCGGCTGCTTTATCGGAGGGTGATTTCGTGCTTGCAGGGGCAGAAGAATTGCGGGTGAAAGAATCTGATCGTATTGCCAGCATGGTTGCCGCGCTGCGTGCTGCGGGAGCCGATATTGAAGAACGTCCTGATGGTGTGCATATTCGCGGACGCTCACGTTTAGCGGGTGGCGTTACCATTGATGCCTATGGCGATCACCGTATTGCCATGGCGATGGCTGTTGCAGCGCAACGTGCTGATGCACCGATCACCATTTGTAATGCATCCGCGATTGCCACTTCCTTCCCTGATTTTGTTGCCGAGGCACAAGCTGTGGGGATGAATATAACATGGCAAGAAACATGAATAAAGCATTGCAAATAGCTGTTGATGGTCCCGCAGGATCAGGCAAGGGAACAGTCGCAGCTTTGCTGGGAAAATCGCTGAACCTTCCTGTATTAGATACAGGTTTATTGTACCGCTTTGTGGCATGGACTGCGGCGCAAGCTGAGGTTGATGTGAGCGATGAAGCTGGATTGTTATTGTTTATCCCGACAGCACTAAAAAAGATGTCGTGGCATGCGGATGGTGTTTTTTTTGACAGAAAAGATTGCACTTCACGGCTGCGTGGTGAGGATGTCGGCGTGGCTGCATCTCAGGTGGCAAGTATGTCTCAGGTGCGACAACAATTATTGCAGTTGCAACAAACACTGGCAACGCAAGGTTGTGTCATGGATGGGCGTGATATCGGCACGGTCGTGTTGCCTCAAGCGCAGGCTAAGTTTTTTCTTACCGCATCACTAAGAGAGCGGGCTAGGCGGCGTTGGTTGCAGTTAGGTGGGCAAGCCCAGCGCAAACAAAGTTTGGAAGAAGTGATGAAAGATATGGCAGCACGCGATCAATGTGACCGAGAACGTGTGACCGCGCCACTTAAGCAGGCGGATGATGCAATTGTGATTGACTCAACCACCTTACGGCAAGATGAAGTGCTGGATCGCATGTTGCATGTGTTGGCGCGGCGTGGTTTGATTGAGCGAGATGAATAGGTAGTCCCCGTCCCTTGGAATACACACTATTCCTTAAACGGTGGTCCTTCAGTTATTTTTTACACAGGTGGATAAACACAACATGATCAACGAACAACAGGTCACTGAAACTTTAGAGACGCCTGAAGCTTCAGCGACTCCTGAAGCATCAAAAACGCCAGAGACTCCTGAAACTTCAGAGACCCCTGAAACGCCAGAGACTGCAGAAACCACTGAAGCTCCAGAAGAAGAAAATTTTGCAGCCATGTTTGCTGCATCGCTGCAGGACGAGACTGAACTCCGCAAAGGTGTGATGGTTCATGGCTGTGTCGTCAGTGTTGCTGCTGATGCCGTGGTGATGGATGTTGGTGCTAAGGCTGAGGGTACGATTGCCAGCAGTGAGTTTGCCACGATGGGCAAAGAAGTTCCTGCTATAGGTGACGAACTTGATGCCATGATTATTGCCGAAACTGATCGTGATGGTTTGGTGCTATCGGTGCTTGCGGCGCATCGTCAAGGCCTGTGGGATACAGTGACCAAAGCGCATGCCGAAAAACAGACGATCGAAGTCACCATTACCACCGAAGTCAAAGGTGGCTACCGCGTTGATTTGGGTGGTCTAACCGCTTTCATGCCTCGTTCTGAAGCTGACCCTAACCCCAAAGCAACGGCAGGATTAATGGGGCAAACATGTGAATGTTCTATTTTAGACGTGAGTCGTCGCCCTGACAATATTGTTGTATCTCGCAAGCAGCCCTTGATGATCATACAAGAAGCACAACGCGCCACCTTTTTTGAAGCAACCAGCGTGGGCGATAAAGTAACAGGCGTAGTACGCCGCTTGGCAGATTTTGGTGCGTTTGTTGATTTAGGTGGCGTGGATGCGCTGCTTCATGTGTCAGATATCTCATGGCGCAGAATCGATCACCCGTCTGAATTATTAACCGTTAATCAATCCGTGACCGTTGAAATCATGAAGCTTCACCCAGAATCTGGCAAGGTTTCTGTCTCGATGAAAGCCTTGCAAGATGATCCTTGGCTGCATGTGGAAGCAACTTACGAAGAAAGCATGCGCGTTACGGGTACGGTATTGAAGTTGTTAGACTTTGGTGCTGTTGTTGAACTAGAGCCGGGTATTGAAGGTTTGATTCATCGCTCGGAAATGAGTTGGATGCGCAAAGACGTGAAGCCAACTGAAGTATTGGCTGAAGGCGATGTGGTCGATGTTGCCGTGCTGGAAGTTAAACCTAAAGCTCGTCGTATTCGTTTAAGCCTTAAAGAAGTTGCTGATAACCCTTGGGAATCATGGATGGCAGATCATCCTGTTGGTAGCCATATTACAGGTAAAATCCGCAATATTACTGATTTTGGCTTTTTTATTGGTCTTGCCGATCACATGGATGGCTTAGTGCATTTGGCGAATATTGCTTGGAATGAACGTGGTGAAGAGGCGATTAAAAACTTCCAAAAAGGGCAAGAGATTGAGGCCGTTGTGTTGGGCGTAGATGTTGAACGTCAGCGTATTTCTTTGGGCGTAAAACAAGCCAGTGAAGATCCATTTGAAGTCTTTTTGCATGGTGCAAAACGTGGTGCAGTGGTGAAAGGTACGATCACAGAAAATGTTGGTGGTGCATACTTGGTTGAATTAGCCGATGGTATTCGTGCGCGTTTGGGCATGCGTGAAGTTCCGCGTGATACCGACGAACTTAAAGTCGGTGAAGAAATTGAAGCTAAAATCATTGATGTTAACCGCAGACGACGGCAGGTTGATTTATCCATCCGTCAATACTTGCGTGATGAAGAGCGTGACGCTGTTCGCCAATATTCTCAACAAATAGCCAAAGATGAAAGTCCGTCGCCGTTGGCATTAGAGTTGCAGAAAAAACTATTGGCTAGCCAAGACGCTAACAAGTAACTGGTTATTACGCAGTTGGTAAAGGTTCGCCCCATTCCCATGCTTTTGTGTGGGAATGAGCAACACTTCACACTGTATTTCGGGAGGTTTTATGACTAAATCTGAACTGATTGATATGATCGCAAAAGAACACGAGCATATCAATCGTTACGAAGCAGAGGCCGTGGTGAATGCGGTTTTAACCACCATTGTGGATGAACTTGCTGTTGGTGGGCGGGTTGAATTGCGTGGCTTTGGTAGTTTCAGCACAAAAATTCGTCGCGCAAGAACAGGACGAAACCCCAAAACGGGGGATGCCGTTGCCGTTCCACCTAAACACATGCCTCACTTTAAACCAGGCAAAGAAATGCGAGAGCGTGTAGACCTCTCATGATCATACCATAAAAATAAAATTTTTGTGAACCTCACCAATGTGTTGGTTGCTTTATTGCTGACCATTCTAGCTGTGTTTTTTTCATTTTCTAATAAGTTCCCTGTAGAGATTTATTTCTTTTCTTTTTCTAGCGGTGTCATTCCTCTTTATATTCCTGTTTTCATTGCTTTTCTTTTGGGTTTTTTAGGCGGCATTGTTGCGCTTAGTTTTTCTCGCCATAAACACAAGCGTGAAATTGGCAGGTTGCAATCTGAAAATCATTTGCTGATAGAAGAATTAGATAACCTACGAAACATTCCTTTGCAGGATGATCTATAATGCATCAACGCTCATGACTTCACTGCTCATTTCTGTGTTGCTAGCATTGCTACTGGTACTATCGGTATTGTATTGGCAAAAATTAGAAGAATCTGACCGCCCTGTAGAACCCGTTGAAGATGATCGCATTCGCCCTTTGTTGCGGGGGCTTAATTATTTACTTTCTGATCAACCTGATAAAGCGTTGCAAGAAGTGGTGCGTGTTGCTCGCCTTCGTTCTGAAGCGACCGATGTGTATATGTTTTTAGGTGAGATGTTTCGCAACAAAGGTGAATATGGTCGTGCCGTGCGTATTCATCAAAATATTTTGGCAAGACCCGATGTTTCAAGCACCTTATTTGTTCAAGTACAATTTGCTTTAGCAACGGATTTTCAAACTGGGGGTCTCATTGACCGTGCGGTACGCCATTACCATAAGGTTCTTGATGTTGAACCTTCCCATCTTGCTTCGTTGCGGTCATTACTGCGTATTCATGAACAGACTGCAGAATGGGAAAAAGCGATTGATTTATTAACACGCATCGAACAATTAGAAAGTAAAAAAGATGATCACCATCATGCTTATTTGATTGCAGAGATGGCAGGGTTTTCTTGGAAAAGTGGCGATATACTGCTTGCGTTACAGCAGGCTAAAGAATCTTGTTTACTGCATTCTCATTGCATACATGGTTATGTAGTATGGATCCACAGTGCGTTGCAACGGGACGATAATGCAGCTTTAACAGAAGGTATGACCGCGATGGTCAAGGCTGTTCCCGACCTTGTTTTTTTACTTATTCCTGTATTATTGGCTGCAGACCGCAGCCTATATGAAAGTCTTTTTTTACAATGCTGGCAACAACACCACAATGCCGAATTAGCCTTAGCTTGGCTAGAGTATATTGCCGATAACGATACGTTACAGGCGGCATCATCATTGCAAGACAACCTTGCTTTTTCACCAGAGAATTTGCGCGATGCCTTGCGTTTGGCTGCCTTGTTTTCACCTGATGATGCGATGGGTATGCATGCCAGAGCATGGCGAATGCAAATGAAGCATTACCAATGCCAACAATGCGGTGTGCAAATTGAAGTAATACGCTGGCAATGCCCCCAATGTCATGATTGGGGATCCATGAAGGCAATACGTGAAGATCAAGGATAATACAATGAAAGACCGTATCATGGTGGCATTGGATGTTGCTAATGCCAAAGAAGCGTTGATGCTTCGTGAGCAATTGGTTGGTTCGGTGGGGTGGCTAAAGGTGGGGCTTCGTTTATTTGTTGCTGAAGGCCCGTCATTGATCCATGCTTTACAACGGGATCACCGTATTTTTTTGGATCTTAAATTTCATGATATTCCTAACACCGTAAAAGAAGCGGTAGAAAGTGCGGGGAAACTGGGCGTGGATATGGTCAACGTGCATGCCGCAGGTGGTCAAGCGATGCTACAGGCGGCTGCGACTGCTGCCAAAGCATATGCTGATATGCGTGTGATTGCCGTCACGGTATTAACCAGTGATCAAAGCAATCAACATACGGAAGAACGTGTATTGCAACGCGCCGCCTTGGTGAAAAAAACAGGGTTAGATGGTGTCGTTTCTAGTGTGCATGAAGCTGCCGCGATCAAAAAACATTGCGGGAAGAATTTTATCACCGTGACACCAGGCATTCGTTGGGCAAATCAAGCAACGAATGATCAAGCGCGAGTGGCAACACCTAAAGATGCGGTGCTAGCGGGTGCTGATTATTTGGTGATTGGTCGTCCTATTGTGCAAGCAAAAGATCCAGCAGCAGCAGCGGCTGAAGCGGTAGCGATGATGACACAGCCACCATTGTAATAACTATGTTGCATTATCATATTGTCGTCATTGGTTCAGGTCCTGCGGGGCATCGTGCCGCTATTCAAGCCGCAAAACGAGGCAAGCATGTTGCACTTGTTGAACGTAAACCTCGCCTTGGTGGTGCAGGCTTGCAAACGGGTACGATTCCCAGCAAAGCACTGCGTGAAATTGCTTACAGTGCGACCATAGGTTCGCGTCATGGCATGCGCAATGTCCGTCCTGATTTTACCACTTGTCGCCATAATTTTTTATCTGAATCCGTGATTCAAAAAGATATCGTCATTGATAAGCAAGAATCTGTCTTTCTTAACCAATTAATGCGCAATGGTGTTGTGTTAATTCCGGGGGAGGCAGGTTTTATCGACGCGCATACACTGCGAATTAAAACACCACAGCATGAAATACAAAACATTCAAGCAGACACAATCATCATTGCCACTGGCTCTCGTCCGCGTCGTCCTGCTGATGTACCTTTTGATAAACAGCGTGTGCTTGATTCGACATCTATTTTACACATGCAAGAATTACCCCAACGTTTAAGCATTGTTGGTGGCGGGGTGATCGCTTGTGAATTTGCTACCATTTATGCTTCTTTGGGTGTTGATGTTACAATGATTGACTCTCATGCCCATATTCTTCCTTTTTTATGCGCTGATATTTCCGATAATTTAGCCACCAGCATGCGCCAGCTTGGTATTCAGTTTGTGATGAATGAAACAATCCAAACGATTGTCCGCGAAGGTGATCGGGTTGTTTGTCATGGTGATAGTCATGCTATTGAAAGTGAATGTTTGCTTTACGCGCTAGGTAGAATACCCAATACTGATGGTTTAGGGCTACAAGCATTAGCGATTGAATGCCAAGCGCGTGGTTGGGTTAAAACCAACGAATACTACCAAACCAATATAGCGCATATTTATGCCGTGGGTGATGTTATTGGCTCGCCTGCATTGGCTGCCACGGGCATGGAGCAAGGGCGTATCGCAGCATTGCATGCTTGTAATGCTGATGAAAAAATCATATCCAGTCATTTTCCTATGGCAATCTATACCATTCCTGAAGTCGCTTGGGTGGGTAAAACCTCTTTAATTTTAGATCAAGAAGACGTGGATTATGTTGCAGGTATTGCGCTCTACCGTGAGACAGCGCGGGGGCAAATTATTGGTGATTCCAATGGCATGCTAAAATTACTGGTTGATGTCAGCAGCCGTAAATTGTTAGGCATACATATTGTTGGTGAATCTGCCAGCGAATTGGTTCATATTGGGCAAATGGTGATGAATTTACATGGTACGGTTGATGATCTTATTCGCCATGTGTTTAACTACCCGACACTGGCAGAATGTTATAAAATAGCGGCACTGGATTGCAGTGGTTTGTTGAAGAGAGTATAGTGAGTTCATTGTAAAACAATCAGGAGACCCCCATGTGCCACATCAATCCCCGCGTTGATTTTGCCTTTAAAAAATTATTTGGCAGCGAAGAGAACAAAGATCTGCTAATAGCCTTGATCAACGCCATTGTCACCAAAGAGGATCAAGTGGTCTCCCTGACCCTTCGCAACCCCTACAACCTTGCTGCCTATCTGGCAGGTAAAATGTCGGTGCTGGATATTAAAGCAGAAGACGCAACGGGGCGTTGGTTCAATATAGAAATGCAGATGAGTCAAGATTTATCCTTCGATAAACGCGCCCTCTACTACTGGGCAAAACTCATCACCGAACAACTCGGTGAGGGCATGATCTATCGACAACTGCACAAAACCATCAGCATCAACATCCTCAACTTTGATCTTGTCCGCCAAAGCGATGAATTTCACAACCGCTACCGCATCATGAACGCCGCAACAGGCAAGGATGATGGTATACACGACACCTTTGAATTGCATTATGTTGAGCTACCAAAGTTCTGCAAAGACTTCACGCAGCTCGCCAATGCCCTTGACCGTTGGACAGTATTTTTAAAACGTGCGCATGAAATAGATAAAACAAAAGTGCCAGCAAGCTTGCAATGTGATCCCTTAATTATGGATGCTATCCACAAAGTAGACCGCATGTTCAACGAAGATGAACGTAAGATTTACGATATACGGATGCAAAATCTTGCTGATACGGCGAGTCAAATTGATTCGGCAAGATCTGAAGGGGAAGAGAAGGGGCAACAAGGAATGGTACTCAAAGCCAAAGAAGCAGGGATGTCTGCCGCTGCCATTGCTGAAATGTTTGATCTGCCGTCGGATAAGGTTGAGGTGTGGTTAGCAGATGGATGAGCCGTAGGGGCAACCCTGCGTGGTTACCCTGTTTTGATATAAAATACCCACAGCCAATACAGCCTAGGCAATGCTAAACTGGGCAACCACATAGGGTTGCCCCTACGTGTATCAAAAAACAAAACAATCAGGAGACCACCCATGTGCCACATCAATCCCCGCGTTGACTGGGAATTAATGATTTGAATTCAAGATATTTACTGACTGATGTTACGCCGTTATTCATGAATAGAACACAATCCATACACCACTGGTTGCACACTATCAAGAAGGATGATTATCAACTATCACCCTTGGCGGGTGATGCTTCATTTCGTCGCTATCTTCGCCTTTGCAACAACAAGGGTGACAGATATATACTGATGGATGCCCCACCGCCGCACGAAGATGTCCGCCCCTTTATTGAGGTTGGGGCATTATTGCATCAGGCAGGTTTACGCACACCTTCTATCATCGAAAAAAATGTCAGCGAAGGTTTTTTGTTGCTAGAAGACTTTGGCGACACAACGTGGGCAGCGGCGTTACAACAAGGGCAGGCTGTTGAGCCTTTGTTTGCCGATGCGCTGAAACAATTATCAAAGATCCAAGCCATAAACACAGACCAAGGCTTACCCCATTTTGATGCCCTTCGTATGCGCCGCGAATGTGCTTTGTGGACAGACTGGTACTTACCCCATGCAACAGAGACACCATTAAGCCCTGCCTTGCGTGATACTTTGTTGGATGAATTGACCGCACTTTTTTCACCGCTGCTATCGTTGCCTAAGGTGGTGGTGCATTTAGATTTTCATAGCCGAAACCTGATGCTTCCTGCGGATGGTTTGCCACTCGGTGTTATTGATTTTCAAGATGCGCTGATGGGTTCGATCACCTATGATATTGCATCGTTACTGTACGATTGCTACCAAGATTACTCAGAAACTAAACGGCAGTATTGGAGTCATACATTTTTTCATCAACTACCCTTAAAACAACAACAACACTTCAACAATGCAAGCGATTGGCATCAAGCGGTACGGTTAACTGCCATGCAGCGGCATCTTAAAGCCATGGGGATTTTTACTCGGTTGGCAACACGCGATGGCAAACAACAATTTTTAAACGAAATACCCTTAACATTCAAACATTTACAGCAAGAAATGGAGACTATCAAACTGCCAAAAAATTACGCTATCAGCTCTTTTCTGACCACTCACATAAATCATGAATGAGGCATTCCATGCACTTAGGCTTACGCGCTGTACATACATAACGACCATGCAAAATCAACCAATGATGAGCATGAACCATGAATGCATCAGGGATATTCGCTAACAAGCCTTTTTCAACATCCAGCGGCGTTTTTCCTGCGGCAATACCGATACGGTTGCCTAAACGGAACAAATGAGTGTCTACTGCCATTGTAGGTTGACCAAACGCAACATTTAACACCACATTCGCTGTTTTTCGACCAACCCCCGACAATGACTCCAGCGATGTTCGGTCGGATGGGACTTGCCCATCAAAACATGCCACCAATCGCTGACAAAGCCCCAGTAAGTGTTTGGTTTTGTTGTTGTAAAGCCCTAATGATGAAATATGTTGCTTGATCGTCGAAGCACCCAAGTCAAGCATCGCTTGCGGGGTTGGTGCGATCGCAAACAAGCTTTTGGTTGCCTTGTTGACCGTAACATCCGTTGATTGTGCTGAAAGCATCACTGCCACCAACAACTCAAACGTATTGCCATAATGCAGTTCTGTTTTGGGTTCAGGGTTTTCGGCTTGAAAACGCTGAAAAATACGTTCAATGTGTGATGGTTTCATGCTCTATTACGCGCCGTGGATCCGTTCCATTTCGGCATCTGAAATATCATAATTGGCATACACGCCTTGCACATCGTCAATGTCTTCGAGTCGTTCAATCAGGCGCAATAACTTTTCTGCTGCTTCGCCTTTTACTTCAACGGTGTTTTCAGGAATCCATGTAATTTCAGCCATCGTGGTGACAAAGCCTGCTGCTGCCAAGGCTTCTTGCACAGCAACAAAATTAGCAGACTCAGTTTGCACTTCTGTGATTTGCCCATCGTTTTGTTCAATAATATCTTCAGCGCCTGCTTCTAAGGCGGCTTCCATCAATGCATCAGCATCCATATTTTCCATCTCAAAAATCAACTGCCCTTTTTGATGAAACATCCAGCCGACACAACCTGATTCCCCCATGCTGCCGCCACCCTTATTAAAGGCATAACGCACATCAGAAACCGAACGGTTGCGATTATCGGTCATGCAATCCACCAGAATCGCTACACCCGCTTGACCATAACCTTCATAGCGGATTTCTTCGATATTAGCACCATCATCGCCGCCTATACCACGTTGAATGGCGCGGTCAATATTGTCTTTGGGCATATTTACGCCCTTAGCGGCTGTGATTGCTGCGCGCAAACGTGGATTGCCATCAACATCGCCACCACCGCCCATGCGTGCTGCAATGGTAATTTCACGAATATAACGGGTGAAAATTTTTCCCCGTTTGGCATCAACTGCTGCTTTCTTGTGCTTGATGCTGGACCATTTATTATGCCCTGACATAGTATTACTCTCTTTTTAAAGCAATAAGGCAGGAATAAATCCTGCCTTATTAATATATAGTTATGATGTTATTAAGGAATGTGCATGGAATAACTTAGGTAATATGATCGTTTACAAACTCTGATAACTTCGCTTTGTTCACAGCACCGACCTTAGTGCCTTGCACATTTCCATCAGAGAAAAGCATCAAGGTAGGAATACCACGAACGCCGTACTTTCCTGGGGTGTTAGGGTTTTCGTCAATGTTAATTTTTGCAATCGTTAAACCATCGCCAAATTCATGGGCCAGTTCATCCAAAACAGGGGCGATTTGCTTGCAAGGCCCGCACCATGGTGCCCAAAAGTCTACCAGAACAGGTCCTGATCCGTTAAGTACGTCACTTTCAAAGCTGTCATCACTAACATGTATAATTTTTTCAGATGTCATTGTGTTCCTCATATCTAATTATAGGGTGGGTTCGCTAATTAGCGACGTTAGCCAATACCATACAAATAGATTTTATTGCTGTCAATCCGCATTCCTTATAATAGAGAAACACCATGAAACATCCCCAAGCCCGTGCCAACACCTTAATTGAAGCATTACCTTATTTGCAGCGTTATGCAGGGCAGACCATTGTGATTAAATATGGCGGCAATGCGATGGTTGAAGATGATTTGAAAACATCATTTGCCAAAGATATCACCCTCATGAAACAAGTGGGTATCAACCCCGTGGTGGTGCATGGTGGTGGTCCTCAAATTGGGAAGCTGCTAAAAAAATTAGGTAAAGAAGCCACCTTTATTCAAGGCATGCGCGTGACCGACCAAGAAACAATGGACGTTGTAGAAATGGTGTTGGCAGGCTTGGTCAATAAAGAAATTGTTGCCAACATTAATAAGGCAGGAGGGCGAGCAGTTGGGCTTTCAGGCAAAGATGGGGGACTGATTTGCGCACGAAAACTCGCCATTGAACCAATGAATCCCGAATTTCAAGTGCCCGAGATCATGAATCCCGAATTTCAAGTGCCCGAGATCATTGATCTCGGGCATGTAGGGAGGGTTCATAAAATCAACCCAGAGCTACTCCAAGTCTTAGAAAAAGATCAATTTATTCCTGTTATTGCGCCTGTGGGCTACCATAAAAAAGCATCGCAAAGCTATAATATCAATGCTGACTTGGTGGCAGGGGCGATTGCCAAAGCTTTAGGTGCAGTAAAGCTATTGCTGCTAACCGATGTTGTTGGCGTGTTGAATGAAAACAACATCATGCAATCAAAGGTTTCACCAACACAAGCCCGCGAATGGATTAAAACGGGCGTTATTTCGGGGGGAATGATTCCAAAAATCAACTGTTGTTTGGATGCCGTGCAACACGGCGTAGATAAAGCCTACATCATTGATGGGCGCGTACCGCATGCTGTATTATTGGAACTCTTTACCGATCAAGGCGTGGGAACTGAGTTTGCCTCAGAATAACACTATTTGAAGATTGCAGAAAAGACTCCTCACCGCTAGGGTTGCATCGTTTTCTCTTGCTCCCATCGTCTAGCGGTCTAGGACGCTGCCCTCTCACGGCGGAAACAGGGGTTCGATTCCCCTTGGGAGTACCATTCCTAACCAATACAATAAGAGGTAAGGTTATGTTGCTGCAAAAAACGGCATTATTATTTTTTTCTATGTGTTTCTTGCTGTTATCTTGCCAAGTTGCAAGTGCAAGCAACCCAAAACAGGCAAGTATTGCGGCACCAGTTGTTGACCCTTATGCCTCCAAGGCTCCCTACAAAGAAGCCTTTGACCCTAACTCTACCGATGCAAGCAAACGCATTCTTCATGCACCAATATTTTCCCTAACAGGGATGCGCGATCCTTTTGTTTCCTACATTGATTTAAAACTTGCACGAGAGCAAGAGTTACGGTTAATCAATAAAGAACAACAACAAGCCAGCAAAGATGCTGCAAAGTTAATACTGAACAGCCGCCCGAAAGAACCCTTAGAAGACAAAGATCTAACGGAACTAAAACTGGTTGCAATTTTTAGTATTGGCGATCGTAAAGTTGCCATGATTGAAGATACCGAAGGCAAGGGGTTTATTGTTAAAGTCGGCGCATATATGGGAAAAAACAATGGTCACATTATCAGCATTGATGATTCAGCCCTTACCTTGCTAGAAAAACGACTTAACTCAGCAGGTGAGATTGTTGATTTCAAAGAAACCTTTGCTTTAAAAGGACAGCAGCAAGGCAACTCGCAATAAATGCGAATGTAATCAGGTTCTCTAAACTTCACCCTTGTTTCTTTCGCGTTCTGTAATAAACGGTGAAATGATTTTATCCATGAACGAAAACAACAACTCAATGCTGTAACCAGCAACAAAAGCAATAGCAAAAGGCGATAATGAAACCATCATGTTCGCAGTTTGGCTACCATTCTCCGATGCTGGTGAAACAATAAACCATGCAATAACAAAGCCTGAAATACATCCCATCGTCACCCGTAATAAATAATCAGACAATGTTTGATGCGTATACGTTCGGCTACGAATGCTAAATGATATATGCCGCAACACATAAGCAAAAGCTCCCAACATGCCATACAACAACGGAAGAATATAAACCTGTAAAAACTCAAGTGTTATTTTTGATTGAATCAACATATCTTGTGTTTCACTGGCAGGGTTGTTTACTGATTGAGAGTCTGGGTTATTTGCGTTGGTTACGCTGTTAAATACAAACAGTAAAGAACCGCTGAGTGGATTATTCCAAGAGTTTAATGCACGCAATAACGCTTCACCTTTGGTAATTAGTTTTTCCTTCTCAAATTGACTGGCCAGTGTTGAATTATCATCCATGGCTGATATTTGTTGCAACTGGGAGACATTTTCATCCAGTTTTTGAGTCAAATCCATACCTATCGCCCACAATGCTTGAAAAGACACCACCAACATAATCAATAAACCCGTGAGAATAGACAAGCTCCAAGTCATGTGTGGACTGCGACAATCTCTCAAACTCGTTGCGGTAATAGGGTGGAGCAATAATGATAATTGTTCATACGCTCGCCAAAAACACACTTGTGTTTCCACATCGACTGGCGCGTTGCTTTGACTCACCTGAACTACAATAGCCAATGTCTTATCATCAATGTTAAGCCCTGACTCTGTAGCATAACGGAGCAATAATAATGCATCATTCACGGCATCTTGAAATGAATCACAAACCGTATCGGGTATAGGTTGATCACTCATGGCATAACCTTTGCTCTGTAAACACATGGTCTACCATCGCACATCACGGCAGTATTATCTTGGTACAGCAATCGAACTTGCCATACGCCTTTATAAATATGTTGTTTATAGCTCCACGTTGTCCAATCAAAAAAACCACGCTTGGAAAATTCCACCCTCAATTTTCGGACAACATCAGCAACGCTTTGGCATTTTCCTTGATGCTTTTTACTGCCTGCGCACAATGGTATTTCATCAATCAATTGCGCTTGTTCATTATCCAAACCATAGTATTTGATAACATACCACTTGTGGTATACAGGAAGTTTCCCACAATGTTCAAGTTTATCAATCGCTGCTTTTTTGCCGCTGATTCGCGTCCATAAATAGAGGGGTTTATAATCAGTGCTGGTGTAGCTTTTGCTTGCGACAAGCGGCTTTTCGCATTGCCGCGTCAAGGTATTAACATCATTGCACCAACGGACTTCTTCCACTTGAATCATAGCTTGATCAAAAGAATCACATTCATTCGCCGATGCCAACAATGGCGAGTAAAACAATAATATACCAATAGTGAGTAAAAAAATATTCATCGGATTACCCCTCTAAGGATTCTTTTTTATTTGTAGATAAATTACCGCCAAAGCAAATTATCCAAATACATCTGCTGCACCGCGGTCAAACTCGTGGGTGAAGAGTCAATGCGCCAATCCGTTTCACCAATAGATGTTTTATCTAGATTGAACCAAAAGACCCCCACAATAGATGGGTAACCATTTTTTAATTGTGTTGCCATATCTGTCACCCAAGTGGCTTTGCTGCCACCACTTTCTGCCGAGGATATACCTGCAATAATAATTTGTTTGCTGGGGTAGGCGGCAACCAAGGTATTGTAGGTATAGTTATGAATTGTATTGAATGTTTGCCAAACTAAGTTCGGGTGAAGCACCGTATTCGGGCCAAAGTTAAAGCCTGCCACACCGATATAATCGGTGTAAGGATCGCCTGGGTAAAACATGGTGAAATTATCAGTGGGCCAGACGTTCGGCGACCAAATAAATTTCACCATGTTTTCGCCCAAGCCTGCGGCGCGGTAGCGTTGCACAATATGTTGATAAGCAGCGATATAATTAGCCGCTGTGTTGCCATTGTGTGGATTACCGTAGGCATCAAGCAAACCACCCCAAGGGTACCAGTCACCGTTCATCTCTTGAGCGATGCGAATCCATATATCGGCATCAGGGAACGATGGTTGCACATTGTTAATAATGCCATTAATGGAAGCATCAATGGCAGCATCGTAAAGACCTGCTGTAATATCATTTAAACGGCTGGGGCTAGTGGCATAAATATCAGTGTTGAGCTTGGGCTCAAGGGTAAGCATCAGTTTAAAACCAGCATTTAGCATATTGGGAACTTCAGTGTTCCATAAATAAGCAGGCTCATCTAAATTATACATCCGCTGCACACGGCGCAATGGGCGACCAATCTGTGTTTCCCAAGCAGTGAATTGGGCAAGGTTTAGGCTTGCCAGCGTGACCCCTACTTGCAACCGCCCTGTAGTCACCACCGAAGTAACGCTTGCAGCTACCGTTGCAGTAATACCGACAGGCATGCCTTGTTCTGATAAGTACGCAACGTTGGTATTGCTGATGGTATTGCTCGCATCCATCATGATGGCATTGCTGGTACTGGTTAGATAAATGCCTTCTTTAGTAGAGCCATCAAAAACACTGTTGGTGATGGTCGAGGCTGCACGGCCATCAATCACTAAGCTGTGGCTGGCAGAGTTCATTACTGTTACACCATTGAGTCCAATAGAAGCAGCAAGATAAATGCCCCCCCGTGTGGCATTGCTACCAGCATAACGCACCTCAGCATACTGCATCGTGCCACCAGCGTTCGCTTCATAATAAATATTTTGCCAATCGCCCGCTGCGGGCAGTGTTGCAATGCCATCATTATTAATATCGCCACCCACTGTATCATCTTTAATCGAGGTGAAATAAACAGGGTTAGATGCCGTACCATAGACATCAAAAATGCCACCAGCCTGCACCCTTATTTGAACAGCAGGGGCTAGCTTGACTACCGCATAAGCATCAATTTGCAAACGACAACCCGATGCAATGGTGACATTCGATTGCACATGGTAAGGGAAACCATAAGCATCCCAGACCGTGTTGCAATTTGCACCACTGATACTGTTGTTGCCGTTTACAGCGGCAATAATTTGTGATTGCAGTAACACATCAATGGTCACCACCAAGGGTGATGATGTGCTGTAAGTATCGCTAGCGACAATATCAAAAGTTGAATAAGGAATTCCTGATTGCCCCGCCAGTGGTACAAACACTACCCGTCCGTAACTATCCATGACAACCGTATTGACTGCCGTAATTTGCGTATAAGGGTTTATGCCATCCACGGTTTGCCAGAGCGTTCCGATGCTCGGCAAGGCGGTGATCGCAAGCGTGGTGGGATTGCTTTCTGCATCGGTCGCTGCTAACCATAGTGTGGCATAATTATCCATTGGGATGCCAATATTGACAGGGTTGCTTAAACCAAAAGCCATCGAAGCAATGCGTGTGGGTGAAGCAGATGCCACGCCACCACCGAAGACACCATGATTGGCATTGACCGTTGCATCATTAGCAACAGCACTATAAAAATCATTAAAGCTCCAGTAACCGATCAGATTGGGTTCATTACCGATTAATTCGGCATACATATCTACTTGGATCGCGCCTTGTGAGCGTGCTGTATTCCATACCCTAAGCTCATCCATAGTCCCTGAAAAATGCCCTATCTGCGCACCTAGATTGTCGATATACATACCCATCATCACATTACCCAACAGTATATTGGGTGAGATAGCAACGGCTAGACCATCTGCTATGCCATCAATATACAATTGAACTTGCGCACCATTAAACACCGCTGCCACATAATGCCACTGACCATCATTGATCGTCTTCGTAGAACTTGCAGCAACAATATTGGATAAATCAAACGCCAATTTACCAACGCTATTAACATACAAGTGCGTACCCTGACCGATAGTTGCTTCGTTACCGATGTTTAACACTTCCATGCGCGGCAGCACGGCTGCGGTTTTTATCCACGCTTCTTGTGTAAACACGCCCGTTCCTGTAACAAGCCCTGTACCATTACCTGCATAAACATAATCATTCACGCCATCAAATTGCACCGCGCCTTTGGCTAGGTTGATACCAGCTACGGGCGGTTGATTAAAGCTTACTGCATTTAATGGATTCGTACCTGCTGCAACTTCTGCGCCATCATTGATGCCATCGCCATCGGTATCGGCAATCGTTGGATCTGTACCGTAAGTCAGCCACTCTGCCAAAATACCCACAATACCATCACCATCAGCATCACTTGCTTCTTCATCGATGCGGATGTTGGTGATATACGAACCCCAAGCCGTATCCCAGTTGCGATTGGTAATACGCAATTGTACTGTTGAACCTATATAACTACTCAAATCAAGAGCGATGAATTGATACTTACCTGGAGATTGATAATTAATAGAACCACCCCAACCCGATACGCCTGAACTTAACATATTGGTGGAGTTATACGGGTAAACCGAGGCATACGGTGTCACAGCGACCCATTGCGAAGTAAGCATATCAAATGCTTCAACCGTGATACCTTGAGAACCTTGCTGATGTTGGAACAAACGCATGGTCATGATCGGTTGTGTCGCTGCTGTTAGGTCTGCAATCGGTAAATAAAGATGGGCATCGGGTATAATCCAAGTGGTACCACTTAAATTAGTTGCCCATACATACGGGTCTGCACCTGGTGATTGCCAAGAAACCGTCGCAGCATTACCACTTGGCACTCCATGCTGCCATACGTTGCTGTCTGAAACA